>NZ_JBKGXS010000011.1:0-178050 GCF_046546475.1 Pseudonocardia phyllosphaerae
GGAATCGGCATTCTTGTAACCGCGCTCGACGAACGCCCCCCGCCGCTCCAGCTCCGCCGTGACCGCCACCGTGCACCGGTCCAGCCGGCGCACCACGCCCTCGGCCATCGGCAGCGACGACAGCAGATCCGCATCATCGGCATCGGCTCCGGCGGCAGCATCGAGCGCATCCACCGCCTCGACAAGGAGGCGGTAGGCATCACGAAGCCGGTCGCTGGGCATGGCTCCATTCTACTCGAACAGGTGTTTGATCAACTGTTGTCGGGCGCATATTTCCGACCATTCGGCGATGGCGGCCCGGATATGTCGCTGTTCCGCAGCCAGATCATTCGACCGGTGGGTCCGGGTCTCCGTCGATCGACCTGCCGCCTGTCGAGCGGAACGATTCTGCAGTGCGCACTGCGTCGCTGTGCTGATCGACAGGGAGGGCGTTGATCGTCTGCGCGATTCTGCGGTTCCGGCGATAGTTCCGTGCTGATCAACAGGTGTGGCGGGTGGTTACGGCGGGGCGAGGCGGTCCAGCATCGCGATCAGAGTTCTTCGGGCGCGTGCCACCGGGGCCCCGTTCAGGACGACGTCGTGACTCAGTCCCGACGTCAGGGCCAGCAGCGCGTCGGCGTCGGTGTCCGGGTCGGCCGATCCGGCGTCGGCGACGACGGCCCGGGTCAGTGCGCGGATCTCGTCGTCGCCGTCGGTGAGGATCGCGCGGGTGCGCTCGTCGACCTCGCGGGTGGCGAACGCGGCGTGGATCCGGATCGCGTCGCGGGTCTCGGGATGCTCGCCGAGCAGCTCGTCGAGAATCGTCGCGAGCACGTCGCGCTCGCTCCCGCCGGCGGCGCCGGCGCGTGCCTCGATCCGCTGCTCCATCCGCCGGTGCGACCGCTCCAGCGCATGCAGCAGCAGCGCGTCCTTGCCGGGGAACCAGTGCTGCACCCGGCCCATCGACACCCCGGCCTCGGCTGCGACCGCGCGCAGTGACACGGCCTCGACGCCGGAGCGGGCGACCAGGGTGAGTGCTGCATCGGCGATCTCGGCACGACGCGCGTCGGAGTCCACGGTGCGGGGCACACCGCCACTGTAGCAATGCGATCGCATTGACACGAGCGGCGAACCCCTGTTGCAATGCACTCGCATCGTCAACGAGGGGAAGACCATGGGACGTGAGGGGTTGCAGGGGCTGGCCGGGCTGATCGCGGTGACGCTGGGGCTGATCCCGCTGGGGCAGCTCGTGTTCACCGGCCGGATCGGCTCGATCTGGGGTGCGCTGCTCGGCGGGCAGCCGTCGCTGCCGTGGCTCGGGCCGGTGATCGTGCTGGTTCTGGCCGTGGCGGCGATCGCCGGGCTGGAGGTGCAGCGCCGCAGAACGGGGTGATGCGTAGAGGTGAGCAGAGCAGAATCGGGCCCGTGCGCACCCCACGCGAGCAGGAACTGGCGGAGAAGCTGATCCACGGGCTGCGCCCGGTCGTCGTCGAGCTGGCCGAACCGGACCCCACCTGGCCGGACGCCTACGCCGAGGTCGCCGCCCGCCTGCGCACTGCGCTGGGGGACCGCGCCCGCCGGATCGAGCACATCGGCTCCACCGCGGTACCGGGGCTGGCGGCGAAGCCGGTGATCGACGTCGTCGTCGGGCTGGACGACCCCGACGACGAACCCGCCTACCTCGACGACCTGCTCGCCGACGGCTGGGACCTGCGTGTTCGCGAGGACGGCCACCGGTGCCTGCGGGGCGCCGTCCGCGATCTCGGTGTCAATCTGCACTGCTACGCCGACGACAGCGTCGAGGTCGCCCGCTACCTCGCGTTCCGGGACCGGCTGCGCAGTCACCCGGACGAGCGCGAGCGGTACGAGGCGCAGAAGCGGTCGCTGGCCGGGCGCGAGTGGGCCGACATGAACCTCTACGCCGACGCCAAGAACTCCGTCGTCGACGAGATCATCGCCCGCGCCGGCGGGCCGCCCCGGCCGGAGGAGTAGCGCGCGGGCTCAGCCGCCCGGACGGATTGCCCGCTCGGCCAGCATCTGCTCGGTCGCGGTGCGGATCTCGTCCTCGGGTACCTCGAGCGCACCCTCGGCGGTCACCGTGATGATGTTCGGGAAGATCATTCGGGTGAGGTCGGGGCCCGCTGTGGCGGTGTCGTCGTCGGCGGCGTCCCACAGCGCGTTGACGGCCAGCGAGATCGCGCCTGCGCGGTCGACGTCGGGGGAGTGCCGCTTCTTCAGCGACGACTCGGCGAAGTCCGAGCCGGACCCGATGCTGCGGTAGCCCTGGTGGTCGCGGGCGACGCTGCCGCTGGGGTCGTAGGTGACGATCCGGGCGGGGTCGGTGCGGGTCGCGTCGTAGCCGACGTAGATCGGCAGCGCGACGAACCCGGCCATCGCGGCAGGCAGGTTCTCCTGCACCACCGACGACAGCCGGCGGATCTTGCCCTCCTGGCTGATCGGGGCGCCCTCGATCTTCTCGTACTGCTCGATCTCGGCGCGGAACAGCTCGAGCATCAGCAGTGCGTGCCCGACCGACCCGGCGAACCCGGCCGCCGACGTCCGGTCCAGCACGAGGACCTTCACCAGGTCCTTCTGGGCGATCAGGTTGCCCGAGGTCGCCCGCCGGTCACCGGCGAGCAGGACCCCGTCGGCCCAGGTCAGGGCCACGATCGTCGTCCCGTGCGGGGTCTGCAGGTCCGCGGGGACGCGCGCGGCGGGGTCACGCTGCAACGCCGAAGGCAGATGCTCCGGGGCGTGCGCGCGCAGCTGGTCGAGGAACGAGGAGCCGGTCATCGCAGCCGATCCTTCCCCGACCGGCGTCCCCGGTCCAGCCCCGGAGCGACGATCATCGCCGAGGGGCACACTCGGTCACCGTGACGAGCGCACGGGAGCGGGCGGAGCGGTTCTGCGAGCGGTACGGGCTGGGCGTGCCGGTGCTGGAGGCGCCGATGGCGGGCGCGTGCCCGCCGGAGCTGGCGGCCGCCGTCGCCGGGGCTGGAGGAATGGGCGCGTCCGGCGCGGTGAACGACAGCCCGGAACGCATCGCGGACTGGGCCGCGCGGTTCCGCGGGCTCGCCGGTGACGACGCACCGTTCCAGCTCAACCTCTGGATCCCCGACGCGCCCGGCGACACCGACACCGCTGCGGCGCAGGCGTTCCTGGACTCGCTCGGTGGCCGCGCGGCCCCGCCGCCGGGGCCCGGCCCGGTGTTCGAGGAGCAGGTCGAGGCCGTGATCGCGGCCAGGCCCACCGTCGCGTCGTCGATCATGGGGGTGTTCGCCCCGGAGCAGGTGCGGGCGCTGCACGACGCGGGCATCGCCTGGTTCGCCTGCGCCACCACCCTCGACGAGGCGCTGGCGGCACAGGAGGCCGGCGCCGACGCCGTCGTCGCGCAGGGGATGGAGGCCGGGGGACACCGCGGCACGAGCGACCCGGACGCGGCCGAGCGCACCGCCGTCGGGCTGTTCGCGCTGGTCCCGAGGCTGGCTGACGCGCTGTCGGTCCCGGTCGTCGCCGCCGGGGCGATCGCCGACGGCCGCGCACTGGCCGCCGCGCTCACCCTCGGCGCGAGCGCGGTGCAGGTCGGCACCGCGCTGCTGCGCGCCCCCGAGACCGGTATCGACGACGACTGGGCCGCCGCCCTCGACGGCCTCGCGCCGGAGGACACCGTCACCACCCGCGCCTATACCGGGCGGCTCGCCCGCGCGGTCCCGACCGGCTACATCCGGGCCTGGGCGTCGCCGGACGCGCCGGCTCCCGCCCGCTACCCCGAGCAGCGACGCCTGGTGGCCCGCTACCGCGCGGGCGAACCCGGCGCGGTGGACCGGGTCAACCACTGGGCCGGGCAGGCCGCGGCGCGGTCGCGGCGGGCGCCGGCCGGGGAGATCGTCGGGTCGCTGTGGGCGGACGCGGCCGGGCTGCTGTCCTGACGCGCGGGCCCTGACGCGCGTGCCCTGACGCGCTCAGACCATGTCGTCGAACTCGCCCTTGCGGGCCCCGTCGACGAACGCCGCGATCTCCGCGGCGGTGTAGACGAGCACCGGCCCGTCCGGGTCGGTGGCGTTGCGGACGGCGACCTGGCCGTCGTCGAGGACGGCGAACTCCAGGCCCTGCGAGCCCTCGGCGGGCCGCCGCCAGGTCACGTCGCCGAGCTCGCCTGCGGGGGTCCCGTTGGGATGGGTCACGCTCGGCCTCCCGTGGTCGTGAACACGCCCCGACCTGCATGATCGAGTGCGGAGAGTAGCGGTCGATTCAGAAGTGGATCTTGCTATTGCGGCGTTCGTCGGTGACGATGGCAACAGCTGCGACCACGAGGAGTCCCGCTGATGCGCCGGTCGACGTACGGGCACACGTACGGACGGGTGCTGCCGTGCTGAACGGAGCGGGACCCAGCGCACCTGCCGCCGAACTCCTCACGATGACGTCGGTGACCGACAGTCGCGCCCATCAGGTGCCCGACTCCGAGATGTGCTCGGACCGGGCCACCCGCTCCGGCCGCTACGAGGCACTCTGCGGGCACCTTGTGACCCCGGTGCCGCTCGTCGAGGAGCGCAGCGGGGTACCCTGCGAACGGTGCGCCACCCGGGCCGCCGCGCTCGAGCGCGACGACACCGGCGAGGACCGCAAGCGTCGACGGCGCGGGCTGCGCGGCCGTCGACGGGGGCAGCCGGCCTGACGTCGTCAGCGTGCCAGCTGGTCGTAATCGTGCCGGTCGTGGCGGTCGTGCCGCCGCATCGGGCCCTTCGTCCGGCGCTCCAGGAAGCGCCGCCCGGCGTGCAGCGTCTTCGAGAACGCGTTCGGGCCGCGCCTGCCCTCGATCGCGTCACCGAGCTTGCCCAGCAGCCACGCCAGGATCGGCGCACCGATCGCCAGCAGCAGCCAGACGCGCAGGTTCCGGGACAGCAGTGCCCACATGTGCGGGTCACCTCCGTGGTCGACGTGCGGGCCGGCGGAGACCTCCGCCGGTGACGCCGGACCCTAGCCCCGCGGGCGTCGACCCGCCCGGCACACGGCGTGACCGGAGCGTGACCCGCTCGTTGGTCACCCGGGTCCGGAATGCCCCCGCCGGACCCGGGCAGGAGGAGGTACGCCCATGTTCGCGCCGAGTCCCGGCGGCATCGTGACCCTGGTGATCGTGCTGGTCGCGGTGGTCGCCGCGCTGGTGAGCCCGCCCGGTCGCAAGGCCGCGGCGACGGCGGTCGACTCCGTCGTCCGGTGGCCGTCGCTCATCCGTTCGGAGCTGCGCGGCAACGCCCCGCTGGCCGACGAGCCGCGGCACGACACGACGACGCCGGACATCCCCGTCGTGCCGGAGCCCGGCCCGGACGTCCGGGAGACCGACGTCCACGCCCCGATCGACGCCGCCCCGATCGATGCCGCCCCGATCGACGCCGCCCTGGTCGAGGCGCCGACGCCGACGCGCGGGTTCCCACGGGTCGGGCCGCCGCGGCACTGATCCGGCACGCGTCCCGGGTATCGGTAAACTTTGTTTTACCGCCGGGAACCTCTGGGGCCCGGACGGCGTTGAAGAGGTGCGAGGCCCGTCCGGACGGGCCCACACGTTCCGCGAGGAGGATCCAGGTGCGCTCCACGAGCAACCCGGCGTTCCGCAACCTGCCCACCCAGCAGGGCGGCGGCTACGCCGGTTTCGGTGGCGGCTCGGGCGGCGGCATGATGGGCGGAACCACTGCCTACGCCGGTTCCCAGTCGTCCTACGTCGACCCGCAGCAGGCGGGCAAGAGCAGCGACCGGCCGATCACGATCGACGACATCGTCCAGAAGACGGTGATCAGCGCGGTTCTCGCGCTGGCCGCCGGCGTCGGAACCGTCATGCTCGGCCAGATCGGCATGCTGCTGGCGATCCCGGCGTTCATCGTCGGGCTCGTCGTCTCGTTGATCGTCATCTTCAAGCAGAAGCCCAGTGCGCCGCTGACCCTCACCTACTCGATCGCGATGGGCATCGCGCTCGGAGGGATCACGGCGCCGCTGAACCGCATGTACCCGGGCATCGCCTTCCAGGCGTTGATCGGTACGGCCGGCGTCTTCTTCGGCATGCTCGTCGTCTACAAGACCGGCGCCGTCAAGGTCACGCCGCGGTTCACCAAGTGGCTGATGGGCGCCATGATCGGCGTCGTCGTCCTGATGCTGGCCAACCTCGTCGCCGGGTTCTTCACCACGGGTGGACTCGGGCTTCGGGAGGGGCCGCTGGGCATCGTCTTCGGCCTGGTCGTGATCGGTGTGGCGGCGTTCAGCCTGCTGCTCGACTTCGATGCCGCGGACAAGGCGGTACGGGCCGGCGTCCCGGTGAAGTACTCCTGGTACATCGCCTTCGGCCTCATGACGACGATCGTCTGGCTCTACATCGAGATCCTCCGGCTGCTGAGCCTGCTCAGACAGGACTGAGGACCTCCCCGACGCCCGGCCGATCCCGGCCGGGGAGCGGCGCCGGATTCGCCCCCTCCGGTCCCGCGCGCGCCGCGGACACCAGCCGGTGTCCGCGGCGTCGTCGTGTCCGGGGTGGTGTTGTGGGGCCCCGTACCGGCCGGCCCCGTACCGGCCGGCGTCGTGTGGGGCCGGTACCGACCGGCTCAGCTCGTCCGGAGCGACCGGGCCAGGTCGTCGGGCAGCTGCTGGGCCAGGTCGTCGAGCTCGGACCCGGGCGTCCAGGACGCGAGCGTGCCGAGCACGGCGTCCACCCGGGCGTCGGCGGTCTCGATGTCGGAGTCCCCGGTCGACGCGGTGACGGCGTCGACGAAGGTCAGCCGGTCGACCTTGCGGGCCTGCGACGTCGACGGCGTCGCCACCAGCTCGGTGGCCAGCTCCTTCGGCAGCGAGTTCGCGAGCTTCTGCGTCTCGCCGGCGCTGATCAGCTCACCGAGCTGACGGAACGTGGCCCGGGACAGCGTCTCGGCCTCGGACTCGGTGCCGACGCCCGCGGCGCGGCGGACCTGGTCGACGAACGCCTGCAGCGTGCGGGTGGAGTCGGCGGGGTGCGGATCGTTCGCGGTGGTGATGGTGTGCCTCCTTCGGCGGGACGTGCGTGTCTGCCGGGGCCACTACCACCCGTCCGGCCTGCGAAACCCGCACACACCACGGGCCGGCCCGCGTCGTACGCGGACCGGCCCGTGGTGTGGACGGACGGAGGGTCAGGACAGGCGCTCCAGCACCATCGCCATGCCCTGCCCGCCGCCGACGCACATCGTCTCCAGGCCGTAGCGGCCACCGGTGGAGCGCAGCCCGTTGAGCAGCGTCGTCGTGATGCGGGCACCGGTCATGCCGAACGGGTGGCCGAGCGCGATCGCGCCGCCGTGCACGTTCAGCTTCTCCTCGTCGATGCCCAGGTCCCGCGCCGACGGCAGGACCTGCGCGGCGAACGCCTCGTTGATCTCGACGAGGTCGATGTCGTCGATCGTGAGGCCGGCGCGGGTCAGCGCCTGCCGGGACGACTCGACCGGGCCGTAGCCCATGATCTCCGGGGACAGGCCGCTGACGCCGGTGGAGACGATCCGGGCGAGCGGGGTGAGACCCAGCGCCTCGGCCTTCGTGTCCGACATGATGATCAGTGCGGCGGCACCGTCGTTGAGCGGGCAGGCGTTGCCGGCGGTGACCCGGCCGTCCGGGCGGAACACCGGCTTGAGCTCGGCGAGCTTGTCGTATGTGGTGCCGGCGCGGGGGCCGTCGTCGGTGGAGACGACAGTGCCGTCGGGCAGCGTCACCGGGGTGATCTCTTGGGCGAAGAAGCCGTCGGCGATGGCCTGCTCGGCGCGGTTCTGCGAGCGCACCGCGAACCGGTCCATGTCCTCGCGGGACACGTCCTTGTAGCGGGCGAGGTTCTCCGCCGTCTGGCCCATCGCGATGTAGGCGTCCGGCAGCAGGTTCTGCTCCCGCGGGTCGGTCCAGGTGTCCGAGCCCTTCTCCGCGACCTCGGCGGTGCGGGCCTCGGCGTCGGCGAACAGCGGGTTGTGCGTGTCCGGCCACGAGTCCGAGGTGCCCTTGGCGAACCGGGACACGGTCTCGACGCCGGCGGAGACGAAGACGTCGCCCTCACCGGCCTTGATCGCGTGCAGCGCCATCCGGGTCGTCTGCACCGACGAGGCGCAGTAGCGCGTGATCGTGGTGCCGGGCAGCGTGTCGAACCCGAGCTGGACGGCCACCCGGCGGGCCATGTTGCTGCCCTGCTCACCCCCGGGCAGGCCACAGCCGAGCACGAGGTCCTCGATCTCGGCCGGGTCGAGGCCGGGGACCTGGTCCAGCGCGGCCCGCACCATCTGGACGGTCAGGTCGTCCGGGCGCATCCCCGCCAGGGAGCCCTTGTTCGCGCGGCCGATCGGGGATCGGGCCGCGGCGACGATCACGGCTTCGGGCATGACGTCCTCCTCCGTCGCAGGGTGTCTTCGGTCCCGGACTCTACTCACCGGTAACCGGAGGCGCGCTCGCTCGTGACCGGCGTCGCCCACCTGATCGGGGTTCCGCGACGCGGAGGCACCCACGCCCCTGGAAGGATGCACTCATGCGCTACGCCGAACACGTCGTCGACCTGGTCGGGGACACCCCGCTCGTCCGGCTCGGGACTGTCTCCGAGGGGATCGCCGCCCCCGTCCTCGCCAAGGTGGAGTACCTGAACCCCGGCGGGTCGGTGAAGGACCGCATCGCGCTGCGCATGGTCGAGGCCGCCGAGGCCTCTGGCGAGCTGAAGCCGGGCGGGACGATCGTCGAGCCGACCTCGGGCAACACCGGCGTCGGACTGGCGATGGTGGCCCAGCGCAAGGGCTACCACTGTGTGTTCGTCTGCCCGGACAAGGTCGGCGAGGACAAGCGCAACGTGCTCAAGGCCTACGGCGCCGAGGTCGTCGTCTGCCCGACCGCGGTCGACCCCGAGCACCCCGACTCCTACTACCGGACCTCGGACCGGCTGGTCACCGAGATCGACGGCGCCTGGAAGCCCAACCAGTACGCCAACCCGTCGAACCCCGAGTCGCACTACCACTCGACCGGCCCGGAGATCTGGGAGCAGACCGACGGGAAGATCACACACTTCGTCGCGGGCATCGGCACCGGCGGCACCATCTCGGGCATCGGCCGCTACCTCAAGGAGGTCTCGAACGGCGCCGTGCAGATCATCGGCGCGGACCCCGAGGGCTCGGTGTACTCCGGCGGTTCCGGGCGCCCGTACCTGGTCGAGGGCGTCGGCGAGGACTTCTGGCCGACCACCTACGACCGCGACATCTGCGACGAGATCGTCCCCGTCTCCGACGCCGACTCGTTCGACATGACCCGGCGCCTGGCCCGCGAGGAGGCGCTGCTGGTCGGCGGGTCCTGCGGCATGGCGACCGTCGCCGCGCTGCGTGTCGCGGAGAAGCTGCCCGCCGACGCGGTGGTGGTCGTCCTGCTGCCCGACGGCGGCCGCGGCTACCTCGGCAAGGTCTTCAACGACGCGTGGATGGCCAGCTACGGCTTCCTCCCGCCGTCCGAGGGCGCCACCATCGGCGACGTGCTGCGCCGCAAGGACGGTTCGATCCCGGACCTGGTGCATGCCCACCCCAACGAGACCGTCGCCGACGCGGCGCTCTACCTGCGCGAGTTCGGCGTCTCCCAGATGCCGGTCGTGAAGGCCGAGCCGCCGGTCATGGCTGCGGAGGTGGCCGGGTCGGTCGTCGAGCGGGATCTGCTCGACGCGCTGTTCACCGGCCGCGCGCAGCTCGCCGACAAGCTGGAGAACCACATGTCGCCGCCGCTGCCCACGCTCGGAGCGGGGGAGTCGCTGCAGGACGCGATGGGCGCGTTCGCGAATGCCGACGCCGCGCTGGTGCTGATCGACGGCAAGCCCGCAGGCGTCGTCACCCGGTCGGACGTCATCGCGTTCCTCGGCGGCAACTGAGCGACCGGCCGGACCGCGCTGGGCGCAGTTCGCCGGACGCTCGCCGAGAAGCCCCCGTGCAGGTCGGGGCCGTTGCTCCGCCCGGAGTAGTCTCGGCGCACATGCAGGGCTTCTCCACGCGCGCGATCCACGCAGGCCAGGAGCCGGACCCGATCACGGGTGCGGTCACCACGTCGATCCACACCAGCTCGACCTACGCCCAGGACGGCGTCGGCGGCACCCGCGGCGGGTACGAGTACTCCCGCAGTGCCAACCCGACCCGGACCACGCTGCAGGAGTGCCTGGCCGCGCTGGAGGACGGCAGGCACGCCCGCGCGTTCGGCTCCGGGATGGGCGCCACCGACACGCTGCTGCGGGTGCTGCTCAAGCCGGGCGACCACATCGTCATCCCGCACGACGCCTACGGCGGCACGTTCCGCCTGATCGACAAGGTGCTGTCCGGCTGGGGTGTCGAGCACACCCCGGTCGACCTGTCCGATGTCGAGGCGCTGCGCGCGGCGATCCGGCCGGAGACCAAGGTCGTGTGGACCGAGACGCCGACCAACCCGCTGCTCGGTATCGCCGACATCGCCGCCCTCGCCGGGGTGGCACGCGACGCCGGCGCGTCGCTCGTCGTCGACAACACGTTCGCCTCGCCCTACCTGCAGACCCCGCTGGCGCTGGGTGCCGACGTCGTCGTGCACTCCACGACCAAGTACGTCGGCGGGCACTCCGACGTCGTCGGCGGCGCGATCGTGACCAACGACGACGACCTGGCCGCGGCCCTGTCGTTCGCGCAGAACTCCACCGGCTCGGTCCCCGGCCCGTTCGACGCGTGGCTGACGCTGCGTGGGGTCAAGACCCTCGCGGTGCGCATGGAGCGGCACTGCGACAACGCCGAGCGCGTCGCGGAGATGCTGGCCGGGCACCCGGCCGTGGAGAAGGTGCTCTACCCGGGCCTGCCCGACCACCCCGGCCACGAGGTCGCGGCCAAGCAGATGCGCCGCTTCGGCGGCATGGTCTCCTTCCAGACCGCAGGCGGGCGCGACGCGGCCCTGCAGGTCTGCTCGAACACGCAGCTGTTCACCCTGGCCGAGTCGCTCGGCGGCATCGAGTCGCTGATCGAGCACCCCGGCCAGATGACGCACGCGTCGACGGCGGGCTCGATGCTCGAGGTGCCGGACAACCTGGTGCGGCTCTCGGTCGGCATCGAGGACGCCGAGGACCTGATCGAGGACCTGCGCGCCGCGCTCGACACGCTGGGCTGACCCGGCCCCGAACGGACCGCCGGGCTCCGGCTCAGCTGCGCGACTGCAGCGGGGCCGGGGCCGGGGCCGGCGGGGGAGGGGGCGGGACGACGAGGTCACCGGGGGCCACGCAGCCCCCGACCAGCGACCAGCTGCCGTCGGCGCGAGGCACGTAGTGACCCGGATCGGCGCAGCCCGCATCACGCACGGTCGCCACGGCCAGCGCGGCCAGGCCGGCGGCCAGCAGCAGGGGCGCAGTGGTGCGCATCCGGGTCATGCGGTGGGTCCCTCCACGGTCACCGGGCGACCACGCCCGGTGAGACGTCCGCGACAGTACCCGCAGCGGTGCAAGACTGCCGGAATGGCCGCCCCACCGAGCGCACCCGTCACCCCTCCGGTCACCGCAGCCGACGTCGCCACCGCGCGCGAGCTGCTGACCGGTGTCGTCCGCACGACGCCCATCGCCGGCGCCCGTGCCCTGTCCGAGCTGGCCGGCACCCCGGTCCACCTCAAGTGCGAGAACCTGCAGCGCACCGGGTCCTTCAAGATCCGTGGCGCCTACACCCGGATCGCCCGGCTCACCGACGAGGAACGTGCCCGCGGCGTCGTTGCGGCGAGTGCCGGGAACCACGCCCAGGGCGTCGCGCTGGCCGCCCAGCTCCTCGGCGTCCGCGCGACCGTGTTCATGCCCGAGCGCGCCGCACTGCCCAAGGTCGACGCGACCCGCGGCTACGGCGCCGAGGTCGTCCTCGGCGGTCAGACCGTCGACGACGCCGTCGTGGCCGCCACCGCCGCGTCCGAGGAGACCGGGGCGGTGCTGGTGCACCCCTTCGACCACCCCGATGTCGTCGCCGGGCAGGGCACGGTCGGCCTGGAGATCCTCGAGCAGGTCCCCGACGTCGGCACCGTCCTGATCTCGGCGGGCGGCGGCGGGCTGCTGGGCGGCGTCGCGGCCGTGCTGCGTGCGCACCGGCCCGGGGTGCGGATCGTCGGGGTGCAGGCCGCCGGGGCCGCCGCGTGGCCCGCGTCGCTGGCGGCCGGCGAGCCGATCCCGGCGGGGGCGATGCGTACGATGGCCGACGGCATCGCCGTCGGGCGCCCGGGTGAGGTCACCTTCCCGCAGGTCGCGGGCCTGGTCGACGAGTTCGTGACGGTCGACGAGGACGCGCTGTCCGGAGCGTTGCTGCACTGCCTGGAACGGGCGAAGCTCCTGGTGGAGCCCGCCGGCGCGGCACCGGTGGCGGCGCTGCTGGACCACCCCGGGCGCTGGAGCGGGCCGATCGTGCCGGTGCTGTCCGGCGGCAACGTCGACCCGCTGGTGCTGCTGCAGGTGGTCCGGCACGGGCTGGTCGCGTCGTCGCGCTACCTGACGCTGCACGTGCCGATCGCGGACCGGCCGGGATCGCTGGCCGAGCTGCTCGCTCTCGTCGGGTCGCTGGGCGCCAACGTGACCGACGTCGCGCACTCGCGGATCGGCGGGGCGCTACCGGTCGGGGAGGTCGACGTCGAGCTGAGCCTGGAGACCCGCGGTCCCGAGCACCGGGACGCGATCGTCGCCGGCCTGCGCCGGGCCGGGCACACGGTCTCGGTGCCGCCGGGACGCGAGGCGTGAGCCGGTGAACAGAGGCGTGAGCCGGTGACCAACCACCCGTGACACACGTCGGGGCCCGGCCGGAGTCCGGCCGGGCCCCGACGCGGGGTGAGTGGCGTCAGCCGGGGAAGGCCTCGACCTTGACCAGCGTGACGCTCATGTTGCCGCCGTCGGGCAGCTGGTACTCACGGGTGTCGCCGGGCTTGGCGCCCAGCAGCGCCGCACCGAGCGGGGAGTTCGGCGAGACGACCTGCAGGTCGCCGTGGCTGCCCTCCTCGCGGGAGCCGAGCAGCACGCGCTCGGTGTCCTCGTCGTCCTCGTACTTGATCTCGAGGATGGTGCCGGGGGTCGCCTCGTCCGAGCTGGTCGGCGCGGTGCCGACCTCCGCGGTGCGCAGCAGCTCCTGGAGCTGGCGGATCCGGGCCTCCTGCTGGCCCTGCTCCTCGCGGGCCGCGTGGTAGCCGCCGTTCTCCTTGAGGTCGCCCTCCTCGCGGCGGGCGTTGATCTCGGCGGCGATGACGGGCCGGTTCTCGATCAACCCGTCCAGCTCCGACTTCAGCCGGTCGAAGGCCTCCTGGGTCAGCCAGGTCGCCTGGGTGTCCGTCACCGTCATCAACTCCTTCAGGAAAACAGGGCGCGTCCGCACCGCGTGCGCAGGCACCGGTGGGCTCGCGGGGTTCGGCCGCCGGACGGCACGCCCCGAGTAAGGAAAAACACGACCCGTGTGGCGGGTCGTGTGCGGATCACTCTAACACGGTGAGCGCCGTTCGTCGCAGCCGTTCGTCGAACGGACGAGGCGCCGCCGGAGTTCCCCGTATGCGGGTTTTCGCAGGTGGTGATGGGTTCCACCGTGCGGCGAGGGAAAGTTCCGGGGTGTCGGGAAGCACCGGGCGTGCCGCGGTCCGGCCGGTCGGAACAGACCGGGCGCGCACGGCGTTGCACCGGCGGTCGGCGGTGGCTGTCGGTCCCCTCTGCCAGGATCGGCGACGACCGCAGACCACAGGTGAGCACCACGGTGACCACGGAGGAACCGACCCGATGAGCCCGACCGAACCCGTCCTCGCCCCCGGCGAGCGCCCGCGGCTGATGACGGTGCACGCCCACCCCGACGACGAGTCGTCGAAGGGGGCGGCCACCACCGCGCGTTACGTCGACGAGGGCCACGAGGTCATGGTCGTGACGTGCACCGGCGGCGAGCGCGGCAGCATCCTCAACCCCGCCATGGAGCGCCCGGACGTCCTGGAGAACATGACGTCGGTGCGCAACGCGGAGATGGCGAAGGCGGCGGAGATCCTCGGGGTGCAGCACGTCTGGCTCGGGTTCGTCGACTCCGGGCTGCCCGAGGGGGACCCGCTGCCGCCGCTGCCGGAGGGCTGTTTCGCCCTCGGCGACGTCGAGGAGCAGACCGAGGCGCTGGTCCGCGTCATCCGCGAGTTCCGCCCGCACGTGATCGTCACCTACGACGAGAACGGCGGCTACCCGCACCCGGACCACATCCGCACCCACGTCGTGTCGATGGCGGCCTGGAAGGCGGCGGGCGACCCGGCGCTCTTCCCCGAGGCCGGGGCGCCGTGGCAGCCGCTGAAGCTGTACTACGGCCACGGCTTCTCGCTGGCCCGGCTCGACGCGTTCCACCGGGCCGCGCTGGAGGCGGGGCAGGAGTCGCCCTACGCCGAGTGGCTGCAGAAGTGGCGTGAGTCCGGCCGTCCGGACCCCGAGGACCGGGTGACCACCAAGGTCCCGTGCGCGGACTGGTTCGGCCGCCGCGACGACGCGCTGCGTGCCCATGCCACCCAGATCGACCCGGACAGCCGGTTCTTCTTCACCCCGCTCGAGGTGCAGGCGCGGGTGTGGCCGACCGAGGACTACGAGTTGGTCGAGTCGCTGGTCGAGACGACCATCCCGGAGGACGACCTGTTCGCCGGCATCCCGTTCGACGCCGAGTCCGCCCAGGAGTCCGCCCAGGAGCAGGCCCGGCGCCGCGCGGGGTGAGTCGGGAGGGCCGGTAGCCTGGGTGAGCAGAGCCGGGCACGGCCCTGCTCCCCCCATGTCACCCAGTTCGGAGGCGGTCGGCGGTGCTCGGAGCCATGACCGGTACGGCGGCCGCCGGAGTGCTCGCGCTCGTTCCCGCGCAGGACCCGGCGCCCCCGCCCGGGCAGCTGCCCGAGTTCGGGAACTCCTCGCCGGTCGGGCTCGTCGTCGTGCTGATCCTGCTGCTGGTCACGGTGTTCCTGGTCGTGTCGATGTCCAAGCGGCTCAAGCGGCTGCCGGAGTCGTTCGACGACCCGGAGGAGACCGCCGGGGCCGATGCGGGGGCCGAGCCGGGGCGGGACCGGACCGAGGGGCCCGCCGGGTCCTGAGCCCGGTCCGCGGGCGTCTGACAGGGTGGCGCGCATGCCGAACCGGCTCGCCAGCTCCACCAGCCCGTACCTGCTCCAGCACGCCGACAACCCGGTCGACTGGCGGCCGTGGTCGGCCGAGGCGTTCGCCGAGGCCCGCCGCCGGGACGTGCCGGTCCTGCTGTCGGTCGGCTACGCCGCCTGCCACTGGTGCCACGTGATGGCCCACGAGTCGTTCGAGGACCCGGCCGTGGCCGCCGTCGTGAACCGGGGGTTCGTGGCGGTCAAGGTCGACCGCGAGGAGCGTCCGGACGTCGACGCCGTCTACATGGCCGCCACCCAGGCCATGACCGGGCAGGGCGGCTGGCCGATGACCTGCTTCCTCACCCCGGACGGCGAGCCGTTCCAGTGCGGCACCTACTACCCGCCGCAGCCGGCACACGGGCTGCCGTCGTTCCGCCAGCTGCTCGACGCCGTGTCCGCCGCCTGGGCGCAGGACGGCGAGCGGGTCCGCGCCGCTGCGGCCCGGGTCGCCGCCGAGCTCGCCGAGCAGGCAGCCACCGACCCCGAGCCGCTCGCGGTGGGTGAGCAGAGCCTGGACGACGCCGTCGAGGTGCTCGCCGCGGAGTACGACCAGGTCAACGGAGGGTTCGGCGGGGCGCCGAAGTTCCCGCCGTCGATGGTGCTGGAGTTCCTGCTGCGCCATCACGAGCGCACCGGCTCGGCCGAGTCGGCGCGGCTGGTGTCCGGCACCGCCGAGGCGATGGTTCGCGGCGGCCTCTACGACCGGCTCGCCGGCGGGTTCGCCCGCTACTCGGTCGACGAGGCCTGGGTCGTGCCGCACTTCGAGAAGATGCTCTACGACAACGCGCTGCTGCTGCGCGCCTACGCCCACCTCGCGCGGCGCACCGGGACCCCGCTGCCGCGTGAGGTCACCGACGCCACCGCCGGGTTCCTGCTGCGCGACCTGCGCACCCCCGAGGGCGGCCTGGCCTCGGCGCTCGACGCGGACACCGACGGCGTCGAGGGGCTCACCTACGTCTGGACCCCGGACCAGTTGCGCGCCGTCCTCGGCGAGGACGACGGCACCTGGGCCGCGGAGCTGTTGTGCGTCACCGACTCCGGGACGTTCGAGGACGGCGCATCGACGCTGCAGCTGCCCCGCGACCCCGACGACCCGGACCGCTGGGAGCGGGTGCGCGCGGCTCTGCTCACCGCGCGCGACGAGCGCCCGCAGCCGGCGCGCGACGACAAGGTCGTGACCGCGTGGAACGCGCTCGCCGTCGTCGCGCTCGCCGAGGCCGGGGCCGCGCTGGACCGCCCGGACTGGGTGGGTGCGGCATCGGAGATCACCGACCTGCTGCTCGGGCTGCACCGGGTCGACGGCCGGCTGCGGCGGTCGTCGCGGGGCGGGGTGGTCGGTACCGCCGAGGGCGTCCTGGAGGACCACGCGCTGCTGGTCGAGGCCCTGCTCGCGCTGCACCAGGCCACCGGTGACCCGGAGCGGCTCGCGGTCGCGCTGGAGCTGCTGGACGACACCTGCGAGCGGTTCGCCGCCCCGGGGCGCCCGGACGTCTACCTGGACACCGCCGAGGAGGTCGCCGACGGTGACGGCGAGCTGCCGCACCGGCCGCGCGAGCTGACCGACAACGCGTCGCCGTGCGGGACGTCCGCGCTGGTCGGGGCCTTGGTCGCGGCGTCGGTACTGGCGGGGGAGGAGCGCGCCGCGGCCTACCGGGGCGCGGCGGAGCGGGCGCTGCGGGCGATCGGGACGCTCGTGCCGCGGGCCCCGCGGTTCCTCGGGCACTGGCTGTCCGCGGCCGAGGCGCTGGTCGACGGGCCGGTGCAGGTCGCAGTCGCGGTGGAGGGTGACGGGACGCCGGACGAGCTCGGCTCCGGCGACCGGTCGTCGCCCGGGGTCGCGCTGCTCGAGCGGGCACGCCGGGACGCCCCCGGCGGCGCGGTCGTCGTGGCCGGGGAGCCGGACGCGCCGGGGATCCCGCTGCTGGCCGGGCGCGGCACCGTCGCGGGGGAGCCCGCCGCCTACGTCTGCCGCGGACCGGTCTGCGACGTCCCGGTCACGACCCCGGAGGACCTGGCGGAGCTGCTGCGGAACTGACCCGGTGGCACTCCCGGTGCAGTCGTGTAATGCTGTAATCACCTGATGGAGGTGGCGGCATGAGCGCACGAGGACGAGCACGGGGCGGCTGGCAGCAGGCGGACCTGCCCGCGGCAGAGGACGCGGGGGCCTGGTTCGCAGGCCGGTTGCCGGAGGGCTGGTTCACCGGCGCCCCGGAGGTGACCTGCGACCGCGACGAGATCGTCGTCGTCGGGGAGCTGCCGGGTCTCGGCACCGAGCACCCCGACACCGACGCCGGACGCGCCGACCGCGCCGCGGAGGAGGCGGGCCGGATCGCGCGATTCCGCGAGGAGACCCGCGAACGGCGGATCGAGATCGCCCGTCAGGCGGAGAGCCGGTACCAGCGCAAGGTCGCCTGGGGCGTGCGCCTCGGTGACACCAGCGAGCTGTTCACGACGATCTCGGTGCCGGTCATGACCCGGCTGCGCCAGCGCGAGCGGATCGTGCTGGACACCCTGGTCGACGCCGGCGTCGCCCGCTCCCGCTCCGACGCGCTGAGCTGGTCGGTCCGCCTGGTCGGTGAGCACGCCGACGAGTGGCTGGCCGAGCTGCGCTCGGCGATGGCGCGGGTCGAGGACCTGCGCTCGCAGGGGCCGAGCGCCTGACCGGGGCTCAGCGCAGCAGCACCAGCCAGATCGCGACGTGGTGGCAGGCCCAGGCCAGCACCGTCGCCGCGTGGAAGATCTCGTGGTAGCCGAACGTGGCAGGCCACGGGTTCGGACGGCGCAGCGCGTAGACGACACCACCCGCGGTGTAGAGGACGCCGCCGACGATGAGCAGTACCAGCGCGGCGACCCCGCCGCCGGAGGCCAGCGCCGGGAACACGAACACCGCGACCCAGCCGAGCGCGACGTAGATCGGCACGCCGAGCCAGGACGGCGCCGTCGGCCACGCCAGCTTCAGTGCGACGCCGGCCAGCGCACCGACCCAGACGACCGTGAGCACCCAGGTCGCCGTCGCCGCGGGGAGCGCGAGCGCCGAGACCGGTGTGTAGGTCCCCGCGATGAACATGAAGATCATCGAGTGGTCGAGGCGCTTCATCAGGACGCGGTGGGCGGGGTCGCTCCAGTGCCGCAGGTGGTAGAGCGCGCTCACGCCGAACAGGCCGAACGTCGTCGCCGAGTACACCGCGACCGCGGCCGCGGCACCGGCGCCGACCAGGGCCCCGGCGACACTGATCAGTGCGGCACAGGCGAAGACCGACGCGACGAGGCTCCAGAGGTGCAGCTTCCCGCGCATGCTCGGCTTGACCGGCACGGACGGTGCGGTGGTCGGCGGGGACACGCCCACGACGCTACGGGTCGTCCGCCACGCGCGTCCCGCGAGGCGGACGACCGCCACAGCCGCGACGGGTCGGGTCTACGCTCGTCGTCGTGGCGATTCGAGACCTGCTCTACTCGGTGTACGAGCGCCGGATCCTCCGCCAGCTCGTCGGGGCCGAGAGCCCCAAGCACGTCGCACTGATCCTCGACGGCAACCGTCGCTGGGCACGCGAGGCCGGGATCGACGATCCCGCCGAGGGGCACCGGGCGGGCGCGGCGAAGATCGCGGAGATGCTGGGCTGGTGCTCCGAGGCCGGCGTCGAGGTGGTGACGGTGTTCCTGCTGTCCACCGACAACCTCGACACCCGCTCCCCGGCAGAGCTGTCGGCACTGCTCGACATCATCGGCGGGGTGGTCGACGACCTCTCCGGGCCGGACACCCCGTGGCGGGTCCGGGTCGTCGGGGCGATGGAGCTGCTGCCGCCGTCGCTCGCGGAACGGCTGGCCGCAGCGGCCGCGCGGACCACGGACCGCAGCGGCCTGCAGCTGAACGTCGCAGTCGGCTACGGCGGGCGGCAGGAGATCGCGGACGCCGTCCGGAAGATGCTGCTGAGCCAGGCGGAGGCGGGCCGGACGATCGAGGAGCTCGCGGAGGGGCTCGACGTCGCGCACATCGCCGAGCACCTCTACACGTCCGGACAGCCGGATCCGGACCTCATCATCCGGACCAGCGGTGAGCAGCGGTTGTCCGGGTTCCTGCTCTGGCAGTCGGCGCACTCGGAGTTCTACTTCTGCGAGGCGTACTGGCCGGAGTTCCGCCGGGTCGACTTCCTGCGTGCGCTGCGTGACTTCGCGGCACGGCACCGGCGCTACGGCACCTGAGTGACCCGCTCGGCGACGCTGCGTGAACGCGTCGCCGGGCTCGGACCCTCCCCGACAACGAGAAGAGCCCCGGGATCGTCGATCCCGGGGCTCTCGTCACCGCACGCGACGGGGAGCGCGTGCCGTGCAGGTCCTACTGGTTGAACGTCTCGCCGGTGCTCGGCGCGTTCGTGCACGACGCGGTGTTGGACGAGTTGTTGTCCGACTCGTTCTTGGCCTTGCCCTTGAGCAGGCCCAGCGCGCCCTTGACGACGTCGTTGCCGGCGATCTGGTTGCCGCACAGCAGCTGCGGGGAAACCTGAACGTTGTTGTCGGCCACGTTGACCAGGCCGTGGCTGTTGTTCTGCGCCACGTTGCCGGAGGCGTTGTCCGCCGTCTGGTCCTTGCCGTGGCCGTGGTGCGACGCGGTCTGGTCGTTGCCCTCGCCGGCGAACGCCAGCGGGCTGACTGCGACGAGCGACGCGGCACCGGCCGCGGCCACGATTCCAGCCTTCTTCAGCACAGTTCGTCTCCTGTTGAGTCCGGAGCTGCGCAAGGATCTGCCGTGCGCACGCTCTGTAACCTGTCGACGCTCGAACCGGGGGAGCCCGCGCCGACTGGGCGTCAATCTAACGGACGCACAGAGCGTCCACAATCTGACCCTGCGTATCGACTTGCAAAGGTTGCTGGACCGTTCGTGTACCAGGGGATTCGTCCGCACGGGGAGATGAGTCGTGACGCTCGGCCGGGCGTGTCGGCGTTACGGCGTCCGGGGGAGTGCTGAGGCCGGTCCGGACGGATGGTGACTACGCCGAGCAGCAGTGCCCGGCTGCACCCGGGCGGCGCTCCGGTCGCGTCGAGTCCGGCTCGGTCGTGTACACGGCTCGCCCCCGGGGTCTCCGGCTGCCCGGCGGGTGACGTCTTCCCGGGTGCCGGGGTGTCAAGAAGCCGGGGCAGGACGCCGGGATGCGCGTCTCGGACGGGTGGAACGCACGCCGCTGCGAGGCGGGCCTGCGGGGGATCGCGGCGCCGGAGGTGCTCTCCGTCGGCGCCGCGGGCCCGGCCGGGGGTCGCCCCGTCGGGGATGCCGACGGTCGCCGAGCCGGGTGACGGCGGCGGGGTCGTGCGGTTTCCGGGGCCCGGATCACCCCTGCCGGGTGACGACGGAATGGGCTGAGCGGGTGATGGCGGCACTTCTCGTCCCGCTGGCCGTATTCGGGGCGTCACGAACCCCGGAAACGGTAGCCCCATGTCGGATCGACGCCGAATCGAGAAACGGGTGCGGATCCCTGAATGCGTGCCGGGAAACTGTTGTGGATATGGAAATAAACGGTGTGGTGAACGCGCGAAAAAGCCCCGGGGCATGCGCCCCGGGGCTTCTCCTCTGATCGGAGTCGATCAGCCGTTCTTGTCGCCCGAGCCCGAGACCTGGCCGCAGTTGCGGGACTGGTCGGTCGTCGAGTCGCCGGACTTGGCCTTGGCCTCGCCCGCGAGACCCAGGGCGCCGGTGATGCCGTTGAGGGCCGACGCGTCCTGGACCGGGACCTGCACGCCCAGGACGTTCACCGGGACGGTGTTGTTGCAGGCCTGGATCGGCACGTTGACGTTGTTGCCGTTGGCGCCGGCGATGATGCCCTTGGCGCTCTTGTCGATGTTGCCCTTCTGCACGACGGAGTTGCCGCCGTGGCCGTGGTGGTCGTGCCCGCCGTCGCCGGCGAAGGCGAGGGGGCTGACGGCGAGCAGCGAGGCGGCGGAGGCCGCGACCACGATTCCAGCCTTCTTCAGCACAGTAATTCTCCTGTTTCGGTCTTGAGTCCGGCTGGAGCCGGCCTCACGCCTGCCGACGCGATGACAGTGGGGAGCCCGCGCCGACTGGGGGCCAATCTATACCCCCTGACCTCCCCGAAACAAACTGTACTGCCGAAGTCGTCGAACTATTACTTTCGGCGAGGTTATTCGCCGGATCGGGCAATTGTGTGGGTGGGGGTACTACCGGTTACACCAGAGATCGGTGACAGAACGTGGAGGGGGCCACTCGAACGGACGCGTCCGGACGCAGGCCGCGTCGCAGGTGCTCCCGGCGCAGCAGCGGCCTACTGTCGCATCAGTGTCCTCCGAGAGCCTGCTGAAGGCGACGATCTCGCTCGCGTCGTGTCTCGACCGAGACCTCGGAGGGGTGCTCGACGGGCCGCTGCCCGGCCCCGGTCCGGGGAGCGGGCGTCCGGCCGCCGACCCCGTCGCCGAGGCCGACCGGTTGCGCCGCGAGCTCCCCGGGGCCGGGCTCGCCCCGGCCCGTGCCCGCTGGCTCGACGCCCAGCTGGTCGCACTGCGCCGCACGGCTCTGCGCGCGGCCGGTGCGGGCACCGCGGCACCGGGCCGCTTCCGCCGGAGGCGCCCCGCTGCCCCCGCCGGCGACCGGGCCGCCGGCGACCGGATCACCGACGACTGGACCGCGGAGGTCCGGGACCACTACGGCGTCGATCCCCGGCCCGGCGACCCGGAGGTGTACCGCGCGGCGCACCACCGGCTCGACCTCGTGCTGCCCGGGCGGGGCCCGCTGGCCGACCGCATGCGCACGTACGCCGCCGGTGAGGTCGTCGACCCCGACCGGCTCGGGCCCGCCGTCGAGGCGCTGAGCCGCGAGCTCCGCAGACGCACCGCCGAGGCCGTCGGGCTGCCGCGTATCGCGCAGGCCGACGTCGAGCTGGTGACCGACCGGCCGTGGACGGCGCTCACCCGCTACCGCGGCGGGTTCCGCAGCACGGTGCGGATCGACGGCGACGCCGGGCTGCGCGCCGGTCAGCTGCTGCCGCTGCTCGCACACGAGATCCATCCGGGCCACCACGTGCAGGCCTGCCTGGCCGACGCCGCGTCCGCCCGCTACCCCGAGATGGCCCTGCGGCTGGTGCACGGACCGCAGGCCACCCTGGCCGAGGGCGCGGCCGAGGCCGCGCTGCTCCTCGTCCCCGGCTGGGGCGCGCTCGCCGAGGAGGTGCTGGCCGGCGTCGGCGTCCGGTGCGACGGCGAGCTGGCCGAGGCCGTGCTCGAGGCGCAGCGACCGCTCACCCGGGTCCGGCTCGACGCGGCGGTCCTGCGGCACGTCCACGGCGCCGGCCCGGACGAGGTCCTCGCCCACCTGCGCCGGTGGCTGCTCGTCACCGACGCGCACGCGCGCCGGATCCTCGGGTTCCTCGAACGGCCGCGCTGGCGCGGCTACCCCGCCACCTACGCCGAGGGCGAGCCACTCGTCCGGTCCTGGCTGCAGCGCCACCCGGACGGCCCGGCGGCCGGGCTGCGTGCCCTGTTCGACCGCCCGGTCCTGCCCGCGGACCTCGCCGCCCCGGTGACCGACGGTGGTGACGCGGCGCGGGCCGCGGCGTTCTGAACCCTGCCGCCGATGCTCCGGCCGGTCCCGCCCGGCTGCGCCGAACGGGCGCCCGCCGACCGGGTCACGGGAACGACCTCCGACGCCGGACGGTATTCGACGAACGATGAACGGTAGGTTACGACTCTGCCATCGGGGTCGAAGTCGCCGCCTCGTCGGAGAGTTGCTATTGACCGCACGAGGGTGACCACCGGTAGCGTCCGGATCGGCGGGTCGTACCCCACGCGGCCCGTCCGGGAGGCCCTGAACGTGGTGTCTGACGCACCCGAGAGGGCCGGCATCCGGCCCTTGCGGTCGTGCCGGCAGACGGACCGCCGAGGTGGTTCGTCGTCGCCGCACTCCGCATCAGGGCCGGCCGGCCCGACGCAGAGCAGGCGTGGTGCCGCGCCTGCGAGGGAGCCCTCGTGACCGATCGACGTCCCGCCCTCACCGACCCGGCCCAGGCCTCGTCCCAGGAGCCGGTCGGGGACGCCCCGGCAGGAACCCGCTGCTACGTGCTCGACACATCGGTGCTGCTCAGCGACCCGTGGTCGCTGCTGCGCTTCGACGAGCACCAGGTCGTCCTGCCGCTGGTGGTGATCTCGGAGCTGGAGGCCAAGCGTCACCACCCCGAGCTCGGATGGTTCGCCCGGACCGCACTGCGGCAGCTCGACGAGATGCGGGTGAAGTACGGCCGCCTCGACGCCCCGATCCCCATCGGAGACAACGGAGGCACCCTGCACGTCGAGCTCAACCACTCGGATCCGACGGTGCTGCCCGCGGGCTTCCGCACCGACTCGAACGACTCCCGGATCCTGGCCTGTGCGCTGAACCTGAAGGCCGACCCGACGGCTCCGCCGGGCGTCACGCTGGTCACCAAGGACATGCCGCTGCGGGTGAAGGCCGCGGCGGTCGGGCTGGACTCCGACGAGTACCACGGCCAGGACGTGCTGTTCTCCGGCTGGACCGGGATGAGCGACCTGGAGGTCACGCCGGACGACGTCGACACGCTGTTCCGCGACGGCGTCCTCGACCACGACGACGCCCGCGAGCTGCCCTGCAACACCGGCGTGCGGCTGACCGGCGCGTCGAGCGCGCTCGGCCGGGTCACCGCCGACAAGCGGGTGAAGCTCGTCCGCGGCGACCGGGAGGCCTTCGGGCTGCACGGCCGGTCCGCCGAGCAGCGGATCGCGCTGGACCTGTTGCTGGACAACGAGGTCGGGATCGTCTCGCTCGGCGGGCGCGCCGGCACCGGTAAGTCGGCGATGGCGCTGTGCGCCGGGCTGGAGGCGGTGCTGGAACGCCAGCAGCACCGCAAGATCGTCGTCTTCCGGCCGCTCTACGCCGTCGGCGGGCAGGACCTCGGGTACCTGCCCGGCAACGAGAGCGAGAAGATGCAGCCCTGGGCGCAGGCCGTCTTCGACACCCTGGGTGCGCTGGTCAGTCAGGACGTGATCGACGAGGTCATCGCCCGCGGGATGCTCGAGGTCCTGCCGCTGACCCACATCCGCGGCCGGTCGCTGCACGACACCTTCGTCATCGTCGACGAGGCGCAGTCGCTGGAGCGCAACGTGCTGCTGACGGTGCTGTCCCGGCTCGGCGCCGCGTCGCGGGTGGTGCTCACCCACGACGTCGCGCAGCGCGACAACCTGCGGGTCGGGCGGCACGACGGCGTCAACGCCGTCATCGAGAAGCTCAAGGGCCACCCGCTGTTCGCGCACGTCACGCTGACCCGCAGCGAGCGCTCGCCGATCGCCGCGCTGGTCACCGAGATGCTGGAGGGCCCGAACTCCTGACCCGCCCGCTCCCGGCCGCGGCCCCCGCACACACCGGCGTGTGCGGGGGCCGCGGTGCGTGCGGGGGCCCGAGTGCTCAGCGCCCGTGCGGGGTGCCCTCGGTGAACCCGGCCGTGGTCTGCATCCCGACGACCGACCGCTCGTGCAGCTCGCCGAGGGTCCGGGCGCCGGTGTAGGTGCAGGCCGACCGCACGCCGGAGCAGATGCCGTCGAGCACGTCCTCGACGCCGGGACGGTCCGGGTCGAGCCGCTGGCGCGAGGACGAGATGCCCTCCTCGAACAGCGACTTGCGGGCCCGGTCGAAGGCGTTGTCCCCGCGGGTCCGCGCGCTGACCGCCCGCTTCGACGCCATCCCGAACGACTCCTTGTACGCCCGGCCGTGCTCGTCGCGCAGCAGGTCGCCGGGGGACTCGTAGGTCCCGGCCAGCCAGGACCCGATCATCACCGACGCGGCGCCCGCGGCCAGGGCCAGCGCGACGTCGCGCGGGTGGCGCACCCCGCCGTCGGCCCAGACGACGGCGCCGCGCTCGCGGGCCGCGGCCACGCACTCGGCGACGGCGGAGAACTGCGGCCGCCCGACGCCGGTCATCATCCGCGTGGTGCACATCGCGCCCGGCCCGACGCCGACCTTGACGATGTCGGCCCCGGCGTCGGCGAGGTCCGCGGCGCCCTCGGCGGTGACGACGTTGCCCGCGGCGACCGGCACCGCGGCCCCCTCGGTGTCGACGACCGAGCGCACCACGCGCAGCGCGTCGAGCATCTTGCCCTGGTGCCCGTGCGCGGTGTCGACGACGAGGACGTCCACCCCCGCGTCGAGCAGCGCCTTCGCCTTCACCGCCACGTCGCCGTTGATCCCGATCGCGGCCGCGGTCCGCAACCGGCCGCGGGCGTCGAGCGCGGGGGTGTAGATGCCGGCGCGCAGCGCACCGAGCGGGGTGAGCAGACCGGCGAGCCTGCCGTCGTCGTCGAGACCGAGGGCGACGGCGTGGGCGCGCCGAGTGCTCTGCAGCGCCTCGAACACCTCCCGCGGCGGTGTGTCCAGCGCCAGCGTGACCGGGTCCGGGTCGAGGACGTCGGCGAGCCGGGTGAAGCGGTCGACGCCCAGGCAGGCGGCCTCGTCGACGGTGCCGACCGGGCGGCCGCCGTCGTCGACGACCACGACGGCGTCGTGCGCGCGCTTGGGCAGCAGGTTCAGCGCGTCGGCGACGGCGTCCCCGGTCCGCAGCACCAGCGGGGTGTCCCACACCGGGTCCCGCTGCTTGATCCAGCCGACGATGTCGGCGACGGCGTCGGTCGCCACGTCCTGCGGCAGCACGGTCAGGGCGCCGCGGCGGGCGAGGGTCTCGGCCATCCGCCGCCCGGCGACGGCGGTCATGTTGGCCGCGACCACCGGCACCGTGGCGCCGGTGCCGTCCGGGGTGGTCAGGTCGACGTCGAAGCGGGAGACGACGTCGGAGCGGCGGGGAACGAGGAACACGTCGTCGTAGGTGAGGTCGTGTTCGGGGGTCCGGTCGTCGAGGAAGCGCACGGTCAGAAGATGCTACGCCCGCACGGGACTTGTCACGAGGCCGTCACGTCGGAGGAACCATCGGGCAACCGTGCGTGATTACCGTCGGGTACATGCCGGTACCGTCGCCGATCGCCCCCGCACGCTCGGGGGACGCCCGCCGGGTCCGCGACCTGCTCCGGGTCGCGATCGCCGGCCGATCCCAGCTGCGCGGGCTCCTCCCGGGCACCGACGAGCTCATGCGCGAGTACGCGGCGTCGCGGTCCGCGGTCCGCACCGCGCTGGCCCTGCTCACCGACGAGGGCCTGCTGCGCCCCGGCCCCGGCGCGTTCCGGGTGGTGGCCCGGCCGGGCTACACCGGCACCGCCCCGGCGCCCGTGCTGCCGCGTGTGCCCGGCACCGTGCCCGCGTCCGGCGCTCCCGCCGGGAGCGGATCGGCCCGGCACATCCCGGCGGTGCCCGACCCGGACCCGGCACAGCCGCCGCGCTGGGTGGACCGCGCCGGGATCGCCGCCCCGGAGGCACTCGCGACCTGGCTCGGTGTGCCGTCCGGGAGCCCGTGCCTGCGGCTGGAGTGCGTGTCGGTGACCGTCGACGGGGGCAGGCTGTTCGCGACGCACTACCTCTCCGGGACCGACGCGGCCGCGCTGCTCGCCGTGCCCGAGACCGGGATCTTCGACCGCCTGCTCGCCGACGCAGGCCTGGCCCCGGCCGAGGTCCGTACCCGCTGCGGCCCGGTGCCCGCGGACCCGGACGTCGCGCTGCAGCTCGGCGTCGCGACCCGCACCCCGGTGCTCGGCACCGAGCGCACCCTGTTGGGCTCCGACGGCCGGGTGCTGGCCGCGGTGATCGCCCGGTCCCGGCCGGGGTCGCTGGCGCACCGGGCCGCGACAGCCGACGGCGCCGGTTCCGGGGACACTCAGCCGGACAGCAACGCGCGCACCGACTCCAGCGTGTCCGCCTGGGCCGGGGTCTTGTCCGGCCGGTAGCGCAGCACCCGCGCGAACCGCAGCGCGACGCCACCCGGGTACCGGGTGGAGCGCTGCGCCCCGTCGAGCGCGATCTCCACGACGAGCTCGGGCCGCAGGTACACCACGCCGGGCTCCTCGGCCCGGGCGTACTGCGGGAACGTCGCGGTCTGCCAGGCCAGCAGCTCGTCGGTCATCCCCTTGAACGTCTTGCCGACCATGACCGGCTCGCCACCGCCGGGATCGCGGGCACCGAGGTGGATGTTGGACAGCGACCCGGTCCGCCGCCCGTACCCCCACTCCGCGCCGAGCACCACGAGGTCGAGGGTGTGCACCGGCTTGACCTTCTGCCACGCCTTCCCGCGCCGGCCCGCGGCGTAGGGCGCCGCCAGGTCCTTCACGACGACGCCCTCGTGCCCGGCCGCCAGCGCCGCGTCCAGCACGGCCGCGGCCTCGGCGGCGGTGGGTTCGCGGGCGCCGTGCATCCGTAGTGCCGGATGGTCCGCGAGCAGCCCGTCGAGCGCGTCGAGCCGGGTGGCGAGGGGCTCGTCGACCAGGTCCCGGCCGTCGAGGTGCAGCAGGTCGAAGAAGAACGGCGACAGCACGACGTCGCGGTCGGCCTCGGCGCCGAACCGGCTCATCGTGTCCTGGAAGGGGCGGGGGCGGCCGTCGTCGTCGAGGGCGAGGGTCTCCCCGTCGAGCACGACGGTGTCACACGGCAGCCCGCGCACCAGCGCGACGAGTTCGGGCACGCCGTCGGTGATCTCGCGCAGCGTGCGGGTCCAGACCCGGACGTCGTCGCCGTGGCGGTGCACCTGGATCCGGGCGCCGTCGAGCTTGTGCTCGACGGTGACCCGCTCGCCGAGTGCGGCCAGCGCGGCGTCGAGCGAGTCGCCGGGGGAGGCGAGCATCGGTCGCAGCGGGCGGCCGACCTCCAGCCCGATGCCGGCCAGGGCGTCGGCGCCACCGGCGAGCGCCGCCGCGGCGGTCTCGGGCAGCCGACCGGACAGCATCAGTGCCCGGCGCACCACGGTCTGCGTGACCCCGGACGCGGCGGCGACCGCCTCGACCATCAGCCCCTCCAGCGCGCCCTGGCGCAGCTCGCCGGTGAGCAGCCGGTGCAGGAACCGCTGCTCGTCGGCGGTGGCGGCGCCGTAGAGCCGTTGCAGCAGGTCGTGGCGGCGGGCGGTGGAGCCGGAGCCGCTGGTGGCGGTCAGCTCGTCGAGCAGCGCGTCGACGGCCTCGACGGTCAGCGACGGGTCGCCGGCCGGGGCGGCGTCGAGCCCGGACAGGGTCCGCCATCCGGTGCCGATCCGGCCCTGGCGCGGCGCCCCGGACAGCCACGCGACGACCGGGACGACCTCGCCGGGCGCGGCGGCACGCAGCAGCCCGGCCAGCGCGGTGGCCTTCGCGGTGCGAGAGCGGGTCGCGCCGACCGCGGCGGAGGTGGCGACGACGTCGGAGAACAGCACCCGGTCAGTAGAGCAGCGGGGACCGACGGTCTGCGCGTCATGCGCTGCAGGCGGCACCGGTTCCGGGGCGGGGACGGGCGGGTCCGGCCGGGCGGATCGAGCGGCGCCACAGCTCGGCGACGGCGACGACGCCGCGGCAGGTTCCCTCCGGGGTGACGACGACGAGGTCGTCGTAGGAGCGGGCGGGGTCGCCGGACAGGCTCAGTTCCAGCGCCCGCCCGAGCGGGGCACGCTCGTCCACCAGGCGGGGCGGGTCGGCGAGCTTGTGCGCGGGCTTGTCGGCCCAGAGGGCGTGCCCGAAGCGGCCGGTCATCTCGAGCAGGAAGCGGCTGCGGTCGAGGTAGCCGACGGGGTGGTGGGCGGCGTCGACGAGCACGACCCCGGACGCGTCCGGGTGCTCGCGCACGGCGTCGCGGACGGTCTCGCAGAGGGCGTCCTCGGGCAGCACGATCGCCGGTGTCGCGAGCCCGCGCACCGGTGGGTCCGCGTTCGGCGGGACGACGTTCCGGCCGGTCGCGGACGGCGCCCCGGGCACCGGGGCCCGGGGCACCGGCGACGGCCGGTGCGGGGTGCGCGGGGCGGCGTGCAGCAGGGTGAGCAGAGCCGGGAGCGTCGCGCCGTCGGGTTCGGGCAGGTCACGGGTCCCGCCGAGGAGCGGCCCCTGGGCGAGGACGACACCGCCTGCGTAGAGCCCGGGCAGCAGCTGCGGGTCCCGGACGCCGGTCGCGGCGACGAGCACCCCGACGGCCCGGCAGACCTCCAGCACCGCCCGCACCGACGCCGTGACGCCCGCATCGGCGGTGCCGACGGTGAGGTCCGGCTCGAACTTCACCACGTCCGGCCGGACGGCGGCGATCATCTCGGGGCCGAACGCACGGCCGACGCCGTCGAGGGCGATCCGGAAGCCGCGGCGGCGCAGGTCGGCCAGCGCGGGGACCAGCTGCTCGGCCGGTGTCGCGACGACGACCGGCGGCCCGATCTCCAGCATCGGCGCCACGGTCGCGCCGGCGAGCATCGAGGCCAGCCGGTCGCGGGCGAGCACGGCGGTGTCGGCGGCGACGTCGACCTGCACGGGCACGGCCGGGTCCAGGGCGCGGGCGGAGGCGACCGCGGACAGGGCCGTCGACGCGTCCAGCTCGGCCGCCCGGCGGGCGCCGCGGTCGTGGACGTCCTCGGGCACGCGGTCCTGCGGGTGCCGGAGGACGACCTCGACACCGGCGAACCGGCCGGTGCGCAGGTCGTGTACCGGCTCGTAGCGAAAACGTCCACTCAGCTCGTTGGGGGGCACGGCAAGAGTCCGTTCGGGGGAGTGATCTTCAGCAGTTGTCACAGACTGTCATGAACGTGGCGTCCGAACGATCACGAATCTGTGAACAACGGATGGACTGACCCCTCGCACACGGCGCGTCGCACACGGTGCGAGGGGATCGTCCGAATCGTCCCCCGTCTCCTGGTCGGGGCCGGGTCAGCCGCGCTTCTCGCCCCGGGTCATCGCCAGCACGTCGAGCGCACGGTCCAGGTCGGCCTCGGTGAGGGTGCCGTTCTCGACGTGGCCGCGCTCGATGACGACCTCCCGGATCGTCTTCCGCTCCTTCAGGGCCTGCTTCGCGACGGCCGCCGCCTCCTCGTAGCCGATCTTCGAGTTGAGCGGGGTGACGATCGACGGCGACGACTCGGCGTACTCCCGGGTGCGGTCGACGTCGGCCTCCATCCCGTCGACGACCTTGTCGGCCAGCAGCCGGGCGGCGTTGGCGATCAGCCGCGCGGACTCCAGCACGTTGCGCGCCATGACCGGCATCATCACGTTCAGCTCGAGGTTGCCCTGGCTACCGGAGAAGCCGACGGTCACGTCGTTGCCCATGACCTGTGCGCACACCATCATCGTGGCCTCGCAGATCACCGGGTTGACCTTGCCCGGCATGATCGAGCTGCCCGGCTGCAGATCCGGCAGGTGGATCTCCGCGAGCCCGGTGCGCGGGCCCGAGGACAGCCAGCGCAGGTCGTTGGCGATCTTGTAGAGGCCGGTCGCCACGGTGCGCAGCGCGCCGGAGCCCTCGACCAGGCCGTCGCGGGAGCCCTGGGCCTCGATGTGGTCGGCCGCCTCGGTGAGCTGGTCGAGCCCGGTGGCCTCGCGCAGCTTCTCCACCACGGCGGCGCCGAACCCGGCCGGGGCGTTCAACCCGGTGCCGACCGCCGTTCCGCCGATCGGCAGCACGGCCAGGCGGGGGAGCGCGTCGCGGACCCGGTCGGCGCCGTAGCCGGCCTGGCTGGCCCAGCCGCCGGCCTCCTGGCCGAGGGTGATCGGGACGGCGTCCATCAGGTGGGTGCGCCCGGCCTTCACGACCTCCGCCCAGTCCTGCGCGCGGCGGCGCAGTGCCGCCTCCAGGTGCTCCAGCGCGGGGGCGACCTCGGTGGCCAGCGCCTCGGTGGCGGCCAGGTGGATCGTGGTCGGGAAGACGTCGTTCGAGGACTGCGAGGCGTTGACGTCGTCGTTCGGGTGAACCTCGGTGCCCGCCTTCGCCGCGATCGTCGCGATGACCTCGTTGGCGTTCATGTTCGACGACGTCCCCGAGCCGGTCTGGAACACGTCGACCGGGAAGTGGTCGTCCCAGCGGCCGTCGGCGACCTCGTCGGCGGCGGCCGCGATGGCGCCGGCCTTGGCCTCGTCGAGCACGCCCAGCTCGAGGTTGGCGCGGGCGGCGGCCGCCTTGACCAGGCCGAGCGCGCGGATCTGGGCGCGCTCCAGGCCTCGTCCGGAGATCGGGAAGTTCTCGACCGCGCGCTGGGTCTGGGCGCGCCACAACGCGTCGGCCGGGACCCGGACCTCGCCCATGGTGTCGTGCTCGATGCGGTACTCGGAGCTCATACGCGCAGGTCTACTCCTCCGCGCGGGGTTCCGCGCGGCTGCTCGCCGAGTGAGGTCAGGCTCACCTGACCCCACCGGTGGCAGGGGTCAGGGGATCTCGGGCGCCTCGCCGGCGTGGTCGGTCGCGTCGAAGTCGACGGTGGAGAACTCGCGCAGCTTCGACAGCCGGTGGAACGCCTCGATGATCCGCACGGTGCCGGACTTGGACCGCATGACGATCGACTGGGTCGCCGCGCCGCCGCCTCGGTAGTGCACGCCGCGCAGCAGCGGGCCGTCGGTGATGCCGGTGGCGCAGAAGAACACGTTGTCTCCGCGGACGAGCTCGCCGGTGGTGAGCACCTTGTCGAGGTCGTGACCGGCGGCGATCGCCTTCTGGCGCTCCTCGTCGTCGGTGGGCCAGAGCCTGCCCTGGATCTCGCCGCCCATGCACTTCAGCGCGGCCGCGGTGATGATCCCCTCCGGGGTGCCGCCGATGCCGTAGAGCAGGTCGACGCCCGAGTCGGGGCGGGCGGCGGCGATGGCGCCGGCCACGTCGCCGTCGGAGATGAAGGAGATCCGGGCCCCGGCCTCGCGGATCTCGCGGACGATCTCCTCGTGCCGCGGGCGGTCGAGCACGCACACGGTGACGTCGCCGACGTCGAGGCCCTTGGCGCGGGCGACGCGCCGGATGTTCTCGCCGACCGGCAGCGTGATGTCGATGGCGTCCGCGGCCTCGGGGCCGGTGGCGATCTTCTCCATGTAGAACACCGCCGACGGGTCGAACATCGCGTCCCGCTCGGCGACGGCGAGCACGGCCAGCGCGTTCGGCATGCCCTTGCTCATCAGCGTGGTGCCGTCGATCGGGTCGACGGCGACGTCGCAGGACGGGCCCTCGCCGTCCCCGACCTCCTCGCCGTTGAACAGCATCGGGGCCTCGTCCTTCTCGCCCTCGCCGATGACGACGACGCCGCGCATCGACACGGACGAGATCAGCTGGCGCATGGCGTCGACGGCCGCACCGTCGCCGCCGTTCTTGTCGCCGCGGCCGACCCAGCGGCCTGCGGCCATCGCCGCGGCCTCGGTGACCCGGACCAGTTCCATCGCCAGGTTGCGGTCGGGCGCCTCACGACGGCGGGGGGCGTGCTGGCTCACGGGGAGTCTCTCCTCGGGTCGGGTTGCGCTGCGGCGCGATCCTCGCACGTCCGAGGGGGTTGAGCAGTCGATGAGCGACCGACGCCATGTTCCGGGGCGGGGCTGGGACGATGGTCGCGTGAGCTCACCATCCGACCCCGGTACGCCCGCGGATCCGCACGCGGAGGCCTCCGGGGCGACCCCGTCCGAGCCGGTCCGGGACGGTGCAGCCGGGTCCGGTTCGTCCGGTTCTGCCAGGTCGGCGGGGGTGCCGGCCGGGCCGCGCGCGATGCGCAAGCCGGGCCGCGGCGAGACCGGGATGCGCGACCTGCTCGGTGCGCTGCTCCTGCTGCTGCCGGTCGGTCTGCTGATCGTCAGCGTCGGCGGGTCGTGCTCGTTCGCTCCCGACGGCCCGGCCGAGGACCCGAACTCGGGCCCGACGGTGAACGTCGCCGAGCGGCTCACCGAGTACGCGTCGGCGTCGCGGTTCCCGCTGCGGGTCCCGGACGTGCCGTTCCGCGCGAACTCCACCGACCGCGGCCCGGTCCAGGGCGGCGGCACCGCGGTGCGCGTCGGCTACATCACGCCGGACGCCGACTACCTCGCGTTCGTGCAGACCGACGGCTCCACCGAGGGGGTCCTCGCCACCGAGTCCGGCGCCGCCGGCCGCGGGTCGGGCGCGCCGACGCCGGCCGGGACGACGTCGGCGGGCGGCCTGACCTGGGAGATCTTCCGTTCTCCCGGCGGGGAGCCGTTCCGGGTGGCGACGCTGCCGGGGAACCCGCAGGTCCGGCTGCTGGTCACCGGCTCGGCCGACGAGGCCGCGTTCGGCACGCTCGCCGACGCGCTGCCGAAGGCCCGGGTGCTGCCCGGGCGCACCGGCTGACGCTCAGTCCCCGGCGTCGTCGGCATCGGGGTCGTCGGCGTGCGCCAGCTTCTCCTCGATGCGTTCGCGGGCCCCGGCGAGCTGCTCGTCGCAGCGGCGGGCCAGTGCCTCGCCGCGTTCCCAGAGCGCGACCGAGTCGTCGAGGCCGAGGCCACCGACCTCGAGGGCCCGGACGACCTCGACGAGCTCGTCGCGGGCGTCCTCGTAGCCCAGGGAGTCGACGGCGGGGCGCTCGGTCATGCGGGTGTCTCCGTACTGGTGGGGGTGGTCTCGGGTCCGTCGGACGTCGCGGCGACGGCACCCTCGGCGACCCGGATCCGCAGGGCGGTCCCTGCGGGGGCGTCGGTGGCGTCGCGCAGCAGCGGTGGGATCTCCCCGCCGGTACCGGCGAGCTGCACGATCGCGTAGCCGCGGGCCAGCGTCGCGGTCGGGCCGAGGGCGGCGAGCCGGGCGCGCAGGTGACCCAGCTCGGACTCCGCCCGCTCGATCCGCCGGACGACGGCGCGGTGGGTCGCCTCGCGGGCCCGGACGATCTCGGCCTCGCGGGCGTCGAGCATCCGCAGCGGCTCGGCCAGCACCGGGCGGCGGCGCAGGCCGTCGAGATGGCGCTGCTCGCGGTCGACCCAGCCGTGCAGCGCGCGCCGGGCCCGGTCGCGCAGCCCGGCGATCCGCGCGGTCTCCTCGGCCAGGTCGGGCACGAGGCTGCGCCCGGCCTCGGTGGGGGTGGAGCAGCGCAGGTCGGCGACGTGGTCGACCAGCGGGGTGTCCGGCTCGTGCCCGATCGCCGAGACCACCGGGGTGCGGCAGGCGGCGACGGCGCGGCACAGCGTCTCGTCGGAGAACGGCAGCAGGTCCTCCACACTGCCACCGCCGCGCGCCAGCACGATCACCTCGACGTCGGGGTCCCGGTCGAGGCCGCGCAGTGCCCCGACGACCTGCTCGACGGCGAGCCCGCCCTGCACCGCGACGTTCTCGATCCGGAACCGGACGGCGGGCCAGCGCCCCGTCGCGTTGCTGACGACGTCGTGCTGGGCAGCCGAGTCGCGGCCGGTCACCAGGCCGATGGTGTGCGGCAGCAGCGGCGGCCTGCGCTTGAGCGCGGGGTCGAACAGGCCCTCCGCGGCCAGCAGCCGGCGCAGCCGCTCGATCCGGGCGAGCAGCTCACCGAGCCCGACGGCGCGGATCCGGTCCACCCGCAGGGTCAGCGTGCCGCGCCCCAGGTAGAACGACGGCTTCGCGTGCACGATCACCCGGCTGCCCTCGGCGACGGCGTCGCCGGAGTCCCGCACCAGCGACGACGGCGCGGTGAGCTGCAGCGACACGTCCGCCGCAGGATCGCGCAGGGTGAGGAACGACGTGGCCGAGCGGGTGTTGACCTGGGCCAGCTGGCCCTCGACCCAGACCGCGCCGAGCCGGTCGATCCACTCCGCGATCTTGCGGGCGACCGTCCGGACCGGCCAGGGGTTCTCCTCGCTCGTGGCCGGGGGAGTGGTCACGACTCCTGGGACAGCGTCGCGATGCGGTTGGTCAGCATCGTGACGTAGGGCGGGCGGTTCTGGTGCGCCGTCTCCCACGCCAGCAGGTCGGACAGGTCGTCGATGCTCAGCGTGCGCAGCTTGCCGCGCAGCTGCGGGACGCTCAGCGACGGGTACTCGGGGACGGCCGTGGGCGCGCTCGCCGAGGCCTCGGCCCGGTTGGACACTCCCGCCGGCCGCTCGACCGGGATCCCGGCGCGGGCCGGGCGCAGCGTGGCGACCGTGCCGTCGACGGCGGCCGAGCGGGCGACGGTGCCGTCCGGTTCGGCCGCGTACCCGGCTCCGTTGAGCGCGGCCTGCTCGAACCCGGCGGGCGGCAGCGGGTCGTCGAGGTCCGGGAGGTCCTCGTCGAAGGTGGCCCAGGCCGGGATCTCCTCGGCGGGGGTCAGGGTGCCGAGCGCGCGGTCGCCCTTGATGGCCAGCTCGGTGATCGTCTGCTGCACCCGCATCGTGACCTGCAGTGCCTGGCTGACGGCGGTCACCGGCAGCTCGACGGCCTGCCGGGGCAGCTCACGGACTCCCTCGACGGCGGTCACGACGAGGCCGGCGGCGATCCGCACGGGAAGCGGCAGCGGTGACATGGCCGCGATTGTCCCCCGTCGGCGGCGTCCGTGCGCAGCGGGCACGCCGGGTCGCGGTCGGACCGGTCACGTGCGGCTGACCGTCCGACGGGTCGTCCGTACGCTGGGGGGCATGTCCGGTTCGGATGCCAAGCAGGTTCTGCTCGCCAAGCCCCGTGGCTACTGCGCGGGGGTCGACCGCGCCGTCGAGGCTGTCGAGCAGGCGCTCGACAAGTACGGCGCCCCGGTCTACGTGCGCAAGGAGATCGTGCACAACAAGCACGTCGTGGAGACGCTGCGCGATCGTGGCGCGATCTTCGTCGAGGAGGCCTCCGAGGTGCCGGAGGGGGCGCACGTCGTGTTCTCCGCGCACGGGGTCTCGCCCGCGGTGCGCGACGAGGCGAAGGACCGGCAGCTCAAGACGATCGACGCCACCTGCCCGCTGGTCACCAAGGTGCACCAGGAAGCCAAGCGGTTCGCCCGCGAGGAGTACGACATCCTGCTCGTCGGGCACGCCGGGCACGAGGAGGTCGAGGGCACCTCCGGTGAGGCGCCGGACAACATCCAGCTCGTCGAGTCCGCCGCCGACGTCGACAAGATCGAGGTGCGGGACCCGGACAAGGTCGTGTGGCTGTCGCAGACCACGCTCTCGGTCGACGAGACGATGGAGACCGTCCGCGCGCTGCGCGAGAAGTTCCCGAACCTGCAGAACCCGCCGTCGGACGACATCTGCTACGCCACCCAGAACCGCCAGGTCGCGGTGAAGACGATGGCGCCGCGCTGCGACCTCGTGCTGGTCGTCGGGTCGCGGAACTCGTCGAACTCGGTGCGCCTGGTCGAGGTCGCCCTCGGTGCCGGCGCGGGCGCGTCGTACCTGATCGACTACGCCAAGGAGATCGACGACGCCTGGCTCGACGGCGTCACCACCGTCGGCGTCACCAGCGGTGCCTCGGTGCCCGAGGTACTCGTCCGCGGCGTCGTGGACCACCTGGCCGAGCGTGGCTTCGGCTCGGTTGAGGAGGTCGACACGGCCGAGGAGACGCTGACGTTCTCGCTGCCGCGCGAGCTGCGCCCGCCGCGCCCAGCCGCGGCCGCGAAGTCCTGACCTCCCGGTCCTGAGAACGGCGCCCTCGGCGCTGCGGCGCCGAGGGGTACGTCAGGGCTGTCGACGCGTGATCGAACAGCCCTCAGGTGCCGCTCGACGCCGCCGGGGCCGCGTTCCGCGGAACGCGGTGGCGGCTGCGCGGAACGCCCGGGTGGGTGCTCAGCCGCGCCGGCCGGGGCCCGGGCGGCGGCGGTCCTGACCGGGCCGGTCACCGGCCGGGCGTCCCCGCGGTTGCTGCGCCCCACCGTTCCCGCCGGGTGCAGGCCGGGCGTCGCCCCGTCCGGGTGCGCCCCGTCCCGGCGATCTCGTGCCGGAGGGTCCCGCGTCGGGCTCCGGCGGGCGTCCCGCCTCGGACGGCCGCCGCGGACCTCCGCGCTCGCCGCCCCGGCCGCCGCGCTCCGGTCCACCGCGTTCCGGCGCCCCGCGCTCGGGGCGCCGGGGCCCGCCGCGGCTCTGCTCACCACGGCGCTCGGGCCCGCCGCGGCTCTGCTCACCACGGCTCTGCTCACCCCGTGACGACGGCCGGTTGCGCCCGGTGCCGCCGGACGGCCCGGCCGCCGGAGCGGTTCCCGGCCTGCCCGACCGCGACCCCTGCCCGGGGGCGGGCCGGGCACCCCCGGCCCCGTCGCGGCCGCCGGACCCACCACGAGCCCCGGACGCCGTCGGCGCCGAACGCGGTGCACCCGGCTGCGACCCGGAAGCCGGGCGACCCCGCGCCGAGCCCGCGGCCGCCGGACGCGCCCCGCCGCCGGACGGCCTGCCGAGCCGGTCGGGATCGTGCCCGCCGGGGTCCTTGCCCAGCCGTGTGCGGAGCCGGCCGACGGCGTCGTCGGGGCCCAGGCGCTGGACCAGCAGCCGGAACCCGGCGACCAGCAGGACGACCACGGTCGTCACGGCCATCGCCGGGAACGCGTTGATCAGCGGCGCGCCCGCCATGAGCACGCTCTTCGCCCCGCCCGCGCCGCCGGGGGACCCGACGAGCACGGCCATCAGCGGCACCACCACGGCCAGCAGCAACGGCGGTTGCACCGCGGGCAGGAAGATGCTGCGCCGGCGGACCCAGCCGACGGCGAGCACGCAGCCCACGAGGTAGCCGGCCTCGAACACGCCGCCGACCGTGCCGATCCGCAGCAGGTCGGCCACGACGCCGATCGCGGTGGCCGCGACGGCGAGACCGACGGCGGCGAGCGGCGGGATACCGAGGACGGGACGGAGCAGGGAGCGCTCCCGGACCGGCCAGCCGCCGCGTCCGGAACGGGCCTGCGTTCCGGACCCACCGGGCCGGCGGGCCGCGCTCGTGCGAGGCGGGGTCACCCGGTCAGCCTAACTCCCCCCGGTGGCGCTGAGCCGGGCCCTCGTGGTCGTCGGTCGTGTCCTGGGCCGGGGAGTCGCGACGGCTCAGGTCGTCGAACGACACGAGCGCGTCTCCGGCCGAGGCCACGAGCTCCGGTGCGGCCACCCCGCGCGGGGTGCGGTCGACCGTCGACGGCGCCTCGAGGTCGGCGTCGGCGACCTGCAGGTCCGAGAGTTTCCGCGCGCTGACCAGCACCCGCGTCTCCAGCGACGACACCGCCTTGTTGTAGCTGTCGACCGCCGAGTCGAGGCTGCGGCCGAGCTTCGCGACGTGCGTGCCCATCGTCGCGAGCCGCCCGTGCAGCTCCCGGCCCAGCTGGTGGACCTGCGCGGCGTTGCGCGCCAGCGCCTCCTGTTTCCAGCCGTAGGCGACGGTGCGCAGCAGCGCGACCAGCGTCGTCGGCGTCGCCAATACGACGTTGCGGCCGAACGCGTACTCCAGCAGCCCCGGGTCGGATCGCAGCGCCGCCTCCAGGAACGGGTCGCCCGGCACGAACAGCACCACGAACTCCGGCGTCGGCTCGAACGACTGCCAGTACGTCTTCGCCGCCAGCTGGTCGACGTGCGCGCGCAGCTGGCGGGCGTGGGCGGTCAGCTTCTTCGCGTGCACGTCCGGGTCGGAGGCCTCCACGGCCTCCAGGTACGCCGCGAACGGCACCTTCGCGTCCACGACGACCTGCTTGCCCCCGGCCAGGCGCACGATCATGTCCGGCCGCACGCCGCCCTCCTCGGACGACGCGCTGACCTGCGTGGAGAAGTCGCAGTGCTCCACCATCCCGGCCATCTCCGCGACCCGCTGCAGCTGCATCTCGCCCCAGCGGCCGCGGACCTGCGGGGCGCGCAGCGCGTTGACCAGCTGCTTGGTCTCGCTGCCGAGCCGGTCCGAGCTCTCGGCCATCGCCCGCACCTGCTCGCGCAGCCCGGCATAGGCGGACTCGCGGTCCTTCTCCACCGACCGCAGCTGGCCCTCGACGCGGCCCAGTGCCGTCGTCACCGGGTCCAGCAGCTGCTCGACGGCCTTGGCCCGCGCGGTCTCCTCGCCCTCGGCCTTCGCCGCGAGCGACGCCGTCGCCTCCTTCAACCGGCTCTCCGCCAGCGCCACGAACGCCTCGTTGTTGCGGGCCAGCGCGTCCTGCGACAGCGCGGCGAAGGAGTCCTTCAGCTCCGCCTCCCGCCGGGCGAACGACTGCTCCTGCTCGCCGCGGGCCCGCCGCTCGGCCTGCAGCGCGGCGGCCGAGGCCGCCCCCTCGTGCTCGGCGCGCCGGCCCCGCTCGGTCGCCCGGTCCAGCTCCTCGTGCAGATCCTCGATCCGCTCCAGCAGCCCGGTGCGCTCGGCGCGCAGGGCTGCCGCATCGGCCCGGGCCGTGGCCGAGGTGTTGGCCGACGCCCGCTCGGACTCGGCCGCCGCGGCCCGGAACCGGGCGGAGACCAGCAGCCAGGTGACGACGGCGGCGATCGCCGCACCCAGCAGCGTCCCGAGAAGAAGGCTCGTGGCATCCACACGACGCAGCCTGCACCCGACCACCGACATTTATCGGCGGGTGCGCCGTCGTCGCAGGTCAGCGTGCCGGCACGGGCGTGTTGAACGGTTCGGGGTTTATCCGTGCGTCCACGCGGGGACGGCCGGGCCGCCCGCCGGGTTGCCTCGGGGAGGCCAAGACCACGGCGGGCGAACCCGTCGCCGGGGCGGGCGTCTTCTCCAGTGTCCGACCCAGTGAGGCACGAGAGAGGTTGCAGCACATGAACACCCGACTCGCCCGCACCATCGGCCGCAGCGCCGCCGCCCTGTCCGTCGCCGCCGCCGCGCTCATCCCGGCCGGTGTCGCCGTCGCGGACACCCCGGCGCCCGCCGGAGCCCCGGCCCCGAGCGCCTGCCGCCCGGCCAACCAGCAGGCCACCGTGACGCAGTCCGACTCGAGCGCCGGGCACCGCCACTACGCGGTCACCATCACCGCCGGCCCGGGCACCGCGCCCTGCACGCTGAAGGGATCGCCGACCCACGTCGGGTTCAGCCTCAACGGCTCGCCGCGCGCCATCAACACGGTGGCCTACGGCAACCAGGACCAGACCGCCGTGCTCGCGCCCGGTCACCCGGTCACCTTCGACGTCCAGGTGCAGAACACCCCGGGCGGCGCCACCGCCAACGAGGTCCACTTCACGCCGGTCGAGCCCGACGGCCAGGTGCCCGGCGACTTCGTCGCGCACGGCCCGCTGACCGTCGACGGCACGCCGCAGATCGGCCCGGTCACCGCGGCCGGCTGATCACACCCGAGAACTCGACCACACCCGAGAACTCGTCCGCGGGCGGGGTACGGGGGAGCCACCCCGCCCGCGGGCGTCCTGGGCCGTAGCGTCGGCCCACCGCTCATCGACATGTTGGGGGACAAGTCATGCGCACCATCACCCGTACCGTCGCCGCACTCGCCGTCGCCGTCGGCGCACTCGCTCCGGCGGGCGTCGCGGCCGCCGACACCGGCCACCCGACGACCGACCCGCGGCCGAGCGCCTGCCGCCCGGCCAACCAGCAGGCCACCGTCTCACAGATCGGGACGAGCCCGTCGGGGTACCGGGAGTACTCCGTGGTCATCAAGGCCGCTCCGGGGACCGCGCCGTGCACGCTGAAGGGGTCGCCGACCAACGTCGGCTTCAGCCGCGGCGACACACCGCTGGCGAACCACACCGTGTCCTACGGCGACCAGAGCCAGACCGCGTGGCTCAGCGAGAACGGCCCGGTCGAGTTCATCGTCATGGTGCCCGGCACCACGGGCGGGGTCTCGGCGGACCGGCTGCACTTCACGCCGGTCGAGCAGGACGGGGAGGTCCCCGGCGACTTCGCCGCCGACGGCCCGATGGTCGTCGACGGCACGCCGCTGGTCGGGCCGGTCTCCGCGCTCGTCTGACCTGCACGTTCCGCAGCCAGCTCGCGGGTGGGAACCGGGGGGAGCCCCGCCTGCGAGCCACCAGGGCCGTGCCGGTGACCTTCGGGTCACCGGCACGGCCCGTCGGCGTTGTGGAGGGTCGGTCAGACCGTCCCGGTGGCCTCGTGGTCGAGCAGCCACTGCTTCACCGGCAGCCCGTAGCGGAACCCGCCGAGCGAGCCGTCGGTGCGCAGCACCCGGTGGCACGGCACGAACAGCGCCGCCGCGTTCTGCGCGCACGCGCCCGCCGCCGCGCGGACGGCCGCCGGACGACCGGTCCGGTCGGCGTAGCCGGAGTAGGTGACCGGAGCGCCGGCGGGCACCGTCCGGAGCACCTCCCATGCGTGCTCGCGGTACGGCCCGGACCGCTGCCGGACGGGCACGTCGTCGATCGCCGACAGCTCACCGGAGTGGTAGCGGTCGATCGCCTCACCGACCGCGCCGAGGTCGCCCTCGACGACGTCGCCGGGCCGCAGCGATGCGTGGACCAGTGACAACAGCTCGTCGACCGAGTCGGTCCAGCCGGACGCCAGGACGGTGCCGCCGGCGTCGACGACGGCGGTGAAGGGGCCGAGCGGGGTCTCGCGGGTGCCGTACACGGCGGTGGTCATGCGCTCCTCCGAGCAGACGACGGGACAGGGGACGGGCCAGAGGAAGGGGCAGGAGAAGGAACGGTGGCGGCGATCCGCCAGAGGTGGGTGGCGGCGTAGGACCGCCAGGGCGACCAGGCGTGCGCCCGCCCGGTCAGTGCGGACTCGTCCGACGGGAGGCCGAGGGTGGCGGCCCCACGGCGTACCGCGAGGTCGGAGGCGAGCAGCTCGTCCGGAGCCCCGAGCACCCGCATCGCCAGGTACCCGGCGCTCCACGGACCGATCCCGGGTAGCGCGAGCAGCTCGGCCCGCAGGTCGGCGGGGTCGCGTCCGGCGTCGAGGACGAGATCGCCGGACACCAGCGCGGTACACAGCCCGCGCAGCGCCGCGGCCCGCCGGGCGGGGCCGGGGATCTCCACCTCGGCCAGCACCGACGGCTCCGGGAAGAGCAGGTCCGGTCCGTCGGCGCTGTCGGCGCTGTCGGCGCTGTCGCCGCTGTCGCCGCTGTCGCCGCCGCGGCCGTCGCCGCTGTCGCTGCCGCCGCGCAGTTCGGCGGGCAGCGGGGTGCCGTGTGCGGCAGCCAGCCGGCTCGCAGCGGTCCGTGCGGCAGCGACCGAGACCTGCTGGCCGAGCAGCGTGCGGACCGCCGTCGCGGCCGGGTCGGCGCTGCCCGCGAGCCGGATCCCCGGTGTCGCGGCCACGGCACCGGCGAGCGCCGGGTCCGCACCCAGCACGGCGTCGACGGCGTGCGGGTCGGCGTCGAGGTCGAGCAGTCGGCGCAGCCGCGCCACGGCCGGCCCGACGTCGCGCGGGTCGCTCACCCGCAGCGTCGCCAGGACGGCACCGGCCCGTGCGGTCAGGTCCAGCGCGACCGTCGCCGGGCCGTGCGGGAGCGCCAGCGTCCGGCGGTACACCCCGCCGACGACGTCCTCCACCCGGTCCACGGTCCGTACCGCCAGATGGTCGAGCAGCCCGCGGGCGTCGAACGGCTCCCGGTAGGGCAGCCGCAGGGTCAGGGCCCCGGGCGCCGGGTCGGTCCCGGCGGTCCGGGAGCGGCGCGCGGCCTCGGCCCGCAGCTGCGACGGCGGCACCCCGTAGACCGCGCGGACGGTGTCGTTGAACTGCCGCACGCTGCCGAAACCGGCCGCGAACGCGACGTCGGCGAGCCCCAGCGGTGTCGTCTCGACGAGAATCCGGGCGGTGTGCGCGCGCTGCGCCCGGGCCAGGGCGAGCGGCCCCGCGCCCAGCTCCGCGGCGAGGATCCGGCCGAGCTGGCGCGCCGAGTAGCCCAGCCGCGACGCGAGCCCTGGCACCCCTTCCCGCTCGACGACACCGTCGGCGATCAGCCGCATCGCCCGCCCGGCCGCGTCGGCGCGCAGGTTCCACTCCGGTGACCCGGGAACGGCGTCGGGCAGGCAGCGCCGGCACGCCCGGTAGCCGGCGTGCTGGGCGGCGGCCGCGGTGCGCAGGAACTCCACGTTGCGCGAGCGCGGCGGCGGCACCGGGCAGGAGGGGCGGCAGTAGATGCCGGTGGTCCGGACCGCGGTCACGAACTGCCCGTCGAAGCGGGCGTCCTTGGCGGCGACGGCCCGGTAGCAGGTGTCGTGGTCGAGAAGCACGACACCGAGACTGCCACCGCCGACGCCCGGGTTCTCGCGGAAATCGGTCACCGGTGTCGGAGGTGCGGGGAGGGCGGCGCGAACGTCGCCCGACCACCCCGGCACCGCATACGGGATCATGGTCGGGGCCGCCGCGACGATCACGGCGGCCCGGCTGTGTGGAGCACCGTTCGACCCGACCGTGACGTGGAGGCGATCATCGCGACCGACCTCGGCCCGGGCACCGTCGAGCACGATCCGCACGCCCGGCGCACCGGCCGCGCGACCGCCGCCCGGACCCGCATCGTCGGGTGGGTGGTGCTGTTCGTGCTGACCTCGCTCGGCGTCGTCACGCTGGTCACCTGGCTGCTGCTGATCGGCGAGACCGACCGCCGGGTGGACGCGGCACTCGGCCCGCAGATCGACGAGTTCGCCCGCTCGGCCCGCGCCGGGGTGAACCCCTCGACCGGGCGGCCGTTCGGCTCCGTCGACGAGATCCTCCGCTCGGTGATCGCGACGAACGTGGCCCGGCCCAACGAGAAGTTCCTCGGCTACCTCGACGGCCGCTTCCGCTGGGAGTCCCGGGTGATCAGCCCGGACGTACGGCTGCGCACCGACCCCGCGTTCACCCGGCTGGTCGCGACCGTGCCCGCGCCGACCCGCGGCACTTATATGTCGGCCGGCGGCGAGGTGCACTGGGCGGCGCTGCCGGTCGGGCTCGATGGGCGCCCGGAGCGGGGCGTCGTCGTCATCGCCTACCTGGTCGACCAGGAGCACGAGTTCGCCGACGAGGCGGCGCGGCTGATGACGCTGGTCGGGATCGGGGTGGCGATGCTGTCCGCGCTGGGCGCGTGGCTCGCCGCGGGCCGGATCCTGCAGCCGCTGCGCGACGTCGCGGCGACCGCGCGGGGGATCACCGACACCGACCTCTCGCGGCGGGTCCCGTTGCGCGCCAGGCCCCGTGACGAGATCGCCGAGCTGGCGGGGACGCTGAACGACATGCTCGACCGGGTGCAGAGCGGCATGCAGTCCCAGCGCCGCTTCGTCGACGACGCCGGCCACGAGCTGCGGACGCCGATCACGATCGTCCGTGGCCACCTGGGCGTTCTCGACCCGGAGGACCCCGACGACGTCCGGGACGCCGTCGCCCTGGTCGACGACGAGCTGGACCGGATGAACCAGCTCGTCTCGGAGATGCTCAGCCTGACCCGGGCGGAGCAGCTGACGTTGCTGCAACCGGAGGAGGTCGACGTCGACGCGTTCACCCGCGAGATGTTCGGCAAGCTCACCGCGCTCGCCGACCGGGAGTGGCGGCTGACCTCGGCCGCGCCGATCCACATGCGGCTCGACCCGCACCGGATCACCCAGGCCGTCGTCGCGCTCGCCGACAACGCGGTCCGCGCGACCGGGCCGGGGGACCGGATCGAGCTGGGCTCCGACGCCGACGACGAGCGCCTGCGGATCCGGGTGTCGGACGACGGCCCCGGCATCTCCGAGGCCGACCGGGCCCGGATCTTCCGCCGGTTCGCCCGCGGCGAGAACGCACCCCGTTCCGACGGCGCCGGGCTCGGCCTGTCGATCGTCGAGGCCATCGCGACCACGCACGGCGGCCGGGTGCGCCTGGACAGCGTCGTCGGCGAGGGCGCCACGTTCACCCTCGACCTGCCCCGGGAGGGAGCGTGAGCAGCCGGATCCTGGTCGGCGAGGACGAACCGCGGATCGCCTCGTTCGTCAAGAAGGGCCTGCGGGCGGCCGGGTTCGAGGTCACCGTCGTCGCCGACGGCCCCGGCGTGCACGACCACGCCGTCACCGGCGGGTTCGACCTGCTCGTGCTCGACATCGGCCTGCCCGGCGCCGACGGGTTCTCCGTGCTGCGCCGCCTGCGCCAGGCCGGCATCGCCATCCCGGTGATCATCCTGACCGCCCGGGACAGCGTCACCGACACCGTCGCCGGGCTCGAGGGCGGCGCCGACGACTACATGCCCAAGCCGTTCCGGTTCGAGGAGCTGCTGGCCCGGGTCCGGCTGCGGCTGGAGCGCTCCCGGCCGGCTCCGGACCGCGACGTCCTGTCCTTTCACGGCCTGGAGCTGGACCCGCGGACCCGGCACGTCGTCGTGCACGGGCGGACCGTGGAGCTGTCGGTGCGCGAGGCGGCGCTGGCCGAGGCGTTCCTGCGTCACCCCGGGCAGGTGCTCTCCCGCGACCAGCTGCTGCGCCTGGCATGGGAGGGGGAGTCGGGCTCGGCGTCGAACGTCGTCGACGTCTACGTCCGCTACCTGCGGCGCAAGCTCGGCCCGGAATGGATCGCCACGGTCCGCGGCGCGGGCTACCGGCTCGAACCGGGCTGAGACCTGCGACTACCCTGGTCGCCCGTGTCCCTCACCCTCGGCATCGTCGGGCTGCCCAACGTCGGCAAGTCGACCCTGTTCAACGCGCTGACCCGCAACGACGTCCTCGCCGCGAACTACCCGTTCGCCACGATCGAGCCGAACGTCGGCGTGGTCCCGCTGCCCGACCCGCGCCTCGACAAGCTGGCCGAGATGTTCTCGTCGGACAAGACGATCCCGGCGACGGTGTCCTTCGTCGACATCGCCGGCATCGTCAAGGGTGCGTCCGAGGGTGCGGGCCTGGGCAACAAGTTCCTCGCGAACATCCGCGAGTCCGACGCGATCTGCCAGGTCGTGCGGGTGTTCGACGACCCGGACGTCGTGCACGTCGACGGGAAGATCGACGCCGCGAGCGACATCGACACCATCGCCACCGAGCTGGTGCTCGCCGACCTCCAGACGCTGGAGAAGGCGATCCCGCGCCTGGAGAAGGAGGCGCGGACCCAGAAGGACCGCCGCCCCGCGCTCGAGGCCGCCCAGGAGGCACAGGCGGTGCTCAACGAGGGCCGCACGCTGTTCCAGGCGAAGCTCGACCCGGCCCCGCTGCGCGAGCTGACGCTGCTCACCACCAAGCCGTTCCTCTATGTCTTCAACGCCGACGAGGGTGTCCTCGGCGACGAGGCCCGCCGCAAGGAGCTGGCCGACCTGGTCGCCCCGGCCCAGGCCGTGTTCCTCGACGCCAAGGTCGAGGCCGAGCTGCTCGAGCTCGACGACGAGTCCGCCGCCGAGCTGCTCGAGTCCATCGGGCAGGACGAGCCGGGCCTGGCCCAGCTGGCCCGCGCCGGTTTCTCCACCCTCGGGCTGCAGACCTACCTGACCGCGGGCCCCAAGGAGTCCCGCGCCTGGACGATCCCGCAGGGCGCCACCGCGCCGCAGGCCGCCGGCGTGATCCACACCGACTTCGAGCGGGGCTTCATCAAGGCCGAGATCGTCTCCTACGACGACCTCGTCGCCGCCGGCTCGATGAACGCCGCCAAGTCCGCGGGCAAGGTGCGCATGGAGGGCAAGGACTACGTCATGCATGACGGCGACGTGGTGGAGTTCCGGTTTAACGTCTAGCGTTGATGACGGCTCCCGTCACACACTGGGTTCGTGATCAGATCGTTCGGGAGCAAGGACACCGAGCGCATCTGGCATGAGCAGTACGTCAAGAGTGCCCGATCGCACCGTGCAGCGGGCGACGCTGCGGAAGCTCGAGCTGATTCATGCGGCGAAGGACGTCGAGGACCTCCGGGTACCGCCGGGGAACCGCTTGGAGCGGCTCGTCGGTGACCGACGCGGGCAGCACAGCATCCGCGTAAACGCGCAGTGGCGTCTCTGCTTCGTCCGGAGAGATGGGGGTGCGGAAGATGTCGAACTCGTCCACTACCACCGAGAGTGACCTGATCGAGCCGATCCACCCTGGGGAGATCCTCATGGAGGACTTCATCGAGGGCTTCGGGATCACGCAGAACAAGCTCGCCGTATCCATCGGTGTGCCGCCGCGGCGCATCAACGAGATCGTGCACGGCAAGCGGGGTATCACGGCTGATACGGCGATCCGTCTGGCGCGGTACTTCGGGACGTCCGAGGAGTTCTGGATGAACCTGCAGTCGAACTACGAGCTGCGGGTCGAACGGCGGGCGCTGCGAACCCAGATCGACTCGATCTCTCCGCTGAAGTCTGCATGAGTGACCTCGTCGGATGTGAACTGTGTGGCGCATTTGTCGGCACGAATGCGACGCCGTCCGATGGATCACCGCTCAAGTTCTGCAGGTCGCGGGCGGGCACGCACTCTAGGACTATGAAGATGGCTCTACGTGTGGGCACGCGGTGGAGTTCCGTAGCGGGCTAAACTCTAGGGGAAAGAAGTGAAGCAGGAACCCGGCTGCGTGTTCTGCGGCATCGTGGCCGATCCATCCAATTCCGACGTAGTCTGGGACGACGAGTCCGTGCTCGCCTTCATGGACATCAATCCGGTGACCGATGGTCACGTGCTGGTGATTCCAAAGGATCATTTCGTTGGCCTCACCGACATCACTCCGGAGACCGCGGGTCGGATGATGACGGTCGCCCAAGGTATGGCGCAGGCGATGAAAAACTCCGAGCTGCGCTGTGAGGGGGTGAACCTCTTCTTCGCTGATGGCGAGGAGGCATTTCAGGAAGTATTTCACTCTCACCTGCACGTTTTTCCCCGGTTCCGTGACGATGGTTTCATGATTGACGCGCATTGGAGTGGCCGTTCGAAGGAGTCACTCGCTGCTTCCGCAATGATGATTCGAGAGGTGCTGGAGCCCCCACGGCGGTAGTGGTTGAGAGTGGGCCCAATGCAGTGGAGTTCAGATTTAACGTTTAGCGTTGATGACGGTTCGCTTTATTCACTTTTCTCGTGATCAGATCGATTGCTCTGAGGTCGAACTGAGGTCAGCGACGAGCTGATGCGTCGAGCCCGATGAGCACCGCGGACAGCTGTCGGCCGAAGCGTTGCTCGTCATCGTGTCTTGCGTGCCCCGCCGCGCGGACAAGGGGCGCCTCGTCTCCGACGCGACGGTCCCGCTCCGCGTCGCCGTACCGTGCCGGCTGAGTCGCGGATTGGGCCCGTTCCTGTTCCTCGATGACGAAGCCGACCACGAATGCGGTGACAAGTTCACCCCCGTCGAACGCGACTTCGGCAGGGACGCCCGCGTCGAGCCAACGACGCAGCCAGGGCTCCTGGGCGCGAAGCACATCCGGATCGGTGATCAGCGTGCCGCTGAAGGTCCGCGCACCGTCACGATGCTCCAGATACTCCCGCCGCAGCGCCCACGCATAGGCCGACAGGTCGTCCAGCCAGCTGCCCGACCACGTGTGGCCGGCCAAGGACTCGACGACTCGGCGCTGGATGGTTGTGCCCATCTCATCCAGGAGTGCCTGCTTGTTGCGGACGTGATAGTAGAGCGCGGCGGCCTGCACGCCGAGTTCGGCCGCGACCGCCCGCACCGTCACGCCGTCGATCCCGCGAACGCCCAGAACGCGCAGGGCCGCTGCCACGATGTCGTCCTTGCTGAGTCCGGAGCCCACACTTGTCAGCTTAACAAAGTTCAACTACCCTGCGTGACGTGTTGAACTAAGTTAGAAAATGAGTGAGGTGATGATGTGAGCTGCACGGCACGCCGGCGCAACCCCGACCGAATGACGGACGGGAGACGGCAGCATCCAGCGATCAAGCCGACCCCCGCCTGCGGGCGGCCCGCGTCGACTGGTCAGGAGCGAGTGTGAGCGACGACGAGACGCCGCCGCTGCTGAGCAGCCCGCTGCATCGGAAGACGGCATTGCCCGCGGATCGGCTGATCGCCTTCAGCGACGCGGTTGTCGCGATCGCGATCACCCTGCTGGTGCTTCCGCTCATCGAGCTTGTCACGGAAGAGACCCACACAGAAACCACGCCGGCCGTCCTCGTCGGATCCCACCTCGTACTCATCGGCAGCTTCCTGATCAGCTTCGTCGCCATCTGGCGAATCTGGACCGTGCACCATCAGCTCTTCGCCCACACCGAAACCGTCGGCGGCGGAGTCACCTTCGTGAACATGATCTGGCTGGCGTGCATCGCGTTCCTGCCGTTCCCGGTAGGCCTGATCGGCTCGTTCGGCACCGACTCGTTCGTCCTCGCCCTCTACGTCGGCGTCCTCCTCGTCTCCAGCGCCACCCTCGCTGTCATCGCATTGATGCTCCGACGCGCCGGAGGCGACCAGACGCCGGACCGGATCGTCGTCGAGCAAGTAGTCGGGAACGCGATCTGCCTTGCCGCAGCATTCGTCATCGTCCTCGTCGTCCCTGCCGCCGGCTTCTGGCCGCTGCTGCTCCTGCTGCTGGACGGGCCCGTGATCGCCGCCATCCACCGCCTCCGCCACAGGCCCAAGGAAAGAAGCCCGCGGTGACGACTGCCAACCTGTCGAGCCCCTCGCCTTCGATGGACGAGGACTCGGCCCGCGCCGGGCGCTGGTCGTCGGGGAGGATCTGGTGACCCTCCAGGCCCGGTACCACTACTGACGCCCTTCAGCGGAGGGCGCCGCCGATCACTCGGCAGGGCGGTACTCCCAGGGCTCCACGACGGCGATCCAGGTCCGCAGGCGGTCCGCCTGGCCGGAGTCGCGCCTCTCCAGTCGTCCGATGCCGAGTTCGATCTCCAGGATCGTGATGACGCACAGGTGCAGCTCGGACGGGACGCGAGAACTGGTCCACGCCCGCACCGCGGGATCGGACAGCCGCTTCGGCTTCCGGAGCTCGCCGGCGACGTTCGTGTCGAGCAGGTAGCTCACAGCTCGGGGATCTGCAGATCCACGTGGACGGGCTCGAACTCGATGTCGATGTCGTCGGCCATGCTCAGCCGGTCCATCAGGGAATCACCGTTCTCTCCCAGCCGCTGGTACTCGTGGATCGACAGGAGGACGTAGGCGGGTTCGCCGCGGTCGGTGATCACCACGGGCCCGCCGTCGTCCCCGTCTGCTGCGGCCGGTGACGCGACGCCTCGGCAAGTGTCGCCAGGGCGCGGGCGTCTGCGGTTCCGTCCTCGGCCGACCACAGCACGAGCTGCTGGCGCACCGCTCCCGCGTAGGTGAAGGAGTCCCAGTTCAAGCGCATCCGCCCGGCGCTCGGGTGCAGCACGACCTTGGACCCGAAGTCCTGCTCGGCGACGCGGTGCTCGGCCCACCAGCGGCGGAAGTCCTCGCTGGCGATCGACAGCCGCCCGACGAGCGCGGCGAGCTCCGGGTCGTCGGGATTCTCCGCAGCCTCACGCCGCAGGATGCCCACACAGGTGCGGGCGACCCCGGGCCAGTCCTCGTACAGGCCCTTCAGCTCGGGCGCGGTGAACAGCATCGCGACGTAGTTGCGCTCGGCCGCGGGGACCCGCGCGAAGTCGGTCATCAGTGCCACGGCCGGCTTGTTCCAGGCGAGTACGTCCATCCGCGGGCCGAAGACGATCGCCGGGAGATCGGCCAGCTGGTCCAGCAGCAGCTGGAGCCGGTCGTGCGCGGGCTCGCGTCCGGGCGTCGGCAGCACGTATCCGCGCGCGTGGTTGAGCAGGTCCTCGGCGTAGGCCCGCTGTTCCGAGGTCAGGGTGAGGGCACGGCACAGCGTCTCGAAGACCTCGTCGGACGGTGCGAGCCGACCCTGCTCGAGCCGTGTGTAGTAGTCGGCGCTGACGGCGGCGAGCTGCGCGACCTCCTCGCGCCGCAGACCCGCGACCCGCCGCCGCACCGAGGCGCTCACCACGTTCGCCGGTATCGACTCCACGGCGATCTCGCCACGCCGGACGCGGAAGAGGTCGCCCAGGGCCTTGAGCTGCGGTGAGGAGGGCACACGTCGAGGATAGGACGAGCGTTGCCTCGGTATCCTGGGAAGGATCGTTCCCAGGCAGGAACGCTCGCTGGCCCGGAGCCGCGGCGGCTGTGACGGTGGGGACATGTCCTCCATCGAGCACATCACCTTCCGCAACGCGGACATGTACTGGGACATCGCGGCGGACCTGCACCTCCCGCCGGACTTCGACCCCGCGCGGACCTGGCCCGCGGTCGTCGTGGCCCACCCGATCGGTAGCTGTAAGGAGCAGACTTCCGGCACCGTCTACGCCCCCGCCCTCGCCGACGCCGGATACGTGGTCATCGCCTTCGACGCGAGCTTCCAGGGCGCCAGCGGCGGCGAGCCGCGCCTGCTGGAGGACCCCGCCCAGCGGGTGCAGGACTTCAGCCGGGTCGTCGACCACCTCGTGACGCTGCCCTACGTCGATGCCGATCGGATCGGCGTCCTGGGGATCTGTGGTGGTGGCGGCTACTCCTGGGCCGCGGCGAAGACCGAGAAGCGCCTCCGGGCGGTCGTGTCGATCACCGGGGCGAACTTCGGGCGGGTCCAGCGCGAGATCGCCGGTCACGACGGCGGTGTCGTCGCGGCGCTCAGCGCGATCGGCGCCCGGCGGACCGCGGAGGCGCGAGGCGAGGCGAGCACGGTCGCCGAGTTCCTGCCCGGCACGGCCGAGGCGGCGCAGCAGACCGGGGACATCGACATCATCGAGGCCTTCGAGTACTACCGCACGGACCGCGGGCGGGCGGACAACGGCAACGTCCGCTTCGAGGTCGCACACGGTGACACCGCGTTGGGCTGGGATGCCGTGCACCTGGTCGAGGAGCTGCTCGACCAGCCGCTGCTGATCGTGATCGGTGACGAGGCGAAGCAGGGTGCGTTCGGCGCATGGCGCGACGGTCACGAGGTCTACGAGCGTGCCGCGTCGACCGACAAGAAGATCATCGAGATCGACGACGCATCGCACTACGACCTCTACGACCGCCCGCACGGGGCGGGGGAGGCGCTCACGTCGGTGGTGCCGTTCCTCGACGAGCGGCTGCGGGGCGCCTGACGCGGCGCCTCTCGCCGAGTTGCTCGTCGTGCGGACCGTCCACGCCGTTCGTGCAACGATCCCGTCCTGCGGAGCGCGAACGGCGCCGCAGCACGAACGAGGGAGGAACCATGAGCAAGTACGACAAGCTGCGCGAGGAGCGCGAGCACGGCGACGAGCACCGCCAGGTCGACCGCGACGAGCGCTACGGCGAGAGCGCGGACCTCACCGACGGGCAGCTCCACGAGGCCGAGACCGACGCGCGTCGCGAGCGTCGTGCCGAGGAGCACCGCGAGGAGGACCGCGAGGTTCGCGAGTTCGGCGACTGACCCGGCCGCACCTCCGTGGACGACGCGGCCGCGTGATCCGCTCCGCGGCGTAACCCCGCGGTGTAACAGGGTGCGCGGGCCGGCGGAGAAGTCCGGCATGGGCACCTTGAGCTACACCGCGACCATGTCGATCGACGGCTACGTCGCCGACGCCGACGGCGACTTCCAGTGGTCCGGGCCGGACGACGAGGTGTTCGGGCTGCACGTCGAGCGGATGGGCGCGGTGTCCACGGAGGTGCTGGGCCGCAACACCTACCAGCTCATGCGGTACTGGGAGACCGGCGACGACTCCTGGGGCGGGCTGGAACGGGAGTTCGCCCGGCGCTGGAGGGGGCTGAAGCTGGTCGTGGCGTCGTCGACCCTGGCACCCGGCGACGTGGTGTCCGACCGGGTCCGGCTCGTCGCCGACCTCTCGACCGACGAGCTGGCCGGCATCGTGCGGGACGCGCCCGGCGAGGTCGAGATCTTCGGCCCGACGACGGCGGCCGCCGCGATCCGGGCCGGGATGGTGACCGACTTCCGGGTCTTCGTCGTACCGAAGATCGTCGGCGGGGGCCTGCGGGCGCTGCCCGGCGACGTCCGGCTCGACCTGGAGCTCGTCGAGCACCGCGTGTTCGGCAACGGCACCGCGTTCCTGCACCACCGGTCGCGGTGAGCGGTCGGGTGTCCGGACTCCCCGGGCCCCTGTCCCGCACGGTGAACGGCTCCTCGACCTGCGCCGACGCCCGGGCCTACGGTCGGAGGCGAGCCCGTCGAGAGGATCTTCCGTGACCAGTACCCAGACCCCGCGCGACCAGGCGCTGAGCGCCATCGTCGACGCCACCACCGAGGCCGTCACCCAGGACGCGTCCCAGGCGCAGACCCTGTTCCGGGCGACCGGCAGCAGCGGCGACGGCGTCCGCAGCGAGATCCGCATCGGTGACCACCAGGTGCTCGTCGACGAGCCGCCCGCGCTGGGCGGGGAGAACGCCGCACCCAACCCGGTCGAGTTCGCGCTCGCAGCGCTGCTGTCCTGCCAGGTCGTGACCTACCGGTTCTACGCGGCGAAGCTCGGCATCCCGCTCGACGACGTCCAGGTCGACGTCGAGGGCGACCTGGACGTCCGTGGCTTCTTCGGTATCGACGACGACGTCCGCCCCGGCTTCGGCGCGGTCCGGCTCGACGTGACCCTGAGCGGGCCGGCGTCCGAGGCGGACTACCAGCGGCTGCGCGACACAGTCGACGAGCACTGCCCGGTGCTCGACCTGTTCCGTAACCCGACCCCGGTGGACACCCGGGCGAGCTGAGCACGGTCAGTCCGTGGGGTGCACCAGCCCCAGCCGCTGCGTCGCCCGGGTCATCGCGACGTAGAGGTCGGCGGGGTTGTGTGCCTCGATCCGCTCCGGATCGACGATCACGACGGCGTCGAACTCCAGCCCCTTCGCCGACGCCGGCGTGTGCACCTCCGCGGGCACCCCGGCCACCGGCGACGGGTCGAGCGTGATCACCGCGAGCGTGCCGTGCTCGAGCTGCGCGGCCTCCTCGGCGACGACGTCCGCCACCGCGGACGACGCCACGGTGCGGTCCCAGGGCTGCTCGCCGGTGGTCCGCACCGACTCCGGCGGGCGACGGTCCGGCGCGAACTCCGCCAGCACCTGCGCGGCGCGGTCCATGATCTCCACCGGGGTCCGGTAGTTCACCGTCAGCCCGCGGTGGGTCCAGCGGTGCTCCAGGTGCGGGGCGAGCACGTCGTCCCAGGTCCGGGCCCCGGCTGCGGCGCTGCGCTGGGCGAGGTCGCCGACCGCGGTGATCGACCGCGACGGGCAGCGGCGCAGCAGCACGTGCCAGTCCATCGCCGACAGCTCCTGCGCCTCGTCGACGACGAGGTGGCCGTAGCGCCAGTCCCGGTCGGCCGCCGCCCGCTCGGCGACGGTGCCCGACAGCCCCTCGGCGTGCCGCGCGGCCAGGACGTCGGAGGTCACGAAGTCGGTCGGGCGCACCTCGTCCGGGTCCTCACCGGCCACGTCGCGGTCGTCGGACTCCAGGATCGACAGGACGTCGTCGGCGTAGCGCCCGTCCGGCTCGGCCGGGGTGGTGACAGAGTCGGGAACCGGGCCGAGCAGCTCCGCGAGCTCGTCGAGCAGCGGGGCGTCGGCGACGGTCCATGGAGCGCCCGCGGGCCGCGCCAGAAGATCGGCCCGGCTCTGCTCACCTACCGGAGCGGTGCCCCGCTGACCTGCGGCTCTGCTCTGCTCACCTACCCGGTCCCGGCTCTGCTCACCTACCGCCGACGCGAGCCGCTCCCGCGACGCGAACAGGTCCGACAGCGCCCGCTGCGGCGTCAGCACCGGCCACAGCTCCTCGACCCAGCCGTGGAACGCCGGGTGCGCCCGCAGGTTGTCCCGCAGCCCCTGGCGCATCTCCGCGGACACCTCGGCCGCCCCGGACGGCTCGATCTCCGGCAGGTCCGAGAGTCCCTCCAGCAGCGCCGCCAGCTCCGGCGGGTCCTCCAGGCCGACCTCGAGACGCTCCAAGCCCTGGTCGACGAGCAGCGCACCGAGCGCGTCCCGGAACGCCGCCCGGGCGGCGTTGTGCGGCCGCCCGGTCGCGCGGGCCCGGTCCCGGGCCGTGTGGACCAGGGCGTCGTCGAGCTCGACGGTCACGTCGTCCAGCTCGATCTCCACGGTGTGTCCGGGCAGCTCCTGCCGGTCGGCGACGGCGCGGCGCAGCACGTCGAGCATCGCGAGGTCGCCCTTGGCGCGGGCGGTCGCGTCGTCGTCGAGCGCGGTCGCCACGACGCCGTGTGCGAGCCGCCCCGGCGTCGTGAACACCACCGCGGACTCGCCCAGCGCGGGCAGCACCCCGCCGACGTAGCGGATGAACTCCGCGCTCGGCCCGACGACGAGCACGCCGCTGCGCGCCAGCCGCTCCCGGTGTGTGTAGAGCAGGTAGGCCACCCGGTGCAGTGCCACCGCCGTCTTGCCGGTGCCCGGGCCGCCCTCGATCACCACGGTGCCGGCCAGCGGCAGCCGGATGATGTCGTCCTGCTCGGCCTGGATGGTGGAGACGATGTCGCGCATCCGGGAGCCGCGCGGCGCGGTCAGCGCCGCGAGCAGCGCCGGATCCGACGACTCCGCCGACGAGGGAACCATCCCGGAACCGGGGAAACCGGAATCGTCGGCGACGCCGGTCAGGACGTCGTCGTGGAAAGCGTCCACGCGCTCGTCCGGTGCGGTTCCGGCGATCCGGAAATGCCGTCGCCGGGTCACCCCGAGCGGCGTCACCGGTGTCGCGCAGTAGAACGGGCGGGCCACCGGCGCGCGCCAGTCGACGAGTGCGCTCTCGCCGTCGCCGGGGTCGGTCAGCCCGATCCGGCCGATGTAGCCGGTCGTGCCGTCGGTGTGGTCGAGCCGGCCGAAGCACAGCCCGGAGCGGGCCGCCTTGAGCGCCGATGCCCGGTCCGACCAGCGGGTCACCGACACGTCGCGCTCCCAGCGGGCGCTGAGCTCCTCCCCGGTCGATGCGGCCAGGACACCGCGCGCCCGGTCCTCGGCGGCGGCCAGCTCGTCGGCGAGCAACGACTGGAGATACCGGATCCGCCCGGTCTCGAGCTCGCGTTCCCGCTCCACCGGGGGAGTGGACGGTGCCGGGACCGGATCAGGATGTGACACGGAATTGCCTCCGGTGCTATACTGGTGGTGCAGAGAACGGGTTTCGCGTTTCGATCGCACCCATCAGAATAGCTTTTTCTGCATCTCCTCCGCTAATCCTGTATCGGCAGGACCGTGCGCCGATCAGGGCCGTGCGCGGATCAGCTCCCGAGCGTCAGCGCGTCGGCCGGCGCGGTCGGGCCCACGGTCCCGCTGTGCGCGACGACCCCGGCCGGGCCGGAGCCGTGCACCCGGTGCGCGGTCGTCGTGATCCCGGTGAGGACGAGAACGGCGAGCACCGCCACGACGCCGGCCAGGACCAGGCGGGCGGGCGTGGGGCGGCCGGTACGGCGGCGGACGATCGGCGCGGAGCTCATGCCCGTATGTCGCGCGGGACCGCGTCGCGTTGCGCTGGGCCACACCACGTCATCAGCTTTGGGGAAGAGACGATCACGCTCCGTGGTGCACACTGGTCCGGACGAGTGGTGGTGGGCAATGATGCTGCAGTGGACCTGGGTGGATGCGGTCGTCGCGCTCCTCCTGGCCGGCACCCTCGCCGGTGTCGCCGCGCTCCTGGGTCGGGTCGTCCCGGCTCGGCACCGGTCGTCGCCGGTCGGGACCTCCGCCGCGCTGGTCCTCGCCGCCACCGCCACGCTGCTGGTCCACGGACGGCCCACCGCCCAGCTGCTCGCCGTCACCGTCGCGCTCACCGCGGCCGGGTGCGCCGCCGGGCTGCTCGGTCCGGCGGTACGGGCACAACACACCGGTCGCGGGCATCGCTGATACCTTCGGCGCTTCCGTTCCGGGGGAGGCGCCCGATGATCACCGTTCGGGAGCTCACCCCCGACGACTGGCGAACCTGGCGTGACCTGCGCCTGGCCGCACTCGCCGACGCGCCGTACGCGTTCCATTCCAGGCTCGAGGACTGGATCGGTGCCGGGGAGTCCGCCTGGCGGGAGCGGCTCGAGGCACCTGGGCGCTACCTGGTCGCCGACCTCGACGGTCGTCCGTCCGGGATGGCCATCGCGGTCCCGCCGGACGACGAGGGCATCGCCGACCTGCTGTCGCTGTGGGTCGCCCCGCACGCCCGCGGCGAGGGCGCCAGCGATGCGCTCGTCGCCGCGGTCCTGGAGCGCGCCGCGTGGTGGGGTGCCGACGTGCTGACCCTGCACGTCGTCGTCGGCAACGACTTCGCGTCGGGGCTGTACCGCAGGCACGGCTTCTCCGACTGCGGCACCATCGCCAGCCCCGACGGGATGGTCGAGATCCGGATGGAACGCGCCGTCCCGACGGCGCGCCCCGCCTGACCTGCGCGGCCCGGCCTGCGGCGGCCTTACTCGGTTCCGGCCGCCTTCGCCCCGCCCGAGGAGTGCCGCCCGTTCGACGACGGGTCGACGCGCTCGGCCTGCAGCAGGTCCCGGATCTCCTTGAGCAGCTCGACCTCGGTCGGCTCCGCCGGCCCGGACTCCTCGCCGCGCTGGCGCCGCTCCTGGATCGTCTTGAGCGGCAGCACGACCAGGAAGTAGACGACGGCCGCGGTGATGATGAAGGTGATCACCGAGTTCACGAACGACGACCAGTTGAACGTGACGCCGTCGACGACGAAGGCGCCGCCGATCGTCCCGCCGCCGGAGAACAGCTTGATCAGCGGCTCGAGGAACGCCTCGGTGAACGCCGTGACCACCGCGGTGAACGCCGAGCCCACGACGACCGCCACGGCCAGGTCGACGACGTTCCCGCGCAGCAGGAAGTCCTTGAAACCCTTGAGCACGCTGCCCCCTCGTCTCACATCCGGGCGGTCGATCCGCCCGGTCGCAGGGGCAGCCTGGCAGGCCCCACGGCCGGTCCGCACCCCACGCGCCGGGCGAACGTCGTCACATCCGCCCAGCGCAGCAGCCGTCCGAGCCGGACGGCCCGGTAGGGGAGCCGGATCAGCGACGGCCGGTGCGGACCGCGTCGGCGAGGGTGCCCAGCAGCTCGTCGGTGGTGCCCCAGGACAGGCACGCGTCGGTGACCGACTGCCCGCGCACCATGTCCGGGCCCAGCTCCTGGCGCCCGGCCTCGAGGAAGCTCTCCATCATCAGCCCGGTGACGGCTTGCTCGCCGGCGCCGATCCGCTCGGCCAGCTCGCGTACGACCCCGGCCTGGCGGACGTGGTCCTTGCCGCTGTTGCCGTGGCTGGCGTCGACGACGACCCGCTCCGGCATCCCGGCCGCGCGCAGGCTCTCGCGCACGGCCTCGACGTCGGCGGCGGAGTAGTTCGGCCGCGCCCCGCCCCGCAGGATGACGTGGGTGTCCGGGTTGCCGGTGGTGGTCACCAGCCCGGCGAGGCCGTCGTTGTTGACGCCCATGAACACGTGCGACGCCGCCGCGGCACGCATGCCGTCGACGGCGGCGCGGACGTCGCCGTCGGTCGCGTTCTTGATCCCGACCGGCATCGACAGGCCGCTGACCAGCTGGCGGTGCACCTGGCTCTCCGCGGTCCGCGCGCCGATCGCGCCCCAGGTGACGACGTCGGCGATGAACTGCGGGGTGATCGGGTCGAGGAACTCGCACCCCACCGGCAGTCCGAGCGCGGAGATGTCGAGCAGCAGCCGGCGTGCGGTGCGCAGTCCGCGGTTGACGTCGAACGTGCCGTCCAGGCCCGGGTCGTTGATCAGGCCCTTCCAGCCGACCGTCGTGCGCGGCTTCTCGAAGTAGGTCCGCATGACCACGCACAGCTCGCCGGAGAGCTCCTCGGCGCGCGCGGCGAGGCGGTGGGCGTAGTCCAGTGCGGCGTCCGGGTCGTGCACCGAGCACGGGCCGACGACGACCAGCAGGCGGTCGTCGTCGCCGTCGAGGATGCGGGTGACCTCGTCGCGGCCGCGCAGAACGGTGCCGGCGACGTCGCCGGTCACCGGCTGGTCGTGCTTGAGCAGGGCCGGGGAGATCAGCGGCGCGATGCGCCCGATCCGGGTGTCGTCGAGCGGGGTGTCGATCAGCGGGGCGGTGGAGGTACTCATCGGGGTCGGTGGTCCTTTCCCGGCCGGACCGACCCGTGTCACCTGCCCCGAGCCGGTCCGAGATGCCGGCTGGTGGGGATGGAGGTCAGCGCGCGGTCACGCCGGCCGACCCATCCCGGGCCGGCTCGCGAAACCAGTAGTAGAAGGCGCGCAGCACATCCCGACCGTACCACCCGCTCGCGCGGCCCCGCGGCGCACGCGGACGTGGTACGACCGGAACATGCGGATCGCGCTGGCCCAGATCTCGTCCACCCCCGACCCCGCGGCGAACCTCGTCGAGGTCCGGAAGCGGACCACCGAGGCCGCCGAGTCCGGGGCGCGGCTGGTGGTGTTCCCCGAGGCCACGCAGTGCTGCTTCGGGGTCCCGCTCGGCCCGGTCGCCGAGTCCCTGGACGGCGCCTGGGCGTCGGAGGTGCGGGCGATCGCGGCCGAGGCCGGCGTCACCGTCGTCGTGGGCATGTTCACCCCCGCCGACGACGGGCGCGTGGCCAACACCCTGCTCGTCACCGGGGCCGGGGTGGAGACCAGCTACGACAAGATCCATCTCTACGACGCGTTCGGTTTCGCCGAGTCCGACACCGTCGCGGCGGGGTCCGAGCCGGTCGTCGTCGAGGTCCCCGACGCCGAGGGCCCCGGCACCGATCCGGTCGTCGTCGGCCTCTCGACCTGCTACGACGTCCGGTTCCCGGGGCTCTACCAGCGCCTCGCCGACGACGGTGCGACCGTGCTGCTGGTGCCGGCGTCCTGGGGAGCGGGGCCGGGCAAGCGGGCGCAGTGGGAGGTGCTGGTGCGGGCACGTGCCCTGGACACCGGCACCTACGTCGTCGCCTGCGACCAGGCCGACCCGACCACGGCCGGGCGTGAGCACGGCAAGGGTCCGACCGGCATCGGGTTCTCGGCGGTCACCGGGCCGCGCGGCGAGGTGGTCGCGTCGCTGGGCGCGGAGCCGGGCCTGCTGGTCGTCGACGTCGACCCGGCGTCGGTGGCCGACGTGCGAGCCCAGCTGCCGGTGCTGAGCAACCGGCGGTTCTGAGGCCCATCGGGCCGCGCGTGGGGGTGGGTCAGCTGCCGCCTGCGGAGGTGATCCGATCGCTGATCTGCCCGGCGAGCTCGGTGTCCTTGGCGGTCAGCCCGCCCTCGGAGTGCGTGGAGAGCCGGAACGTCAGCGTGTTGTAGCGGATGTCGATGTCCGGGTGGTGGTCGGCGGCCTCGGCGTCGTCGGCGACCCGGTCCACGACGGACACGGCGGCGCCGAAGTCGGGCAGCTTCGCGGTGCGGACGATCGAGTCCCCGTCGCGGTCCCAGCCGGGCAGGCGGTCCAGGGCGTCGCGGACCTCGTCGTCGGTGAGCAGGGTTGTGGTGGCCATGGGCCCATCGTCGCGCAGCGGCGCCGATGGTGTCTGCTGGAACCCGATCCTCGGCGTGGCGGCCGGGGCCTGCGGGCCGGTCAGCCGTCGTGGCGGGCGAGCAGGTAGGCGGCCAGTCCCAGCCCGGCCACGGCGAACCCGGCAGCGCGCAGCGTCGTCGAGCCGGCCGCGGACAGTCCGACCGAGCTCCGGCAGACCTGGGCCATGACCTCGGTCCAGTGCCCCGTGGGCAGCAGCGGTGCCATCGGCCGCCACAGCATCCCGGCCAGCGGCGCGATCGTGACCACGACGAGCCCGGACGCCACCGCCGCCGTCGGACGGCGGGTGGCGGCGGAGACCGCGAGCACCCCCGCCCCCAGTGCGGCGAGCTGCCCGGTCAGCCACAGCGCGGTGAGCATCCCCCGCCCGAGTGTCCCGGCCGTCCCCATCGGGCCGGGTCCGAGCACCAGCAGCCCCGCGATCAGCGCGGCGACGGTCAGGATCGTGGCGGCCAGCGCGGCCGTGGCGACGACCGCGCCGGTCTTGAGCACCAGCAACCGGGTCACACCGACCGGGGCGAGGCGCAGCAGGTCCAGGGTCCCGCGGGCACGTTCCGCGGCCAGGGCGTCGGCGGCGACGAGCACCACGGGCAGCCCCGCGGAGAACGCGGCGAGCTCGGACGCCGACACCATCAGCACCCCGATCGCGTGCGTCTCGGTCTCGTCCATCCGGAGCATCCCGATGGCGACCAGGACCGGCAGCAGCGCGGTGGCCCCGAGGACGACGACGGTGCGCGGGCGGGTCAGCGCGAGGGTCAGCTCGGCGCCCAGCATCCGGCCCAGCGGCGCGACGACCGGGCGGCGCAGCGGGGCGGTCACGGCTGCACCGCCCAACGGGGCGCGGGACCGGGAGCCCCGGCCGCGGAGCCCGGCGGGGGACCGGGTGCCGGTCCGGGTGCCGGGTCAGGTGCCGGGCCGCGGGTCAGCCGGGCGAAGACCTCCTCCAGCCGGGACTCCGCCCGGGTCACCTCGTGCACCGCGACGCCGGCGTGCACGAGCAGCGCGACGACGTCCGGGGCGGCCGGGCCGGGTGCGACGTGCACCTTGCGGTCGGGTCCGGTCTCGGCGTCGATCCCGCGGGACTGCAGGGCGCGGACCGCGTGCTCGGCGTCCGGAGTGGACACCACGACGGCGGACGGCCCGCCGGACAGCAGCGCCCGCAGCTCCCCGGCGGCGATGAGCCGGCCCTGCTGCAGGACCGCCACGTGCGAGCAGGTCGCCTCGATCTCGCCGAGCAGATGCGAGCTGACGACGACCGTCGCACCGGAAGCGTTCATCTCGCCGATCAGCCGCCGGACGTCGAGGGTGCCTGCCGGGTCGAGGCCGTTGGTCGGCTCGTCGAGCACGACCAGGCGGCGGCGGGCGAGCAGCGGGACGGCGAGCGCGAGGCGCTGCCGCATCCCGAGGGAGTAGCCCTGCACGCGCCGGTCGGTGTGCCCGGCCAGGCCGACCCGCTGCAGGGTCGCGTCGACCGCGCCCGGGATGCGGTGGGTCTCCAGCAGCGGTTCGAGCGCGGCACAGCGCAGCAGGTTCTGCCGCGCGGTGCGGTGCCGGTGCAGGGCAGGCGCGTCGAGCAGGACGCCGACGTGCGGGAGGACCTCGCCGGCGCGGGCGGGCAGCGGGCGGCCGAGCAGCTCGACGGTGCCTGCGTCCGGGGTGATGAGGCCGAGCAGGGTGCGCAGCAGCGTGGTCTTGCCGGCGCCGTTCGGGCCGAGCAGGCCGAGTACCGCACCCATCGGGACCTCCAGGTCGATCCGGTCGAGCACCTGCCGGCGGCCGAAACCGCAGCTCACCCCGTGCAACCGGGCGGCGACCGGGTCCGGGGTCGGCGCCGCGGCGGCGCGCGGGTCGAGGACGGGAGCGTTCTGCACGACGACCAGCCTGAACGGCGGTGCGCGTGAGCGTGGGCGTTTCGCAGGACTCGTGGCCGGCGCTGATCGGCGAGGATCGGCGCGTGCCGGTGTGCAGCCTCGACCACCACGTCCCCGGACCACCGCGCCTCGTCGCGGGGGTGCTGCGCGAGACGACGACCGCGACGACGGCCGTCGCCCGCCTCGGAGCCCGGCTGCGCGCGCCGGCCGCGCTGCTCGTCGCGGGCGACGAGGTGACGATCACCCTGCCCGGGCGGGTGCTGACCGTCCGGACCCGGATCACCGACGCCGGCGTCGACGGCCTGGTGTCCGAACGCGCGGCCGGCCCGGTCGCGGTGCTGCGGCACGTCACCCGGATCGCGCCCGACGGGCACGGCACCCGGGTCCACGACGAGATCACCTGGGAGCCGCCGCTGGGGATGCTCGGCAGGCTGTCCGACCCGGTGCTGCGGCCCTTCGCCCGGCGGTTGCTGGTCGTCCGCCGCGACGCCCTCGCCGGCCGGGTCGCCGAGCTAGCCGCGGCGCCTGCGGTGGTCGGCGCGGCGGTCGTGCGCGACGGGCGGCTGCTGGTCGCCCAGCGCTCCTACCCGCCCGAGCTGGCCGGGCGCTGGGAGCTGCCCGGGGGCGGGGTCGAGGCGGGGGAGAGCGAGGCCGGGGCACTGCGCCGGGAGCTGTTCGAGGAGCTCGGCGCGCACGTGCGGGCCGGGGCGCGGGTCGGTACGGACCTGCCGATCGGACGCCGGGTGCTGCGCATCCACCGCGCCGAGCTCGAACCGGGATCGCCGGAACCCGAGGCGCGCGAGCACCGGGAGCTGCGCTGGGTGGGGCCCGCCGAGGTCGCGACGCTGGGCTGGCTCGACGCCGACCGCGCCGTCCTCGCCGAGCTGGTCGACCTTCTCCGTCCTTGATCCACTTCGGGGCGGCGTTCCGGCGCCGGTGAGGCGCCGGCCTGGCGCTTTGCTCTGCTCACCTCCACGCATCACCCCTGGTCGGTGCCATCCGGACCCGACCTGAGCAGCCCTGATGCGTAGAGGTGAGCAGAGCAAAGCGGGGCTCACCGCGGGTCCCGGGCAGTGGCGCGGCACCGGCCCGACCGCGCCCGATGATCAACCGCGCCGCGGCTCTGCTCACCGATACGCACCGCGGCGGAGCGTGCCCGACCGGCGATCTCGGTAGAACCACCGACACCGGCGAGGGAGCCGGTGACGTCCAAGCCACATGACAGCTGCAGCGGCCTCAGCGGCCCCCGCCACGACCGCCCCCGGCGACCCGACCGCGGGTCTCGTCGAGCGCCAGCACGGGCTGGTCACCCGCGCCCAGGCGCTCGGCGCCGGCCTGTCGCCGGACGCGATCGACCGCCGGCTCGCCACGCGGCGCTGGGTGCCGGTGCATCCGCGGGTCTACCGGGAGGCGAGCCACCCGGCAGGCGACGAGCAGCGGGTCCGGGCCGCGGTGCTGTGGGCCGGGGACGGCGCGGTGCTCTGCGGTGCCGCGGCGGTGTGGTGGCACGGGCTGCTCGAGCACGCTCCGGGCGGCCCGGGGGCCGTGACGGCGGTCGGGGTGACCGTGCCGCGCCGGCGGGCGCCGCGGCCGCGTGCCGGGGTCGTCGTCCGGCGGCGGGAGCTGGACCCGGCCGACGTCGTCGAGCACCGGGGTGTGCTGGTCACCGCGCCGGCGTTGTCGGTGCTCGAGGCGTGCACCGAGCTGCCCGAGGCCGCGGCGACGGCGCTGCTGCAGCGGGTGCTGACCCGGCCCGGGGCGCTGCCCGCGCTGCTGGCCGCGCAGGTCCGCAACCTCGGCGCGCACGGCAGCGGACCGTCCGGGCGGCTGCTCACCGCCGTCGTCCGGCGCTCCGGCGTGGCCGCACTGGTCCGGCTGCGAGGGGCGCTGACCGAGGCGGGTGTCGGCGGCTGGACGTGCGGGCACGACGTCGCCGGCGTGGTGCCGGCGCTGGCGTTCCCGCGGGCCCGGCTGGCGGTGGAGTTCCACGGCGCCACGGACGAGGAGTCGACGGCGTGGCGGCGCGGGGTGCTGCGTCGGCACGGCTGGCGGGTGCTCACCCTCGACCCGGCGGACCCGGCCCACCGGCCGGCGCAGGTGCTCGCCGCGGTGCGGTTCGCGGTCGCCGACCGGCCACGCACCGGCGGGGCGACGGCCGGGATGCGCACACGGTTGCCCGGCTGCGGAGGCGCCGGGGCGCCCGGCGGCCCCGCGAGGGCGGCGTCCGGCGGCTCGTCCCGGGGCACTGTGTGTCAGAACACCGTGTGACCCCGGCCATGCCGAACGCGACTGCCGGGTCCCGGGTGCTCGCCCGGACGACGCGAGCGCGGAGATCGTGTACGGCGCCGGCGGCGGGTACCGGCGCTGTCCTGCGAAGATCGTCCGCCGAACTCTCGCCCGGGGGCCGGGCGAGAGGATATCGGCAGGTCAGGTGCGGGGGAGCGAGGTCAGTAGATGCGGGCCTTCTTCACCGCGCGGTCGTAGGCCTTCCCGCTCAGGTCGTCCGCGCCGACCTTGCTCAGGCGCAACGCGACGACCGGGCAGTTCTTGCAACGTTTGGGCTTCGACCGGCAGCACTTCTTCTTCACCTTACCCATGGCGAGGTCAGGCTAACCTGCACGCAGAGGAGGGGCCAGAGGTTGCCGCCGATACGCTGGCGGTGTGACCATCCCCCGTTCCGCCGAGGCGACCGACGCCGTCCGCGACGAGTCCAGCCGTCCCGACCTGCGCAACGTCGCGATCGTCGCGCACGTCGACCACGGCAAGACCACCCTGGTCGACGCCATGCTGCGCCAGTCCGGCGCGTTCGGCGAGCGTGCCGAGCTCGTCGACCGCGTCATGGACTCCAACGACCTCGAGCGCGAGAAGGGCATCACCATTCTCGCCAAGCACACGGCGGTGAAGTGGCACGGCACCACGATCAACGTCGTCGACACCCCCGGCCACGCCGACTTCGGTGGTGAGGTCGAGCGCGGCCTGTCCATGGTCGACGGCGTCGTGCTGCTGGTCGACGCGTCCGAGGGCCCGCTGCCCCAGACCCGCTTCGTGCTCCGCAAGACCCTGGCCGCCGGGCTGCCCGTCATGCTCGTGGTCAACAAGACCGACCGCGGTGACGCCCGGATCGCCGAGGTCGTCGACGAGTCGCTCGAGCTGCTTCTGGAGCTGGCCGACGACCTGGACCTCGACGAGTCCGCCACCGCGCACCTGCTCGACCTGCCCGTCGTCTACGCCTCCGGCCGCGCCGGCAAGGCGTCCCGGATCCGGCCCGCCGACGGCGAGCTTCCCGACTCCGAGGACCTGACCCCGCTGTTCGAGACGATGCTCGACGTCGTCCCGCCGCCCGCCGACGACCCGTCCGCCCCGCTGCAGGCGCACGTCACCAACCTCGACGCGTCCAGCTTCCTCGGCCGCATCGCGCTCTGCCGCGTCCGCGCCGGTGTGCTGCGCCGCGGCCAGCAGGTCGCGTGGTGCCGGGAGGACGGCAGCACCCCGCGCGTCAAGGTCACCGAGCTGCTGCGCACCGAGGCCCTCGACCGCGTCCCGGCCGAGGAGGCACGTGCCGGTGACCTCGTCGCCGTCGCCGGAATCGCCGACGTGACCATCGGCGACACCCTCGCCGACCCCGAGCACCCGGTTGCGCTGCCGCGCATCGACGTCGACGAGCCCGCCATCTCGATGACGATCGGCACCAACACCTCGCCGCTGGCCGGCCGCGACCCGCACCCGGGCAAGAAGCTGACCGCGCGCCTGGTGAAGAACCGGCTCGACACCGAGCTGATCGGCAACGTCTCGATCCGCGTGCTGCCCACCGAGCGTCCCGACGCGTGGGAGGTCCAGGGCCGTGGCGAGCTGGCGCTGGCCGTGCTGGTCGAGACCATGCGCCGCGAGGGCTTCGAGCTGACCGTCGGCAAGCCCGAGGTCGTCACCAAGACCATCGACGGCAAGCTGCACGAGCCGTTCGAGCAGCTCTCGCTCGACGTCCCCGAGGACAGCCTCGGCGCCGTCACCCAGCTCCTGGCCGCCCGCAAGGGCGAGATGGGCGAGATGGTGCACGGCGAGGGCCGGGTCCGGCTGGAGTTCCGCGTCCCCTCCCGCGGTCTCATCGGCTTCCGCACCGAGTTCCTGACGATCACCCGCGGCGCCGGTATCGCCAGCCACGTGTTCGACGGCTACGGCCCATGGGTCGGTGAGATCCGCACCCGCAACAAGGGCTCGCTGATCTCCGACCGCTCCGGGCCCGTCACGCCGTACGCGATCGACCAGCTCGCCGACCGCGGCACGCTGTTCGTCGGCCCGACCACGCTGGTCTACGGCGGCATGGTCGTCGGCGAGTACACGCGCAACGAGGACCTCGAGGTCAACATCACGCGCGAGAAGAAGCTGACCAACATCCGCTCGTCCACGAGCGACGTGCTGGTCAAGCTCGTCCCGCCGACGATCCTGAGCCTGGAGCAGTCGCTGGAGTTCTGTGCCTCCGACGAGTGCGTCGAGGTCACCCCGGAGAACGTCCGCATCCGCAAGATCGAGCTCGACCCGAGCCTGCGAGCTCGCGCCCGTTCGCGCGCCAAGGCCGCTGCGAACGGCACCAAGTAGGTAGGTAAGCAGAGCAAGGGCCCCGGTGGGCCGGGGTGCTGCGTCGAGGTGAGCAGAGCAGAGCCCCTGGTCAGCCGGGGTGCTGCGCCGGGGTGAGCAGAGCAGAGTCCCGGCCCGGCGGTCCGGTCCCCGCCCGGTGGGCGAGGGGCCGGACCCGGACCGGGATACTGCCGGGGTGACCGATCGTCGCCCCGTCCGCACGCTCCCCGCGGTGGCCGGTCTGCTGGCCGTCGTGCTCGTGCTCGCCGGTTGTTCCGCCGAGCCGCAGCCCGCACCGCCTCCGCAGCCGGCGCCGCCGACCGTCCCGGTGACCACTCCGACCCGGGTGGTCGCGGGGGTGACGGACTTCGGGCCGGGGTTCAACCCGCACCTGCGCTCCGACCAGTCCCCGGCCACCACCGCGATCGCGGCCCTGTCGATGCCGTCGGTGTTCCGCCCCGACGCCCGCGGCGTCCCGCAGCTGGACCGCACGGTCGCCACCGACGCGAAGGTCACCTCGCAGTCGCCGTTCACGGTCAGCTACGACCTGAACGTCTCCGCCGGCTGGTCGTCGGGCGCCCCGATCGCCGCCGAGGACTTCGTCTACCTCTGGCAGCAGATGCGCAGCCGGCCCAACACGATCGGCGCCGCCGGGTACCGGCAGATCACCGACGTCCGCTCGCGGGCCGGGGGCAAGGCCGTCGACGTCGTGTTCGCCAAGCCCTACCCGCACTGGCAGGAGCTGTTCTCCAACCTGCTGCCCGCGCACCTGCTCAAGGACGCTCCCGGCGGCTGGACCGCGCCGTTCGCCAACGGTGAGCCCGCCGCCGGCGGGCCGTTCCGGGTCATGCAGGTCGACCGGCTGCGCGGCGAGATCGTGCTGGCCCGCAACGACCCGTACTGGGACACCCCCTCGGTGCTCGACGAGATCGTGCTGCGCCGCACCCCGGCCGGCCAGCTGTCCGCCGCGCTGGGCAACCAGGACATCGACATGGCGCTGCCCGACGCCGGGCCGCAGATCACGAAGGCGATCGAGGCGATGACCTCGGCGGGCAAGGCGCCGACGGTGCGCCGGTCCCCGCGCCCGGACGCCGAGCAGCTGATGTTCCGTACCGAGGACGGACCGCTGTCCGACCCGCGGGTGCGGGAGGGCGTCGCCGCGACGCTCGACCGTGAGTCGATCCGGCGCCGGATCAACCCCGACGCCACCCCGGTCGACGCGTTCGGTGCCGCCCCGTCCGACCCCGGCTACGCGGCCACCGCGCCGGAGGGCGCGCCCGCGCGGCGTGACCCGGGGGCGGCGTCGGCGGCGCTGACCGAGGCCGGCTACGTCCGCGGCGCCGACGGGCGCTGGACCCTGGGCGGGCGGCAGCTGTCGGTCGTCGTCGGGGCCGGGGCCGACCGGCCCGAGGACATCCGGGTCGCGCAGGTCGTCGCCGAGCAGCTCAAGGCCGGCGGGATCCTGGCCACGGTGATCACGCCGAGCGCCCCGGAACTGCTCGACAGCCCGAGTGTCACGCCGACGACGCCGACACCGACGTCCACCCCGACGAGTGGTTCCTCGTCGTCCGGTTCGGCGACGCCGACGCCGACCACCGATCCGGACGGCGGCGGCGCGCCCGAGACGCCGGCGCCGACTCCGTCGCCGGGCTCGACGACGACACCGAGCACCTCCTCCACCTCCGCCACGCCGACCACGTCCGGCATCCCCGGACAGACCGGCTCGACGGTCGCGGTCGACGTCCTGGTCGCCCCGCGACCGGTGGTGGGCGCGGTGGGTCCCCGCCTGGCATCGGACTACGGCTGCCCGGAGAGCTCGGCCCCCGCGTCCACTCCGGACGCCCCGGAACCCGATCCCGCGCAGGACGACCTGCCGGGCCAGAGCTGCCTGCCCACGCTGCAGCCCCTGCTCGACCAGCTGATCACCAACGACGACCCGGCGGTCGCCGCGGAGGCCGAACGGGTGCTGTGGACGCAGCTGCCCGCGCTGCCGCTCTACCAGGCCCAGGGGTTGCTGATCACGAACAAGCAGACCGACGCGTCGACCGGGGTGACGCCGGGGCCGCTCGGGATCGGGCCGATGGCCGGCGCTCGGACCTGGAAGGAGCCCGAGGGCTCCAGCGACTCGACGCAGACGTCGGTGCCGGGGAGCTGACCAGCGCCGACGGCGGTGCTGCGTATCGGTGAGCAGAGCAGCACCGTCGCCGTCCGGAGCCTCTCGCTCACACGGAGTGGTACGTCTGTACCAAACAGGTTTCGGCGAGTTCCGAGACCTATGACACGGCTGTGTGCGCTGCTAGCGTCCATCCGGCTGCGAGTCGTTCGACGGTCGACCATCGGAAGTACGACGGTCACTTTCTGTCGGCGCGGAGCACAGGGGGGCGTGCTAACGGCGTGCTCCTGGGCCCTACCCGGCGCTACATCCGGGCTCGGCCCGAGACCCGACGGGCGCCACACCGGAGTGCGCCCACTTGATCTCGAGAGGCTCGTCGACGATGAGAATGAAGGCGGCTGTCGCGGTCGCGGTGGCGGGTTCTGTTGCGCTGCTGCTGAGTGCGTGTGGTGGCGGCGGAGAAGAGGGTGGTGGCGGGTCCACGGCCACCGGGAACTACGCGGAGTGCCCGCAGAACCTCAACACCTGTAACTCGGTTCCGGCCGACCAGGTGCAGCAGGGCGGGACGATCACGATGGCCATCGAGAAGAACATTCCGAACTGGAATGTCGTCTCGGCCGAGGGCAACGTGTTCGAGACGGGCATGGCGACCCAGACCTACATGCCGGCCGCATTCACCACCGAGCCCGATCTGAAGCTGGCGCTCAACAAGGACCTCATGGTCTCGGCCGAGCTCGTCAACCCGACGACGATCGTCTACAAGATCCGGCCCGAGGCGGTCTGGAGCGACGGCACACCGATCAGCGCCGACGACTTCGCCTACTCCTGGAAGATGCAGAGCCCGACCAAGTGCCCCGACTGTGCCACGGCGGGCAACGGTGGCTGGGACGCGGTGAAGAACGTCGCCGGTTCCGACGGCGGCAAGACCGCCACGATGACGCTGACCAAGCCCATCACCGACTGGCAGAACTACTTCTCCTCGGGGCAGCCGCTCTACCCGGCGCACATCGCGAAGCAGCACGGTGACCTGAACACTCCGCAGGGGGTCGCGCAGTCGTTCGACTGGTTCGGCAAGACCGTTCCGACCTACTCGGGCGGCCCGTACGTCATCAAGAGCTGGCAGGACAATCAGGCGCTGACGCTCGTCCCGAACCCGAAGTGGTACGGCCAGGCGAAGCCCAAGCTGGACGCCCTGATCCTGCGCGTCATCACCGACGCGACGCAGGAGCCGATCGCGCTGCAGAACAATGAGGTGCAGGTCGTCTATCCGCAGCCGCAGGTCGACATCGTCCAGCAGATCGAGCAGATCCCGAACGTGTCGCAGACCCAGCAGCTCGGCATCCAGTGGGAGCACTACGACTTCAACCTGCGGACACCGGCGCTGAAGGACAAGGCACTGCGGCAGGCGATGTACACCGCGGTCAACCGGGAAGACATCATCGCCAAGACCGTCGGGCAGTTCAACCCGGACGTGAAGCCGCTGAACAGCATGATGCTGCTGCCCCAGCAGGACGGCTACACCGACAACGTGACGCCCACCGGGCAGGGTGCCGGTGACATCGAGAAGGCCAAGCAGATCCTGACCCGGGCCGGCTACACCGGTGTCGGGTCCAAGCTGGTCGACAAGTCGGGTAAGGCGGTTCCGGACCTGCGGATCCGCTACACCGTCGGCAACTCGATCCGGCAGAACGAGTGCGAGCTGTTCGCCGGCTACATGAAGCAGCTGGGTATCAACGTCACGGTCGAGCCGACCGACGACCTCGGTGACACCACCACCAAGGGCGACTACGACATCATCGTGTTCGCCTGGATCCAGTCGCCGGCGCCGTACGCGAACGCTCAGCAGACCTTCCTGTCCTCGTCGGGCAACAACTTCGGCAAGTACAACAACCCGAAGACCGACAAGCTGCTGAACGAGGCTGCCTCGTCCACGGACACGGCGGCGGCGACGGCAAAGCTCAACGAGGCGGACAAGATCATCATGGATGACGCCTACGTGCTACCGCTGTACCAGAAGCCGACCCTGATCGCGTCGCAGAACACCGTGGCCAACATCCGGGGCAACGCGACCCTCAGCGGACCGACGTACAACTCCGCCGAGTGGGGTCTGCGCACCGGCAGCTGACTCCCACGGCCCGGCCGGGACCGCGTTCCGATCAACCATGATCGACACGGCACCGGTCGGGCCTGCGAGTGGCACACTTCCCCTCTAGCCGACGCCGGTGGGCCGGCCACGAGCCGGACCCGCCGGTGACCCACCACGTGTCGGAGAGACCCCCACATGCTTCTCTACGCAGTGCGGCGGGTCGTGATCTCGATCCCGATCCTGCTCGTCTCGTCGTTCATCGTGTTCTGGCTGGGCACGCTGTCCGGCAACCCGCTCACCCCCCTGATCCTGCGCAACCCGCCGCCCCCACCACAGGTCCTGGCTGCCGAGGCCGAGCGCCTGCACCTGAACCAGCCCTTGATCCCGCGCTACTTCTCGTGGCTGGGCGGGGTGTTCACCGGCGACTTCGGCCCGTCCGTGGTCTCCACCCAGAACATCGGTCACGAGCTGGGCACCCGCTTCTGGGTGACCATCCGGCTCGTCCTCGTGGCGATGGTGATCGCGCTGGTGCTGGCGGTCCTCGTCGGCGTCTACACCGCGGTGCGCCAGTACTCCAAGGCCGACTACACCGCGACGTTCCTCGGCTTCCTGTTCCTGGCGATGCCGGCGTTCTGGCTGGCCATCCTGCTCAAACAGGGGGGCATCGACTTCAACAAGTCCGTCGGCGGCCAGGTGATCTCGACGATCGGCTCGTCGTCGATCCCGCCGCCCAAGGGGTTCTTCGCGAATCTGGCCGACATCGCGGGGCACATGGTGCTCCCGACGATCGCGCTGGCCCTGGTCTCCTACGCGGCGTGGAGCCGGTTCACCCGGGCCTCGATGCTGGAGACGCTGAACTCGGACTACGTCCGGCTGGCCCGTGCCAAGGGGCTGTCCCGCCGGACGGTGATGTACAAGCACGCGCTGCGGACCGCGCTCATCCCGCTGACCACGGTCACCGCGCTCGACGTCGCCTCGATCCTCGGCGGCGCCGTGGTCACGGAGAAGGTCTTCCAGTGGCGCGGCCTCGGCGACTACCTGCTGAACTCCATCACGACGTTCGACACCTACGCCGTCACCTCGTGGCTGCTGGTCTCCGCGGTCATCGTCATCGTCATGAACCTGGTCGCCGATCTGCTCTACGGCGTCCTCGACCCCAGGATCCGTTATGCCTGAGCCGACCGGAACGACCTCGGTGGACACCACGGGCGCCATCGCCGCGGCCGGAGCCGTCGACACCCCGACCCCCGCGCCGGGACCAGCCGGGACGGACCGAGAGTTCACCGTCGCCGAGCGGAGCCAGACGCAGCTGATCCTGCGGCGGTTCCTCCAGCACAGGGCCGCGATGGTCAGCCTCGTCGTCCTGATCCTGCTGGTCCTGCTCGCCTACGTCGGCGGTGCGCTGTGGAAGTACGGGGTCGGCGAGATCACGCCGGACAACTCCAAGCCGCCGTCGCTGAAACACCCGTTCGGAACCGACGCGGTCGGCAAGGACCAGTTCGCCCAGGTGCTGGGCGGCACGCGGATCTCGCTGCAGGTCTCGGTGCTGGTCGCGCTGCTCGCGACGTTCGTGGGCACCCTGTGGGGATCGATCGCCGGTTTCTTCGGTGGCTGGGTCGACTCGACCATGATGCGGATCTCGGACCTGGTGCTGACGCTGCCGTTGATCGCGGTCGCAGCGATGCTGGCGCACAACTTCGGTGGCACCTGGTACCTGATCGGTCTGGTCATCGCCGGCCTGTACTGGGCCTACGTCTCCCGGGTGGCACGAGGCGTGGTGCTGTCGCTGCGCGAGAAGGAGTTCATCGAGGCGGCGCGGGCACTGGGCGCGACGAACTCGCGGATCATCCTGCGGCACCTGGTGCCCAACGCCCTCGGCTCCATCTTCGTGAACCTGACGATCCTGGTCGCGCTGGCCATCCTGCTGGAGACGGCGCTCTCGTACCTGGGCTTCGGTGTGCAGGTCCCGGACACATCGCTCGGCCTGCTCGTCTCCGAGGCGCAGACCGCGCTGACCACACGGCCCTGGTTGTTCTACTTCCCGGGCCTGTTCATCATCATCATCGCGCTCACGATCAACTTCATCGGCGACGGCCTGCGTGACGCGTTCGACCCGCAGCAGACGAAGGTGCGCCAGTGACCGACCAGCAGAACACCCCGGGGGCCCCCGAGGCGGTGCTGACCGTCTCCGGGCTCACCGTGACCTTTCCGAGCGCGGACGGCCCGGTGCGGGCGGTCCGCGGCGTCGACTACACGCTGCGCCGTGGCGAGGTGCTCGGCATCGTCGGCGAGTCCGGTTCCGGCAAGTCGGTGACCTCGCTCGCGGTGATGGGGCTGCTGCCGCCCACCGCGAAGATCACCGGTTCGATCGAGTTCGACGGCCGTGACCTGGTCACCCTGTCCGAGAACCAGCTCAACACCATCCGCGGCGAGCGCATCGCGATGATCTTCCAGGATCCGATGACCTCGCTGAACCCGGTCTACACCGTCGGCTACCAGATCGCCGAAGCCGTGCTCGCGCACCGCGACGTCAGCAAGGCGCAGGCCCGCGAGCGGGCGGTCGAGCTGCTGCGGACCGTGCGGATCCCGAACCCCGAGCAGCGCGTCGACTCCTACCCGCACGAGCTCTCCGGCGGTATGCGCCAGCGTGTGGTCATCGCGATCGCGATGGCGAACGACCCGGACGTGATCATCGCCGACGAGCCGACGACCGCGCTGGACGTCACGGTCCAGGCCCAGGTGCTCGACGCACTGCGCGTCGCCCAGCAGGAGACCGGGGCGGCGATGGTGCTGATCACCCACGACCTCGGCGTCATCGCCGGGCAGGCCGACCGCGTGCTGGTCATGTACGCGGGCAAGCCGGTCGAGATCGGCAGCGTCGACGAGATCTTCTATGAGCCGCGGATGCCCTACACAGTCGGTCTACTGGGCAGCCTGCCGCGCCTCGACCGCTCGAGCTCGCGGCTGACCCCGATCCCGGGCTCGCCGCCGTCGGTGGTGAACATGCCGCCGGGATGCCCGTTCACACCGCGATGCCCGCTGGCCGGCGAGGTGTGCGGCGAGAGCGAGCCCGAGCTCGTCGAGGTCGGACCGTCGCACGAGGCGGCGTGCCACCACTCGTCACAGGTCGCCGGTCTGGCGGCCCACGAGATCTTCGATCCGGCCGCCGTCACCGACGCCGAGCCGGCCGGTGCCCCGGCGGGGGCCGCACCATCCGGGGAGGCCGGACGATGAGCAGTGCCGCGATGAAGCAGACCGGGACGTCGACGCTGCTGTCGGCCCGTCACCTGGTGAAGAACTTCCCGATCCGCTCGGGCGGGCTGCTGCGCCGCCAGACCGGGGCAGTCCAGGCCGTCAGCGACGTCTCGTTCGATATCGCCGAGGGCGAGACCCTCGGCCTGGTCGGGGAGTCCGGCTGCGGGAAGTCGACGCTGGCCCGCGTCGCGCTGAACCTGATCCCGGCGACGTCCGGCGAGATCCTGTTCGACGACGAGGAGATCACCGGGCTCCCCGGCGGCCGGATGCGGTCACTTCGCCGCGAGATGCAGCTGGTGTTCCAGGACCCGTACGCGTCGCTGGACCCCCGCATGCCGGTCAGCGAGCTGATCGCCGAGCCGCTGCGGATCCACGGGCTCTACGCCGACGGCGGCCGGCAGAAGGTTCGGGACCTGATGCGCAAGGTCGGGCTCAAGCCCGAGCACGGGAACCGCTACCCGCACGAGTTCTCCGGCGGGCAGCGCCAGCGCATCGGCATAGCGCGGGCACTGGCGCTGGAGCCGAAGCTCATCGTGCTCGACGAGCCGGTCTCCGCGCTCGACGTCTCCATCCAGGCGGGCGTGCTGAACCTGCTGCAGGAGCTGCAGTCCGAGCTGGGGCTGTCGTACCTGTTCGTCTCGCACGACCTGTCGGTGGTGCGCCACATCGCCGACCGGATCGCCGTGATGTACCTCGGCAAGATCGTCGAGACGGGTCCGGCGGAGGCCCTGTTCGAGAACCCCGGGCACCCGTACACGCACGCGCTGATCTCGGCGATCCCGTTGCCCGACCCGCGGCGGGAGCGGAACCGTGAGCGGGTCACCGTGGTCGGGGACCTGCCGAGCCCGGCGAACCCGCCCTCGGGCTGCCGCTTCCGGACCCGCTGCCCCAAGTTCGCGTCGACGCTCACCGAAGGTGAGCAGAGCAAATGCGTGGACGAGGAGCCGGAGCTCGTCGACCGCGGATCCGGGCATCCGGTCGCCTGCCACTACTCCGAGGCGCTGTCGCTGCTGTAGGCGCCGTCGACGCTGTAGGTGCTGGTGAGGGACACGTCGCCCGGTGGGACACTGGGCGGCGTGTCGCTGGTGCTGGGAATCGAGACGTCGTGCGACGAGACCGGGGCCGGGCTCGTCCGGGACGGGGTGCTGCTCGGTGAGGGCCTGGCGTCGTCGGCCGACGAGCACGCCCGCTTCGGCGGGGTCGTCCCGGAGGTCGCGGCGCGGGCGCACGTGAGCGCGGTCGTGCCGATGGTGCGCGCCGCCGTCGACGCGGCCGGGGTGTCGCTGTCCGACGTCGACGCCGTCGCCGTCACCGCGGGTCCGGGGCTGTCGCCGGCGCTGCACGTCGGCGTGGCCGCGGCCAAGGCGTACGCGACGGCGCTGGACGTCCCGCTCTACGGCGTGCACCACCTCGCCGGGCACGCGGCGGTCGACGTGCTGGAGCACGGGCCGCTGCCCGCGCGCTGCGTCTGCCTGATCGTCTCCGGCGGGCACACCTCGCTGCTGTCGCTGGGGGACCTGGCCCGCGACCCCGTCGAGCACCTCGGCGACACCGTCGACGACGCGGCGGGGGAGGCCTTCGACAAGGTCGCCAGGCTGCTCGGGCTGCCCTATCCCGGCGGGCCGTCGGTGTCGAAGGCCGCGCTCGACGGCGACCCGGCCGCGATCGCGTTCCCGCGCCCGATGACCGGCCCGCGCGACGCGGTGTTCGGGTTCTCCTTCTCCGGGCTCAAGACCGCCGTCGCCCGCCACGTCGAGGCCGCGCACGACGCGGGCCGTGCGCTGCCGGTCGCCGACGTCGCCGCGTCGTTCCAGATGGCGGTGGTGGACGTGCTGGTGCGCAAGGCGATCCGCGCGTGCCGGGAGCGTGGCGCGGACACCCTGCTGATGGTCGGCGGCGTCGCCGCGAACAAGGTGCTGCGCAGCGAGATGGAGCGCGCCTGCGCCGCGGCGGGCATCACGCTGCGGGTGCCGGCACCGCGGCTGTGCACCGACAACGGCGCGATGATCGCCGCACTCGGGGACCTGCTGGTGCGTGACGGCGTCGCACCGGCGGGGCTCGCGACGACCGCGGTGCCGACCGTCCCGCTGACCGGGGCGACCGTGCCCGTCCCACCGGCCGAGGGGGAGGCCGCGGAGTACCCGCTGCCCACGCTCGCCCGGGCGGACGCCGCGCCGAGTCACGCCTCGTAGGATCGGCCGGTGTCCCCCGACCGCCGCCTGCTGTTCGTCCACGCCCATCCCGACGACGAGACCCTGTTCACCGGCGGCACCATCGCCCGCTACACCGCCGACCCGGACACCGAGGTCACCGTCGTGACCTGCACCCTCGGCGAGGAGGGCGAGGTCATCCCGCCGGAGCTGGCCGAGCTCGCCCCGGACCGCGGCGACCAGCTCGGCGGGTACCGGATCCGCGAGCTCGACGCGGCCCTCGACGCACTCGGCGGGCCGCGGCACCGCTACCTCGGCGGCGCCGGGCGCTGGCGCGACAGCGGGATGGTCCTGACCGGGCACGGCACCCGCGCAGGGCTGCCGCCGGAGCTTCCCGCCCGCGCGCTCGCCGGGCCGGAGGGCTTCGGCGTCCAGCTCGCGCAGCTGCTCGACATCATCGACGAGGTGCGGCCGCAGGTGCTGGTGTCGTATGCCTCCGACGGCACCTACGGCCACCCCGACCACATCCGCGCGCACGAGCTGACCGCGGCCGCCGCGGCGGCGCGGCCCGACGTCGTCGCGAAGCTGTACTACGCCGTGCGCTCCACCGAGCTGCAGGACGCGGGCCTGGCCGAGCTGCACGAGGCCCTCGACGGCGACACCGGCCGCACCGGGCTGCGCTGGCCCGAGCCCGACGAGCACCCCGGCCACGACCCGGCCGAGGTCACCACCCGGGTCGACGTCGAGAAGTTCCACGACGAGCGGATCGCGGCCATGCGCGCGCACGCGACCCAGATCGACGTCCGCAGCGGTAGCGGGTGGACCGCGTACGCGATGAGCAACCGGATCGCCCAGCCGCTGCTCGGCACGGAGGAGTTCGTGCTGGAGGGCGCCGCGCCGGGCACCGTCGAGACCGACCTGTTCGAGGGGGTGGAGACGCCGTGATCGAGTCCAACCGGGGCGTGTTCGCGTTCGTCCTGCTGGTGGTGTCGGTGCTGCTGGTGGCGTTCGAGCTCTGCTACCAGATGCTCTACGTCGGACCGGTCCCCGTGCCGCTGGGCACGCTGATCGTCGTCGTGTCGCTGCCGTGGCTGGTGCACGTGACCGCGACCGAGCTGCTGCCCACCCCGGTCGGGGCCGCCGCGCCGATCGTCGTCTGGTTCCTCGCGACGCTGGTGCTGGGCATGCTCGGGCCCGGGGGCGACGTGCTGCTGCCCGCGACCTGGCAGTCGCTGCTGCTGCTCGCCGCCGGTGCGGCCGCCGGGCTGATCACCTACCGTCGCGAGCTGGAGCGGATCATGGCTCCGCCGGAACGGCGCGGCCCGCGCCCCGGCGCGATCTCCGGAGGACGACGATGACGGTGCCCGGCAACCAGCCGATCGACGACGGCCCGCTGGTCACGGTGCTGCGCCCGTTCGTGCGGGCGACCCGGCCGGTGCTGGCGGGGCTGCGGGAGGCCGACCCGTTCGGGTTGCGCTCGCGCGAGGCCGCGCAGGGCTCGTCGGCCGGTACCGACCTGGTTCCGGCCGAGCAGAGCAGCAGGCTCCGGAAGCGGGTCGACACGCTGCTCGACGCGCTGTCCTCGGTGGAGATCCCGGGGACCGCGGCGTGGGCGCGGATGGACGTCGATGCCCGTACGCACTGGTGGGTGTACCGCGTCGGGCGGTTCACCACGCTCGTCGCGTCGCTGCCCGGGCTCGGCGGGGCGCTGGCCCGCACCCTGCCGGTGTCCGACGCGATCGGCGCGGCCGGCGAGGGCCTCGTGCTCGTCGCGATCGCCGGTGAGCACGGCGTCACCGACGAGGACCGGCTGGTCGAGCTGCTGGCTTCGGTGCTGTTCCGCCGTGAGCTGACCCTCGGCGGAGCGCTCACCCCCGAGGAGGACGCCGCCGCCGACGTCCGCGCCGAAGAGCTGACCGGCGACATCGCGGGGACCGGCAAGCGCGCGACGCTGCGCCGGGTCGGGACCGCCGTGTGGCGGCTCGGCTGGGCGCTGTTCGCGGTGCAGGACCAGCTCGACAAGCGCCCGCACGGCCGCTTCTACCACGAGTGGCTCGGCTACCTGCCCGTCGTCGGGGTCGTGGGGAAGTACCTGGGGGAGTGGTCGGGGCTCAAGCGCGCCGCCGACCGCGGGCGGGCGTGGCTGCGCCGTCGGGGGCTCGCCGCGGGCGCCTGAGCGGCTCTGCTCACCTGCCCGCTGCTCTGCTCACCTGCGGTCTATCCCTGGGCGGGCCGCAGGTACTGGTAGCGGTGGTGCTCGGTCCAGCCGTCGCGTGCGTAGAGCGCGCGGGCGGCGTCGTTGTCCGCGGTGACGTCGAGCATCGCGTGCCGCGCCCCGCGGGCGCGGCCCCAGACGAGCGCGTCGCGCATCAGGGCGTCGGCCAGGCCGCGGCGGCGGAACTCCGGCCGCACGGCCAGCCGGGCGACGTAGAGGTGGTCCTCGACGACCGTGGCGCGGGCCGTGGCGGCGGGGGAGTCGTCGACGTGGAGCAGCCCGAAGCCGATCTTGGCCGGGGCGGCTGGGCTCTGGTCGCCGGGGCCCGGCGGGCCCGGCTCGGGGTGCGCTTTGCTCTGCTCACCCCTACGCAGCACCCCCTCCGAGCTGGGCGTCCTGCTCTGCTCACCACTGCGCAGCACCGGTGCGACGACAGCACGGACGGCCGTGTCGTCGTCGGGAACGGGGTCGTCGAACACCGACCACCAACCCGCAGGCGGAGTGCTCGGCCAGTCGGGGACCTCGGCGTCGTCGGGCCGGGTGTCGGGCAGCGTCGTCACCAGAACCAGGCACTCGCCGGGCGGGTCGGCGGGGACCCAGCCGGCGTCGGCGAGGCGACGCGTCCAGGGGGAGCCGACCGGGAGCTGCAGCTGCGGGGCGATGCCGTACTCGTCGGCGAACGCGCGGACCCGGGCCAGGGCCGCGTCGATCGGTGCACCCGGGTCGCCCTCCACCAGCACGGAGTTGGCCCGGTTGTTGGCGAACCCGGGCGCCGCGCGGAGCGTCCAGCCCCCCAGCTGCTCGCGCACGGGTGCCGGCCACGCGGCCGAACGGAGCCGTTCGAGGTGGGCGATCGCCGCCCGCGAGGCACGACGCGGCGGGGCGGCGGGCACCGCACGAACGGCGACGACGGCGTCGCGGCGCACCCGGACCTCGCCGGAACGGGTCCGGACGAGCACCGTGTCCGGCCCGCCGGATGTGAGCTCGCCGACGGCGTCGGTGAAGCGCGGGCCCGGGGCGTCGTCGGGCGCTATGCGATGGCGCAGTGACACACGGCGACCGAGCAGGTCGTCGAGCATGGCGACCACCACCTCTCTCCTGCCTCGGGGGACCTCGGGGGTTAACCTCGCGGGTGTCCCAGTTTGACCGGGCACCCCACCACCACACGTTCCAGGGGCTGCCCGCTGCCCGAGTGGAGGACCACCGAAGTGACCTACGTGATCGCCGAGCCCTGCGTCGACCTGATGGACAAGGCGTGTATCGAGGAGTGCCCGGTGGACTGCATCTACGAGGGCGCCCGCATGCTCTACATCCACCCCGACGAGTGCGTCGACTGCGGTGCGTGTGAGCCGGTCTGCCCCGTCGAGGCGATCTACTACGAGGACGACGTCCCCGACCAGTGGGCCGCCTACACCAAGGCCAATGTCGACTTCTTCGACGAGCTGGGCTCGCCCGGCGGCGCGTCCAAGGTCGGCAAGGTCGACTACGACGTGGAGCCGATCAAGAGCCTGGCCCCGCAGGAACACGACGAGTGAGCAGCCTGAACCTGCCCGACTTCCCCTGGGACTCGCTGGCCTCGGCGCGTGCGCGCGCCGAGGCCCACCCGGACGGCATCGTCGATCTCTCGGTCGGGACACCGGTGGATCCGGTGCCGCAGCCGATCCGTGAGGCCCTCGCCGGCCCGGCTGCGGCCGAGCCCGGCTATCCGACGACGCACGGTCCCGCGGCGCTGCGGGAGGCGATCACCGCCTCGCTGGAGCGCCGTTTCGGCGTCACAGGGGTCGACCCGGCCGCGGTACTGCCGACGATCGGCTCGAAGGAGCTGGTCGCGTGGTTGCCGACGCTGCTGGGCCTCGGGGCCGGCGACACCGTCGTGCTCCCGGAGCTGGCCTACCCGACCTACGAGGTCGGTGCACGGCTGGCCGGGGCCGAGCACGTCCGGGCCGACGGCCTGACCGCCGCCGGCCCTGCCCGGGTGAAGCTGGTGTGGCTGAACTCTCCGTCGAACCCGACCGGGCGCGTCCTGCCGGTCGAGCACCTCCGCAAGGTCGTCACCTGGGCCCGTGAGCGGGGCGCGGTCGTCGCCTCCGACGAGTGCTACCTCGGCCTGCCCGGTGACGCCGACCCGGCGCCGCGCTCGGTGCTGCACCCCGAGGTCTGCGACGGCGACCACACCGGCCTGCTGGCCGTGCACTCGCTGTCGAAGATCTCGAACCTGGCCGGGTACCGCGCCGGGTTCGTCGCCGGAGACCCGGCCGTCGTGGCGAACCTGCTGGAGGTGCGCAAGCACGCCGGCATGATCGTGCCGCGCCCGGTGCAGGCCGCGCTGCAGGTCGCCGTCTCCGACGACGCCCACGTCGCCGAGCAGTCGGCCCGCTACGACGCGCGCCGGGCCCGGTTGCGGGCCGGGCTGGAGAAGGCCGGGTTCACCGTCGAGTTCTCCGAGGCGGGGCTCTATCTGTGGGTGACCCGTGGTGAGCAGTGCCGGGCGACGGTCGAGCATCTCGCCGACCTGGGCATCCTCGTCGCGCCCGGTGAGTTCTACGGGCCCGCGGGCGACGCGTACGTCCGCGTCGCGCTGACCGCGTCCGACGACCGGATCGACGCCGCGGTGGAGCGGCTCACCGGGAGCAGCTGATCTCCTGACCGTGCGGCGGGGCGCCGTGGCCGGTGAGCTGGCCGCGGCGCCTTTGCTCTGCTTACCGTGACGGCTCTGCTCACCGTTACGGCAGGAAACGACGCGGGAGGCCGCACCCATGAGCACGACCCCCGGGACGACACCCGCTGCGACGACGCGGGTCCGCCCCGGGCTGGTGCTCGTCGGCGTGCTCGCCCTGGCACTGAACCTGCGCGCCGCGCTGTCGGGATACCCGCCGCTGCTCGAGACCGCCCGCGCGGACCTGGGCATCGGCTCCGGCGCCGCCGGGCTGGTGCAGGCGTGCGCGGTGCTGATGATGTCGGCCGGGTCGTTCGCCGCGTCGGCGCTGGCCGCCCGGGTCGGGAGGGAACGACTGCTCGGCGTCGCCGTCGCGACGATCGGGGTCGGGAGCCTGGTGCGCGCCGTGCCGGTGCTGGGGACGCTCGTCGTCGGGAGCCTGCTGGTCGGACTCGGGATCGGGGTCGGCGGGGTGCTGGTCACCGGCGTGGTCAAGGAGCACCTGCCCGAACGCGCCGGGGCCGTGACCGGCGGATACGTCGTGTCGATGATGCTCGGTGCGACGGTCTCGTCCGCGCTCGCGGCGCCGCTGGCGGTGCTGCTGGGCGGGTGGTCGTACTCGCTGGCGGTGTGGGCGGTGCCCGCGGCGCTGGCGCTCGCCGTGTGGGTGCCGGTCGGGTCGCGCATCGGCCGCAACCCCGGGCCCGGAGCGACGACCGCGCACCCCGCCGGCTCCGCCGAGGGACCGCACGCCCGCGACGACGAGGCCTCGGTCGAGGCCGGTTTCAGCGCCTGGCGCGATCCGTTCGCCCGTCGCGTCGCCTGCTACCTCGCCGGGTCCTCGACGCTGTTCTACAGCTGGCTGACCTGGCTGCCGCCGTTCTACGAGGGCCGCGGCTGGAGCCCGGCGACGGCGGGACTCCTGCTGTCCGCGTGGAGCATCGCCCAGATCCCGGCGGCACTGCTCATGCCCGCCGCTGCGGAACGACGGCACCGGTGGCGGTTCTGGGCGTTCCTGACCGTCGTCAGCAGCACGGTCGGCACCCTCGGGATCCTGGTGCTGCCCGGGGACGGGACGCCGCTGCCGTGGCTGTGGGCCGTGCTGATCGGCATCGGCGTCGGCGCGGGCTTCCCGCTGGGGCTCACCGTGATCGCCTGGCGCACCTCGACGCCGGCCCGCGCGGCCGCGGTCAGCGGGTTCGGGCTCGGCGTCGGGTACTTCGCGGCCGGTCTCGGGCCGCTGCTGATGGGCCTGCTGGTCGACCTGGGCGGGTTCGTCCCGGCGATCCTGCTGCTCGTCGCCGCGGCGGCGTTGCAGGCCGGGGCGATCCTGCGGATCGGGGACCGGCCGAGCGGCTGAGACCGCTGTGGGCCGGGAACCGCCGTGGCTCAGGAGCGGTCGTCGAGCTGCGCGATGTGCGCGGCCACGTCCTGCCAGGCGTCCCACCACTGCAGGCGCAGCACCTCGGCCCGGGTGCGTTCACGCTCGACGAGCCGGCCGCCGACGAACACCTCGTGCGCGTCCGGGGTCTGGCCCAGGGCGTCGAGCAGGACGCGGATCCGGTGCTCGGCGACGCAGGCGTCCTGGTGGTCGCCCAGGACGTCCTGCAGCCGGGCGGCGGACTTCTGCAGCTGCCGGACGCGACGGGACTCGGGAGTGCGGGCCCCGTCGTCGTCGCGCATCGCGGGCTCGACCAGCTCCGCGGCGTAGCGCAGCCGCTCGGCGCGGATGCGCAGGTCGTGCAGGGTCATGTCCGGCGGGGTCTCCCCGGCGCGACGCACCGCCTTGGTGATCTTGCGGGCCTCGGTGCGCACCAGGTCGAGCAGCTCCGGCCGGTCCGCGTCCGAGGACGGCTCGGGCAGCGCCGCGCCGACGGCCGCGACCAGCCGCCGGCCCAGCTCGGCGTAGGCCGGGGAGTCGAGCTCGGCCAGCATCGTGTTCCGGGCGGCCTCGCGCTCGGAGAGCAGCCCGTCGAGGAGCCGGTCACCGGCGGCCCGCTCGGCGGCCGGGAGGGTCGCGACATCGTCCTGCAGGTGCTCGATCAGTACGTCGAGGTCGCGCACCGCGCCCAGCGCCCGCCCGAGCCGCCCCAGCTGCGAGCGCAGGTCGTCGGCCCAGGCCCGGTCGAGCAGTGGACGCGCCGACCGCAGCGCGGCCCGCATCCGCCGGACCGCCACCCGCATCCGTGCCAGGTCCTCCGCGGAGCCGGCACGGGCGCCCGGTTCGCGCTCGAGCATCGCGCGCAACCTGCGGTGCAGCAGGGCACGGACGTGCGCAGGTGCGGTGTCCTCCGGTCCCGGGAACGGTGCCTCCGGCAGGTCGGCGACGCCGACGGGAGCGGACCCGGGCTGCGGTACGGCGGCCATCGACGGTCTCAGTTCGCGTGCAGCGCGGAGTTGAGCTCGATGCCGTCGCCGGTGCGCGGCAGCACCTCGACGGCACCGCTGACCGAGTTGCGGCGGAACAGCAGCCCGTTCTGCCCGGACAGCGTGCGCGCGGCGGCGGTGGAGCCGTCGGGCAGCGTGACCTTGGTGCCGCCGGTGACGTAGAGACCGGCCTCGACGACGCAGTCGTCGCCGAGGGAGACGCCCAGGCCGCCGTTGGCGCCGACCAGGCAGCGCTCGCCGACGGAGATGACCTCCTTGCCGCCCCCGGACAGCGTCCCCATGATCGACGCGCCACCGCCGACGTCGGAGCCGTTGCCGACCACGACACCTGCCGAGATCCGGCCCTCGACCATCGACGAGCCCAGCGTCCCGGCGTTGAAGTTGACGAAGCCCTCGTGCATGACGGTGGTGCCCTCGGCCAGGTGCGCGCCCAGACGGACCCGGTCGGCGTCACCGATCCGGACCCCGGACGGCGTCACGTAGTCGACCATCCGCGGGAACTTGTCGATGTGGCTGACGGTGACCGGGCCGCGGCGGCGGAGCTTGGCGCGGGTCAGCTCGAAGCCGGGCACGGCGCAGGGGCCGTGGTTGGTCCAGACGACGTTGGCGAGCAGCCCGAACTGGCCCTCCAGGTTCACCTGGTGCGGCTGCACGAGGCGGTGGCTGAGCAGGTGCAGGCGCAGGTAGACGTCGGCGGCGTCGGCGGGCGCGTCGGACAGCGAGGCGATCTCGGTGCGCACGACCTCGGTGCGCACCCCGCGGACCTCGTCGGTCCCGACGAGCGCGTCGAGGTCCTCGGCGACGTCGGGGACGTCCTGGCCGGCGAGCGCGGGCGCCGGGTACCAGACGTCGAGGACGGTGCCGTCGGTCGTGACCGTGGCCAGGCCGGTTCCGGAAGCGCCTTCACGGCGGTACTCGGTACTCACGGGAGCCGAACCTACCGGTCGTCCTCCGCCTCGGCGGCGGGGCCGGGGGTGGGCCCCGCCACGGCCGGGCGGCCCGGCCCGGAACCGGTGCCGTGCGCGGGCCGGAACGGAGCACGACGGCCGGATCCGGTGGCCCGGGGATGGCGCCGCAGCTGCTCGTGATGGACCGCGAGCCGGTCGCTCGCCACCCGCGCCGCCGCCGAGAGGTAACGGACGACACGCTCCGCGGTGTAGGGCAACGGGATCGGTTCGGGCAGCCGGTGGCAGTGCTCGCAGCGGGCGGTCAGCTGGATCCAGCGTTCGAGTGTCGGCGGGGGTGGCGCCGACCACAGCTGGGCGACCCGCACCTCCCACACGCTGCGCCGGCGCAGGGCGTCGCGCAGCGCACGGTCACGGTGGAAGGTCTCGGGCGGGCGGGCCAGGCCGTAGCGGTCGCCCCACCACTCGCCCTCGAGCGGGTCGAGAATCGTGTCCAGGTGCGACGGGTAGCGCCGCCCGGCCCCGTCGCGCAGGTCGTCGCCGGGTGGGTCGCTCATCAGCGGCACCTGCCGGTTCTCGGTGTCGACGACGGCCAGCCGCAGCCCCGCCACCGCCAGCACCTTGCCCAGCGTGACCAGGCTCGGTGCCAGCGTGCGCGACTCGATGCGCGCGATCGTCGTCGGTGACACCCCCACTTCTCGCGCCAGCTCCCGCTGCGAGAGATCGGCCCGCCGCCGCACCGTCCTCACCAGGTCCGACGCGTCGGGCACCGGGGTGACCGGCGACGGCGGGAACGGGTCGTCCACCAGCCCGACCGGCTCGCCGTCGTCCTCACCGACAGCACGTTCATCGAGGTCCATGCACCGAGAGTGGGTGCACGAGGCCGAGACGACCCCACGAATGCGCCAGCTGTGGACAACATCCGGGCCTGTGGACAACTCGCCGGCGGCTCCGGATCGGCGGGTGGGCGGGGCAGCCGCGGGGACCCGGCTTTGCTCTGCTCACCTCCGCGCAGCGGGACATCGTCGGGCCGGGGACCTGAGGCCCGGCCCGGCCCGGGGAGCCCGGGTGACGCGTGGAGGTGAGCAGAGCAAAGCGCGCCCCCGGCGCCACCACCGGATTCACCGCCACGGGCCCGCCCGCGCGGCGTACAAGATCGACTCAGGTGTCGGCCCGGTGAACAGCGGCGCACGCAGGGACGGGGTGACACGGTGGCGTCGCACCGGTCGGTAGCGTCGGCGCGGTGACCACCACCCTGCCCACGCTGGACCTGACGGCCGACCCGGTTGCGCTGACTGCGGCGCTGGTCGACGTCGCGAGCGTCTCGGGGGAGGAACGGGTCCTCGCCGACGCGTTGGAGCAGGCGCTGCGCACGCAGGCCACGCACCTGGAGGTGCTCCGCTCCGGTGACGCGGTGCTGGCCCGCACCCGTCTCGGCCGCCCGCACCGGGTGCTGCTGGCCGGGCACATCGACACCGTGCCGATCGCGGACAACGTGCCCTCGCGCCGCGCCGACGGGATCATCCACGGCTGCGGCACCTCGGACATGAAGTCCGGCGACGCCGTGTTCGCCCACCTCGCCGCCGCGCTGCCGGACCCGCGCCACGACGTCACGTTCGTGTTCTACGACTGCGAGGAGATCGAGGCCGAACGCAACGGTCTCGGCCGCATCGAGCGCGAGCACCGCGACTGGCTCGACGCCGACCTCGCGATCCTCGGCGAGCCCACCGACGGCACCCTCGAGGCCGGCTGCCAGGGCACGCTGCGCGTCGAGGCCCGCACCACCGGCCGCCGGTCCCACTCCGCCCGCTCGTGGCTGGGGGACAACGCGATCCACCGCGCCGGGGAGATCCTCGACCGGCTCGCGTCCTACACCCCGCGCGACGTCGACATCGACGGCTGCGTGTACCGCGAGGGCCTGCAGGCCGTGCGGATCGGCGGCGGGATCGCCGGCAACGTCGTCCCCGACGAGTGCGTCGTCACGATCAACTTCCGGTTCGCCCCGGACCGTTCCGCCGAGCAGGCCGTCGCGCACGTCCGCGAGGTCCTCGACGGGTACGACGTCACCGTCACCGACCTCTCACCGGGCGCCCTGCCGGGACTGTCGGCGCCGGCCGCGGCCGAGTTCGTCGCCGCGAGCGGGGCCGAGCCGCGCGCCAAGTACGGCTGGACCGACGTCTCCCGGTTCGCCGCGCTGGGCATCCCGGCCGTCAACTACGGCCCGGGCGACCCGAACCTCGCCCATACGCGCGAGGAGCACGTTGCAGAGGACCGGATCACCGCCTGCACCGAGGTCCTGCACCGCTACCTCGCGCCCGAATCCTGACCCCGCATCCGCCCCGTCCTGCCTCCGAACCGTTCCGTCACCGTTTCCACACCGTCTCGACTTCCACACCGTCCCGACCCTGACCCGAGGACGCACATGCCCGACCAGACCGCCGACCCGCACGGCCCCGCCCCGTCCGAGAACGGTGCCGCCAGCCCCGCACCGCCGGAGAAGCAGCGCGGCCCGGTGATACTGCGCCGCGGCCGCAGCGTCGAGCCCTCCACCACCGACGAGCGGCTGCTCGACTCGCGCGGGCCCGCCGACTGGGTGCACACCGACCCGTGGCGGGTGCTGCGCATCCAGGCCGAGTTCGTCGAGGGCTTCGGCATGCTCGCCGAGCTGCCCCGGGCCGCGACCGTGTTCGGCTCGGCCCGCACCAAGCCGGACTCGCCGGAGTACGCGATCGGGCGTGAGCTGGGCGCGCGCCTGGCCGGGGCCGGGTTCGCCGTCATCACCGGCGGGGGACCGGGCGCGATGGAGGCCGCCAACCGGGGCGCGTCGGAGGCCGGTGGCCTGTCGGTCGGGCTCGGCATCGAGCTGCCGTTCGAGCAAGGCTTGAACCCGTGGGTCGACCTCGGGATCAACTTCCGGTACTTCTTCGCGCGCAAGACGATGTTCGTGAAGTACTCGCAGGCGTTCGTCTGCCTGCCCGGCGGGTTCGGCACCCTCGACGAGCTGTTCGAGGCGCTGGTCCTGGTCCAGACCAAGAAGGTCACCAAGTTCCCCGTCGTGCTGCTGGGCACCGACTACTGGGGCGGTCTCTACGACTGGATCCGCACGAGGATGGTCGAGCAGGGCACCGTCAGCGAGAAGGACCTCGACCTGCTGCACCTGACCGACGACATCGACGACGCCGTCGACGTCGTCCTCGACGCCTACCACGCCTGGGAGGAGGCACATTGAGCACGCCGGACACCCCGCAGGGCACCGAGCGGGACGGCAGGCCGGGCTTCGCGGTCTGCGTCTACTGCTCGTCGTCGGACCGGATCGACCCGGCGCACATCGAGCTCGCCCGGGCGGTCGGGCGCGGTGTCGCCGAACGCGGCTGGACCCTGGTCTCCGGCGGTGGACGCCTGTCGATGATGGGCGCCGTCGCGAACGGTGCCCGATCCGGGGGCGGGCGCACCGTCGGCGTCATCCCGCGGTCGATGGTGGAACGCGAGTGGGCCGACACCGAGGCCGACGAGCTGGTGGTCACCGAGAGCATGCGCGAGCGCAAGCAGCAGATGGAGGACCGCGCCGACGCGTTCCTCGCGCTGCCCGGCGGCCTCGGGACCTGTGAGGAGCTCTTCGAGGTCTGGACGGCCGGCTCGCTGGGCCTGCACGGCAAGCCCGTCGTGCTGCTCGACCCGGCCGGGCACTGGAAGGGTTTGCTCGACTGGGTCGACGGGCTCGCCGACAGCGGGTTCGCCTCGGCGACCTCGGTGGGACGGCTGCGCGTCGTCGGCGCGGGGCAGCCCGCCGGCGGTGACCCCGACGCCGACCCCGTCGCCGCCGCGCTCGACGCCTGCGCCCGCCCCGTCGCGTGAACCGGCCCCGGGTCGCCGTCGTCCTCCCCGCCCTCGACGAGGAGACGACGGTCGGGTCCCTGGTACGCGGGCTGCTGCCCCTGACCCGGGGGCGGGACCCGCTGGTGCACGACGTCGTCGTGCTCGACTCCGGCAGCACCGATCGGACCGCCGTGCGCGCCGCCGAGGCGGGGGCGCGGGTGCTCTCCAGGGAGGACGCGGTCCCGGACGTCCCGGTGCTCCCGGGCAAGGGCGAGGCCCTGTGGCGGGCGGTCGTGGCCCTCGGCGCCGACCCGGAACCGCCCGACGTCGTCTGTTTCCTCGACGCCGACCTCGTCGACCCGCATCCGGACCTGGTCCCGCGGCTGGTGGGGCCGTTGCTCGGTGATGGTGAGCAGAGCCGCGGCGCGGCTGGTGAGCAGAGCCGCGGCGCGGCTGGTGAGCAGAGCCGTGGCGGTGGTGAGCAGAGCCGGGGACTCGTTGCGCCGCAGCTGGTCAAGGGCTACCACCGTCGTCCGCTCGGCGGCGACGACGGTCACGAGGGTGGCCGGGTCACCGAGCTGCTCGCCCGTCCGCTGCTGGCGGCGTTGCGCCCCGAGCTGGGCGGTGTCCGCCAGCCGCTGGGTGGTGAGTTCGCCGCGACGCGCACGCTGCTCGACCGGCTGCGTTTCGCCACCGGTTACGGCGTCGACATCGGGCTGCTGCTCGACGCCGCGGCGCTGGCCGGTCCAGGTGCGATCGCGCAGGTCGACGTCGGGGTGCGCCGGCACCGCAACCGTCCGCTGCGTGAGCTCGCCCAGACCTCCCGTGAGGTGCTCGCGACCGCGCTCGACCGGTGCGGGGTCCCCGACTCCGGGGCCGGGCTGACCGCGTTCCTGCCGGCCGACGCCGGGGCGGCCACGGACGACCCCGGCGAGGGTGCCGGTACCGGGACGCACTGGACCAGCGCGACGTACCCGTTGCTGCAGGTCGACCGGCCGCCGCCCGGCGAGGTCCGGGACACCGCGCCGGCATGCCCGCAACGGACGGCACGCCGAGCCGGGTGAGACGCGCCGCCGGGTTCGGTACGGGCGCCGGGGTCCGTGATGAGATGGCGGCATGGGGACCGCGCTCGTGTACGTGCTCGTCCTCGCGGTCGTGGCGGGACTGGTGTTCGTATTGGCCGCCGCGGTGTTCGGCCGGGGCGAGGAGCTCGCACCCCTCGCGCCGGACGCGACGCCGACCCGGCTGCCGTCCCGCGAGGTCTCGGGCGCCGACGTGCGCGACCTGCGTTTCCAGCAGGTCGTCCGCGGATACCGCATGACCGAGGTCGACTGGGCGCTCGACCGGCTCGCCGACGAGGTGGACCGGCTGCGGCTGGAACGACGCGAACTGGCCGAGCGCTCAGCCCGGCTCGAGGCGACGATCGAGCAGTTGCGCAGCGAGGAGGCACCCGGTGACGAGCAGTGGTGAGCAGAGCCGCCGCGGTGGTGAGCAGAGCCGGGACGGCCGGGGTGAGCAGAGCGGATCGGCTGCGGCGCAGGGGAACCGCGTCGAGCTGACCGTCCCCGTCGATGTCGCGGTGCCGGCCGCGGTGCTGTGGGAGGTCGTCACCGACTGGGCCGGGCAGTCGGCGTGGATGCTCGGCACCCGCGTCGAGGTGACCGCCGGCGACGGCCGCTCGGTCGGCACCGAGCTCTGTGCGACGACCGGGGTGGGCCCGCTCGCGGTCGCCGACACCATGCGGATCACCGACTGGTCCGAGCCGGCCGCCGGTGCACCCGGCCGCCGCGAGGTCGTCGTCGTCCACACCGGGAAGGTGGTCCGCGGCGAGGGTGTGTTCGCCGTCGAGGACCTGGGCCCGGACCGCAGCCGGTTCCTGTGGACCGAGCTGCTCGACCTGCCGTTCGGTCCCGTTGGCCGGCTCGGCTGGCCGCTCGTGCGCCCCGCGTTCCGCGCCGGCGTCGCGCACTCACTGCACGCGATGGCCCGCGACACCGAACGGCGTTTCGAGGCCCGCCGGTGACCCGTCCGGGACGGTCGGCACCCCGCTGCGTCGGGGTGAGCAGAGCAAGGGGAGGGTCGCTGACCTGGGGTGATGCGTGGAGGTGAGCAGAGCAAAGCGCGGAGACGCGCCCGGCCCCGCCTGGGGCGCCGAACCCGGCCGGGGCACAGAACCCGGCCGGGGCACAGAACCCGGCCCCGACGCCGCCCCCGCACCGAGCGGCGAACCCGCCGCTGACCCCGCCGTCGGCCGCTGCGACTGGGCGCTGTCGGCTCCGGACTACATCGCCTACCACGACGACGAGTGGGGCCACCCCGTCCACGGCACGGCGGCCTGGTTCGAGCGGATCACGCTCGAGGGCTTCCAGTCCGGGCTGTCCTGGATCGTCGTGCTCCGTAAGCGTCCCGCGTTCCGCGAGGTCTTCGGTGGTTTCGACCCGGAGACCGTCGCCCGTTTCGGCGACGACGACGTCGCCCGCCTGCTCGCCGACGCCCGCATCGTCCGCAACCGGCAGAAGATCGAGGCCGCCGTCGCGAACGCGCGCGCCGTGCTCGATCTCGCCGACGCCGGAGAGGACCTCGGCGGTTTCCTCGCCTCCTACGCCCCCGACCCCGCGTCGCATCCGCGCCCGCAGCGGATCGAGGACGTCCCGGGATTCACACCGGAGTCCACGGCGCTGTCGAAGGCGCTCAAGAAGCGCGGCTTCCGGTTCGTCGGGCCGACCACCTGCTACGCGCTCATGCAGGCGACCGGACTCGTCGACGATCACGTCGCCTACTGCTGGCGCGCCGCCGCAACCACCGGTCCGCGCTGAGCCGAGCCGGCGCTGAGCCGGCGCCCGCGAGGGGCACCGCACCCACCGTCCGAACGCGAGGGCTGATCGCCAACCGGGCTGCACGGTCACCGGACCGTCGTCACCGCGCTGCGCTGCGTGAACGACACGCCGGTCGTGCCCACCTCGTGATCGCCTCGGTTGCACCGCGACAACGATGATGGGGGACAATGGGCACACCGCGGCCGGCGCAGAGCCCCGAGCGCGCCCGCGCGGACCGACAGTGTGGATGTTGACGGAGGACGACGAATGGCCGCGATGAAGCCCCGCACCGGCGACGGGCCCATGGAAGTCACCAAGGAGGGCCGGGGCATCGTGATGCGCGTCCCGCTCGAGGGCGGTGGCCGCCTGGTCGTCGAGATGACCCCCGACGAGGCCGAGAACCTCAGCGAGGCCCTCAAGGGCACCGTCGGCTGACAACCCTGCCGCATCCGGGCCCCGGCGTGGCGACGCCGGGGCCCGGATGAGCGTCGTCAGGTCACGCTGTCGTAGACCTCGAGGGTCCGTCGCGCCATCTCGGCCCAGGCGAAGTCCTCGACCGCCCGCTCCCGCCCGCGCTCGCCCATCCGGGCCGCCCGTGCCGGGTCGCCGACCAGCTCGTTGACCTTCGCCGCGATCCCGGCCTCGAAGGCCCGGGTGTCGGCGGCGTCGTAGTGCACGAGCAGGCCGGTGTCACCGTCGGCGACGACCTCCGGGATCCCGCCGACGTCGGAGGCGACGACCGCGGTCCCGCACGCCATCGCCTCCAGGTTCACGATCCCCAGCGGCTCGTACACCGACGGGCACACGAACACCGTCGCCGCGGAGAGCAGCTGCCGGACCTCGGTGGTCTTGAGCATCCGCTGGATCCAGACCACGCCGCCGCGCGACTCGGACAGCTCGGCCACCGCGCGCTCGGTCTCCGCGGCGATCTCCGGGGTGTCCGGGGCGCCCGCGCACAGCACGATCTGTGCGGCCGGGTCGATCTCGTGCGCCGCGGCCACCAGGTGCCCGACGCCCTTCTGCCGGGTGATCCGCCCGACGAACACCACCAGCGGCCGGTCCGGGTCGATCCCGTTCTCGGCCAGCACCTCGCGGTCGGGGTCCGGGGCGTAGAACTCGGTGTCGATCCCGTTGTGCACCACGTGCACCAGGTCCGGATCGATCGACGGGTACGCGGCCAGCACGTCGCGGCGCATCCCCTCGGAGACGGCGATGACGGCGTCCGCGGCCTCGTAGGCGGTCCGCTCCACCCACGACGACAGCCGGTATCCGCCGCCGAGCTGCTCGGCCTTCCACGGCCGCAGCGGCTCCAGCGAGTGCGCGGTCACCACGTGCGGGCGGCCGTGCAGCAGGCCGCCGATGTGGCCGGCCATGTTGGCGTACCAGGTGTGGGAGTGCAGGACGTCGCAGCGCTCCAGCTCCGCGGCCATCGACAGGTCGACGCCGAGCGTGGTCAGAGCCGCGTTCGCGCCGTCGGGCAGCGGCGGTGCCGAGTGCGCCCGGGCGTCCGGCGGGGCCGGGATGCCGGGTTCGGCGAAGCAGTGCACGTCGACGTCCACGAGCTCCCGCAACGCGGGGACGAGGTGTCCGACATGGACTCCGGCGCCGCCGTAGACGGCGGGTGGATATTCACGGGTGAGGATGCCGACGCGCACGGATCGGGACCGTACGGGATGCGGACCCGATCGGGGTACCGCGCCGCGGGTCCGCATCGCGGACGTCGGTCCGGACCCGGCCGGGTCGCCCGGCGGACGGCCGGGAACACGCCCGGGCGCACACGCTTCCCGCGAGCGCTGGCCCCTGCCCGGAACGGGCATTAGGGTCTCGTCACATGCGAGCGACGTCGTCGGGCCGGCTGCCGGGCAAGGTGCTGGGAATCGTGTTGGCCGGCGGCGAGGGCAAGCGGCTGTGGCCGCTGACCGCCGACCGTGCCAAGCCCGCCGTTCCGTTCGGCGGCAACTACAGGCTGATCGACTTCGTGCTGTCGAACCTGGTCAACGCGGGTATGGACCGGCTGTGCGTGCTGACCCAGTACAAGTCGCACTCGCTGGATCGGCACATCTCGACGACGTGGCGGCTGTCCTCGGTTCTCGACCAGTACATCACCACGGTGCCGGCGCAGCAGCGCCTCGGCCGCCGCTGGTACACCGGCTCGGCGGACGCGATCTACCAGAGCCTGAACCTGGTCTACGACGACGAGCCCGACTACATCGCCGTCTTCGGTGCCGACCACGTGTACCGGATGGACCCGGCGCAGATGATCGCCCAGCACGCCGAGTCCGGCGCGGGCGTCACCGTCGCCGGGATCCGGGTGCCGCGGGCCGAGGCGAAGGCCTTCGGCTGCATCGCCTCCGACGAGACCGGGCTGATCACCGAGTTCCTCGAGAAGCCGTCGGACCCGCCGCACGTGCCCGGTGACCCGGACGTCACGTTCGCCTCGATGGGCAACTACGTGTTCTCCACCGACGTCCTGCTGGACGCGCTGCGCGCCGACGCCTCCAACGCCGACTCCGACCACGACATGGGCGGCGACATCATCCCGGCACTGGTCGGGCGGGGTGAGGCGCACGTCTACGACTTCGCCGACAACATCGTCCCCGGTGCCACCGAGCGCGACGCCGGCTACTGGCGCGACGTCGGGACGATCGACGCCTACTACGACGCCCACGCCGACCTCGTGTCGGTGCACCCGGTGTTCAACCTCTACAACCAGCGCTGGCCGATCCGCACCGGGACGCCCGCGCTGCCGCCGGCGAAGTTCGTCGAGGGCGGTATCGCGCAGGACTCCATCGTCGGCGCCGGCACGATCATCTCCGGGGCGATCGTGCGCCGGTCGGTGATCAGCCCGAACGTCAGCGTGCAGGGCGGCGCGGAGGTCTCGGACTCGGTCGTGCTGCCCGGCGCCCGGATCGGCCGCGGCGCGGTCGTGCGGCGCGCGATCCTGGACAAGAACGTCGTCGTGCCCGACGGCGCGCTGATCGGGGTCGACCTGAACCAGGACCGGGCGCGCTACACCGTGTCCAACGGCGGCGTCGTCGTACTGGGCAAGGGTGTCACCGCGGAGTAGGTGAGCAGAGCCGCACGGCCACAGGTGAGCAGAGCCGTGCGGGCGTAGGTGAGCAGAGCCGTGCGGGCGTAGGTGAGCAGAGCCGCGGGGCGGTAGGTGAGCAGAGCCGAGCGGCGCCGCTCCAGCCTCGTGACCAGCCGATTCGCGGTCACCGCCGGACGGCGCAGAGCATCCCGTCGGCGACCGGCAGCAGCGCGGACAGCAGTCGTTCGTCGTCGCGCACCAGCTCCGCGGTCTCCCGCAGTGCCGCGGTGCCCGGCCCGTCGGCGGAGCCGTCGCCGGCGATGCGCCCGCCGTCGAGCACCCCTTCCAGGATCAGCACGCCGCCGGGGCGGAGCAGCCGGATCGCCTCGGCGAGGTAACCGGGGTACTCGCCGGGGATCGCGTCGGCGACGACGAGGTCGTAGCCGCCGTCGGTGAGCCGCGGCAGCACCTCCAGCGCCATCCCGTTGATCAGGCGCAGCCGCCCGGGGCCGTAACCGGCCTCCATGAACGTCCGACGCGCCGAGCGCTGCAGCTCGGGGTCGACGTCGATCGTGGTCAGGACGCCGTCCCGGGCCATGCCGCGCAACAGGTACAGCCCGCTGACCCCGGAGCCGGTCCCGATCTCCACGACGGCCCGGGCGGCGATCGTCGCGGCCAGTACCGACAGGGTCGCGCCACCGGCGGGGGTGATCGGATGGGCCCCCGCCGCGTCGCCGGCCGCGCGTGCGCGTCCCAGCACCTCGTCCTCGACGAGGTAGGTCTCGGCGTACGCGCCGGCGCCCGCGGGAGTCGTCATGGACCAAGATTAACGGGACGAGTATTCACAGAGTTCTCTCAGATGCGTTTCACACGGTACTCATCGGGCGAGTGCACTCTCTAGTGCGACAACGATCCGCGGAGACACCCCCGCGGCCGCAGTGGAGGTGCCCTACCGCGATGCCGGCCAACGACTGGACCCCGCCCAGCTGGGACGAGGTCGTCCGTGAGCACGCCGACCGGGTCTACCGGCTGGCCTTCCGGCTGTCGGGGAACCAGCACGACGCCGAGGACCTGACCCAGGAGACGTTCATCCGGGTGTTCCGGTCCCTCGCCAACTACACCCCCGGCACGTTCGAGGGCTGGCTGCACCGGATCACCACGAACCTGTTCCTGGACATGGTGCGCCGCCGCGCCCGGCTCCGGATGGAGGGTCTGCCCGACGACACCGAGCGGCTCCCCGGCGGCGGTCCCGAGCCCGAGACCGTGTTCGCGATCAACCACCTCGACCCGCACCTGCAGGCCGCGCTCGACGAGCTGCCGCCGGACTTCCGCGTCGCGGTCGTCCTGTGCGACGTCGAGGGACTGTCCTACGAGGAGATCGGCGCGACGCTCGGGGTGAAGCTGGGCACCGTGCGCAGCCGGATCCACCGCGGCCGGACCGCGCTGCGCGCGTCGCTGGAGCGCCACCGCGCCGCCGCCGACGCCGCGGACGCCGCCGGCCCCGCCGAGGAGGCGGTGGCACGGCGGAGCACCCCGGTGGCAGAGTTGATCCCGTGAGCGATCGACGCCGCTTCCAGGTCGTGCCCCCGGACTGGGGGCAGGACCACCTCACCCTCGAGGCGGTCGTGGCCTACGTCGACGGCGAGCTCGCCGCGGGCCCGCACGACCGCGCGGTTCGGCATCTCGACACCTGCCCGGAGTGCGCGAACGAGGTCACCGCGCAGCGCCGGGCCCGTTCCGCGCTACGCGGTGCCGACGCGCCCACGCTGCCGCCGTCACTGCTCTCGGCGCTGCACTCGATCCCGCAGGACACCGAGCTGCCCGGACTCCCGGCAGGCCTCGCGCTGACCGGCTCCGGCGAGCTCGTGGCCGTCCTGCGTCCCGAGGGCGTCCCGCAGCGCGGGTCCCGCCGCTCGCGCCGGGTCAAGCTCGGCACCGGCGCCGCGGTGTCCGGGCTGGCGCTCGGCGCGCTCGCGTTCGGGTTGCCCGCCGCGACCGGATCCGGGCCCGCCGCACCGGGCGCGCCGGGACCGGCCTCGGCGACGCCCGCGGTCGCCCGCCTGTCGGTCAACCCGGTTCAGCCGGGACGGGCCCGGCCGGGCGCAGCGCCGTCGTCGAACGCGGTGGCGCCCGGGAGCACGGTGGCCGGTGCGACGACCGGGGCCCCGCCCGCCGGTGGCACCGGCTCCGGTACGGCCTCGGACGCCCCGTTCGTTCCGGGCTCGGGCGCGGTTCGCGACGCCGGGCTCCCGCCGCGCTAGTCCCCGCCGGTCCCGGTGCCGGTCGGGGCACCCGGTCGTGATCGTCGGGCGTGGTGCCGGAGTGTTTCCGTGACAGGGACTTCACCGCCCGCCCGGCAGTCTGGGCGGGTGGTGTGCCCGATCGTGTCCCGAGCCGTGCCCGGCCCGACGCCGACGACCCCGGGGCGTCGATGAGCGACGAGCACACGGGGTCGTCGGGCGCCGGGATCCGTCCCGCGACCGCGGACCCCGCCCCGGAACGGCTCGAGCCGCGTGGGCTGGACCGGCCTGCGACCGATCCGGCCGAGCGTGCCGCGTTCGGCAGGCCCGACGGCGTCACGAGCGGGTTCGACCGGGCCGGCGACCACGCAGCGGCCACGAACGGGACCACGAACGGTGCCGCCCCGGCCGCGCCGCCGCCGACCGCCGCCGTCGCACGCGCGTTCGGCCGCCCGGACACCGACGGGGGCCTGCAGCGACCGCCCTCGGAGGAGGTGAGCAGAGCCGCGCAGCCCGGTGGCGACGACGCCCCGTTCTGGCCCGGCGGCTCCGCCACCGACCCCTGGCGGGACCCGGACACCCCTGTCGTCGCGGCCCCGCCGCCCGGTGACGACACACCCGCGCCCGCCGCCGACCGACCGGCCGGGCCGCGGCTCAGCGTCCGCGAGGTGCTCTTCGGAGGCCGCGTCGCCCCGCGTGCGCTCGCGCTGCTCGGCGTGCTCGCGCTGGCGATCGGGGCGCTCGGTGGCCTCGTCGGGCACTGGGTCGCGTCCGGCGCCGACTCGCTGACCAGCCCCGGCGCGGTCCTCGCGTCCACCGGCGAGGCGAAGGAACGTCCGCCCGGCTCGGTCCCGGACGTCGCCGGACGGGTGCTGCCCGCCGTCGTATCGCTGGAGGTGACGGTCGGGAACCAGGCCGGGAACGGCTCCGGCGTCGTCATCGACCCCCAGGGCTACGTGCTGACCAACAACCACGTCGTCGCGCCGGCGCTCGGACCCGGGCAGGGACGCGTCGAGGCCGTGTTCTCCGACGGGTCCCGGCACCCCGCCTCGGTCGTGGGCGCCGACCCGATGACCGACCTCGCCGTGGTCAAGGTGCCGGTCGCGAACCCGACGGTGGCCGCGATCGGCCGGTCGGCCGACCTCGCGGTCGGGGACGGGGTCGTCGCGATCGGGTCGCCGTTCGGGCTGACCGGGACCGTGACGACCGGCATCGTGTCCGCGGTGAACCGGCCGCTGCGTCTCGACCCGGAGGGCAGCGCCGGGGACGCGGTCATCGACGCCGTCCAGACCGACGCCGCGATCAACCCCGGCAACTCCGGTGGCCCGCTGGTGGACGCGGCCGGCGCCGTCGTGGGGGTCAACACCGCGATCCGCAGCGCGGACTCCGGTCAGTCCGGCGGCGGGCAGGGCGGCTCGATCGGCCTCGGGTTCGCGATCCCGATCGACACCGCGCGCGCGGTCGCCGAGGAGCTGATCCGCACCGGGCGCGTCGTGCACGCCGACCTCGGGGTCAACGCGCGCTCGGTGACCGACGGCTCCGACGACGGTGCTCAGGTGCAGAACGTCGTCGGGGACGGCCCGGCGGCCGCGGCCGGGATCGCCGAGGGCGACGTCGTCGTCTCGGTGGCCGGGCGGCACATCGCCGGGGCCGACGAGCTGGTCGTCGCGGTGCGCGAGCACAAGCCGGGGGAGCAGGTGCCCGTCGGGTTGGTGCGCCAGGGCCGTCCGCTGACGGTGACCGCGACGCTCGGGCAACGCTGAGCGGGACGGCCCGAGGCGCCGTTCGCACCAGGAGTTCACCGGCTCCGAAGCCGATCCCGACCGAGGTCTCACATCGGGCTGCGTACTCTGAGGTCGTGTTCGAGAACATCGGGCTGCCCGAGCTGCTGGTCCTCGTGGTGGCCGGCCTGTTCATCCTGGGCCCGGAGCGCCTTCCGGACGCTGCGCGCTGGCTCGGCAACGCCGTCCGGCAGGTCCGCGAGTACGCGACCGGGGCGCGCGACCATCTGAAGACCGAGCTGGGCCCGGAGTACGAGTCGCTGCGTGAGCCGCTCAACGACCTCCGTAGCCTGCGCTCGCTCAACCCGCGTACCGCGATCACCCGCAGCCTGTTCGCCGACGACGGTCCGCTCAGCGGGTCCGCGAACGGTGTGAACGGCGCTGCCGCGGCCGGTGGTGCCGTCGCCGGAGGCGCGGCCGCGGGCGCCGCCGCGAACGGTGCGGGGACGAACGGTGCAGGGACGAACGGTGCGGCCGCGAACGGCTCCGTGTCCAACGGTTCCGGGCCCGGCGGCGTCACGCCCGCTCGCGCACCGGAGCCGCCGCTGACCTCCGGTGAGCGCCCCCCGGTCGACCCCGACGCGACCTGATCGTCGACGCCCCTCTCTGGGGCCGCCGGCGGGGTGACACCTGCGGCGCTTTGCTCTGCTCACCGTTACGCATCACCCCAGCTCACCCGCCGTGCTCTGCTCTGCTCACCTAGGCCGTCCCGCACCCGGACACTGCTCGGAACCCCGTCGGTGAGCAGAGCCGGGCGGGCCTGCCGCAGAGCAGTGAGCAGAGCCGTAGCGGTTGCATCCGCCCAGCTCAGCGAGGGTGATGCGTCGAGGTGAGCAGAGCAAAGCGGCCGGACCGCCTCCCAGGGCGGGCCGGCCGCTCGACCAGACCGGGTTACTCCGTTCAGCCCAGCAGGGCGGGGCGGCGGCGGTGGTGCTCGGTCGCCTGCTCGTAGGCGTGGGCGGCGGCCAGGACGGTGGCGTCGGCGTGCCGCGGCCCGACGATCTGCAGCCCCACAGGCAGCCCGGACGAGGTGAACCCGCACGGCACCGACGTCGCCGGCTGCTGGGTCATGTTGAACGGATAGGTGAACGGCGTCCACGACGTCCAGCGCGGCTGCGGCCAGCCCTCCGGCACCTCGCGTCCGCCCTCGAAGGCGGGGATCGGCAGCGTCGGGGTGATCAGCAGGTCGTACTCGTCGTGGAACCCGCCCATCAGCGTGCCGAGCTCGTTGCGCACGGCCATCGCCCCCAGGTAGTCCAGCGCGGAGACCTGCTCGCCCAGCTCGGCGATCGCGACCAGCGCCGGGTCCATCGCGGCCCGCTTCTCTGCCGGGATCGGCTCGAGGGACTTCGCGGCCGCGGCGAACCACAGCGTGTGGAACGGGTCGATCGGGTCGGCGAATCCGGGGTCGGCGTTCTCGACGGTCGCGCCCAGCTCGCGGGCGAACACCGCGGCGGCCTCGGCGACCAGCGCGGCGATCTCCGGGTCGACGTCGACATATCCCAGGGTCGGCGAGAAACCGATCTTCAGGCCCTGCGCGCCGCCCGCCAGCCGCTCGACGGCCGACTCGACCAGCGGGCCGTCCACCCACGGGTCGCGGGTGTCGGGCCGGGCGACGACGTCGTAGAGCAGGGCCGCGTCGCCGACGGTGCGGGTCATCGGCCCGACGTGCGCGAGTGTCCCGAACGCCGAGCCGGGGTAGTGCGCGATCCGGCCGTAGGTCGGCTTGTGCGCGACGGTCCCGGTGAACGCGGCCGGGATCCGGACCGAGCCACCGGCGTCGGTGCCCAGCGAGAGCTGCCCCATCCCGAGCCCGACGGCCGACGCGCTGCCCCCCGACGACCCGCCCGCGGTCAGTGTCGGGTCCCACGGGTTGGTCGTGACGCCGGTCAGCGGCGAGTCGGTGACGCCCTTCCACGCCAGCTCGGGCGTGGTGTTCTTGCCGAGCAGCACCGCCCCGGCGGCGCGGACCCGCGCGACCGGCGGGCCGTCGACCTCGAACGGGCCCTCCGCGGAGGTCGTCGTCGAGCCCTTGCGGGTCGGCCAGCCGATCGTGAGCAGCATGTCCTTGATCGAGGTCGGGACGCCGTCGAGCGGCCCGACCGGCTCCCCGGCCTGCCAGCGGGCCTCGGAGTCCTTGGCCTGCGACAGCGCGGAGTCCGCGTCGACCAGGCAGAACGCGTTGACCGCGCCGTCGTGCTGCTCGATGCGGTCCAGCGCGTCGCGGGTCGCCTGCACCGGTGAGATCTCCCCGGTGCGGTAGCCCGCCAGCAGCTCGGTGGCGCTCAGGTCGGCCGTCGTCTCGCTCACGCGTCTCCTCCGGAGGTGCTCACGTACCCGCGTTCGGGGTCCACCACGTTGCGCAGCTCCCGGCCGTCCCGGAAGCGCGTCAGGTTGTCGACGAACAGGTCGACGAGCATGTCCTTCCACCCGACGACGTCGCCGGACATGTGCGGGGTCACCAGCACGTTCTCCATCGCCCACAACGGCGAGTCCGACGGCAGCGGCTCGGTCTCGAACACGTCGAGCGCGGCGCCGGCGATCCGCTCGTCGGCCAGGGCGGCGATCAGGTCGTCGGTGACGACGAGCGGCCCCCGCCCCACGTTGATCACCCGGGCCCGCCGGGGAAGCAGCCCCAGCGCCCGGTCGTCCAGCATGCCGCGGGTCGCGTCGGTCAGCGGCGCCGCCAGCACGAGGAAGTCGGTGTCGGGCAACAGGTCCGGCAGCTCGTCGAAGGCGTGGACGCCGTCGGCGGCGCGCCGCCCGACCAGCCGAACCGCGAGCCCCGCGGCGCCCAGCAGGTCCGCGGTCGCCCGTCCGATCGGACCGCTCCCGACGACCGTCGCGACCTTCCCGGCGACGGACTCGGTCTCGCGGTGGCGCCACGTGCGGTCCTGCTGCAGCCGCAGTGACCGCGCGGTGTCCTTGGCGAACGCGAGCACCGCCCCGAGCACGTACTCCGCGATCGGCCGGTCGAACACCCCGCGGGAGTTCGTCAGCGTCACCGGCGCGGCGAGCAGCTCGGGGAACGCCACCCGGTCCACCCCGGCGCTGGCGGTGTGCACCCAGCGCAGGTCGGTGGTGATCTCGTCGGTCCAGACCTCCTTGACGGCGTCGGTGAGGAAGTCCCAGGTGAGCAGGGCGTCGCTGCCGGGCAACGCCGCGGCGAGCTCGCCGGGGCCGTCCGCCAGCCGGAGATCTACGTCACCACCGGCCTTGTCCACGAGCTTCGGCGGTGTCTCGCCACCGTGCAGAACGGTGACGGTAATGGGGTCCTGACCAGCGGAAACCGGCAACGAGAGTCCTGTCGGTGGGGAGGTCGTCGGGGGCGTTGACACGCTAGGAAGCGACCCTACGATTGTCAACAATCCGCGTCGTCCGAGGGCGCGTGAGGACCCCGTGAGAGGAGGCCCGATGGCCAAGCTGATCAGGATCGCGCTGGAGAAGCGCGGTGTCGCCTGCACTGCCGAGCTGCTGGAGAAGGAGGCGCCGCGGACGACCGCCGCGGTGTGGCAGGCACTGGCCGACGGGCCGCTGGGTGGCGAGGCCCAGCACGCCAAGTACGCGCGCAACGAGGTCTACACGATCGTCCGCCGGTTCGGGCCGCGGATCGGGCAGGAGAACCCGACGATCACCCCGATCCCCGCCGACGTCTGCTACTTCGACTTCCACGGCGGCATGCTCGACGCCGCGTTCAAGGACGACCAGGGCATCGACGCCGAGGCGGGTGGCATCGACCTCGCGATCTTCTACGGGCGCAACAACCTGCTGCTCAACGGCGACGTCGGGTGGGTCCCCGGCAACGTGTTCGCCACGATCGTCGACGGGTTCGACGCCATGGCCACCGCGTGCCACGACGTGTGGCGCTCGGGCAGCGTGGGGGAGCGGCTCGTCTACTCCCGCGTCGAGGAGTAGGACCGTGCACGTCGAGCTGTCGGCCGGGCACGAGGTCCCCGGCGACGGGGACGGCGGCGACGCGCCCGGCATCGGGGTGATCGCGCCGTTCGACTTCGCCCTCGACCGCGAGATGTGGCGCTGGGCCCCGGACGACACGTCGCTCTACCTGACCCGGATGCCGTTCCTGACGACGGCGATGACGGTGGAGATGGCGGAGGCGATCGCCGACCGGCGCCCGGTGCGCCAGGCGACCCGCGACGTCCTCACCCCGCGCCCCGGGGTCGTGAGCTACGCCTGCACCTCGGGCAGCTTCGTCGCCGGCGCCGCGGCCGAGTACGTCCTGCACCGCACGATCCTCGACGCCGGCGCCCCGCGGGCGTCGACGACCAGCGGTGCGCTGGTGGAGGCCCTCGCGGTGCTGGGGGTGAGCAGAGTTGCGATCGCCACCCCGTACGTCGCGTCGGTGACCGAACGCCTGGTCACCTTCCTGGCCGACCACCACGTCGAGACCGTTGCGAGCGCGGGTCTCGGGCTGGTCGGCAACATCTGGCGGACGACGCCGGCGCGCGTCGTCGAGATCGCCCGGTCGGTCGACCGGCCGGAGGCGCAGGCGGTGTTCATCTCCTGCACCAACCTGCCGACCTACGACGCGATCGAGTCCCTGGAACGCACGCTGGGCAAGCCGGTGATCACGGCGAACCAGGTCACGATGTGGGACGCCTGCCGCAAGATCGACCGTGCCGCGGTCGGGAGCGGGCGGCTGCTCGAGTCCTGGAAGCCGGGCGATCCACCCACTTGCCTGCCCGAGGAATCTGTAGGAATGTCCACAATATGAGCACGATCGGCATCCTGTACCCCGGCTACTCGGCCGAGGACGACTACCCGCGTGCGGAGAAGCTGCTCGACGACGGCAGCCGGCTCCCGCTCGTGCACACCGAGATGAAGGTGGACGCCCACCGCGAGGACGCGCTGCTCGACATCGGCGGCGACGACGTCCTCGCCGAGGGCGCCCGAGAGCTCGCCGAGGAGGCGGGCCCGCTGGACTCGATCGTCTGGGCCTGTACGTCGGGCAGCTTCATCTTCGGACCGGACGGCGCGGCGCAGCAGGTCGCGGCGCTGCAGAGGACGGCGGGCGTCCCGGCGTCGAGCACGTCGTTCGCGTTCGTCGACGCCTGCCGGCGTCTCGGGGTCAGCTCCGTCGCGCTGGGGGCGACCTACCCGCCGGACGTCGCGGGCGCGTTCGTGCAGTTCCTGACCCACTTCGGGATCTCGGTGCTGACGATCTCGGCGCGCGACATCATCACCGCCGCCGAGGTGGGGACGCTGCCCGGGGAGACGGTGGTGGAGTTCGCCGACGCGGTGTCGTCGGACGCGCCGCAGGCCGACGCGGTGCTGTTGCCGGACACGGCGCTGCACACCGTGGACGTCCTGGACGCGCTGGACTTCCGGCTCGGCAAGCCGGTACTGACCGCGAACCAGGTCAGCATCTGGCAGGGGCTGCGCCTGGCCGGTGCCGACGTGCGCCGATCCGGGCTGGGGACGTTGTTCGCGAAGGGGTGACCTGATGGGCCTGGACGTCTCGGAGATCGAGCCGGTCAGCCGGCGTTCCACCGCCGAGATCGTGGCGGACCGGATCCGCGCGGCGATCATGCGAGGCACGTTCGCGCCGGGCACCCAGCTCGGTGAGGTCGAGCTCGCGAACCGGCTCGGCGTCAGCCGCGGGCCGCTGCGCGAGGCGATGCAGCGGCTCGTCGCCGAGGGGCTGCTGCGCAGCGAGCGGCACCGCGGGCTGTTCGTGCGCGAGCTCGGTCCCGACGACGTCCGCGACGTCTACCTGGCCCGCACCGCCGTCGAACGGGCCGCCGCACTGCAGGTGCTGGCGGGCAGCCGGGACGCGGCCGTCGCTGCGCTCGACGTCCCGCTCGGCTCCATGCAGGCCGCGGCCACGGTCGGCGACTCCGTCGCGATCGCCGACGCCGACCACGACTTCCATGCCGCGCTGGTCGCGGCGTCCGGGAGCCCGCGGCTGCGCCGGATGGCCGAGGGGCTGCTCGTCGAGACACGGATGTGCCTGGCCGCGTTCCAGCGCAACGCCCCGCCGGCGGCCGAGCTGGTCGCCGAGCACCAGGGGCTGCGCGACGCCGTGCGCGACGGCCGCGCGGAGCTGCTGCTGGACCGGCTCGGCGTGCACATGGACGACGCGGTGAACCGGATCCTGTCCGCGATGCCCGGAGCCGCCTGATTCGTCGGGGTCCGTAGCATCGCCAACCGTGGCGGGTGTGCTCGAGGGTTTCCTGGTCATCGGCGTCGTCGTCGGGGTCGGGTACCTGCTCGGGCGGCAGCGCGTCCTCGGCGACCAAGGCGCGCGGGTGCTGTCGCGCACGGCGTTCTTCGTCGCGACGCCGGCGCTGCTGTTCACCACGCTCGCGCACTCCGACGTCCGTGCGGTGCTGTCCTCGGCGCTGGTGGTCACCGCCGTGACCAGCTCGCTGGCCTGCCTGCTGTTCGTGCCGGTCGCGCTGGCCCGGCGGCGCCCGGCGGGGGAGACCGTCGTCGGCTCGATGGCGTCGGGCTACGTCAACGCCGGCAACCTCGGCATCCCGATCGTCACCTACGTACTCGGCAACCCTGCCGCGGTCGCCCCGGTGCTGCTGTTCCAGCTCGCGGTGCTCACGCCGCTGTTCACGACGCTGATGGACGTGCTGCCCGGCGACGGCCGCGGCGAACGTCCCAGCTGGTGGCGGCTGGTGCTCGCGCCCGCCCGCAACCCGATCGCGGTCGCCACCGCGCTCGGTCTGATCGTGTCCGCGACCGGGCTGAGGATCCCCGGGCCGGTCGCCGCGCCGGTCGAGCTGATCGCCGACCTGGCGGTGCCGGCGATGCTGCTGGCGTTCGGGATCTCGCTGCACGGTGCCCGGCGTCCGGGCACCGGTGACACCGGCCCCTCGCTGTGGTGGGTGGTCGCGATCAAGAACGTCGCGCACCCGCTGATCGCGTGGGGCCTCGCCGGCGGCCTGCTCGGCCTGTCCGGCCCGCCGCTGCTCGCCGCCGTGGTGTGCGCGGCGCTGCCCACCGCACAGAACGTCTTCGGCTACGCCATGCGCTACGACCGCGCCGTCGCCCTCGCCCGCGACGCGAGCCTGACGACGACGATCGTCTCGGTCCCGGTCCTGCTGGTGGTCGCCGCCGCATTGGCATGATCGTCTCGACCGTCCGGGAGGGTGTCCGGCGGGCGCCGGGGCCGGGCGCTGTGGGGCGCCTTTGCTCTGCTCACCTCTACGCATCACCCCAGCTCAACGGGGTTTCCCGGTGCTGCTCACCTCGGCGCAGCAGCTCCGGGCCGGTCGGCCGGTCCCGGCCCGGTTGAGGACGGCCCGCCGGCGCCGACTCCGGGGCGGTACCCGCTCTGCGCGGGGTGAGCAGAGCCGAGCGACGGCCCGAACCAGGGGTGATGCGTAGAGGTGAGCAGAGCAAAGCGGGCCCGCGCCGCCCCTTGCCCGAGCCCGCCCGGACGTGCTTCCCTACGATTGTCGACAACTCGACAACCGTGGTTCCGGATGCAGGATCCGGAATCCGACGACCGCGCCCCGACACCTCCAGGAGCTGCGAACCCATGGCACAGCTGTCCCCGCTGCTGAAGCAGGCCACCCCGGTCCAGGCCGCCCGCGGTGAGGGTGTGTACCTGTACGACACCGATGACCGCCGGTACCTCGACTTCACCGCAGGCATCGGCGTCACGTCCACCGGGCACTGCCATCCCACGGTGGTGCAGGCCGCGCAGGAGCAGGTCGGGACGCTGATCCACGGTCAGTACACGACCGTCATGCACCAGCCGCTGCTGAAGCTGGCCGACCGGCTCGGTGAGGTCCTGCCCGAGGGCATCGACTCGGTGTTCTTCACCAACTCCGGCTCCGAGGCCGTCGAGGCGTCGGTGCGGCTCGCTCGCCAGGCCACCGGCCGGTCCACGATCGTCGCGTTCGAGGGCGGCTTCCACGGCCGTACGTTCGGCGCCGCTGCGCTGACCACGTCCGGGGCGAAGATCCGCGCCGGGATCGGGCCGATGATGGGCGGCGTCGCGTTCTCGCCGTTCCCGTTCGCCTACCGCTACGGCTGGAGCGAGGAGGAGACCGTCGAGTTCGCGCTGCGCGAGCTGGACCGGGTGCTCGCCAGCTCCGCGCCGGCGTCGGACGTCGCCGCGTTCATCATCGAGCCCGTGCTCGGCGAGGGCGGCTACGTCCCGACCCCCGCCGCGTTCCTGCGCGGCCTGCGCGAGCGCGCCGACAAGCACGGCATCCTGATCATCGCCGACGAGGTCCAGACCGGCTACGGGCGCACCGGCAGGTTCTGGGGCCACCAGCACGCCGAGGGCTTCACCCCGGACATCATCGTGACCGCCAAGGGCCTGGCGTCGGGCTTCCCGCTCTCGGCGATCGCCGCGCCGACCGCGCTGATGGAGAAGGCCTGGCCGGGCTCGCAGGGCGGCACCTACGGCGGCAACGCCGTCGCCTGCGCCGCGGCGCTGGCGACCCTCGACGTCGTCGAGCAGGAGGGCCTGGTCGAGAACGCCCGCGTGCAGGGCGAGCGGCTGCTCGCCGGCGTCCGGGAGTCCGCCGAGAACGTCCCGGCCATCGGCGACGTCCGCGGCCGCGGCCTCATGGTCGGCATCGAGTTCGTCGACGCCGACGGCCGCCCCGACGGCGCCACCGCGGCCAAGGTGCACGCCGCCGCGGCCGCGCAGGGCCTGCTCCTGCTCACCTGCGGCGTCTTCGGCAACATCGTCCGGATGATCCCGCCGCTGGTCGTCACCGCCGACCAGATCGACGAGGGCCTGGCACTCTGGACCAAGGCGCTCAACGACGCCCTGAGCTGACCGGACCCCCGGGGGACCGAGAAAGCACGAGGCCCCGCCCACCGGATCCGGTGGGCGGGGCCTCGTGTGTGTCGTCCGTGCGGGGTGCCGTACGGGGCGGGGTCCGCGGGACCTCAGCGCCCGGCGGGGGAGATGTTCAGGCTCATCCCCGCCAGCCCGCGGGCCCGCACCGACAGCTTCTCCGCGATCGAGTCGAGCGCCTGCGCGGCCGGGGAGTCCGGCTGCCCCAGCACGATCGGGTTCCCGGCGTCGCCGCCCTCGCGCAGCGCCGGCTCCAGCGGCACCTGGCCGAGCAGCGGTACGTGCGCGCCGAGCGAGCGGCTCAGCGACTCCGCGACGGTGCGTCCGCCGCCGGAGCCGAAGATCTCGGCGCGGGTGCCGTCGGGCATCTCCATCCAGGACATGTTCTCGACGACCCCGGCCAGCCGCTGGCGCGTCTGCAGCGAGATCGACCCGGCGCGCTCGGCGACCTCGGCCGCGGCCTGCTGCGGCGTGGTGACGACCAGCAGCTCCGCGTTCGGGATCAGCTGCGCGGTGGAGATCGCGACGTCACCGGTGCCCGGGGGCAGGTCCAGCAGCAGCACGTCGAGGTCGCCCCAGAACACGTCGGACAGGAACTGCTGCAGCGCACGGTGCAGCATCGGCCCGCGCCAGACGACCGGGGTGTTGCCGTCGGTGAACATGCCGATCGAGATGACCTTCACGCCGTGCGCCTGCGGCGGCATGATCATCTCTTCGACCTTGGTGGGCCGGTCGCTCGCGCCGAGCATCCGCGGCACCGAGTGGCCGTAGATGTCGGCGTCGACCACGCCCACCTTCAGCCCGCGCCGGGCGAGTGCCGCGGCCAGGTTCACCGTGACCGAGGACTTGCCGACGCCGCCCTTGCCGGACGCGACGCAGTACACGCGGGTCAGCGAGCCCGGCTGCGCGAACGGGATCACCGGCTCCTCGGAGTCGCCGCGCAGCGACTTGCGCAGCTCGGTGCGCTGCTCGTCGCTCATGACGTCGAGCTCGACCTCGACCCGCTCGACGCCGGGGACCTGCGACACCGCGTCGGTCACGCGCGAGGTGATGGTCTCGCGCATCGGGCAGCCGGCCACGGTCAGGTACACGCCGACCTCGGCGAGCCCGTCGGCGGAGACGGCGACGCTCTTGACCATCCCCAGCTCGGTGATGGGCTTGTGGATCTCGGGGTCCTCGACCTTGCCGAGCGCGGCCCGGACCGCATCCTCGACGGTGCTGGTGCTGCCGGTGACGGACATGGCGTGGAACGACCTCTCTCCCATTCGAGACCTCTCCATGCTACGTGCCGTCGCCGAGTGCGCCCCCGCGCCGCCGCCTCCGGTGACCGGCCGCACCGTCGTCACGGCCGGTCGCGTTCCGTGCGCAACCGGTGTCTCCTAGGATCACTCCGGTGGACGACATCGCCGCCCCTGCAGCCCCGACCGGGTCCGGGCGTCGCCGAGCCGTCCCGACGCCGGCCGAGCTGGCGTCCTGGCGCAGCTTCCTGCGGGCGCACTCGGGCATCACCAAGGCGCTCGAGGTGGAGCTGGAGGTCGAGCAGCGCCTGTCCCTGGCCGCCTACGACGTGCTGGTCCAGCTCTCCGAGGCGCCCGGGCACCGGCTGCGGATGACCGAGCTGGCCGACGCCGTGCTGCTGTCCCGCTCCGGGGTCACCCGCCTGGTCGACCGGCTCGAGCGCGCCGCCCTGGTCACCCGCTCCAAGGTCGCCGACGACGGCCGCGGCGTCAGCGCCGAGCTCACCGTCGCCGGGTACGAGCGGCTGCGGGTCGCCGCCGTCACCCACATGCGTGGCATCCGGGAGCACTTCGCGGACCGGCTCGACGACGCCGATCTCACCGCCCTGGAGCGGATCAGCCGGAAGCTGGTCCCTTGACCCCGCGCTTGCGCGCCTTCTTCCCGTCCTTGCGGCCGTCGGTCGCGGGCTCGGACAGCTCCGTCCCCTCGGTCCCCGGTTCGCCGGTCGAGCGGGAGACGGCCCGCGCAACGGCGTCGTCGAGCCGCTCGCCGAGCCGGTCCAGCTCGCCGCGCAGGTAGTCCCGCGACGCCGTCTCCCCGACGGCCAGGCGCAGCGCGGCCAGCTCCCGGGCCAGGAACTCGGTGTCGGCCTTGGTCCGTTCCGCGCGGCGCCGGTCCTCCTCCAGCGCGATCCGGTCGCGGTCGTCCTGCCGGTTCTGGGCGAGCAGGATCAGTGGTGCGGCGTAGGCGGCCTGGGTGGAGAACGCCAGGTTGAGCAGGATGAACGGGTACGGGTCCCACTGCAGCTGCCAGGAGAGCAGGTTCAGCGCGATCCACACCGTGACGATCACGGTCTGGATCGCGAGGAACCGCCCGGTCCCGAGGAAGCGCGCGATCCGCTCGGAGATACGGGCGAAGCCGTCGGGATCGACCTCGAACCGTCGGCGGGCGACGCGCGGCTGGTCCAGCCGGCGTCCGTAGTGCGGCTCAGGCACCGGAGACCCCCTCCGCGTCGAGAACATCCGGGTCGACCTGGTGGGCCCGCACGGTCGCCGAGTCCCGGTCCCGCCAGCCCGACGGCAGCAGATGATCCAGCACGTCGTCGACGGTGACCGCGCCCAGCAGGTGCTCCTCCGGGTCGACGACCGGGCCCGCGACCAGGTTGTAGGTGGCGAAGTAGCGGGTCACCTCGCCGAGGCCCGCGTCCGGGCCCAGCTGCGCCAGCTCGGTGTCGACCATGCCTGCGACCAGCTCGAACGGCGCCGCACGCAGCAGCTGCTGGGCGTGCACGCAGCCCAGGTAGCGCCCGGTCGGCGTCGCCGTCGGGGGCCGGACGACGAACACCATGCTCGCCAGCGCCGCCGGCACCTCGGGGTTGCGGACCCGGGCGAGGGCCTCGGCGACGGTCGCGTCCGGGCCCAGCGTGATCGGCTCCGGGGTCATCAGGCCGCCCGCGGTGTCCCACTCGTAGCGCAGCAGCCGGCGGACCGGTTCGGACTCGCCGGGCTCCATGAGCTCCAGCAACCGGCCGGCCTCGTCGTCGGACAGCTCGCCGAGCAGGTCGGCGGCGTCGTCGGGGGACATGGCCTCCAGGACGTCGGCGGCGCGGTCCTCGTCGAGGTAGGCCAGCAGCTCGCGCTGGTCGGCCTCGGACAGCTCCTCGAACACGTCGGCGAGGCGCTCGTCGTCGAGGGCGTCGACGACCTGGCGCTGGCGCTCCTCGGGCAGCTTGGACAGCGCGGCGGCGACGTCGGCCGGGCGCATCGCGTCGAACACCGCGAGCAGCCGGTCCGCGCCGCGGGCGGCGGCGACGTCGAGCCCGGAGACGGACTCCCAGCTGTACACCTCGACCCGGGCGCGACGGGCCAGCCGGGTGCGCCGGTGCCGGACGGCGACCTTCGTGATCGCCCAGTCGCGGGTGCGGGTCGGCTCGATCGCGGCGTCGACGACGGTGCCCGTGGCGTCGGACTCCCGCACGGTGACCGGGGAGTCGAGCAGCTCGCCGAGCACCAGGGTCTCGTTGGGCCGCTGGTCGAACGCGCGCAGGTTGACCGACCCGGTGGCCAGGGTCGCCGCGGTCGGCGCGACGTCGGCGACCCGCAGCATCGGCACGAAGATCCGCCGCCGCGACGACAGGTCCACCACCAGCCCCAGCACCCGGGGCGGGGAGCTGTCGACGCGCAACGTGACGACGACGTCGCGCACCTTCCCGATCCGCTCGCCGTCCGGGCCGAAGACGGCCAGGCCGGCCATGCGCGCGACGAACACCCGTGCCGAGGCCATGGTCACGAGCCTAGATGTGCCGGGGGCGCGAGGAGGTGAGAGGAGGTGAGCAGAGGGTTATCGGATGCGCCTAGGCTCGCCGGACGTGAGCGACACCCCGCCCGACGAGCCCACGTCCCCGCGCCCGACGTCCCCGCGCCCTGCGTCCCCGAGCCCAGGGGTCCTGCGGTACGACGTGGTCGACGTCTTCACCGACCGGCCCTACGCGGGCAACCCGCTCGCCGTCGTGCGCGGCGCGGAGTCGCTGTCCACGGCCCGGATGCAGGCGATCGCCCGCGAGTTCAACCTGTCGGAGACCGCGTTCCCGCTGGACCCGACCGGCGACGCCGACTACCGCGTCCGGATCTTCACCCCGGGTGCGGAGCTGCCGTTCGCCGGGCACCCCAGCGTCGGGACGGCGTGGGTGCTGGCCCGCGACGGCGCCATCGGGCCGGGCGACCGGGTCCAGGAGTGCGGCGCCGGGCTGCTCCCGATCGAGGTCGACGGCACCGGCGCCCGGATCGAGGGCGGCGTCCCGCACCTGGGCGGCGACCTCGACGCCGGTGCGCTGGCCGCCGCGGCCGGGCTCGACCCCGACGACGTCGACGGCGCCGCCGCCCCCGGCATCGCCGGCGCCGGCGTGGACTACGCGATCCTGCTGGTGCAGCCCGGTGCGGTGGCCCGCGCCGCCGCGCACCCGGCCGCGCTCGCCACGGCCACCGGCGGCTGCACCGGCCTGTTGGTCGCCGCGGTCGACGCCACCGCCGAGCGGGTGCACGCGCGGATGTTCGGCAACGGCATCGGCGTCGACGAGGACCCGGCGACCGGCTCCGCCGCCGTCGCGCTCGGGGTGTTCCTGGCCGACCGCGGCCTGGTCTCCGACGACGGCGAGCACCACTTCGTCGTCAGCCAGGGCGCGGAGATCGGCCGCCCCTCGACGCTGTACGCGGGCGTGCGGACCGAGGACGGGCGCGTCACCGGGACCTGGGTCGGCGGCTCGGTCGTGGCCGTGGCCAGCGGTTCCCTGACCCCACCTCCCGAACAGGGCTAACTCGCAAGTAACCGGGTCTGACCTCCTGCGGGTGAGAAACCAATCACCTGGGCAGGGCGCGTCGCGCGCGGTCGTGCCAGAGTCACGGATCACGCGATGCCCGTGCCGTCGGTGGCGGCGCGGGCGAGGACGAACTCGACGAGGAGCCCGCCTGTGAGCACCACCCCCGGATCCCGTGTGCAGCGCGCCCGCCGGTCCTGCCTGGCCGTACCCGGTTCGAGCCAGAAGTTCATCGACAAGGCGCGCACGCTGAACTCCGACCAGGTCTTCCTGGACCTCGAGGACGCCTGCGCCCCGCTGGCCAAGCCGGGGGCGCGCACGACGATCGTCGAGGCGCTCAACGAGGGCGGCTGGGGCGAGAAGGCCCGCGTCGTGCGGGTCAACGACTGGACGACCGAGTGGACCTACCGCGACGTCATCGAGGTCGTCGAGGGTGCGGGCGCGAACCTCGACGCGATCATGCTGCCGAAGGTGCAGACGCCGCAGCAGGTCGTGGCGCTGGACCTGCTGGTGACCCAGATCGAGAAGGCCAACGGCCTCGAGGTCGGGAAGATCGGCATCGAGGCGCAGATCGAGAACGCGCTGGGCCTGACCCACGTCAACGAGATCGCGACCGCGTCGCCGCGGATCGAGACGATCATCTTCGGCCCGGCCGACTTCATGGCGTCGATCAACATGAAGTCGCTGGTCGTGGGCGAGCAGCCGACCGGCTACGACGTCGGCGACGCCTACCACTACATCCTCATGTCGATCCTGATGGCGGCCCGCGCGCACGACCTGCAGGCCATCGACGGCCCGTTCCTGCAGATCAAGGACGTCGACGGCTTCAGCCGAATCGCCGGCCGCGCCGCCGCGCTGGGCTTCGACGGCAAGTGGGTGCTGCACCCGGGCCAGATCGACGCCGCCAACGAGACGTTCTCCCCGTCGCAGGAGGACTACGACCACGCCGAGAACATCCTCGACGCCTACGAGTGGTTCACCTCCGAGGCCGGCGGCAAGAAGGGCGCCGCGATGCTCGGCGACGAGATGATCGACGAGGCCAGCCGCAAGATGGCCCTGGTCATCTCCGGCAAGGGCCGCGCGGCGGGCATGTCGCGCAACGACAAGTGGACCCCGCCGGAGGCGTGAGCCGCCGCGGTGCCCCGGCACCGCCGACCCCGTACTGACCAGAGACGCTCAGGAGGAACCACAGATGGCGCGGCTCGCCCGTACCACCGGACTGACCGAGATCCAGGAGGAGATCCTCTCCACGGTCCGCCAGTTCGTGGACAAGGAGATCATTCCGCACGCCACGACGCTGGAGCACGAGGACGCGTACCCGCAGGACATCGTCGACGGGATGAAGGAGATGGGGCTGTTCGGCCTCATGATCCCGGAGGAGTACGGCGGTCTGGGCGAGTCGCTGCTGACCTACGCGCTGGTCGTCGAGGAGATCGCGCGGGGCTGGATGAGCGTCTCCGGCGTGATCAACACGCACTTCATCGTCGCGTACATGCTGCGCCAGCACGGCACCCCGGCGCAGAAGGACCACTACCTGCCGAAGATGGCCACGGGCGAGACCCGCGGATCGTTCTCGATGTCCGAGCCCGACCTCGGCTCCGACGTCGCCGCGATCAAGACGAAGGCCGTCGAGACCGGCGACGACGAGTACACGATCGACGGCTCGAAGATGTGGCTGACCAACGGCGGCACCTCGAACCTGACCGCGGTGCTGGTCAAGACCGACGAGGGTGCGGAGAAGCCGTACCAGAACCTCACCACGTTCCTGGTCGACAAGCCCGCCGGCTACGGCGAGGTCGCACCCGGGCTCATCGTTCCCGGCAAGATCGACAAGATGGGCTACAAGGGGGTCGACACCACCGAGCTCGTCTTCAAGGACTACCGGATCTCCGGTGACCAGATCCTCGGCGGCGAGCGGGGCAAGGGCTTCGCGCACATGATGGACGGCGTCGAGGTCGGCCGGGTCAACGTCGCGGCCCGCGCCTGCGGCATCGCGATCCGCGCCTTCGAGCTCGGTATCGAGTACGCCCAGCAGCGCTCCACCTTCGGCAAGCCGATCGCGCAGCACCAGGCGATCAGCTTCAAGCTCGCCGAGATGGCGACCAAGGTCGAGGCCGCGCACCTGATGATGGTCAACGCCGCCCGCCTGAAGGACCGCGGCGAGCGCAACGACGTCGAGGCCGGCATGGCCAAGATGATCGCCTCGGAGTACTGCAAGGAGGTCACCGAGGACGCGTTCCGCATCCACGGCGGCTACGGCTACTCCAAGGAGTACGAGATCGAGCGGCTCATGCGCGAGGCGCCGTTCCTGCTGATCGGCGAGGGCACCTCGGAGATCCAGAAGACGATCATCTCGCGGGGGCTGCTGAAGGACTACAAGCTGCGCTAGCAGCGCCCTTTGCTCTGCTCACCCACACGATCGGCGGAACGTGCCGGCGCGCTTTGCTCTGCTCACGCACTCGTTCGGCGGCAGGTGAGCAGAGCAGACGGGTGGGTGAGCAGAGCAAAGCGTGCTCACCCGCCCGCCGGTGCGGCCGTGCTCGCCCGGCCGTGGTGTGGCGGCCCTCGCTACGCTCGGCGGGCACTCGCGGAACCCGTCGTTCGTTGCAACGGTGGGCGAACCGGGCGATCCCGGTCGCCGCGAGCAGTGGCACCCCCGCCCGCCGGCGGGGTCGTAGGCGAGGAGAGAGCACGATGACGAACCCGATCGGCGGCCGGCCGGCACCCGGCCTGCCGCAGCTGCCCACCCCGCCGACCGGGTGGCCGGTCGGGTCCTACGCGACGTACGAGGAGGCCCAGCGCGCGGTCGACCACCTCGCCGACTCGGACTTCCCGGTGCGCGACGTGACGATCGTCGGCGTCGACCTCATGCTGGTCGAGCGGATCATCAAGCGGCTGACCTGGGGGAGCGTGCTGGCCTCCGGTGCGGCGTCCGGGGCGTGGTTCGGCCTGTTCGTCGGCCTGCTGCTCAGCCTGTTCCTGCCCGACGGCGGGTTCCTGCAGATCCTGGTCGGCCTGGTCTCCGGCGCGGTCTTCGGGCTCGCGTTCGCCGCGGCCGGCTACAGCGCCAGCAAGGGTCGCCGCGACTTCCAGTCGGCCAGCCAGATGGTCGCCGGCCGCTACGACGTGCTCTGCGAGCCCCGCAACGCCGAGCGGGCCCGCGAGATGCTCGCCCGGCTCGCCATGGGCACCCCCGGCCAGGGCCACTGACCTGTCCTGGCCGCTGCACCGTCGCGTCGTGATCCGCGGCCCGGGCGCGTCGGGGTTCCGGCACGGCGCCGCGCGAGGCAGGATCGCGGTGTGAACGCTGACGGACGGCAGAGCGAGGACATTCGCCCCGCCACCGTGCACCGGGCCTACGGCCGGGTCGCGCAGTTCTTCGACGGCTACGTCCGGACCATCCCCGGCTATCACGCGCACCTGCGGGTGTCGGCGTCGCGGATGGGCCTGTCCGGCGGTGGGCTGCGGCTGCTCGACGTCGGCTGCGGCACCGGCGCCTCCACCGAGGCCCTGCTCACCGCGGCCCCCGGAGCGGAGGTCGTCGCCGCCGACGCGTCCGCGGAGATGCTCGGGATCGCGCGCCGCAAGAACTGGCCGCCGCGGGTGACGTTCGTGCACTCCCGGCTGGAGACCCTCGCCGAGGCCGGGGTGGAGGGTCCGTTCGACGGGATCCTCGCCGCCTACCTGGTGTCCAACCTGCCCGACGCCGAGATCGGCCTGCGCCGGCTGCTCACCCTGCTCAAGCCGGGCGCGCCCATCGCCGTGCACGACTACGCCGTCGGCGGGGCCCGCAGCCGGAGCCGGTGGGCGTCGGCGTCGTGGGGTTACCTGCTGCCGATGGCGTCGCTGCGCTGGCATGCGCCGCTGCTCTCGCGCTACCGCTACCGCAGGGTCCGTTCCGCCGGCGGCGTCGCGACGATGGTGCACCGCATGCAGCGGGCCGGCTTCGTCGACGTCCGGGTGCAGACCATGGGCGGGGTGCAGCAGCACCTGGTGCACACGTTCCTCGGCCGGCGTCCCGACGAGCCGGACGTCGTGGGGGAGCGGGCCCGCTCGCGGGCCCGGGCCGCCGCGGCGGAGGCCGAGTCTCGGGAGGCCGCGGACGGCGTCGGGGTTCCACAGCCCGACGACGTCGGCCCGGACGAGGCGCGCTCCGAGGAGACGTACACCGACGAGGCGCACCCGGGCGACCAGGGCCCGCGCCAGGGACACGGTGGCGCCGCGGACCGGCCGGACGACGACGAGGCGACCCCACCGCAGGGATCCCCCTCGGTCTGAGCGGCCCCGCGGCTCTGCTCACCTGTCGGTCCGAGCGGCTCCGCGGCTCTGCTCACCTACCGCCCGGAGCACGCGGCCCCGGCTCTGCTCACAGCCAGCCGTTCTGCCGGAAGTTGCGGTACAGCAGCCCACAGATCGCGGCGATGACCAGCAGGACCATCGGGTAGCCGAAGTCCCAGTGCAGCTCGGGCATGTTGTCGAAGTTCATGCCGTAGACACCGGCGATCATCGTCGGCACCGAGATCAGGCCGGCGTAGGCGGTGATCTTCCGCATGTCGTTGTTCTGCCGCATGCTGATCTTGGCCAGGACGGCGTCGACCAGCGTGGTCAGGAGCTCGTTGAAGCCGGCGACCTGTTCGGCGACGCCGCCGAGGTGGTCGTCGACGTCGCGGAAGTAGGAGCGCACGTCGTGGGGCACCAGCGAGCTGTACCCCTCCGACAGCTTGCGCATCGGCCCGACCAGCGGCATCACCGCGCGGCGCAGGTCGAGGACCTCGCGCTTCATCACGTAGATCTGCTCGGGGTTCATCATCGAGCGCGGCGAGAACACCTCGGCCTCGACGGCGTCGATGTCGTCCTCGATCTGGCTGCAGACCTCGATGTAGGTGTCGACGACGTGGTCGGCGATCCCGTGCAGCACCGCGGCCGGGCCGAGCGCGAGCTGCTCGGGGTCCTCCTCCAGGCGGCGCCGGACCTCGCGCAGGCCGGAGTAGCGGCCGTGCCGGACGGTGACCACGAAGTCGCGCCCGAGGAACGCCATGACCTCACCGGTCTCGACGATCTCGTTCGTCGTCGTCGGGTCGGCGTGCCCGACGTAGCGGACCGTCTTGAACACCATGAACATGGTGTCGTCGTAACGCTCGAGCTTGGGGCGGTTGTGCGCGTGCACCGCGTCCTCGACGGCCAGCTCGTGCAGGCCGAACGTGTCGGCGACGCCGGAGATCTGCTCGGCGTCGGGCTCGTGCAGGCCGATCCAGACGAAGCCCTCGCCGCGTTCGCGGACCTCGGCGATCGCCTCGTCGTGCAGCCATCGGCCGGGCAGGCGCTCACCGTCGATGTAGACGCCGCAGTCGACGACGTAGGCCGAGAGCGGGACGCGGAGCTTGGGGGCCGGACCCTCGGCGGCGGCGCGCCGCTCGGCACGGCGGCTGCGCACGGTGCTCGGCCGGATGGCCGGGCGGAGCTGGGAGAACGACGGCATCATGGAGGGACCTCCGCGAACGGGCCGGGACGCGCGGTCGCCGTGCGACCGCCGGGCGTGTGCCTCGCCTCCCACGGGAATCAGCCTTCGGACGACGTCCGGGCCATCGGCAGCGGGAGGCGGCACGTACTACTCACCGGTGTCTGAGGTTCAGACGACACCGCACTCACCTCCCTGCTGCCGGTCGTGCCGTTCTCTGTGTCGCACACCCGCGCCGAAACGTGTCGGGATGATCGGGAACTGTGAGATCCCCGACCGCGGACGTGTGAGCCGGACCGCGCCACGCGGCGCGGGCCGCCCGATAGATTACCCCCGCAACTGATCGACGGTGTGATGGGAGCGTGAACGGTGCAGTTCGGGCGCTACTACGAGGAGTTCGAGGTCGGTGCGGTCTACAAGCACTGGCCCGGCAAGACGGTCACCGAGTACGACGACCACCTGTTCTGCCTCCTCACGATGAACCACCACCCGCTCCACCTCGACTCGCACTACGCCGGGGAGACGACCGACTTCGGCAAGAACGTCGTGGTCGGCAACTACATCTACTCGCTGCTGCTGGGCATGTCGGTGCCCGACGTGTCGGGCAAGGCGATCGCGAACCTCGAGGTCGAGTCGCTCAAGCACACGAAGCCGACCTTCCACGGGGACACGATCTACGGCGAGACCGAGGTCCTCGACAAGACCGAGTCGAAGTCCAAGGACGACCGCGGTGTCGTGTATGTCGAGACGCGCGGCTACAAGCAGGACGGCACGGTCGTCTGCACCTTCCGGCGCAAGGTCATGGTGCCGAAGGAGAAGTACGGCGACACCCGCGGCGGCGAGCAGCCGGGGCGTCCCGAACCGCAGCTCTGAGCGTCCCCGCCGGGGCGCGCCTGCTGTCGCCCGTCGTTCAGCGGCCGCCTGTCGTTCAGTGGCGCGGCAGGCAGCCCCAGGCGGTGAGGGCCTCCTCGAGGCCCTCGGTGCGCGGGAGGTCACGGAAGGCGGCGAGGTCGACGAAGCGGGCGTCGGCGGCGTCGTCGCCGGCGACCGGGAGCGGGGTGGCCGTGGGCGCGGGCCCGGCGAGCGTGCAGACGTAGTCGACGATGCGGTAGGGCCCGACCACGACCCGACCGGCGACGCGGCCGGGCACGACGTGCAGGCCGGTCTCCTCGAACATCTCCCGGACGACGGCGGTGTGGTCGTCCTCGCCGGCCTCCACCCGGCCCCCCGGAATGGACCACAACCCCCGTCCGGGGGCGTTCGCCCTGCGCACCAGCAGTAGTCGCCCATCCGGGGCATGCAGGATTCCCCCCACACAGGCGACATGTTCGCTACTGTCGGTCATTCGAAATGACGGTACGCTGCTCGGGTGCCGGTACCGGGGTGCCCCGGTGTCCGGTACCAATGATGAAGGTTGTTCCAACGGGTCGGAACGGATGGTCCTGGACGTGCGCAAGTTCCTGATCTTGTTAGCGGTAGCGCTGGGGATCTTTCTGGTCGTGACCGCGCCGCAGGCGGCGGCGGGCTCGGTCCAGAACGTGGGCAACATCCTGTACAACGCGGCTCAGTCGGTCTCCACGTTCGTCACCAGCTTGGTCTGATCGCGTGCTCGCTCCTCGGGAGATCGACGAGTACCTCCTGCCAACGGAGCGACGTGTCATCCGCGTGCGGCAGCACTGGGCCGTCATGGCCAACCACATGCTGCAGACCGGTCTGTTCCTGCTCGTCGTCATGGGCGTCGAGCAGGCGCTGGACCAGTACGGCCACCTACCGGCCGGCGCGGACGTCATCGTCGACAACGTGGCGTTCTACCTGGCGCTCGTCGCCGTGCTGAGGTTCACCGCGAACACGATCCTCTGGTGGATCGAACGCATCGTGATCACCGACAAGCGGGTGATGATCGCGCAGGGGATCATCGTCCACAACGTCGGCATGATGCCGCTGGGCAAGGTCACCGACCTGACGTTCCGGCGGACGCTGTCCGGGCGCATGCTCGGCTTCGGCACGATGGTGGTCGAGTCCGCCGGTCAGATCCAGGCGCTGAACCAGATCGACTACATGCCGCGCCCGGAGGAGATCTACGAGGCGCTCTCCGAGCTGGTGTTCGGTGAGAAGGGCAAGACCCGCGCGACGGGTGCCCTGGCCAAGCCGCGCTGGCGGCGCTGACACCGGATTCTCTGCTACGACGAGGCGGGTGGCGTGCCGACGGGCACACCACCCGCCTCTCGTCGTGCCCCGGCCGCTCGCAATCGATCTTCGTTGCGGCGGTCGGACGCGTCTCGTCGAGTCCGCGGACGGGGTTCGGGAGGTCGCTTTGCTCTGCTCACCCCCACGCATCACCCCAGCTCACGGGCACGGCCCGGCTCTGCTCACCTCCACGCATCCCCCTCGGCCGTGGGCCGAGCCCGCCCGACGGGCGGGGTGCGATCCGCGTGGTCGCCAGCCCCGGGACCGGCCGGCGGTGCCGGTCGTCGTCCGGGCCGCTGTGCCGTGGTCTTGAGGCTGACGTCGCCGCTGACCTGCAGTGATGCGTGGGGGTGAGCAGAGCAAAGCCCGGTACGGGGCGGTGTGCTCGCACGCGGCTCGTCGCCCGCCCCCACGGCCGCATTGTCGTCGTCCGGCCGGCGGATTCGACCGGGGCTCTCCTGGACACCGCGGGCTAGGGTCGGAAGCGTGTCCCGGCCCGTGATCGACCTGCACGCCCACTCGACCGCCTCCGACGGCACCGACAGCCCGGCAGGGCTGGTCCGGGCCGCCGCGGACGCGGGGCTCGACGTCGTCGCGATCACCGACCACGACACCACGAACGGGTGGGCCGAGGCGGCCGCCGCGGTGCCACCGGGGCTGCGGCTCGTGCGCGGCGCGGAGTTCTCCTGCCTGAGCCCGACCGGTCGCGATGGGGAGCCGCGGTGCTCGGTGCACCTGCTCGGCTATCTGTTCGACCCGGAGCACCACGCGATCGTCGCCGAGCAGGAGCGGCTCCGCGTGGAACGCGTGCAGCGGCTGCGCACCATGATCGGGCGGATGGCGGCCGACGGGTACCCGGTCGACGTCGACTCGGTCTTCGCCCACCTGCCCGAGGGCGGCAGCGCCGGACGGCCGCACCTGGCCCGTGCGCTCGTCGCCACCGGGGTCGTCGAGACGGTCAGCGACGCGTTCGCCGAGCTGCTGCACAACGACAGCCCGTACTACGTGCCGCGCGCGGACACTCCGGTGGAGACCGCCGTCGAGATGATCACTGCGGCCGGTGGTCTCGCGGTGTTCGCGCACCCGCTGGCGCGGGTCCGGGGCCGCGTCGTCGAACCCTCGGTGATCGTGGACCTGGCGCAGCGGGGGATGGCCGGTGTCGAGGTCGACCACCCGAACCACGAGCCGGCCGACCGTGCGCTGCTGCGCGGGCTCGCCACCGAGCACGGGCTGCTGGCCACCGGATCATCGGACTACCACGGCACGAACAAGCCGACCCCGCTCGCCGCGGAGACCACGGATCCGGACGTTCTGGACGCTCTTCTCGTCCGCGCGCGCGGTGCCGAGGTCGTCACCGGGTGATCACCGGCCGCGCTGTACCGTGAGCGGATGGCCCGGACCACCACTCCCGCCACGGGGTGCCAGGACGGCCAGCTCGGGCTGGACCTCCTCGACCCCGGTTTCGGGGCCACCAAGCTGCACCGGGTGACGCCGGCGAAGCTCGACACCTGGGACACCTGCCCGCGTCGCTACCGGATGCTGCACGTCGACAAGCCCGCCCCGTCGCGCGGCGGCGGGTTCGCCCACACCACGCTCGGCGCCGTCGTCCACCTCGCGCTGCGCTCGTTCGCCGAGCTGCCCGCGGACCGCCGCACCCCGGCCGAGGCCGCCGCGCTGGTGAATAAGCACTGGTCCGACGAGGGCTTCGCCGACGACGACCAGGCCGCCCGCTACCAGGAACGCGCCCGCGAGTGGGTTGCCGAGGCCGCCGAGGGCACGGTCGGCAGCGACGACCCGGTCGCCGTCGAGAGGTGGGTCAGTGCCCCGGTCGGGTCGCTGCTGGTCGAGGGCCGCATCGACCGGCTCGACGACCGCTACGGCGAGCTCACCGTCGTCGACTTCAAGACCGGTCGCCGCGTCCCCGACGACGGCGACGCCGCCGCGTCGCGCCAGCTCGCCCTCTACGCCGTCGCGGCCGCGCACGTGTTCCACCGCGACTGCCGCGTCGTGGAGCTGTTCCATCTGCCGAGCGGACGGATCGCCGTCGCCGAGCACGACGACGCCTCCCTGGCCGAACACGTCGCCTCGGCCGAGGCGACGGCGTCGGCCGCCGCCGACGCGACCGCCGCGCTGGACGCCGGTGGCGACGCCGACGCGCTCTTCCCGGTCCGTACCGGCGGGCACTGCGGCACCTGCCCCGTACGCCGGCACTGCCCCGAGGGTCGTGCCGCGACCCCCGAGCCCCGTCCATGGGAGCTGCTCGCACCGTGAACGCCGATCGTCAGTCCCGGCAGGCCCCCCGGCCGGCCCGGGTGACCGCCCCTGCTCCGCCGACGCGGCCGATGCGCGCGTCGGGGGGACCCGCCGTGCCGCCCGGGCCGTTCGGCGGGTCCGAGCAGCCGACCCGTCCGCAGCGTGCGGAGCGGCCGCGCACCGCGCCGGGCGGCGGTCGGCACGACGAGCCGGAGGCGCACCCGGCGTCGCGCGCGGACGACCGCGGGGCCCGGCGCAGCGAGCGTCGCGGGCGTGGTGAGCAGAGCCGTGCGGACCGCGGCCGGGACAGGGGTGAGCAGAGCCGCCCGGGTGTCGGCGGCCGGCTGCTGCGCGGGCTCACCGGCGTGCTGACCGGCGGGTTCGTCGTCCTGACGGTCGCGCTGCTCGTCGTCGCCTGGGTCGCCTCGCGCAACGGTATGGCCGGCCCCGGCAGCGGCACCGTGACCGCGCACGTCGTGGGTGCCCTCGTCGCGGTCGGCGGGCAGGTCGTGGCCGACCGGCGCCGGGACCGGGCCGGGACGATCGCGGCGGGTGTGGTGCTCGCCGTCGTCGTGCTGGTGCTCGGGTTCTGCTGGTTCTTCTGAGCGGGAACCCGTCGGGACGACGCGGATCAGACGAACTCGGAGTCCCGGACTCGCTGCATGCCGCGCGCGATCCGCCTCCGCAGCGCCGGTACGTGGTTGACCAGCCGCATCCCGGTCCGCTGCACGGTTGTTGCGACGGCCTGAGCGGCGGGGGAGCGGCGGGCGACGTCGTCGTTGAGGAACTCCAGGGACTCGCGGACGGCAACCGCGGAGTAGCGGCGCATCAGTGCCTCGTACTCGCCGACGGCCGTCCGGAGATCCAGCTCCCCGTCGCGCACACGGACCAGGCGGTCGCGCAGCTCGCGTGCGTCCCGTAACGCGGTGTTCGCGCCGGCACCGCGCCCCGGGGTCATGGTGTGCGCGGCGTCGCCGAGGAGGGTGACCGGGCCGGGGGTCCAGTCCGGCAGCGGATCCGAGGTCCGGATGTCGATCACTACCGCGGACTCCGGTGCGGATCGGTGCACCAGCTCCTGCCAGCGCGGATCCCATCCGGAGGTGAGACGGCCGACGTCGGCGAACACGCCCGGGGTGTCGTCCCGGCTCGGGGGTCCGTCCGGGAACCAGTGGGCCGGCACGGTCAGGCCCCAGGACACGAAGTCCGTCGTGGTGTCCGCGGCGAGCAGCTCACGGCCGAGCGGACTTGCCAGCGCGGCAGCGTGCCGAGGCTCGATGCCTGTTCGGGGCACATGCTCGTCGTCCCAGCGCATCCGCATGACGTGGGTGATGCCCACACCGCCGTGCCGGTCGAACAGCAGAGTGATGCCCGACGACGGGCCGCCCGGCAGCAGCTCGAGCGTCCGCATGTCGAGCGGTGCCCTGCCACCGATCCCGACGAGGCCGGTGGAGGTGTGCCCGGCCCCGGGCAGCAGGCGGGGCCGGACCCGGGAGTTCGCCCCGTCCGCACCGACGAGCAGGTCACCGGTGACGTCCGCACCGCCGTCGGCGTGCACGGTGACCGTGCCGTCCTGGTTCTCCGCGTAGCCGGTGACGGTGCGGCCGAAGTGCACCACGTCGGTCAGGCCGCGGAGCAGCACCTGGTGCAGGGTCGCCCGGCTGACGTTGTGCTCGTCGTCGCCGCCTCCGGGGAGCTCCGCGTACGGCAATGCCAGGAGCTCGCGATAGCGCTCGGTGCACATCAGCATGCCGTCGTAGGCGTCGCCGGTGCTCGCCTCGAACAGGGCGTACAACTGGGGCGGCAGGCACGCGCGCAGTGCGCGGGCACCGTTCGGGGAGATTCCGACCCGGTAGCCCTGCAGGCCACCGGTACGGTGCCGGTCCCGTTCCAGGACGACGACCTCGATTCCGGCCCGGCGCAACCCGTGCGCCAGACACAGGCCTCCGGTCCCGGCTCCGGCAATGATCACTCGTGGGGCACGTGCGGACATGGCGTCCTCCGTGGGGCAGGCGGCAGCGCGGCCGCTCCCGGTCGGGAGGGCCGCCGCAGGCGAACGGTGTGGGAGTGGGCGGTGTGGGAGTGAGCGGTCCGGCTCAGACGGTGCGGTGAAGCTGCGCCTCGGCGAGACGCTCCAGCTCGGCGCGATTCCAGGTGAGCCTGCCGTCGCGCAGGTCGGACACCAGCGCGGCGACCCAGGAGGACTCGGCCTCCAGCATCGTGATCGAGTACTCCAGTTCGACGACGACCACGCGCGGCAGCACACCGGCGACGGCGTCGTAGCTCGCCCGGGCCGCGCCGAGGCGCCGTCGGAGGACGTCGAGCCGGGAGCCCAGCGCGTTCGCGGCGTCGTCGGGGCGCAACCCGGCGAGGTGGGCGAGCGCGGCGAGGAACTCCGGGAAGTCCGGCCGGGGAGCGGCCAGCATGTCCCGGACCCACTCCTCGGCGACCTCGCGCCCGGCGGCGGTGACGGTGTAGACGGTCCGCTCCGGGCGGGCGGACTCGCGTTCGGTGACGTGCTCGGTGATCAGGCCGTCGCGCGCGAGACGGTCGATCGTCTTGTAGAGCTGAGACCGCTGTCCGACGTTGACGACGTCGTCCTTGCCACGCTCACGGATGAGCTGCTGCATCCGGTACGGGTGCAGCGGCGCTTCGGTGAGCAGGCTGAGCACGGCGAGCGCGAGGCCGGACCGCTGGGTCATAGTGTTGAAGCTACTAGTGTCTACGACACTAGGCAAGGGAGGCGAGGCCGGGCCGTCACGCAGGCCGCAGGACCACCAGCTCCGTCCCACGCAGCTCCACCAGCAGCCCGCCGGCGGTCGCCAGCTGCACCGGGCCGGTCCAGCCGCCGCGGTCGACCGGGACGGACCGGCGGACGGCGCCGCTCGCCGGGTCGACGGCGGCCAGCCCGGTGGGGGTGGGGACGAGCAGGTCGTCGCCGTAGCGGGTGCCCGGGCCCAGCGTGTCCGGCAGCGTCCAGCGCGGGGCGAGTGTCGTCGCGTCGAGCGCGATCGTCGCGCTGCCGGTCCACCAGTAGCGGGCGGCGGGGTCGGTGGTGGTGCGGGCGACGCCGTCGGCCGGGACGTTGAGCCGGGGCCCGGCCTCGACGGGCGCGGTGCCGACACGGCGGCCGCCCCGGTCGAACAGGGCGAGTGCCGGGGCGCCGGGCAGCAGCACCGCGGCGCGCTCGGGGGAGACGGCGACGAGCTGTGCGCCCGCGACACCGGGCAGCACGACGGTCGCGTCGAACGCGGGCTTGTCGCCGTCGGTGCCACTGGGGCGCAGCACACTGAGCCGTTCCCCGGCGTCGCCGGGGCACTTCTCCAGGACGCCGGCGCGGTCCCTGGCGGCGGCGAACGAACGGAACGAACACCCGGTCCGCGGCTGGTCGCCGGGCTCCTTGAGCGCGAACACGGTGCCGTACTCGGCGGTGCGCACGAGATCGGAGCGGAACGTCTCCAGGTAGTCGGGCCCGGTCGCGAGCACCGGGTCCTCGCCGATCAGCCGGACCCCCGGACGGGCGTCGAGGGTGCGGGAGGGCCCGCGCACCCCGGTCGTCGGGGTGAGGCTGCTGAGCTCGGAGCAGTACTCGCCGTTGCGGTACAGCGCGTTGACCCGGTCGTAGGCGCCGGCGACGGTGCACAGCGGCAGGGCACGGGTGTAGCTCCAGCGCTCGGCGCCGGTGACGGCGTCGCGTCCGGAGACCCGCGACCCCTCGGCGACGACGACGTCGGGCCCGCCCGCGACCGGCACCGGTGTCGCCGGGCTCTGCGCCCGCCACAGCTCGGTGAACCCGCCCGGGACGGGACCGGCCACGGGGACCGGCGTCGGCGAGCCGGTCGCGGTGACCGACTCGGTGCGCGCGGCGGGGCTGTTCAAGCCGTAGGCCAGGCCCACGACCAGCAGCAGAACAACGATCACCGCGGCGACCAGGAGGTCGCCGCGGTGACGTCGTTCGGCGGGAACCGGGGCCCAGGGGCTGTGCCCGGCCCGGTCCCGGGAGCGCAGCAAGGTCAGCTGGCGGCGGCGTCGGCGCCGGCGGACTCGCCGCCACCGCCGGAGCGTCCGCGACCCCCGCGACGACGGCGGCGGCGCGGCCGGCCCTCGCCCGAGCCGGTCGAGTCCTCCGAGCCGGAGCCCGCGGGCCCGGTGCTGCTCTGCTCACCATCGGCCGAGCCGGACGAGGTGCTCTCGGTCGCGGCGCCGGAAGCGTTGCTGCCCTCGGCCTTCGCCTCGCCGTCGACGGCGACGCCACCGCGGGTGCGCCCGCGGCGACGGCGGTTACGGCTCGGGCGGGTGCCCTCGCCGTCGGAGCCGGAGCCGGAGTCGGAGCCGGACCTGCCGGACCCGGAAACCGGGCCGCGGCCGCCGCGCCCCGAGTCACGCCCGGAGTCGCGGTCGCGGCCGGAGCGCTTGCGGGTGCCGTGGTCGCCGTCGGAGTCGATGTACTCGGCGTCGAGTCCGGCGCGGGTGCGCGCGGAGAGCGGCAGCCGCCCGGACGCGTCGGTCGGGATGTTCAGGTCGGTGAACAGGTGCGCCGAGGTCGAGTAGGTCTCGACCGGCTCCGGCATCCCGAGGTTCAGGTCGTCGGAGATCAGCTTCCAGCGGGGGATCTCGTCCCAGTCGACGAGGGTGACCGCGACGCCCTCGCGCCCGGCGCGGCCGGTGCGGCCGATCCGGTGCACGTAGGTCTTCGCGTCCTCCGGGCACTGGTAGTTGATGACGTGGGTGACGCCGGAGACGTCGATGCCGCGGGCGGCGACGTCGGTCGCGACGAGCACGTCGACCTTCTCCGCGCGGAACGCGCGCAGCGCCTGCTCACGGGCACCCTGGCCGAGGTCGCCGTGCACGGCCGCGGCGGCGAACCCGCGCTCGGCCAGGTCGTCGGCGACGCGCTGCGCGGTCCGCTTGGTCCGGGTGAAGATCATCGACAGGCCGCGGTCGCGGGCCTGCAGGACCCGGGTGACCAGCTCGACCTTGTCCATCGCGTGCGCGCGGTAGACGAACTGCTTGGTGCGCTCGTGGATCGAGCCCTGGTCGGACTCCTCGGCGCGGATGTGCGTGGGGCGGGTCAGGAACGCCCGCGACAGCTGCACGATCGGGCCCGGCATGGTCGCCGAGAACAGCATCGTGTGCCGCTCCTCGGGGAGCATGCGCAGGATCCGCTCGACGTCGGGCAGGAAGCCCAGGTCCAGCATCTCGTCGGCCTCGTCGAGCACGAGCGCCTTGACCCGGCCGAGGACCAGGTGACGCTGCTCGGCGAGGTCGAGGAGCCGGCCCGGAGTACCGACGACCACGTCGACGCCCTTGCGCAGCGCCTCGAGCTGCGGCTCGTAGGCCCGGCCGCCGTAGATCGCGACGACGCGGATGCCGAGGTTCTTGCCCGCGGCGGCGATGTCCCGGGCGACCTGAACGCACAGCTCACGGGTCGGGACGACGACGAGCGCCTGCGGGACGTCCTTGGTGCGGTCCGCCGCCTCGCCCTCGGCGGTCGCGGCCGGCTGCTCACCGGGCGGGGTGACGCGCTGCAGCAGCGGCACGCCGAAACCCAGGGTCTTGCCGGTACCGGTGCGGGCCTGGCCGATGACGTCCTCGCCGGCCAGGGCCAGCGGCAGCGTCAGCTCCTGGATCGCGAAGGTGCGGACGATGTCGTTCTCCGCGAGCGCGGAGACGATCTCGGGGCGGACGCCCAGCTCGGCGAAGGTCGGGGGGAGCTTCTCGCCGCCGGGGTTGACGACGCCCTCGGGGGCCTCGACCGGGGTGATGCCGGTGGCCTCGAAGCCGGGGTCGGCCGTATCGGGGGACTCGGTGTTGCTCTCGGACACGGACAGGGTGATCGCCTCTCTCAGCACACAGGAACCGGAGGAGCTCGTCGACCGCCCCCGCGTCCGGGAGCCGGACGGGGCGGGAGAGCCGCCGGGGCGCTGCGCGCACCAGGTCGGGTGCGGTCCCGGTGAGATGTGGCGGGCCCCGGGGTCCCGGCCTTGACACCGGTCCGTGGTCCGCCCGCCCCGTTACCCGGATCCGCGCGGTGGGCGCGTCGGCCGAGTTCGGCCGCGCGCTGTCCCGCATGATACCCGCCCCGTCCAGGCGCGACGACGCCCGACCGCCTGCGCGATGTGGTGAGATGTCCCATCGGTGCCCGACGTGGTGGTGGTTGCGCCCCACCGGTGCCCGGTCCGGCCCGTCCCGCAGGCCCCGTCCGTCCGGTTAGGGTGACGTCATGACCACCGACGCCGGTCCCGCGGCGCCCGCCCCGGTGACGGTCGAGCTGCTCGGTGTGCTCGCCTACGGGGAGCTGTCCGCGTTCGACCGTCTCGCCGAGGACGCCCGGCAGGCCCCGACGCTGGCCGGCCGTGCCCAGCTGTCGACGATGGCCGCGGCCGAGATCGGCCACTTCCGCGTCATCGAGGAGCACCTGGCGGCCAGTGGCGTCGACGTCGCCGACGCGATGGCTCCGTTCGTCGCCCTGATCGACAGCTACCACGCCTCGACCGCGCCGCGGAGCTGGCCGGAGTCGCTGGTCAAGGCCTACCTCGGCGACGGCCTGGGTGCCGACTTCTACCGCGAGGTCGCGCGCTGGGTGGACCCGGCGACCGGTGAGCTGGTGCAGCGGGTGCTGGCCGACACCGGCTACAGCGCGTTCGCCGAGCGGGAGGTCCACGCCGCGTGCGAGGCCCAGCCCGAGCAGCGTGACCGGCTCGCGCTCTGGGGACGACGCCTGCTGGGCGAGGCCGTCACGCACGCCCAGCGGGTGGTGGCCGAGCGCGACGAGCTGGCCGAGTTCATCGTGCTGGGGTCGGGGGAGAGCGGCGGGGTCGCCGGGCTGATCCGGACGGTGCAGTCCGCGCACGGCAAGCGGATGAGCCGGCTCGGCCTGTCCTGACCGGCCCGTCTCCCGGCGCGGGGGGCTGCGGCTCGTCTAGCCTGACGGCGGAAGCAAGCAGTGCACGGATCGGGAGGTTCACCGGTGAAGGTCAAGATCGGCATCGCGGAGACCCCGCGGGAGCTCGTGGTGTCCAGCGACCGCTCGCCGGACGAGGTCGCCCAGCTCGTGAGCGGGGCCATGAAGTCCGACGACGGACTGCTCGACCTCACCGACGACCAGGGCAACCGCTACGTCGTCCCGGTCGCGCGGATCTCCTACGTCGAGATCGGCCCGGCCGAGGAGCGCAAGGTCGGCTTCGGTCTCGGCGGCTGAGCCGCCATATCGGTACAGCGGCTGAGCCGCCATATCGGTACCGCGGCTGAGCCGCCATATCGGTACCGCGGCTGAGCCGTCCGGATGTGAACGACGGGCCCGGTTCCTCTGGGGAGCCGGGCCCGTCGTCGTCGGTAGGACAGTGCGTCGGTGGGGGAGTGCTCAGTCGCTCCCGGGCGGCGGCATCTCGTCGAGCGCGAACGGCGGCCTGCCGATCCCGCTGATCCGGTACCGGCCCCAGGTGTCGGGGTCCGACAGCGTCCCGGTCGCGGTGTGCCCGGGTGTGCGCAGCTCGGCTGTGCCGGTGCCGCCGTCGAGCAGGGTGGTGACCCGCTCGTGTTCCCGGACCCGTCCCGACCAGTGCAGACGGCCGTCGAACGGTTCGTTGCGGGCGGTCAGCAGCACCTCGACGGTGATCTCCTCACCGGCGACGACGAGGGTCGCGGGACCGGTGTAGCCCTCGTCGTCGGTGGCCTGCTCGTCGGTGGCGTGCTCGGGGGTGGCCTGCCCGGAGGCGTCAGCCACGGTTCTGCTCGGGAGCGCCGGTGTCGGGGTCGGTCGCGGTGTGCGGGTCGGGGACGATCCGCAGGATGTCGGCGTTGGCGGTCGAGGTGTCGATGCCTGCGACGCCGGCGAGCCCGCCCCAGATCAGCGCGGACAGGTAGTTGGTGAGCGACTCGCGGCTCATCGTGCGCCGGTCGAGCCACCAGTCCCCGGCGGACTGGACCATGCCGATCAGGCCGTGCGCCCAGACCTCGGCGCCGCCGGAGTCACGGCCCTCGGCGCGCAGCCGGTCGCCCAGCACGACGGCGAGCAGCTGCGCGATCTGCCCGCGGACGTCCTGCACGATCTCCACACCGGGTGTCGGCTCGGCCGGGTTGTGCACCACGAACCGGTAGAGCTGCGGCTCGTCCTCGATGCCGTGCAGGAACGCGTCGATGATCGCGGCGACCTGCTCGAGCGGCTCGGCCTCGATGGCGAGCACGGGGTTCATCCGCTCCATCAGCATCGCTGCGGCGGCCTCGCCGACGGCACGCTGCAGGTCGGCCCGGTCGGCGAAGTGCCGGTAGAGCACGGGCTTGGTGATGCCGGCCTCGGCGGCGATCTGGGCGACCGAGACCCCGGGCCCGTGTTCGCGGATGGCGTCCATCGCGGCGGTGACCATCTCGGCCCGCCGCTCGGCCCGCCGGGCCTCGCGTGCGTCGGGCTTGACATCGTTCGACTGCTGCGCCACGTTACCAGTGGTAACAGCTACCGGCGGTAGCAACAAGTCCCGTCGCCGGTGGACTGCCCCTCGACGACGAGAGGACCGTGCCGTGAGCGCTCCCGCCGCACCGCGACGTACCGGCAGCAAGGACCGGGTGGCCGACCGTGACGACACCGCGACGCGGCTGCTCCGGAGCTCGGTCACCACCTCCTACGACCCGTCGATCGACATCGACTGGGACGCCCCGCTCGTCGAGGGCCGCTACGGCGTCGCCCCGGAGCGCGTCTCGCTGTACGGCACGGCGCTGTGGGAGCAGATGAGCGAGGAACAGCGGATCACGCTGTCGATCCACGAGTTCTGCAGCGTCGCCCGCATCGGCCTGTGGTTCGAGATGATCCTCATGCAGATGCTGCTGCGCTACGCCTACGACCGCGACCCCCGTCGGGCGCACATCCAGTACGCCCTGGTCGAGATCGCCGACGAGTGCCGGCACTCGATGATGTTCGCCAAGGCCACCGAGCGCTACGGCGTCCCCGACTACGCGCCGACGACGCTCACCCACGAGCTCGGCCGGATCATGAAGACCGTCGGCACCGGGCCCGCGATGTTCGCCGGAACGTTGTTCGTCGAGGAGGTCCTCGACCAGCTGCAGCGCGAGAGCATGCGTGACGACCGGGTCCAGCCGCTGTCCCGGATGGTCAACAAGATCCACGTGACCGAGGAGGCCCGGCACGTCCGCTACGCCCGCGAGGAGCTGCAGCGGATCATGCCCAAGGTCAACCGGCGGCAGCGCGAGCTGGCCCGCACGCTGACCGCGGCGATCGCCCACGTCGTCGCCCGGAACCTGATCCATCCCGAGGTGTACCGCAGCGTCGGGATCGACCCGCGGGTCGGCCGGGCCGCCGCGGACGCGAACCCGAACCACCGCGAGAGCCTGCGCTGGACCGCCCGCAAGCTCGTGCCGTTCCTGCGCGAGCAGGGTGTCATCGGCGGCCCCAGCGAGCTGCTGTGGAAGCGTGCGCACCTGGTGTGAGCAGCGCGGTTCATCCCCGCCCGCCGGGTGCGGGCGGGGTGATGCGTATGCGTGAGCAGAGCAGGTGCGGGCCGGTGACCAGGCCTGATGCGCATGGGTGAGCAGAGCAAAGGGGCGGCGGAGCGCACCGCGACCGCCGCCGGCACGGACCGGAGGAACCCGAGAAGATGATCAGCCGACGAGTCGTGACCCGGGACGGGACCGGCCTGCACGTCGAGGAGAGCGGCCCGCGCGACGCCGCGGTGACCGTGCTCTGCGCGCACGGCTGGACTCTCGACGGACGGTCCTGGGCACCGGTCGCGGAGATCCTCGGCCGCGGCGGCGCCGGCCCGATGCGGGTCATCCGCTACGACCACCGCGCGCACGGCCGCTCCGACGACACCCCGGACGCGTCGAAGACCATCGACCAGCTCGCCGACGACATGGCCGAGGTCATCGAGCAGGTGTGCCCGTCCGGGCCGCTGGTGCTCGCCGGGCACTCGATGGGGGGCATGACGACGATGGCGCTCGCCCAGCGCCACCCCGGTGTCGTCGCGTCCCGCGTCGCGGGTGTCGCCCTCGTCGCGACGGCGAGCGGCGGGCTGGGTGCCGCGGCGACGCTCGGGCTCACCGGCCGTCCGGCACAGGTGTTCCTGGCCGGCAAGGACCGGCTCGAGCGCAGCGACCTCTGGGTCGACCGCCGCGCGCTGACCACCCACCCGCGCCTGCTCGTGCCGGGGATGCGTGCGCTGCTGCTGGGGCGCAGGCCGGGGCAGCTGGCGGTGCGGGCGACCTGCGAGGAGATCGCCGACTGCCGTCCGACGACGATCTCCGGTTTCACCCCGACGCTCACCACGCACGAGCGCGACGCCGCGCTGGCCACGTTCGCCGAGCTGCCCGTCGAGCTGATGGTCGGCACCCGGGACCGACTGACGCCGCCGCGGTTCACCCGCCGGATCGCGGCGAACCTGCCGACCGCGCGCACGACCTACTTCCCGGGTGCGGGGCACATGCTGCCCCTCGAGCGGGTGAGCGAGGTGGCGGCGCGGATCGCGTCGCTGGCCCACCGTGCGACGGTGCCGCAGGCCGCCTGAGCTGCGGTGGGGCGTCGCGGCGGTGCCCCACCGGCTCTGCTTACCTGCTGCGCTCGCCTCTGCTCACTGCTGCTCGCCGAGGTCCTGCTTCGGGAACCCGGCGATGCCGCGCCACGCGAGCGAGGTCATCAGGGCGACGGCCTCGTCGCGCGGGACGCGCTGCTCGGAGTCCAGCCAGAACTGGGCTGCGACCTGGCTCAGCCCGACCAGTCCGACCGCGAGCAGCCGCGCGCGGTCGGTGTCCAGGCCGGCGTCGGTGGTGACAGCGCCGGCGATCGCGTCGATGCACCGGTCCAGTGCGCTCTCGACGACGGCGGCGGCCTCGGGGTCCCCGCGCAGGTCCGACTCGAACACGAGCCGGTAGGCGCGGCCCTCGCCGGCCACGAAGTCGAAGTACGCGGCGACCGCGGCCTGCACGCGCTCCTTGTTGTCCTGGGTCCGCTCGATCGCCCCGGAGACCCGCTCGACGAGCTCCTCGGCGTAGGTGGTGAGCAGCGCCTGGTACAGCTCCAGCTTCCCGGGGAAGTGCTGGTACAGAACGGGCTTGCTGACCCCGGCGCGCTCGGCGATGTCGTCCATCGCAGCGGCGTGATAACCCTGGTCGGCGAAGACGTCCCGGGCGGCGAGCAACAGCTGAGCCCGGCGGGCGCCGCGCGAGAGCCGTGCTCCCCGTGGCGTGGCGGTTCCGGTCATCGCCCCTACCTTTCACCCGGTGTGCGGTCACCCTACTAGCAAGTAACCCCGGATGACGAACACCGTGTGAACTCAGACTGCGCCGGACGGGCGGTGGCTGCGAGGCGGCGTCGCCCCCGGGGCGGGTGAGCGATCATCCTGCCATCGGGGTGACCGGCGCGCCGCGTCCGGTTCGTACCGGGCCGGCCGGGCCCCCTCCGTGCCGCTCCGGAGGGCGCGTTCCGGTCCTGTCGGCGGAGCGACGGGCGGACGCCCCCGACGGTGGTGACCAGGGCGATCGCGGTGCCTGCCAGCGGGATCGCCGCCGCGACGGGAGCTGGGAGGCCGGCTGCGGCGACGAGCGCGCCGACGACGGTCGCCGCGGTGCCGACCCGCAGTCCGGCGACGACGGCCCGTTCGGTGCGGCGGGCCAGGACCAGGGCCCGCGCCACGACGTCGAGTCCACCATGGACGGTGATGGTCGTGGGTGCGGCGGGACGGGCGACCTCGCCGGGGACGACGGTGATCGCGAGGTTCGCGGCGGCGAGCGCCGCCGCGTCGCAGAGCGGGTCGGCGGCGACGGCGACGGTGTGCCCGCGTGCCCGCAGCGCGGTCACCGCGGCCGCGCGGCCCGCCGCGTCGAGCCGGGACCGCACGACGTCGAGCCCGCCCGCGCCGAGCCGGGGTGCGTCGTCGGGTCCGGGTGCGGCGAGTCCGTCGGCGCCGGGTCCGTGGGTGTCGTGTCCGTCCGTGTCGAGACCGTCGGTGTCGATACCGGCTGCGGCGGCGAGGGCGTGGGCGGGGCCGTCGTCGTCGGGGGTGAGCAGAGCCGGGGTGACGCCGGCCGCGCGCAGCTCGCGCAGCCCGGCGGCGGTCCCCGGAGCCGGGCACCGGGACAGGGTGAGCACGGCGCGGGCCAACCCGTCCCAGGCCACGGCGACGGCCGGTTCCCCGGCGGCCAGGGCGCGGTCCCGGGTTCCTGCGAGCTCGGCCGGCAGCGCGACGCCGTGCTCGCGCAGCCACTGCGGCGACCCGAGCAGCACCGCATGGGCGACGACGGTGGCGGTCGCCCCGCCCGTGCCGTCGTCGCCGCCCGATCCCGGCCGCAGCTCGGCGACCAGCCCGGACAGCCCGCGGCCGGGCTGCTCGTCGGGCTCGGCGACGACCGGGACGTCCCCGGGTGTCGCAGCGCTCAGCGCCCGGGCGAACGGCGCGAGGTCGCTGCCCGGCGCCGCGGCGGCCGCGACCGCCGAGGCCAGCCGCAGCACCTCGGTCGGCCGCGTGTCCGCATCCGGTTGCACGGCGACAACGCCCGGGCCGCGGCCGGTGAGCGCATCCGTGCCGGCGAGGACGACGACGTCGACCCGGCCCGCGGCCCGCGGCCCGGCGAGCGGTCCCGGGCGGCCGTCCGGATCGGAGCCGGGTGTTCCCGGCGACGTCGCGGGCAGCGGCAGCCGGATGTCCGGGCCGCCCGCGCGGTCGGCGGCGCGCACCGCCGAGGGCACCGTGACGAGCAGTGCGCACGGGCTCGACCCGAGCAGGACGGCGAGCGCGGCCGGAACCGCCTCGGTGACCGTCGCGCCGAACCCGATCCGGAACCCGGCGACCGCGACGGCGAGCAGCGCCGCGGCGGGCAGCAGGACCGAGCACCGGAGGTCGGCGGGGGAGGGGTGATGCGTATGCGTGAGCAGAGCCGCACCGGGCGGTGCGGCGGAGCTCGGCAGCGGGTGATGCGTATGGGTGAGCAGAGCAAAGCGCCCACCGTGTCCGTTGTGCCGCAACGGCGTCGTCGACACCACCGCCGGGACCATGATCATCGCTGCGGCGCCGGGGAGGAGCGCGGTCCCGTCGAGGAGCGCCCAGGGCACCATCGGTGCGGCCCCGCCCGGCGCCCCGCTCGCCACCGCCGGGAACTGTTCCACCACCGCATACGCGGACCAGCCCAGCGCCGCGAGCGCCGGCACCGACACCCCGAGAGCCGCGCTCGTCGTCCCCGCCCGCAGAGCACACAGCGCCGACACGTGCACCGCGCGTCCGCCGCCGAGCACCACGATCCCGGCGAGCACGCAGCACAGCGCTCCCACGACCGGTGCGGCGAGCGGGGTGACCCCCGGCGGGGCCCACACCGTCGTGATCGGCAGGACCAGGGCGGCCGTCGCGAGTGCGCCCTGGGCCCACGGGTCGCGGGTGCGCACCCGGCTCAGCTCCGCGCCGCCGTCGACACGGTGAACTCGCACGACCGCAGCGTCCCGCCGGAGCGGTAGTCCAGGAACAGCCGGTAGGAGCCCGGCGCCGGCACCGTCGTGGTGAAGGCGACGCCCGGTCCCGCGCGGTCCCCGGCGTGCGCCCCGGTGACCTGCGGCTGCACGGGGACACGGACGAGGTCCCCCTGTCGTACGGCCGTCATCAGCCCGAACGCCCCGCCGCCGGCTGGTTCCAGGTCGGTCACCGGCCGTCCGGCGCGGCTCACGGTCGCGTAGAGCCGGGACTCCCCGCCGGCGAGCAGCGCCCCGTCGAGCCGGACCTGCTCGTCCGAGCCGTGGCAGCGCCCGCTGCGCTCGTCGGAGGGGAAGGTGAACGCCCCGTAGGTCCCGGGGACGTGCACGTCGGTACCGAGGTCGAGCGCGGGCCCGCCGGTCGGGGTGAACCCGGCATAGAGCCGCCACACACCCTGCCCGGGGAAGGTCACCGGTGCCCGCCAGACACCGTCCGGGCCGAGTACGGGGTGCAGCCGGGTGTAGCCGGCGTCGTCGCGGCGGACCAGGGCGGCGTCGAGCACCGGGGCCCCGCCCGGCGGGGTGTCGAACCGGGTCACCGGCCGGCCGTCGGACCCGGTGACGGTGAACGCGACCTCGGCGCGCTTGCGCCAGGGGAACACCGTCCGCACCGGGGTCAGCGTGTAGCCGGCGCCGGTGCCGAGGACCCCGCCGGGCACCCCCTCGAACGAGGCCGCGCTCGTGGTCTCCGTCCCGGCCTGCACGACGGTCCGCGAGCCGACCGGGGTGCCGCCCGCGACCGCTCCGGCCGTCCAGGCACCGGTGAACACCAGCACGGCGGCCGCGGCGAACCCGGCGAGCCGGGTGCCGGCCGATCCCGCGATCCGCCTCATCGGCGCGCACCTCCGGAGCGTCGTCCCACGAATACAACGCGTGACCGCCGACGGCGTTGCGCTCGGTAGGTGGGCGATCGCCGGGCGTCACGAGGCCCGCGCCACGCCCGCCCCGGCTCGACGCGGGGGATTGCGACACGTCATCCTGGTCGAATGTCCGCCGGTACGACGCTCCCCGTTCACCCAGCCGTCACCGCGACCGATTCGGTCGCGACGACGGCGGTGGACGCGCGCCCGGCCGGCGGCACCGCGACACCGATCCGCCCGCCGTCGGCGGTCACGTTCAGTGGCGTCGACACCGCTGTGCTGCCCCCGCTGCCGCCGCACCTGCCGCCGTGGCCGGGTCGTGCGGTGAGCTCCGGCGGGGTCCGGCTGCACGTGCGCGAGACCCCCGGCGCCGACGACGCCGAGGTCGTCTTCGTGCACGGACTCGCCGGTTCGGCGTCGAACTGGACCGACCTGGCCGCGCTGCTCGCCCCGCGGGCCACCGGCGTGGCCGTCGACCTGCCCGGGTTCGGCCACTCGACTCCGACGGCGTCGCGCGACTTCACCCCGGACGGCATGGCCGACGCCCTGCTCTGCTGGCTCGCCGGCCGCGGGCGCCCGGTGCACCTGGTCGGGAACTCGCTCGGCGGGATCGTCGCGATGACCGTCGCCGCCCGCCGGCCCGAGCTGGTCCGCTCGCTGGCGCTGGTGTCCCCCGCGGTGCCCGACCGCCGTCCCGACCCGCGCCGGCTGTCGGACCCGCGGATGGCGCTGGCGATGGTGCCCATGCTCGGCCGCGGCGCCCGGCGCGCGCTGGAGTCCGAGCCGCTGCGCTCGCGCGCCGAGCGCGTCCTGCGGCTCTGCTTCGCCGACCCGGCCCGCGGCACCGACCGCCGCCTCGACGAGCTGGTCGACGAGCACCGCTTCCGCGCGACGCTGCCCTGGGCCGAGGAGGCCACCGACGCCGCCACCCGCGGGCTGCTCGCCCTCTGGGGCGGCCGCTCGGTGTGGGCGCGCGCGGCGAAGGTGCAGGTCCCGTCACTGGTCGTGTGGGGCGGTGCGGACCGCGTCGTGTCCCCGAGGCTGGCCCGGCGCACCGCCGAGGCGCTGCCCGGTGCGCGGCTGACGGTCGTCCCGGACGCCGGGCACGTCGCCCAGATCGAGCGTCCGCACGCGGTCGCCGCCGCCGTCGCAGGGCTGTGGGACGAGACCGTCTGACCCGTGCGGGAAGATGCGGGACGAACGTTGCGTTGACACGCCCGAGACACCCCACAAGCACGGAGGAGTGGACGAGATGGCGCTACCGCCGCTGGTGGAGCCGGCTGCCGAGCTCACCAAGGAAGAGGTCGAGCGGTACAGCCGCCACCTCATCATCCCGGACGTCGGGATGGACGGGCAGAAGCGGCTGAAGAACGCCAAGGTCCTGGTCGTCGGCGCCGGTGGGCTCGGCTCGCCCGCGCTGCTGTACCTGGCCGCCGCCGGTGTGGGCACGCTGGGCATCGTCGAGTTCGACGTCGTCGACGAGTCGAACCTGCAGCGCCAGGTCATCCACGGGCAGTCCGACATCGACCGCCCGAAGGCCGAGTCCGCGCGCGACTCGATCCGCGAGGTCAACCCCTACGTCGAGGTCCGGCTGCACAACGAGCGCCTGACCAGCGACAACGTCCTGGACGTGTTCCGGGACTACGACCTGATCCTCGACGGCACGGACAACTTCGCCACCCGTTACCTGGTGAACGACGCCGCGGTGCTGCTCGGCAAGCCCTACGTCTGGGGCTCGATCTTCCGCTTCGAGGGCCAGGCGTCGGTGTTCTGGGAGGACGCGCCGGACGGGCAGGGCCTCAACTACCGCGACCTCTACCCCGAGCCGCCGCCGCCCGGGATGGTGCCGTCCTGCGCCGAGGGCGGTGTGCTGGGCGTGCTCTGCGCGTCGATCGGCTCGATCATGGTCAACGAGGCGATCAAGCTGATCACCGGCATCGGTGAGCCGCTGCTCGGCCGCCTGGTGATCTACGACGCGCTGGAGACCACCTGGCGCCAGGTGAAGATCCGCAAGGACCCGGAGACGCCGAAGATCACCGAGCTGATCGACTACGACGCGTTCTGCGGCACCGTGACCCAGGACGCGCAGGACGCGGCCGCGGGCCACACGATCACCGTCGGCGAGCTCAAGCAGATGATCGACGCGGGCAAGGACTTCCAGCTCATCGACGTCCGCGAGCCGCACGAGTACGAGATCGTCAGGATCCCGGGCTCGACGCTGATCCCGAAGGACCGGATCCTCTCGGGCGAGGCGCTCTCGGAGATCTCCCAGGATCGCCCGGTGGTGCTGCACTGCAAGTCCGGCGGTCGCTCCGCCGAGGCTCTCGCGGCGCTGCACAAGGCCGGCTTCGGCGACGCCGTACACGTCGGTGGCGGCGTCCTGTCCTGGGTCAAGCAGATCGACCCGTCGCAGCCGACGTACTGATCGTCGCCTGATCCGGTGCCCGGCCGGCACAGCCGGGCACCGGCGCGGTTCGCGACCGCACCCGTCCCGAACGGCCGTCGTCCCACTGCGGGACGGCGGCCGTTCGTGCGTCCGGCTGGAGCAGCGAAGTAGGGCGCTCGGCGTAACTCCGTCCGTTCCGCCGTATTACTGCCCGGTTCGGTGAAACGTGGGCGTTCCACGTCACGACAAGCGGATCGCATGAGACCGGCGGGTGACCGGTCGGGGCGGAGGTCTCGGGTGGTCGAGCAATCGGCGGGCGTGTGTGCCCTCGACGGCTGTGACGAACCGCTCGTGCCGGAGTACGGGCGTCCCGCCCGGCGCTTCTGCTGTGCGGCGCATCGCAACCGGGCCCGCCAGCTGCGGCGCATGGAGGCCCAGCGGGCGGAGAACGCCCGGGCCGCCGAGACGCTGCCGTGGCTGCGCGAGCCGGCCGACGGCTCCGTTCCGGGCGACGGCACGGCTGCGACCGACGCCGTGGTCCGGCCCTCCGGGGAGGAGCACTCCGAGGAGCACGCGGCCGGCGCCGGCACGGACGGTTCCCCGGAGCCGGCGGCCCTCGAGTCCGCCACCCCCGCGAGCACGGCGCCCGAGCCGGCCGCCCCCGAGCCGGCCGCCCCCGAGCCGACGCCCACGACGGGCCCGGCGCCGCACCGCGGCCCTCGCTCGTCGGCGGTCCGCGGCCCCGCGGGGCCCCGCGTCGCGTCCGCCCGGGCCACCCGCCGGGCCGGGCGGTCCGGCACCGGGGACGGCCGTCGCGGCGACAGTCGGCTCACCGCCCCGCGCACCCTGCTGCGCCACCCGCGTGCGTGGGCACTGATCGCGGCCACCGCCACGCTCGTCGGTGGCTACGCCCTGAGTACGTCGCCGCAGTCGCCCGAGAACAACGTGCCGCACGCGCGGACCGCGGAGGAGTGGGCGGCGTCGGCGCGGATCGCGCTGGCCGGGCTCGACGGCCAGCTCCGGACCCTCGAACGCAGCGAGCGGGCGTGGGACACGATGCAGCACAAGACCACGGCCGGTGCGATCCCGGAGTCCGTCGCACCGGCACCCAGCTCGGTGCCGGTGCCCGCACCGGTGGTCCGGCTCCGCCAGCAGCGCGCGACCGTGCTCCAGCAGAAGGCGGCGCTGCAGGCCCAGCTCGACGACTACCGGTCCCGGCAGAAGGTCGGCGACGACCTCGCGCTCGCCGACCAGCAGCTCGCGCAGCTCGACCAGGTCGTCGCGGAGCTGCCGCCGCCGGCGAAGCGCACCGTGGATCAGGCGGCCTCGGTGGCGGCGCTGGAGGAGCAGCGCGACCTGCGCGCGCGTCGCCGGGACGCAGCCGCGGAGTCGCTGCGCGCCCTCGACGACGGCATCCAGCACGCCGTCGCGTCCCCGCTGCCGGAGGACACGAGCCGTACCGACGAGCTCGCCGGTGCGGTGCTCGCGCTCAGCCGTGGTGAGACGCCCGCGCCGGAGGCGCCCCCGCAGATCCGCACGCAACCGGAGGTGCTGCAGGGCGGGCGCGAGACGTCGGGGGACCGGCCCGCCGACGACGTCGGCACCAGTGGCCCGCCGGACCCGCGCGGTCCGCGCGACGAGACCGCACCACGCGAGGACGCCGCCGACGCCCGCGCCGCGGGACCCGAGACGACGACCCCCGCCCCGGTGCAGGGCCCGCCCGCTCCCGCGTCCGCCGGCCCGTCGGCTCCGTCGGTGCCCGAGCAGCGTTCCGCCGAGCCCACACCCGAGCCCACGCCGTCGGCGCAGGTGCCGCAGACGCAGGCCCCGCAGGCTGGGGTTCCCCAGGCCCGGGCCCCGCAGACGCAGGATTCTCCGACTCCGCAGCCGCAGGCCGACGGCCCCGAGCGTCCGGCGTCCGGGCCGGACGGTGCGGAGAAGCCGAAGGCCCGTGACCTCGCCCCTGCCACGCAGTCGCCCGGTGAGCAGCTCGGCGGAGCCGTGTCCGACGCATCGGACGGCGTCGAGAAGATCACCGGTGGCGGCCCGCGTCCGTCGCAGGAGCGTTCCGCGGACCGCGACGGCGGTGCGTCGACCCGCGACGACGCCCGGGAGCGGACCCCGGACACGCGCCGCGGCCCGCGTGCCGAGACCCCCGCCGCGCCGGAGACCGGGAACGACGGCGCCGCGGGCCCCTCGCCGGCGACGCCCGAGGCGAAGCCGGGTGGCGACGACGGCCCGGTCGGCAAGGTCGGCGACACGGTCGGCGGCACCGTGCAGGATGTCGGTGACACGCTCGCGCCCGGCGGCGATGACCGCCGCGCCGTGCCGCGTCCCGAGGCGAAGGACGCGAACCCGGACGACGGGAAAGCGGACGCGCAGGAGGGCGGTCGTAAGGACCGCAGCCCGCAGGGCGGCGGCTCGCCGGCCGCGGAGCCCGGGCAGTCCTCGGATGCCCGGCCGAAGATCGACGCCCCGACTCCGACGTCCCCCGAGGTCGGGACTCCGCAGCGTGACGACCCCGGGCGCGACGAGTCCGAACGGAGCGGCTCGGCGGACACGCAGGGCGGGTCCCGCGACGACGGGCCGGTGACCGACCGGCAGCAGGGTCCGCAGCGTGACCGGCAGGGCGGCGACGACAGCGACCGGTCCGGCCCGGTGGAGCGTCCGCGTGCCGGCTCGCCGTCGACGGAGGAGAAGAACGACGAGTCCGGGGGCGACTCGTCGCCGTCGGAGAAGCCCCGGGAGGCGCTGCCGTTGCCGACCCCGGACGACGGCGGATCGCCGCACAAGTCGGACGACAGCGGCCCGTCGACGAAGGCCCAGGACGAGGGACCGTCGGAGAAGGTGCAGGACGGTGGCGGGTCTCCGAAGGCGCAGGACGAAGGATCGCCCCCGAAGGCCCAGGAGTCCCCGAAGGCCCAGGAGTCTCCGAAGGCGGAGGAGTCTCCGAAGGCGGAGGAGTCCCCGAAGGCCCAGGACAAGGGGGGTTCCCCGAAGTCGCGGAACGACTCGCCGTCGGAGAAGTCGCAGGTCGACGGCCCGTCGGAGAAGCCGCAGGACGACGCACCGTCGCCGAAGTCGCAGGACGGCGGGTCCGGCGGCTCCGACTCGAGCGACGGCAGCGGCATCGCCCGCGCGGCCGCTGAGCCGTGGGTCCGCGCGGTCATGGGCGACGGCGAGGGCACGGAGAAGGTGCTCGACGAGGCCGACCGCCAGGAGGCGGAGCAGTCCCGGGGCGCGTCGAGGCCGGGCACGGACGACGGGTCGGACTCCACCGGGTCGGGGCAGCGTGGCTCCGGGGGCTCCGGCACCGGCAGCGGCGGTGGCTCCGGCAGCAGATCCGGTGACGAGGGTTCCGGCGGTGGCTCGGACGACGGCGGCTCGAAGGGCCATGGCTCGGACGACAGCGATAGTTCGAAGGGCGGCGGCTCCGACGACGGTGGTTCGAAGGGCGGCGGCTCGGACGACGGTGGCTCGAAGGGCCATGGCTCGGACGGCAGCGATAGTTCGAAGGACACCGGATCCGACGGCGGGTCGAAGAGCGGCGGGTCCGGCAGCGGCGGCTCCGACGAGCAGAAGAACGACGAGCAGAAGAACGCGGACGACAGCGGATCCGGGAGCTCCGGGGATGAGTCCGGTGGCGGGGACTCCGGCGGTAAGGACGCCCGTGGCTCCGAGGATCAGGGTGGCGACTCAGGTGGGTCGGGCAACCAGGGCAGTGACTCCGGCGGGTCCGGCGACCGGAGCGGCTCGGGCGAGGGCAGCTGATCCCTCGGTGATCATCGGTTGCGGAGCTCTCGAACCGCTGAGCGTGCGTTCCGCTCCTGAACCGGTGATCACCGGGGGACGGGCCCGGCCGGCCGAGCAGCGGCCGACGACCGGGGGCGGCGATCACCGGGAACTGGCCGAACTCGCCGACCAACAGAGCCACCGGACGGCCCCCGGGAGCGGATCCGGGGCGTCGACGGCGACCGGGCCGCCCGGCGCCGTCACCCGTAATGGTGACCGGGTCGCGCGTCGTCCCGGGCGTGGCGCAGACCATGGATCCCGGTCACGCAGGTACCGTCCCCGCTGTGACCGCTGCCCGCCCGATCGCCACCGCGCCGGCCGCGAATGCGCTGCCCGAGCACGTGCGCGTCGCCTTCGGTGTCCACGAGACCGTTCCCCGCCCCGTGGTGTGGGCGGGCCAGCGTGCCTGGCAGTGCGGCGACGTACTGCTGCGCCCGGTGTCCGACCACGTCGTCGCGGCCTGGTCGGCGACGGTCATGGAGAACCTCGAGGTCGACGGCGTCCGCCTCGCCCGCCCCGTCCGCTCCAGCGACGGCCGCTGGGTCGTCGGCGGATGGGCCGCCTCGCGCTACGTCCCCGGCACCCCCGAGCCTCGGCACGACGAGGTCGTCGCCGCCTCGCTGCGCCTGCATGCCGCCACCGCGACGGTGCTGCGCCCGCGCCTGCTCGACGACCGCGACGACCTGCTCTCGCGCAGCGCCGCCGCCGCGTTCGGCGAGCGCCGCCTGGACCTCGACCCCGAGACCGGCGGCAACCTGTTCAACGACCTCGCCGGTTACCGCCGCACCATCCGGCTGACCCCGCAGGTCGTGCACGGTGAGCTGTTCGGCGCCATGCTCTTCGACCCGAACGGCCGGCCCGCGCTGCTCGACCTCGTGCCGTTCTGGCGGCCCGCGGAGTGGGCCGCGGCGGTCGTCGTCGTCGACGCCGTGGCGTGGGGCGGTGCGGAGGACGACCTGGTCGAGCGCTGGTCGGAGCTGCCCGAGTGGCCGCAGGCGATGCTGCGCGCGGTGCTGTACCGGCTTGCGCTGCACGCCCAGCACCCGGACGCCACCGTGGACTCGCTGTCCGGTCTCGAGCGCGTCGCGGGCCTGCTCAGCCGCCGTCTCTGACCCTCCCCGCGTTCTCACATACCGCCCAGACGGCATGTGAGCGACCCGTATCGTCGGCGTCACGCGAGGCCACGTCCTCGCAATCACGGCTCCTTAGCGTCACCGGCCACTGATCGGACTCGTCCGGTCGGACCGACGCCTTCTGGGAGTGACGCCGTGAGCACGACGCAACCCACCCGCCGTCTCGGTGGCCGCTGGATCGAGCACTGGGATCCCGAGGACCCGGGGTTCTGGGAGCGCACCGGGAAGACGATCGCCGACCGCAACCTCTGGCAGTCGATCTTCTCCGAGCACATCGGCTTCTCGATCTGGACGATCTGGTCGGTGCTCGTGCTGTTCATGGGCCCCGAGTACGGGATCACCCCGGCGCAGAAGTTCTTCCTGGTCGGCGTCCCGACGCTGGTGGGCGCCATCCTGCGGCTGCCCTACACGTTCGCCGTCGCCCGCTTCGGCGGCCGCAACTGGACGATCTTCTCCGCGGCGTTGCTGATCGTCCCGACGATCCTCGCGCTGGTCGTGATGGAGCCGGGTGTCTCGTACACGACGCTGCTGGTCGTGGCCGCGGTCGCCGGCGTCGGCGGTGGGAACTTCTCGTCGTCGATGGCGAACGTGAACGCGCTGTTCCCGGAGAAGCAGAAGGGCTGGGCGCTGGGCCTCAACGCCGGCGGCGGCAACCTCGGCGTCCCGGTCGTGCAGCTGCTCGGCCTGCTGGTCATCGCCGTCCTCGGCGCCGGCCACCCGCGGGTCCTGCTCGCGATCTACGTCCCGCTGATCGTGCTCTCGGCGTTCCTGGCCTGGAGGCGGATGGACAACATCGCGGTGATGTCCAACGACACCGGCGCGTTCGTCGAGGCCTGCAAGGACCGCCAGACCTGGATCATGGCGTTCCTCTACGTCGGCACGTTCGGCTCGTTCATCGGCTACTCCTTCGCCTTCGGCCTGGTGCTGCAGAACCAGTTCGACCGCACCCCGCTGCAGGCCGCGATGGTCACCTTCATCGGCCCGCTGATCGGCTCGCTGATCCGGCCCTACGGCGGCAGGCTCGCCGACCGCTTCGGCGGCGCCAAGGTGACCCTGGTCAACTTCGCCGCGATGGTCGCGGCCACCCTGCTGATCATCTTCGCGTCGGGCATCGAGTCGCTCGCGCTGTTCACGCTCGGCTTCATCCTGCTGTTCACGCTGTCGGGCATCGGGAACGGCTCGACGTACAAGATGATCCCGGCGATCTTCACCGGGCGCGCCCGCACCGCGATCGCCGACGGCGCGGACCGCGACACCGAGCTCGGCACGGCCCGCCGGATCTCCGGCGCGGTCATCGGCATCGCCGGCTCGGTCGGTGCGGTCGGCGGCCTGCTGATCAACCTGGCGTTCCGCCAGTCGTTCCAGACGGTGCACTCCGGCACCCCGGCGTTCTGGTCGTTCCTGATCTTCTACGTCGTCTGCATCGGGGTGACCTGGGCGGTGTACCTGCGCCCGCTGCCGGTACTCGTCGGGGGCCGCACCGAGGCCGCCGCGATGGCCCGGGTCTGACCGTGGACACCCCGGATCCGGAGAACCGGACCGCCACCCACTGCCCGTACTGCGCCCTGCAGTGCGGGCAGTGGGTGAGTGCCGAGGGTGAGGTCGACGCGCGGCAGTTCCCGACCAACGGCGGCGGGATGTGCCAGAAGGGCTGGACGTCCGCGGCTCTGCTCACCCATCCGGAACGCCTGACGACGCCGCTGGTCCGGGCCTCCCGCGACGCCGAGTTCCTGCCCGCCACCTGGGCCGACGCCCTGTCCGGCGTCGCGGAGAAGCTGGCGGCACTGCGGGCCGAGCACGGCCCCGACTCCGTCGCGATCTTCGGCGCGGGCGGGCTCACCAACGAGAAGGCCTACCTGCTCGGCAAGTTCGCGAGGGTCGCGCTGGGCACCAGCCAGATCGACTACAACGGCCGGTTCTGCATGTCCTCCGCGGCCGCCGCGGGCAACCGCGCGTTCGGCGTCGACCGCGGCATGCCGTTCCCGGTCACCGACCTCGACGACGCCGAGCTGGTCGTGCTCGCCGGGGCGAACGTCGCCGAGACCATGCCGCCGCTGATGTCGCACCTGACCTCGGCGAGGCTGGTCGTGATCGACCCCCGTCGCACGCCGACGGCCGAGCGTGCCGTCGCCTCCGGCGGCCTGCACCTGGCGCCGCGGCCGGGCACCGACCTGGTCCTGGCGCTGGGGATGCTGCACGTCGCCGTCGCCGAGGGGCACCTGGACCTGGCCTACGTCGACGAGCGCACCACCGGTTTCGACGACGTCTGGGCGCTCGCGTCGCAGTGGTGGCCCGAGCGTGCGGAACGGGTCTGCGGGGTCGCCGCCGCGGACATGCGGACCGTCGTCCGGTGGCTCGCCGGGACCACGCGGCGCTACGTGCTCACCGCGCGCGGCGCCGAGCAGCACGCGCACGGCGTCGACACCGTCACCGCGTGGATCAACCTGTCGCTGGCGCTCGGACTGCCCGGCCGCCCCGGCTCCGGGTTCGGCACGATCACCGGCCAGGGCAACGGCCAGGGCGGACGCGAGCACGGCCAGAAGTCCGACCAGCTGCCCGGCTACCGGCACATCACCGACCCGGCCGCCCGCGCACACGTCGCCGGCGTGTGGGGCGTGCCGGAGGAGTCGATCCCCGGGCCGGGGCGCAGCGCGGTGGAGCTGCTCGACTCGCTGGGACGCCCCGGCGGTCCGAAGGCGCTGCTGGTGTTCGGCTCCAACGTGCTGGTCTCCGCACCCGACGCCCGCGCCGTCGCCGAACGACTCGACGCGCTCGACCTGCTCGTCGTCGCCGACGTGCTGCCGGGGGAGACGGCGGCACGTGCCGACGTGCTGCTGCCCGTGGCCCAGTGGGCCGAGGAGGAGGGCACGATGACCAACCTGGAGGGACGGGTGCTGCGCCGCCGCCGCGCGGTGGCCCCGCCGCCGGGCGTGCGCACCGACCTGCAGGTGATCTCCGGGCTGGCCGCCGAACTGGAGGCCCCGGGGGACTTCCCGGCCGACCCCGCGCCGGTGTTCGAGGAGCTGCGCCGCGCCTCGGCCGGCGGGATCGCCGACTACTCCGGGGTGACCTACGAGCGGCTCGACGCCGGCGAGGCCCTGCACTGGCCGGTGCCGGGCACCGATCACCCGGGGACACCGCGGCTGTTCGCCGACGGCTTCCCCCGCCCGGACGGCCGCGCCCGGATGGTGCCGGTGGACCACGCCGAGCCCGACGAGGGCGTCGACGGGGAGTTCCCGCTGACCGTCACCACCGGCCGGGTGCTGGTGCACTACCAGTCCGGCGCGCAGACCCGCCGGGTCGAGGCACTGGAGTCGGTATCGCCGGAGGTGTTCGTCGAGGTCCACCCGGACACCGCGACGCGGTGCGGGCTGGCCGACGGCGACATGGCCGTCGTCGCGTCCCGGCGGGGGGAGACGACGGCGCGGGTGCGCTGCGTGCCGTCGATGCGGACCGACACGGTGTTCCTGCCGTTCCACTTCGGCGGCTCGGGCGCGGCGAACAACGTCACCAACCCGGCACTGGACCCGACGAGCCGGATGCCGGAGTTCAAGGTCGCCGCGGTGCGGCTGGAGCCGGTCGCCGCTGCGTCGCCCGCTGCGCCGCCCGCTCGGTCTCCCGGGGCGGGGTCCGCCGCGGTGCCCGAGTACGCCGCGCAGGCCTGACCGGCCCGGTCCCGCCGGCGAACGCGCACGTGTTTGCGGGAACGCGCACCGGATCAGGTGCGCGTCGCCGCAACCGGTGCGCGTCCGGAAATCCGGTGGGACGGAGCACTGCGTCAGGGTTAACCTGACGCCATGACTGCTGCAGAGCACGACGTCCTCACCGCCGACGTCACCGGGGCCGCCCGCGCCGTCACCGCGGCCGCCGTCGCGGAGCTCGACCGCCGCGCCGACGCGATCGCCGGCGTCCCACCGCTGCCCGGCACCCCCGAGTGGGACGCCGAACAGGGCACCGACGCCCCGGCCCGCCGGGAGACCGCGTGGCAGCTCGCCGCGTTCCGCATCGCCCTGGCCGCCGGCCTCGACCCGCTGCCCCAGCTGGTCGGGCTCCGGCGCATCGGGGTCAGCTGGGAGACCGTCGGGCGGGCCGCCGGGATCACCCGCCAGTCCGCGCACGAACGTTGGTCGCAGCGCGTCGCGGCGGTGTTGCCACACCCGTTGTGAGTCACGGATCCGCACGTCAGCGGGCCGGTCCTCACGGTCGCGCGGCAGCGAGAATGAGGACCTCGTAACGCCGCGGCAATCGCACACACCTGGCGCGTAACGCCCCGTTCCTACCGTCGGCACCATGAGCAGGCGCGTGGTGGTGATCGGGCACGGGATGGTCGGTGCCCGCTTCGCCGACGAGGTCCGCCGGCGTGATCCGGACGGTGCGCGGCTGGCGCTGACGGTCCTCGGCGCCGAGTCGCGACCGGCCTACAACCGGGTGCTGCTGTCGACGGTGCTGGCCGGTGGGCTGCGCCCGGAGATGGTCGCGCTGCCCCTGGCCGAGGGCGTCGACGTGCACACCGGGGTCGCGGCGACCGCGATCGACCGGGCCGCCCGCGTCGTACGTACCGACGACGGCGCCGAGCACCCCTACGACGAGCTGGTCCTGGCCACCGGCAGCCGCGCGGTCCTCCCGCCGATCGACGGGCTCGCCGAGGACGGCGCCCCCGCGCGCGGGGTGTCGCTGTTCCGCGACCTCGACGACTGCGAGCGCATCCTGTCCGTGGCCGCTCCGGGCGCGCGGATCGCCGTCGTCGGCGGCGGGCTGCTCGGGGTCGAGGCCGCGCGCGGGCTCGCCGGGCGCGGCGTCGCCGTCACGCTGGTCCACCCCTGCACCCACCTCATGGAACGCCAGCTCGACGCCGGCGCCGGTGACGTCCTCGCCGGGGCGCTGCGCGAGATGGGCGTCGACGTCCGCTGCGGGGTCTCGGCGAAGGCCTGGGACCCCGACGCAGGCCTGGACTGCGACGACGGCAGCCGGGTCGCCGCCGACGCCGTCGTCGTCGCCACGGGGGTGCGGGCCGAGACCGGCCTGGCCGCCGACGCCGGGCTCGCCTGCGACCGCGGCATCCTGATCGACGACCGCCTGGCCACCGACGACGGCCGGGTGCACGCCATCGGCGACTGTGCCCAGCACGTCGACGCCGCAGGCGGGCTCGTCCAGTCCGGCTGGGAGCAGGCCGCCGTGCTCGCCGACCTGCTCACCGGCACCGACCCGGCCGCGCGCTACCGCGGCACCCGCCCGGTCACCCGGCTCAAGGCCACGGGGATCGACCTGGCCGCCGTCGGCGACCCCGCGGCGGGCGACGAGGAGCTGCGGATCTCCGACCCGCGCCGCGGCCGCTACGGGGTCCTCGCGCTGCGCGACGACCGCGTCGTCGGCGCCGTGCTGATGGGCCTGCCCGACGCCGCCGCGACGATCACCGGGCTCTACGACTCCGGCGCACCCGCCCCCGAGGACCGGCTGGCACTGCTGCTCGGCCGCGCCGCACCGGGTGGGGCCGCCGAGACCGCCGACCCGGGCCGGCTGCCCGGCTCCGCGGTCGTCTGCCGCTGCAACACCGTCACGAAGAACGCACTGGTCACCGCGTGGCGCGAGGGCGCCCGCGACGTCGACGCGCTGTCCCGCCGCACCCGCGCCGCCACCGGCTGCGGGAGCTGCAGGGACGTCGTCTGCGGCATCCGTGACTGGCTCGACGAGGTCGATCCGCCGCAGCAGGACGCGGCGTGAGGGGAGAGAACATGGCGAGCCGCCACCTGGTGGTCGTGGGCAACGGGATGGTCGGGCACCGGCTGGTGTCCGCGCTCCGGGACCGCGACACCTCGGGGGACTGGGAGATCACCGTCCTCGGCGAGGAGACCCGCCGCGCCTACGACCGGGTCGCACTGTCGTCCTACGTGGACGGCAAGACCGAGGAGGAGCTCCGCCTCGACGACGACGAGCTGCGCGGCGACCCGCTGGTCACCTACCACCTCGGGGACGCGGTGCAGACCATCGACCGCGACGCCCGCCGCGTCGTCACCGCGTCGGGCACCGTCGTCGACTACGACGAGCTGGTCCTGGCCACCGGCTCCTACCCGTTCGTCCCGCCGGTCCCCGGCCGCGACCTGCCCGGCTGCTTCGTCTACCGCACCCTCGACGACCTCGACGAGATCAAGGCCGCGGCCGCCGCGGCCGCGGCGGACCCGCACCGCAAGGGGCGGCCGTCCGCGGTCGTCGTCGGCGGCGGGCTGCTCGGCCTGGAGGCCGCGCGGGCGATGCGCCTGCTCGGGCTGTCCCCGCAGGTCGTGGAGATCGCGCCGCGGCTGATGCCGGTGCAGGTCGACGAGGGCGGCGGCGCGCTGCTGCACCGCCTGGTCACCGACCAGGGCATCGCGGTGCGCACCGGGGTGTCGCTGCAGGGCGTCGCCGAGGACCGCGGCCGGCTGCTCGCGAGCCTGTCCGACGGCGTCGAGCTCGACGCCGACGTGGTCGTGTTCTCCGCGGGCATCCGCGCCGCCGACGGCCTGGCGCGCGACTGCGGCCTGCCGGTCGGCGAGCGCGGCGGCGTCCTGGTCGACGACCGCTGCCGCTCCACCGGCGACGCCCACGTCTGGGCGGTCGGCGAGGTCGCGGCGCTGGAGGGCCGCACCTACGGCCTGGTCGCGCCCGGCTACGCGATGGCCGAGGTCGTCGCCGACCAGCTCCTCGGCGGGCAGGCGACGATGACGCCCGAGGAGCTGGACATGTCCACCCAGCTCAAGCTGCTCGGCGTCGACGTCGCCAGCTTCGGTGACGCGCACGCGGCCACCGAGGGCGCGCTGGAGATCGTGGTCAACGACCCGGTGGAGGGGACGTACTCGAAGCTCGTCGTGTCTCCCCCGGGGAGCGCAGGCGGAGCGGGCATCGACCCCCCGGGGAGCGCAGGCGGAGCGGGCATCGACACCGACGCCGGCACGCTGCTCGGCGGTGTGCTCGTCGGCGACGCGTCGCGCTACGGCTCGCTGCGCCCGCTGGTCGGTGCGCGGCTACCCGAGGACCCGGTCACGCTGATCTCCAAGGGCGGCGCCGAGCCGGACGCCGGTGCGCTGCCGGACTCCGCGCAGATCTGCTCCTGCAACGGCGTCACCAAGGGCGCGCTCTGCTCGGCCATCGCCGACGGCGCGCACGACGTCCCGTCGCTGAAGGCCTGCACCCGCGCCGGCACCACCTGCGGGTCCTGCGTCCCGACCCTGGCCAAGATCCTCACCCAGCAGGGCGTCGAGGTCTCCAAGGCCATCTGCGAGCACTTCGACCACTCCCGCGCGGAGCTGTTCGAGATCGTGGCCGGCGCCGGGATCCGCTCGTTCTCCGAGCTCATCGCCCGGTACGGCACCGGCACCGGCTGCGACCTGTGCAAGCCGGCCGTCGCGTCGATCCTGGCCACGCTCTACAACGAGCACGTCCTCGATGGCGAGCGCGCGACCCTGCAGGACACCAACGACCACTTCCTGGCCAACACCCAGCGCAACGGCACCTACTCCGTGGTCCCGCGGATCGCCGGCGGCGAGGTCACGCCGGAGGGCCTGATCGTCATCGGCGAGGTCGCCCGGGACTTCGGGCTCTACACCAAGATCACCGGCGGGCAGCGGATCGACATGTTCGGCGCCCGCGTCGAGGACCTGCCGGCGATCTGGAAGCGCCTGGTCGACGCCGGGTTCGAGTCCGGGCACGCCTACGGCAAGTCGCTGCGCACGGTGAAGTCGTGCGTCGGCACCACCTGGTGCCGCTACGGCGTGCAGGACTCGGTGGGCATGGCCGTCGAGCTGGAGCTGCGCTACCGCGGTCTGCGCAGCCCGCACAAGCTCAAGTCCGGGGTCTCCGGTTGCGCCCGCGAGTGCGCCGAGGCCCGCTCCAAGGACTTCGGCGTGATCGCCACCGAGAACGGCTGGAACCTCTACGTCGGCGGCAACGGCGGGTTCACCCCGCGCCACGCCGAGCTGCTGCTCTCCGACGTCGACTCCGAGACGCTGATCCGGACCATCGACCGGTTCCTGATGTTCTACGTCCGCACCGCCGACCGGCTGCAGCGCACCGCGCCGTGGATCGAGGCGATGGAGGGCGGCCTCGACCACCTGTACGCCGTGATCGTCGAGGACTCGCTCGGCATCTGCGCCGAGCTCGACGCGGCCATGCAGCGCCACGTCGAGTCCTACGCCGACGAGTGGGCCGGTGTCCTGAACGACCCGGAGAAGCTGTCCCGCTTCGTGTCCTTCGTCAACGCCCCCGACGCCCCGGACCCGACCGTCCGGTTCGTCGAGGAGCGCGGGCAGAACGTGCCGGCACCCGGCCGGCCCGACGAACCCGTGCTGATCGGACTCCCGGAGGTGTCCGCCCGATGACCCGCTCGCTGCCCACCACGCAGTCCGCCGACACCGCGGACCCCGCCGACACCGCGGCCCCGGCCGAGCTCGCCGCCGAGGCCCTGCCCGGTGACGTGACCGGCCCCGGCACGCATGCCCCCGCGACCCTCGGCGAGGACGTCCGCGACTGGCTGCCGATCTGCGCGCTCGACCGGCTCCAGCCCAACCGGGGCGCCGCCGCACTCGTCGGGGACGTGCAGGTCGCGGTGTTCCGGCTGCCCACCGGGCCCGAGGCGCCCGAGGGCTACGCGGGCGCGCTGTTCGCCGTCGGCAACATCGACCCGTTCAGCGGCGCGGGCGTCATGTCCCGCGGACTCGTGGGGGACCGGGGCGGCGAGCCGACCGTCGCGTCGCCGATCTACAAGCAGAAGTTCGCGCTGCGCGACGGGCGCTGCCTCGACGACGACACTGTGAGCCTGCCCGCGTTCCACGTCCGCGACGTGGGCGGAGAGGTGCAGGTCGGGATACGGTGAGGAGCCCGACCCGACCCGCCACCACCACGAACGGGCCTTCCGGGCAGCCGGCCACGCACCGCCGGCCCGCACCGCGCACCCGTAGGAACGGAGGACCGGTGACCCGGCCCACCGCCACCGAGGACACCTCGCGCGACGTCTCGGCCGAGCCGGACGAGCGCCCCGTGCCCCCGCTCGCCGGGTTCACCGTCGGGATCACCGCCGCCCGCCGGGCCGAGGAACTCGCCACGATGCTGGAGCGCCGCGGCGCCACCGTCCAGCACGGGCCCGCGCTGCGGATCGTCGCGCTCGCCGACGACGCCGACCTCGAGGTCCGTACCCGTGAGCTCGTCGCGCGGCCGCCGGACATCACCGTCGCCACGACCGGGATCGGCTACCGCGGCTGGATCGAGGCCGCCGACGGCTGGGGTCTCGGCGAAGAGCTGCTGCGCGCCCTGGGCAGCTCGGAGCTGCTGGCCCGCGGCCCGAAGGCGCGCGGCGCGATCCGCGCGTCCGGGCTGGTCGACGCGTGGTCGCCGGAGTCGGAGTCCACCGCCGAGGTGCTCGAGCACCTGCTCGACGAGGGCGTCGAGGGCCGCCGGATCGCGGTGCAGCTGCACGGCGAGCCGCTGCCCGACGTCGTCGAGGCGCTGGAGATGGCCGGCGCCGAGGTCGTGACGGTGCCGGTGTACCGCTGGGCGCCGCCGCTGGACATCGCCCCGCTGGACCGGCTGATCGACACCACGCTGGCCGGCGGGATCGACATCATGTCGTTCACCTCCGCGCCCGCGGCGGCCGGGCTGCTCTCGCGCGCCGAGGAGCGCGGCGTGCGCGAGGAGCTGCTGGCCGCGCTGCGCGGGCCGGTGCTGGCGCTGTGCGTCGGCCCGGTGACCGCCGCGCCGCTGGAGGACCTCGACATCCCGACCGTGCAGCCCAAGCGGTCCCGGCTGGGGGCGATGGTGCGCACCTGCGAGGCCGTCGCACCGAGCCGGGCGCGACGGCTGCCGGTCGCCGGGCACGAGCTGGAGCTGCGCGGTCACGCCGTCCTCGTCGACGGGAAGCTGTGCCCGCTGCCGCCGACGCCGATGGCGCTGCTGCAGGCGCTCGCGAAGCGGCCCGGCCGGGTCGTGTCGCGCGCCGAGCTGCTCGCCGCGCAGCCCGGCGGTGCCGGTGACGAGCACGCCGTCGAGAACGCGATCGGGCGGCTGCGCGCCGCGCTGGGCGTGCCGGACCTGGTGCAGACCGTCGTCCGGCGCGGGTACCGGCTGGCGCTGGAGCCCGGGCACGGCGGGCACTGCCTGGACGTGCCGGGGGAGGAGCGATGACCGGCTCCCCGCCGCTGCTGCTCGTGGCGCACGGGTCCCGCTCGGACGCCGCCGACGCGGTCATCCGCTCGCTCGCCGACGCCGTCGCCGAGCGCGGTCCGCAGGTCGAGGTCTGCTACGTCGACGTCCGCGGCCCGAAGGTCGTCGACGCCGTCGCCGCGCTGCGCGACCGCGGGCACGGCGGTGCCGTCGTCGTGCCGGCGTTCCTGGCGTCGGGCTACCACGTGCGCACCGACCTGCCCGAACAGCTGCACGAGTCCGGCGCCGACGTCGAGATGTTCCGGGCGACCCCCGCGATGGGCCCGGACCCGCTGCTGGCCCGCGCCGCGCACGCCCGCCTCGTCGACGCCGGATGGCGCCCCGGTGACGCCGTCGTCCTCGCCGCAGCCGGATCGTCGGACCCGGACGCGATGGTCGAGGTGCACCGCGCCGCGGAGATGCTGACCCCGCTGGTCGGGCGACGCGTGCGGGTCGGGTTCGCCGCGACCGGCACCCCCGGGGTGACGTCGCTGGTGGAGAGCCTGCACGCCGCCGGGGAGGAGCGGGTCGCCGTCGCGTCCTGGCTGCTCGCGCCCGGGGTGTTCCAGAACCGGCTGCTCGCCTCGGGGGCCGACGTCGTCGCCGAGCCGCTGGGGGTGCACGACCACGTCGTCGACACCCTGGTCGAGCGGTACCGCACGGGGCTGGCCGCCCTGCCGCACGCGGCCTGAGCGGGGCATCATCGGCGGGATGGATCCCGTCGCGGAGCCGGTTCCGCCGGTCGAGCCCGTGGTGGCGCGGCTGCGCCGGGCCGGGTGCGTGTTCGCCGAGGACGAGGCCCGCCTGCTGACCGCGGCCGCCGATGGCGCCCGGCTGGCGGAGCTGGTCGCACGCCGGGCCGCCGGGGAACCGCTGGAGCACCTGCTCGGGCACGTCGAGTTCGACGGGCTGAGGGTCGCGGTGACCGGCGGGGTGTTCGTCCCGCGCCGGCGTACCGAGGCGCTCGTGCACGCCGCCGCGGCGCTCACCGTGCCCGGGACGGTCGTGGTCGACCTGTGCTGCGGCTGCGGCGCGATCGGGCTCGCCGTCGTCCGCCGGGCCGCGGGGGCCGCGTGGCCTGCGCGTCCCGCCGAGGTCGCGCGTCCCGCCGGGGTGGCGCATCCCGCCGAGGCCGCACCGTCCGCCGAGGCCGCGCAGCCCGCCGCCGCGTGGTCCGCGTGGTCCGGGGCCGGGCCGGTGGAGCTGCACGCCGCGGACGTCGACCCGGTCGCGACCGCGTGTGCCGCGACCAACCTCGCCGGCGTCGGCACCGTGCACACCGGCGACCTGTTCGACGCGCTGCCCGGATCGCTGCGAGGCCGGGTCGGAGTACTCGTGGCGAACACGCCCTACGTGCCCGCCGACGCGATCGCCGGCATGCCGCCCGAGGCACGCGACCACGAGCCCCGCCTCGCCCTCGACGGCGGCACCGACGGCCTCGACCCGGCTCGCCGCGTCGCCGCCGGGGCAGCCGCGTGGCTGGCGCCCGGCGGCACCGTCCTGATCGAGACCGGCGCCGCCCAGGCCCCCGTCCTGGCGGAGGAGCTCGCCCGGCACGGGCTCCGCGCCGAGATCGGCTCCGACGACGACCGGGACGCAACCTGGGTCACCGGCTGCCTCACCCGAACGGCCTAACCCGGCTGATCGCGGGAGCGCTCGGGCAGGGGCGCTGTGAGGCCCCTTTGCTCTGCTCACCCCCACGCATCACCCCAGGTCAGGAACCAGGCTTTGCTCTGCTCACCTATACGCAGCACCCGTCGGACAGGGGCGGTCCGGCTCTGCTCACCTCGGCGCAGTGCTCCGCGTGGAGCTACACATCCGCGGTCCGGCGCCGGTTCCGTCCGACCCCGCCGGCGAGGCCCTGAAACCTCTCCGAGCTGGGGTGATGCGTGGGAGTGAGCAGAGCAAAGGCAGGACGGAGTGCCCCGGTACCGCGCGCCCCGGCCCCTCGCTCAGCGGCGGCGATGATCTTTCGGGAGGCGCCCGTCGACCAGCAGGACGCCCTCGGCGCGCAGCCGCGCGGCCTGCTCGGCAGCGATGTGCGGGGCCGGGGTTCCGTTCGCCCGCAGCACGCGGTGCCAGGGCAGGTCGGCGCCGTCCTCGGCGAGAATGCGGCCGACCAGGCGGGCCGAACGAATCCCGGCGCGGGCGGCGACGTCGCCGTAGGTGCTGGTCTCACCGGGCGGGATCGCGGCCACGACGTCGCGCACCCGCTCCAGGGTCTCCTCGTCCACCCGCCGATCCTCCCGCTGTCGGTGGGCCGTGGTCGAATCGGTGCATGACGACGTCCCGCACCCCCGCCGAGGCCGCAGGCCCGCGGCTGGTGCGCGCCGCGGAGCAGGCCGCGCCGGAGCGGGTGTGGACCGGTGCGGCGGCGCGGGTGCTCGCCCACGAGCGCGGCCCGCTGCGGGTGCTCGGCGGCCCCGGGACCGGAAAGACCAGCCTGCTGCTCGACGCCGTCGTCCGGCGGATCCGCGACGGAGCCGCGCCGGGGTCGGTGCTGGTGCTCGTCGGGAGCCGGCGCGCCGCCGAGGAACTGCGTGCCCGGCTGACCGCGCTGCTCACCGACGCCGGGCGCGGGCTCGCCGAGGACTTCGGCGTCCGCACCACCCGGGAACTGCTGGTCCGCACGGTGCACTCCTACGCGTTCGGCGTCCTGCGCCTCTACGCCGCGCACCACGACGACCCGCCGCCGCGGCTGCTCGCCTCGGCCGAGCAGGACGTCGTCGTCCGGGAGCTGCTGGCCGGGGAGATCGAGGACGCCTCCGTGCCCGGCTCCGGCTGGCCCGAGCAGCTCGACCCGGCGCTCGGGCTGCCCGGCTTCGCCGCCGAGCTGCGCGAGCTGCTGCTCCGAGCGGCCGAACGCGGCCTGGGCCCCGAGGAGCTCGACGAGCTGGGCCGCACCTACGACCGCGCCGAGTGGATCGCCGCCGCCCGCTTCTTCCGCACCTACGAACAGGTCACCCTGCTGCGCGGGGCCGCGGGCAGCAGCGCCCCGCAGGCGACCGCGCCCGCACTGGATTCCGCGGAGCTCGTCTCGGCCGCGCTCGACGTGCTCGCCGCCGACCCCGACCTGCGCGACCAGGAACGACACCGCGTGCGGCATCTGTTCGTCGACGACGCCCAGGACCTCGACCCGCAGCAGATGGAGCTCGTCGCGACCCTCGCCGAGGACGCCGACTCCACGGTGCTCGCCGGGGACCCGGACCAGGCCGTGCTGACGTTCCGCGGCGCCGACCCGCGCGGCCTCCAGTCGGTCGAGGCCCCGACCGAGGTGCTGACCGTCGACCACCGGCAGAGCGACGCCGTGCGGGCCGCCGGGCTGCGGCTCGCGCACCAGCTGCCCGGCGCGGGCGTGACGCGCGACCGGCACGGCCCCGGCGCGGCCACCCCGCACGGTGCCGAACCGGACCGCGCCGAACCGGACCGCGCCGAACCGGACGACGTCGCGTCCCCCGCGAGCACCACCGTCCCGCCCGACGCGAACCCGGGCACCGGCGATCCCGTCCAGGTGCGGGTGTTCGCGTCGCCGTCGCAGGAGGCCGCCTGGATCGCCGACCGGCTCCGCCGCGCCCACCTCGTCGACGGCGTCCCGTGGGCGGAGATGGCCGTGTTGTCCCGCTCCGCGCGCCGCACCCTGCCCGCGCTGCGCCGGGCGCTGGCCGCCGCCGGGGTCCCGCTGACCGCCCCGCCGGACGAGGTCCCGCTGCCGCGGCAGCCCGCCGTCGTCCCGCTGCTGCTGGTGCTGCGGGCGGCGTCGCGGCCGTCCTCGATCGACGCGGACCTGGCGACGGCGCTGCTCACCTCCCCGCTGGGCGGCGGCGACCCGATGCGGATGCGCCGCCTGCGCCGCGGCCTGCTGCGGATGCACGCCGCCGCCGGGCACGACGTCCGGACCTTCCCCGACACCGAGCCCCCGCCCGACGAGGTGCAGGACCCGGCCACCGCGAGCAGCGACCCGCTGCTGGTCGAGGTGCTGCGCGACGCCGTCGGCGGCCGCCCGGACCCGCTGACGCTGCTGTCGCCCGCCGAGTCCGCGCCGCTGCGCGACGTCGCCCGGCTGATCGCCGACGCGGCCCGCTCGATCGGCGAGGGCGACTCGGTGGAGGAGACGCTCTGGCGGATCTGGCGGCGCACCGGGCTGGCGAAACGGTGGAGCGAGGCGAGCGCCCGCGGCGGCCCGGGCGGTGCGGCCGCGGACCGGGACCTCGACGCCGTCCTCGCCCTGTTCGACGCCGCGGCCCGCTACACCGACCGGCTGCCCGGCGCCGACGTCGGCGGCTTCCTCGAGTACCTCACCGACCAGCAGCTGCCCGGCGACACGCTCGCCCCGCAGGCCCCGCGGGAGGGCGCGGTCGAGCTGCTGTCCGCGCACGCCGCGCGCGGCCGGGAGTGGCAGGTCGTCGCCGTCCCGGGTGTGCAGGAGGGGCTGTGGCCGGACCTGCGGCTGCGCGGCTCGCTGCTCGGGCACGAGCAGCTCGTCGACCTGGTCGCCGGCGTCGCCGCGCCTGGTGACGCGGTCTCGCGCACCGCGCCGCTGCTCGCCGAGGAACGCCGCCTGTTCTACGTCGCCTGCACCCGCGCCGAGCGGACGTTGCTGGTCAGCGCGGTGCAGGGGGAGGACGAACAGCCGTCCCGGTTCCTCGACGAGCTCGACCCGCGCCCCGCCGACGCCGCCGAGGCCCGCCCCGTGCACCGCCCCGAGCGGTCACTGGTCATGGCCGAGCTGGTCGGGGAGCTGCGCCGCGCCGTCACCGCCCCCGACCACGGCGACCCGGTGCTCGCCGACCGGCGGCGCCGCGCCGCGACCCAGCTCGCCCGGCTCGCCGCCGACGGAGTCCCCGGCGCGGGCCCCGACGACTGGTACGGCCTGCCCGAGGTCTCCGACCTCACCCCGCTGCGCGCCGACGGCGAGCTGGTGCCGATCTCCCCGTCCGACGTCGAGACGATCGCCGGCTGCCCGCTGCGCTGGGTGCTGACCCGCAACGGCGGCGACGAGACCGGCGCACTGTCCGCGGTCACCGGGACGCTGGTGCACGCACTGGTGCAGGCCCGCGCGGCCGGCGCCGACCCTGTCGAGCTGGAGGAGGCGTTGCGCTCGGCGTGGAAGCGGCTCGACGCGGGCGCGCCCTGGTTCGGGCGCCGTGAGCTGGAACGGGTGCGCGACATGCTCGCCGCGTTCGACGACTGGGTGCGCCGCAGCCGCGCCGAGGGGCTGCAGCTGGTCGAGGTCGAGCAGCCGATGCAGCTGGACCTGGAGGGCGAGCCGCCCCCGGACACCCCGCCCGACGACGACCCGGGCGCCGCCGCGGAGACCCTCGGCGACGCCACCGACGAGACCCCGGGCGAGCAGCCCGGCCGCCGGGTGCGGCTGCGCGGGCGCGTCGACCGGCTCGAACGCGACGCCGAGGGCCGCCCGGTCGTCGTCGACGTCAAGACCGGCAAGACCGCCACCACCACCCGCGCGACGGCCGAGCACCACCAGCTCGCCGTCTACCAGCTGGCTGCCGCCCTGGGCGCGTTCGACGACGTCGTCGGCGCCGGTGCCGAGCCCGGCGGTGCGCGCCTGCTGTTCCTGGCCGACCGGCGCGCGAACGGCGAGGCGAAGGAGCCGCAGCAGGACCCGCTGCGCCCGGAGGACATGGGGCACTGGCGCGACGTGCTCATGCAGTGCGCCGAGGACTCGGCGGGTGCGGCGTTCGTCGCCCGCGCGGGGCCGGACTGCGACCGCTGCCCGGTGCGGATCGCCTGCCCCGCCGTCGAGACCGGCCGGACCGTCGTGGACTGACTGATCGCCGTGGACCGACTAGCGGACCCTCGGCGGCCGGGGCGTCTGCTTCGCCGTCCGCGTCGCCGCGATCCGGTCGATCACCATCGCCGATCCCAGCCCGATCGCGACGGCGGCGCAGAACCCACCGATGGTGTCGGTCGCGTAGTGCGCGCCGAGGCTCACCATCCCGGCGCCGACCGCGCCCCCGGCGAGGAGCGCGATCGCGGCGACCATCGCCACCGCGGGTCCGGTGCGCGCCACCGGGATCAGCCCGACCAGCAGCAACGCCACGACCAGCCCGATCGACGACGCCCCGCCGGTGTGGCCGCTGGGGAACGCGTACCCGGCCTCACCGGCGCCGCCGCCGATCGTGCGGCCGATCAGTGGCTTGAGCACCGTCGTCGCGAGCCCTGTCAGCCCCGGGCCGACGACCGCGAGCAGGGCCAGCCGCCGCCGGCGCAGCAGCAGGGCGGCTCCGGCGAGCAGCGCCGCCCACAGCACCACCGACGGCGGTGACCCGAACGACGTCACCCGCATCAGCAGCGCCTTCCGCCCGCCGGTGACCGCGTCGACCGCGGAGTCGGCGCGGGCGTCGACCCGCCCGGCCCCGGCGTCACCGGCGTAGCGCCAGGCCAGCACGGCGAACACCAGCACCGCCACCGCGATGATCACCGGGGCGGGCCGGCGAAGCGGCCCGAGCAGGGAGGGCGGGGGTGGGGCGGGTCGCACGCGTCCCAGGCTAACCGCGTCGCGCGGACCGGCGGCCGGTCACGCGTTCACGATCCCGGTGTCGGCCACCGGGGAGCCGGTGGCGTCCACCACCGCGCGGGCGCGATCATTCCCGGTTCTACGATGGCGGTTCCGCGAACCTCGAAAGGCTGGACGTGCAGTGATCGACCTCAAGGCGGCCCGGCAGGACCCGGACACGTACCGCACGGCGCTCTCCCGCCGCGGCGCGTCCGCGGACTTCGACGCCCTGCTGGAGGTCGACACCCGCTGGCGGGAGCTGACCGACCGCGTCGGAGGCTTGCGCGCGGCGGCCAAGCAGCGGCCCAAGGGCAAGCCGACCCCGGAGCAGGTCGAGCAGTTCAAGAAGGAGAAGGAGGAGCTGCGCGGCGCCGAGGACGAGCTCGCCGCCGCCGACGCCGAGCGCACCGAGCTCCTCGCCCGCATCCCGAACCTGCCCGACCCCACCGCCGCCGACGGCGTCGCCGACGAGGACGCGATCACCGTCCGGACCTGGGGCGAGCCGCCGTCGTTCGACTTCGAGCCGAAGGACCACCTGGACCTGGGCTCGCCGACCGGCTGGGTCGACATGGCCCGCGGCGCGCGGATGGCCGGATCCCGGTTCGCCTACCGCTTCGGTGACGTGGCGATGCTCGAGATCGCGATGTTCCGCTACGTGATGGACACCCTGGTCGGCGAGGGCTTCATGCCGGTGCTCGGCCCGGTGCTGTCCAACGAGAAGACCATGTACGGCACCGGTTTCCTCCCCACCGAGGAGTCGAACCTCTACCAGCTGGAGAAGGACGGCCTGTACCTCACGGGCACCTCCGAGGTCGCGCTCGCCGGGATCCACACCGACGAGATCGTCGACGTCGCCGAGCTCCCGGCGAAGTACGTCGCGTTCTCCACGAACTTCCGCCGCGAGGCCGGGGCCGCGGGCAAGGACACCAAGGGCATGTTCCGGGTGCACCAGTTCGACAAGGTCGAGATGTTCGTCTACTGCCTGCCCGAGGACTCGAAGGACATGCACGAGCGGCTGCTCGCGCACGAGGAGTCGATCGTGCAGGCCCTCGGGCTGCCGTACCGGGTGCAGAACATCGCCGTCGGCGACCTCGGCAACCCGGCCGCGAAGAAGTACGACATCGAGGCCTGGTTCCCGGTGCAGGAGCGCTACCGGGAGATCACCTCCTGCTCCAACACCACCGACTACCAGGCACGACGCCTGAACATCCGGTTCCGCCGCGAGGCCGGCGCCCCGACCGAGAACGTCCACACCCTCAACGGCACCGGCGCCACCGCGCGCGCGATGCTCGCGGTGATGGAGAACTTCCAGGACGCGAACGGCACCGTCACCGTGCCCGAGGTGCTGCAGCGCCACGGCGCGCCCGCGACCGTGGGGGCGCCGCGCGCCTGAGCGCGGTCGCAGCACGGCTCAGCACGGCACGGCTCAGCACGGCACGGCTCAGCACGGCACGGCACAGCACGGCACGGCCCAGCACGGCACGGGGTGCCACATCCGGGAAGTGCCTCAGCAACTGAAACAGTTCCGGGCCGCGGCCCGGTTCTGGTCGCGTCCGGCGCCCGGGCCCGTCCGCGGCGCCGCCGACCTGCGCGCCCGGACGCCGGCACGAACGGGAAGAGTCCTGCGCCGTCCGTATCGGTGAACGGCCGGATCCGTGCAGTGACGACCACGACCGGGTGATCGGGACTCACTCCTCCCGGGACCTGCGGATACGGTGCGTGTGCCGACCACCGGCCTCCGGTGCGCAGGGACGCGGATCACCCCGGCGCAACCCCGCCGCGGACCGGACGTCGACCAACCGTGACGGGAGACGTGAAGACGATGCACGGCAAGCACCACCGGAGGCAGCGGGCCGCACGCGGCATCGGGATGACCTCCCTGGCGCTCACCGCCGTCGCCGCACTGTCCTGGACGCTGTTCGTCCCGCCCGGCACCGGCGGAACCGGCCGCGCTGCGGCGTCGGAGTCGGCCACGTCGGCGTTGCAGAACCAGGTCCGCCCCGAGGCGCCCGCACCCGCGGTGAAGTGGGTCCCGGCCGGCGGCGACGAGTTCGCCGGGAACCGCCTCGACCCGGCCCGCTGGAACGTCTACAACTCCGCAGGCGGCTTCGGCCACGGCCTGCGGCGCCCGTCCGCGGTCGGCGTCGGCGGCGGCCTGCTGACGATCACCGCGCAGCCCCGCGCGGAGAAGGTCGGCGTCTCCGGCGGCATCGCGATGAAGGCCCCCGGGCAGCTCTACGGCCGCTGGGAGTTCCGCGCCCGCACCGACGCCGGCAAGGGCTACAGCCCCGCCATCCTGCTCTGGCCGGACTCGGAGAAGTTCCCCGACGACGGCGAGGTGGACATGATGGAGATCCCCACCGCCGCCCGGACCGCGGCCCACGCCTTCGTGCACTACGGCAAGCGCAACGACCTCGTCCAGAGCGCGACGCGGGGCGACTTCACCCGCTTCCACGACTTCGCGCTCGAGTGGCTGCCGGACCGGATCACCTGGTACGTCGACGGCGTCAAGAAGTGGGAGGTCCGGGACAAGAAGGTGATCCCGACCAAGCCGATGCACCTGTGCATCCAGCTCGACCAGGGTCCCGCCCGGAACTGGATTCCCGCGCCGGACGCCTCCACCCCGGACAAGGTGCGGCTGCAGGTCGACCACGCCCGGATCTACAAGGCCGCCCGCTGACGCCTGCCCGTCCCGGGAGGGCGGCCTGCGCGGATTCCTGTCGGTGGGTGCCGGTAGAACGGTCCGCGTGACCACGACCCCGGCCGCCCCGCCCGGCGCACAGGTGGGCGAGCTCTCACCCGCCGAGCTGTCGGTCGCGCTCGGCCTGCACCCGCCGACCGAGGAACAGGCCGCGGTCATCGCCGCACCGCCCGGCCCCGCGCTCGTCGTCGCCGGGGCGGGGGCGGGCAAGACGGAGACGATGGCCGCCCGCGTCGTCTGGCTGGTCGCCACCGGGCGGGTGCTGCCCGAGCAGGTCCTCGGGCTCACCTTCACCCGCAAGGCCGCGCAGCAGCTCGGCACCCGTGTCCGGTCCCGGCTGCGGCGCCTCGCCGGCTCCCGCCTGCTCGACGACCTCGACCCCTCCGGGGCGCGGCGCGCGCACCTGCTCGCCGGCGAACCCACCGTGTCCACCTACCACGCCTACGCCGGGCGACTGGTCGGTGAGCACGCACTGCGGCTGCCGGCCGAACCGGCGAACCGGCTGCTCAGCCCCACCGCCACCTGGCAGCTCGCGCACCGTGTCGTCTCCACCTGGGCAGCGGACCTGGAGGTCGACCGGGTCCCGGCGACCGTCACCGAGTACCTGCTCGCGCTGGCCGGGGAGCTGGGGGAGCACCTCGTCGACCCGGAGCAGATCGAGGCGCTCACCGAGCGGATGCTTCCGGTGCTCGAGCACGCCCCGCCCGGGAAGCGCCAGCGCGCCGAGCCGTCGGCCGGGTACAAGGCCCGGGTCGCCGCGCAGCGGATGCGGCTGGAGCTGCTGCCGCTGATCGCCGAGTTCGGCCGCCGCAAGCAGGCCGAGCAGGCCATGGACTTCGCCGACCAGATGGCGCTCGCCGCCCGGATCGCCGAGGCCGACCCGGAGGTGGGGCGGATCGAGCGCGGCCAGTTCCACGCCGTCCTGCTCGACGAGTACCAGGACACCGGGCACGCCCAGCGCGTCCTGCTGCGAGCACTGTTCGGCACCCCGCCCGGGCTCGCGCCGGACCCGGCGACCGAGGACCACCGCTCGGTCGTCGCGGTCGGTGACCCCTGCCAGTCGATCTACGGCTGGCGCGGCGCGAGCGCAGGCAACCTCGCCCGGTTCCGCACCGACTTCCCGACCCCGCGCGGCGACCCCGCCCCGGTGCACGGCCTGCTGACGAGCTTCCGCAACCCCGCCGAGGTGCTCGTCCTGGCCAACCGGATCTCCGAGCCGCTGCGCACCGCACCGGGCACCGTCCGGGTCGGCGAGCTGCGGCCGCTGCCCACCGCCGGTCCCGGTGACGTGCGGGCCGCGCTGCTGCCCGACGTCGCCGCCGAGATCGACTGGGTCGCCGACGGTGTCGCGTCCCGCTGGCACGCCATCCACGACGACCGGGGCACGCCACCGACCGCGGCCGTGCTCGTCCGGCGCCGCGGGGACATGGACGCGCTGGCCTCCGCGCTGCGCGACCGGCAGGTCCCGGTCGAGGTCGTCGGCCTCGGCGGGCTGCTCTCGACCCCGGAGGTCCGCGACCTGGTCTCGGCGCTGCGCGTGGTGTCCGACCCGCTGGCCGGGCCGTCGGCGGTGCGGCTGCTGACCGGCCCGCGCTGGCGCCTGGGCATCGCCGACCTGGCCGCGTTGTGGAACCGGGCCCGCGAGCTGGTGCCGCCGCGGCCGTCGCGGGCCGGGCCGCTGACCGCCGCCGAGCTGGCCCTCGGCGCGCTGCCGGGGGAGGAGGCGCAGCAGGCCGGCCTGGTCGACGCGCTCGACGACCCGGGCGGCCCGGAGCGCTACTCCCCGGCCGGGTTCGACCGGATCCGCCGGCTCGGCCGCGAGCTCGCGCAGCTGCGGTCGCGGGCGTCGGCGCCGCTGACCGACCTGGTCGCCGACGTCGAACGCACCCTGCTGCTCGACGTCGAGACGGTGTCCCGCCCGAACGCCACCGGCCGCGCGCACCTCGACGCGTTCGCCGACGTCGTCGCCGAGTTCGCGAGCGGCGCCGAGGTCCCGTCGCTGCTGTCGCTGCTCGACTACCTCGACACCGCCGAGCGCGCCGAGAACGGCCTGGCCCAGCCCGAGGTCGACGTCTCCGGCGACGCCGTGCAGATCCTCACCGTGCACGCCGCCAAGGGCCTGGAGTGGGAGATCGTCGCCGTCCCGCACCTGGTCTCCCAGGTGTTCCCGGGCCGCAAGATGTCCGGGAGCTGGCTCAAGGACCCCTCCGAGCTGCCCGTCCCGCTGCGCGGCGACGCCGACGACCTGCCCGGACTCGACCTGCCGCCGGCCGGCGCGGACCGCAAGGCCGTCGAGACCGCCCTGGACGCGCACGACGCCGCGCTGGAGGACCGGCGGATGGCCGAGGAGCGGCGGCTGTTCTACGTCGCACTCACCCGCTCCGAGCACACCCTGCTCGTCTCCGGGCACCGCTGGCCCGCGACGGGCGAGAAGCCGAAGGAACCGAGCGTGTTCCTCACCGAGCTCGCCGAGATCCTCGAGGGCCCGGGCGGCTCCGAGATCGGGGTGTTGGAGCGCTGGGCGCCACCGCCGGAGCTCGACACCGGCAACCCGATCAGCGGGCAGGAACGGACGGCGTCCTGGCCACCGGAGCCGTTCGGCAGCCGCGCCGACGACGTCCGGGCCGGGGCCGCGCTGGTCCGTGCCGCGCTGCGGGAGCGCACCCGTCCGTCGTCACGGCGGCCGCGCCGCCCGCGTCGCGGCGACGCCGACCAGCTCACCCTGCTCGACGTCGCCCCGCCGGAACCGCCGCCCGAGCCGCCACCCGGGTCGCCGCTGGACCCCGGGGAGCCGCCGGAGCCCGACGCGGACCCGGAGGGCTGGGCCGCCGACGTCGACGTCCTGCTCGCCGAGCGGGCCGCGGCCGCGGCCCGCCCGACCGTCGCCCTGCCGGACCGGCTCTCGGTGAGCCGGCTGGTCGAGCTGGCCGACGACCCGGGCGGGCTGGCGTCCCGGCTGCGCCGCCCGGTCCCGGTCCCGCCGAACCCGCACGCCCGGCGCGGCACCGCGTTCCACGCCTGGCTGGAGCAGCGCTTCGGCGCCGAGCGCCTGCTCGACCTCGACGAGCTGCCCGGCGCCGCCGACGAGTCCGCCGGTGCGGCCGAGGCCGACGACCTCGCCGTGCTGCAGGAGGCGTTCCTGGCCTCGGAGTGGGCCGACCGGATGCCCGTCGACGTCGAGGTGTCGTTCGAGACGGTGCTGGCCGGGGTCGCGGTGCGCGGCCGGATGGACGCGGTGTTCGCCGACCCCGACGGCGGCTGGACCGTCGTGGACTGGAAGACCGGCGCGCTGCCCGAGGGCGACCGGGAGCAGGCCGTCGGGGTGCAGCTGGCCGCGTACCGGCTGGCGTGGGCGGCGCTGCAGGAGGTGCCGCCGGAGCGGGTGCGGGCGGCGTTCCACTACGTCCGCGACGGCGTCACCCTGCGCCCCGCGGACCTGCTCGACGCCGCCGGCCTGCACGAGCTCGTCGCCGGGGTACCGACCGGCTGACCTCCCGTCCGCGCGCGCCGCACCCCGCGCGCCGCCGTACCCCGCGAACCCCCGGGCGCGCCACGGTGCAGCGGACCCGGACATGCAGCGGACCCGGACATGCAGCGGGCCCGCGCCCCGGGAGGGGACGCGGGCCCGTGGACCTGCGACGGATCAGGTGTGGCTCAGTGGTCGAGCGCCTTCTCCACGCCGACGCCGGTCAGCGACCGGACCTCCATCTCGGCGAACTTGCTGTGGTCGTGGCCCTTCTGACCGACGTAGGTGCCGACGATGCCGAGCACGAACGACAGCGGGATGCTGACCAGGCCCGGGTTCTCCAGCGGGAACCAGGCGAAGTCCACCCCGCTGATGATCGAGGGCGTGGTCGCCGTCGGCGGCTTGCCGGACACCACCGGCGAGAAGACGATCAGGATGATCGTGCTCGCCAGGCCGCCGTAGATGCTCCACAGCGCGCCCGTGGTGTTGAACTTCCGCCAGAACAGCGAGTACAGGATCGTCGGCAGGTTCGCCGACGCCGCGACCGCGAAGGCCAGGGCCACCAGGAACGCGACGTTCTGGTTGCGGGCCAGGATGCCGCCGACGATCGCGATGACGCCGATGACGACCGCGGTCCGGCGCGCGACCTTGACCTGGGTGCCTGCCTCGTCCTGCACCTCACCCTTCTTGATCACGTTGATGTAGACGTCGTGCGCGAACGACGCCGACGCGGTGATCGTCAGGCCGGCGACGACGGCGAGGATCGTCGCGAACGCGACCGCGGCGATCACGCCCAGCAGGATCGGGCCGCCGAGCTCGAAGGCCAGCAGCGGCGCCGCGGAGTTGGCCTTGCCGGGCGCAGCCTTGATGGTCTCCGGACCGACCAGGGCGCCCGCGGCGTACCCGATGACCAGGGTGAGCAGGTAGAACAGGCCGATCAGCCAGATCGCCCACTCGACCGACTTCCGCGCCTGCTGCGCCGTCGGGACCGTGTAGAACCGCATCAGCACGTGCGGCAGGCCCGCGGTGCCGAGCACCAGCGCGATGCCGAGCGAGATGAAGTCGATCTTCGACGTGGTGCTCTTGCCGTACTGCTGGCCCGGCGCCAGCAGCGCCCTGCCGGTGTCCCCGGCCCGGTCGGCCGCCGCACCGAGCAGAGCGGAGAAGTTGAAGCCGAACAGCGCGAGCGCCCAGACCGTCATGACGACCGCGCCGATGATCAGCAGCACCGCCTTGATCATCTGGACCCAGGTGGTGCCGCGCATGCCGCCGACCAGCACGTAGACGATCATGACGACGCCGACGACCGCGATGACCAGACCCTGCGAGAAGCCGCCCTCGACGTTGAGCAGCAGCGACACCAGGCCGCCCGCACCCGCCATCTGGGCAAGCAGGTAGAAGAACGACACCGCCAGCGTCGAGACCGCGGCCGCTGCCCGCACCGGGCGCTGCTTCATCCGGAACGCCAGGACGTCGCCCATCGTGAACTTGCCGGTGTTGCGCAGCAGCTCCGCGACCAGCAGCAGAGCCACCAGCCAGGCGACGAGGAAGCCGATCGAGTAGAGGAAGCCGTCGTAGCCGTTGAGCGCGATGGCACCGGCGATGCCGAGGAACGACGCCGCGGACAGGTAGTCCCCGGAGATGGCGATCCCGTTCTGCACACCGGAGAAACCGCCGCCCGCGGTGTAGAAGTCGGCGGCGGTCTTCTTCGCGTTGCGGCTGTTGACATAGAGCACGATCGCCAGCGTCACCACGACGAACGCGACGAAGATGGAGATGTTCAGGACGGGGCTGGCCCCCGCCACCCCAGCGGCCAGGTTCACGAACGGCCTCCCTCGACCTCGTCGCGGATCTTGGACGACAGCGGGTCCAGCGTGTTGCCCGCGAACCGCACGTAGGCGACCGTGATCGCGAACGTGGTGACGAACTGCAGCAGGCCGAAGATCAGGCCCAGGTTGATGTTGCCCAGCACCGGCGTCGCCATCAGGCCGGGAGCGAAGCTCGCCAGCACGACGTAGAGCAGGTACCAGACCAGGAACGCCGCCGTGACGGGGAAGACGAACCCGCGCAGCAGCTTGCGCAGCCGCTGGAAGTCGGCACCGGACTGCACGGCGCCCCAGTCGGTCTCACCGGCGGCGACCGCCGGAGTTCCCGCACCCTGGGTGCCCGGCGGCACTGCGCCCGGCGTGCCTGCCGGCACTGCGCCCGCGGCGCCTGCGGGGATCTGCTCCCCGCCGTCGTCGGACTCGGTCGTGCTCACGTTCGGCCTCCTCGCATGTCCGTGCGCGACTCGGTGTTACGTCGCGACCCGGGTCATACAGCAAAGAGGTTTCGCAAGGGAAGCGGAAGCCTACGCATGGTCACGATTCGGACATGAAACGACGGACTTCTCACCACGACGCCGTAACGCCCGCTGCAGCCGGTAGTCATCGCGGGGCGCTAACCTGCGCGGCGTGATCGGCACCCGACGTCTCGCACACCTCGACCCGAACGTCGAGGGCATGCTGAGGATGCCCGAGGCCCCGCCCAGTCCCGTCCGCTCGCTGGCGATCCGCCTGGCGATCGCGACGTTCGCGCTCCTGGCGACGACGATGATCGTCTACTTCGGCCGGGACGGTTACCTCGACAACAACGCGCCGGGGCCGATCTCACTGCTCAGTGCCCTCTACTACGCCACGGTGTCACTGTCGACGACCGGCTACGGCGACATCGTCCCGGTGAGCCCGCTCGCCCGGGGGATCAACACCCTGGTGGTCACGCCACTGCGGGTCCTCTTCCTCATCGTCCTCGTCGGTACGACCGTGGAGCTGCTCACCGAGCGCTCGCGGCAGTCGTACCGGGTCCAGCGCTGGAGGTCGCGCGTGCGTGATCACACCGTCGTCGTCGGTTACGGAACGAAGGGACGGGCCGCGGTCGAGACACTGCTCGGCGACGGCGTCGAGCCCGAGAAGATCGTCGTCGTCGACACCGACCGGTCCCGGCTCGACGTCGCGTCCGGGCTCGGGCTGGTCACGGTGTCGGGCAACGCGACCCGGTCGGCCGTGCTGCGCATCGCCGGCGTGCAGCTGGCGACCACGCTGGTCGTCTCCCTCGACCGCGACGACACCGCCGTGCTGGTCACCCTGACCGCTCGCGAGCTGTCGAAGTCGATCTCGATCGTCTCGGCGGTGCGGGAGTCGGAGAACGTGCACCTGCTCCGCCAGTCCGGCGCCAGCTCGGTGATCGTCTCCGACGAGACGGCGGGCCGGCTGCTCGGTGTCGCGACGCGGTCGCCTGCCGTCGTCGAGGTGGTGGAGGACCTGCTCACCCCGGACGCCGGGTTCTCCATCACCCAGCGCCAGGTCGAGCCGGCCGAGGTCGGCGGGTCGCCGCGGCACCTGCCCGACATCGTGCTCGGCGTCGTCCGCGGGGACCAGCTCTTCCGGGTCGACTCCCCGCAGGTCGACGCGCTCGAGCGCGGCGACCAGCTGCTCTACGTGCGCAAGTCCCCGCCGGACGAGAAGCACAGCCACCATGCGGAGAAGGCCGCCCAGCGGGCCGCGGCGCAGCGCGAGGAATGACGCTCTTGACCTGAAGTCGACTTCAGGTCCGAAGGTGGCGGTCATGACGACCACCGCCACGGACCCGGGGCTCGATCCCCGGGGCGCCGAGATCGCCGGGTACCTGACCCGGATGACCGGCGACGAGAAGCACGAGCCGGCCGCCACCTCCACCCTCGACGTCGTCCGGGTGCTCTACGAGCGGGTGCTGCGCGTCGACCCGGCCGCGCCCGACGACCCCGCCCGCGACCGGTTCCTGGTGTCCAAGGGGCACGGTCCGATGGCGCTCTACGCGGTGCTGGCCGCGTCCGGGGTCCTCGACCCGGCGGCGCTGGACCGGATGGGGGAGTTCGACTCGAACCTGGGCTTCCATCCGGACCGCACCCTGCTGGCCGGGGTGGAGATCTCCTCCGGTTCGCTCGGGCACGGGCTGGGGCTCGCCGTCGGGACCGCGCTGGGGCTGCGGCTGCTGGGCCGCGACGCCCGCACCGTCGTGCTGCTCGGCGACGCCGAGCTCGACGAGGGCTCCAACGCCGAGCCGATCCAGTACGCCGCCCGCGCCGGGCTGGACCGCCTCACCGCCGTCGTGATCGACAACTCCTCGGCCACGCACGGCTGGCCCGGCGGGATCGGTGCCCGGTTCGCCGTCGAGGGCTGGGCGGCGGCCGAGGTCGACGGCCGCGACCACGACGCGCTGGAACGTGCACTGACCGCCGACCCGGGCGGACGACCCTCGGTGGTCGTCGCCCGCGTCGAGCCGAAGAGGAGCCACTGATGACCACGACGACCGCGCGCTCTGCTCTGCTCACCGATACGCATCAGGGGCCGGTGAGCACCGGCCCTGCTCTGCTCACCCATACGCAACACCCCACCGACCGGACCACCGGCCGCCCCACGGACAGGCCCACCGACCAGCGGGAACGCTTCTACGGCCTGGTCCCCGAGCTCGTCGCCGCCGACCCGCGGGTGGTCGCGCTGCTCGCCGACATCGGCGCCGGCTACACCGCGATACCCGACGCCGTCGCCGACCGGGTGATCAACGTCGGGATCCGGGAGCAGCTGCTCGTCTCCGCCGCGGGCGGGCTCGCGCTGACCGGGATGCGCCCGCTGGTGCACACGTTCGCGCCGTTCCTCGTCGAGCGGCCCTACGAGCAGCTCAAGCTCGACCTCGGCCACCAGGGCACCGGCGCGGTGCTCGTCGCCGCGGGCGGGTCCTACGACATGCCGACCGCGGGCGAGACGCACTTCGGCTCCCGGGACGTCCCGCTGCTCGACACCCTCGACGGCTGGACGGTGCACGTCCCCGGGCACGCCGACGAGGCCGAGGACCTGATCCGCACCGCCCTGCCCGGCGACGACCGGGTCTACGTCCGGCTGTCCGGGCGGTCCAACGCCGGCGCCCATCCGGTCGGCGACCGGATGACGGTGCTGCGGCGGGGGAGCGGCGGCACGGTCGTCGCCGTCGGGCCGATGCTCGACCGCACCCTCGACGCCGTGCGCGACCTCGACGTGACCGTGCTCTACGCATCCACGGTCCGCCCGTTCGATGCGGTGACCCTGCGTGCCACGCTCGCCGAGCCGGACGTCGTGCTGGTCGAGCCGTATCTGGCCGGGACGTCGTCGCACCTGGTCGCCGAGGCGCTGGCCGACCTGCGCCACCGGGTGCTCGGGCTCGGCGTCGGGCGGGTGGAGCTGCGCCGCTACGGCACCGCCGCCGACCACGACACGGCGCACGGCCTGGACGCGGCGGGGATCCGGCGCTCGGTGGAGGCGTTCCTCGTAGGGTGACACGGGTGCGCCTGGTGACCTGGAACGTGAACTCGGCGAAGTCCCGGCAGCCCCGGCTGCTGGCGTGGCTGGACGAGCGGGAACCCGACGTCGTCTGCCTGCAGGAGACCAAGCTCTCCGACGACGACTTCGCCGCGACCTTCGACGAGCCGCTCGCCGAACGCGGCTACGCCGTCGCCCACCACGGGCAGGGCCGCTGGAACGGGGTCGCGGTCCTGTCCAGGGTCGGGCTCGACGACGTCGTCCGGGGCCTGCCCGACGAGCCGGTCTTCACCGACGGCGGCCTCGAGGTCCCCGACGCCCGCGCGGTCACCGCGACCTGCGGCGGGCTGCGGGTCACCTCGGTGTACGTGCCGAACGGGCGCGAGCCGTCGGACCCGCACTACGCCTACAAGCTGCGCTGGCTGGCGGCGCTGCGCGAGCTGGTCGCCGCCGAGGACCCGGCCTCGGCCGTCGTCGCGGGGGACATGAACATCGCCCCCACCGACGACGACGTGTGGGACCGCCCGGCCTTCGACGGCGCCACCCACGTCACCCCCGACGAGCGGAAGGCACTCGCCGCACTCGTCGACACCGGGCTGCACGACGTCACCCGCGACCGCTGGCCCGACGAGCGTGTCTTCACCTACTGGGACTACCGGGCGGGCCGCTTCCACCAGGACCAGGGCATGCGGATCGACCTGGTGCTGGCCGGGTCCGGCCCGGCCGGGCGGCGGGCCGCGGTGTGGGTGGACCGCAAGGCGCGCAAGGGCAAGGGGCCCAGCGACCACGCGCCGCTGATCCTCGACCTCGACGACGCCCCGGACGGCGACGTGGGACCGGTCGTCCCGCCGCCGTCGTCGCCCGCGCCGATGAAGCGGGCGAAATGAGCCGCGTGACGGCCGGTGCGGCCGGTGGTGCCGCGCTGGCGGGAGCGCTCGTCCTCGCTCTCGCCGGCTGCGGCGCCGAGCCCGCCACTCCGGCCGCGTTCACCCCGCCACCGCCTCCGCCGGCCGCGGCGCCGCCCGCGGCACCCGGCGACCCGGCGGGCCCGGCGCCCGGGGCCGCGAACCCGGGGGACGTGAACCCGGGCGCTGCGAGTCCCGGGGCCGCGAGCCCGGACGCCCCGGCACCCGGTGCCCGTGCCGGTGGTACGGCCGGGACGGCGCCGGTGACCGACCCCCGCCAGGCCCTCGGCGACGCCCACCAGGACGCGCTCGCGCTCGTCGCGCTCGGCGGACTCACCGACGGCGCAGGCCCGCAGGTCCGCGAGCTGGCCCCGGCGCTGCAGAAGCAGGGCCGCGAGCTCGACGCGCAGATCCGCCGCCTGGCCACCCGCGCCGGGGTCGCGCTGCCCGACGACCTGAGCTCCCGCACCCAGTCACAGCTCGAGGAGCTGCAGTCCGCGACCGGGTCCGAACGCGACCGTGGCTGGCTGGCCGCGGCCCGCGACCGGGTGCACGCCCTCGACGACCGGGCCGCGTCGGTGCGGACGACACCGGGCGTGCCGCCGGCGGTGATCGCCCAGCTCAGCGGGGACATCGAGCGGCTGCACCAGCTGGGGACCCGCATCGACGGCGCCGCCGCGGCCCCGCCTGCGGGCGGGGGCGGCTGACCCCGCGGCGCCGCCCGGAGGACCCGGGGCGGCCCGGCTGGTCCCCCCACGCGGACAGTGGGTCGGGGGCCAGCCCTTACCCTGACCTGTTGTGAGCACCTCCACCGGAACGCCGGCCGTGACCGAGCCCGCGCAGCAGGGAACCGAGTCCCCGGAGTACGCGGCCGTCCGTGAGGCGGCGCAGCGCGCCCGGGCGGCGGCGCCGGCGGTCCGGGCCGCGGGTGACGGTGCGATCGACGACGCCCTGCGTGCGGCCGCCGCGCGGATCCGCAACGGTGCCCACGAGCTGCTCGACGCCAACGCCGCCGACGTCGCCGCGGCCGAGGCCGCCGGGATGGCGCCCGGCCTGCTCGACCGGCTGCGGATCACCGAGGAGCGCCTCGCCGACATCGCCAGCCAGCTCGAGGTGCTCGCGGCGACACCGGAGCCGGCCACCGAGTGGCCGGTGCGCACCCTGGAGACCGGCGAGCGGGTGTTCGAGCGGCGGGTGCCGGTCGGCGTCATCGGCGCGGTGTTCGAGGCCCGCCCCAACGTGACCGTCGACGTCGCCTCCCAGGTGCTCAAGGCGCGCAGCGCCGCCGTGCTGCGCACCGGGTCCGCGGCGCTGGGCAGCGCGACCGCGCTGGTCGAGCTGGTGCTGCGGCCCGCGCTGATCGAGGCCGGGCTGCCCGCCGAGGCCGTCCAGCTCGTCCCGCTGCCCGGGCACGACGGCGCCGAGGCACTGGTCGGGATGCCCGACCTGGTGCCGCTGGTCGTCGTCCGCGGCTCCGGTGAGGTCACCCGGCGGCTGTCGGTGCTCGGCGCGACCGCGGGCACCCGCGTCCTCGCCCACGCCGACGGCGGCGGCGTGCTCTACCTGGACTCCTCCGCCGACCCGGCCGAGGTCACCCGGCTGGTCAGCGACTCCACCGACCGGCTCGGCGTCTGCAACCGGCTCAACCTGCTGCTCGTCGACCGCCCGGCCTACGACCGGCTGCTCCCGATCGCGCGCGCCGCCCTCGACGAGCGCGGCATCACGCTGTCCGAGCCGCCGCACGCGCACCCGCTCGGCCACGAGTGGGCGCTGGACTCCGGCGCCGAGGCCCACGTGACCGTGACCGCCGTCGACGGGCCGCTGGACGCCGCGGACACCGCCACCCGCGAGACCTCCGGGCTCGCCGCGACCATCTGCGCCGCCGACGGCGACGCCGCGGACGCGTTCATCGACCGCTACACCGGCACCGGCGTGTTCTGGAACGCCACCTCCCGGCTGCTCGACGGCTACAAGCTGCTCGGCCTGCCCGAGACCGGCATCAACGTCGACCACACCCCGGGACCGCGCGGCCCGGTCACCTACCGCGACCTCGGACTGCGCCAGTTCGTGGTGCTGCCCCCGGCCTGACCGGCACGCCCGGCGGCGACGGGTGAGCGCCCGTCCGGCCGGGCAGGTCGTCGGGGGTGCGGGATAGCCTCGCCGATGTGTCCGTGATCGCCGACAGAGCCGACGTCCCCGCCCTCGAGCTGCACCGCGCCACGCTCCCGAACGGGCTGCGTGTGCTCGTCGTTCCCGACCCGGCCACCCCGGTCGTCGGGGTGTCCGTGCACGTCGACGTGGGGTTCCGGTCCGAGCCCGAGGGCCGCACCGGGTTCGCCCACCTGTTCGAGCACCTGATGTTCCAGGGCAGCGAGAGCCTGGAGAAACTGGAGCACTTCCGCCAGGTGCAGGCCGCCGGCGGGATCTTCAACGGCTCCACCCACCAGGACTACACCGACTACTTCCAGGTGCTGCCGGGCGCGGCGCTGGAGCGGGCCCTGTTCCTGGAGGCCGACCGGCTCCGCGCGCCGAGGCTGACGGTGGAGAACCTGCGCAACCAGGTGGACGTCGTGAAGGAGGAGATCCGGCTCAACGTCCACAACCGCCCCTACGGCGGCTTCCCGTGGATCCTGCTCCCGCCGGTCCTCTACGACACCTTCCCCAACGCGCACAACGGCTACGGCGACTTCTCCGAGCTGGAGCGGGCCACCGTGGACGACGCGGCGGCGTTCTTCGACACCTTCTACGCCCCGGGCAACACCCTGGTCACCGTGCACGGCGACCTCGGTGAGCACGGCGTCGACGGCACGCTCGCGCTCGTCGAGAAGCACTTCGGGGACATCCCCGCCCGCCCGGTGCCGCAGCGGCCCTCGTTCGCCGAGCCGGTGCCGCGCTCCGAGCGCCGCCAGGTCGTCGCCGACCCGCACGCCCCGCTGCCCGCGCTCGCCGCCGGCTACCGGGTACCGGACCCGTCGACCGAGCCGGACGCCTACCTCGCGCACGCGATGCTGGCCTCGGTGCTCACCGACGGCGAGGCCGCCCGGCTGCAGCGCCGCCTGGTGCACGGCGACGGGCTGGTCACCGACGTCTCGGCGTCCAACGGGCTGATGGGAGGCCCGTTCGACGCCCGCGACCCGGACACGTTCACGATCACCGCCGTGCACCCGGCGGAGGTGTCGCCGGACCGCATCCTCACCGCCGTCGACGACGAGCTGGACCGGCTCGCCGCCGAGGGGCCCGGTACCGAGGAGCTGGCGCGCCAGTCCGCCCGCTGGGCGTCCGCGCTGCACCGTGAGGACGACCGCGTGATGTACCGGATGCTCGGCCTCGGCTCCCGGGAGCTGCTCTACGGCCGCGCGGAACTGACCCTGGAGCTGCCGGACCGGCTCGCCGCGCTGACCGGCGACGACGTCGCCGCGGCCGCCGCCCGGCTGCGCGAGGCCGGCCGCGCGGTGCTGCTGGTCGAGCCCGCCGCCGAGGACACCGGTCCCGGCACCCCGGACACCGTCGAGAACGGGACCGACACCGAGGAGGGGGCCGCGTGACCGCCGCCCGCACGCACCGCACCGCCGAGGAGATCGGCCGCACCGAGCGCGGGCCGCGCGAGCTGCCGCCGCTGGGCCGCACGAAGCAGGTCCCGCTGCCCGACGTCATCACCGGGACGCTGCCGAACGGGCTGAAGGTCCTCGCCGCTCATCGCCCCGGCGTCCCGATGGTGGAGGCGCTGCTGCGCATCCCGGCCGCATCGCCGTCGCCGGTCGCCGATCCGGAGTGGACGGCAGGCACCGAGGTGCTCGCCGAGACCCTGCTGGCCGGGACCGCATCCCGCGACCGCGTCGGCATCGACGACGACCTGGCCGCCGTCGGCGCCGAGCTCGGCGTCGGCGTCGACCCGGAGTGGCTGCAGGTCGGCGGCTCCGCGCTCGCCTCGGGGCTGCCGGAGCTGCTCGACGTGCTCGGCGACGTCCTCACCGGTGCCACCCACCCCGACGACGAGGTGGCCCGCGAGCGGGACCGGCTCGTCGAGCGGATCGCCGTCGCCCGCGCCCAGCCGCGCACCGTGGCCCGCGAGGCGCTGCAGCGGCTGCGGTTCGGCGACCACCCGATCGTCTCGGAGATGCCCACCGCCGAGGCCGTCGAGGCCGTGACCGCGGAGCGGGTACGCGCGCTGCACGCCGACGTCGTCGTGCCCGAGGGCGCGACGCTGGTGCTGGTCGGCGACATCGACCCGGACGCGGCCATCGCCGCCGTCGGCGAGCACCTCGGCGGCTGGACCGGCGACCACCCCGCGCGCAGGCTGTCCGCGCCGCCGATGCCCGCCCCCGGCGACGTCCGGCTGGTCCACCGGCCCGGCTCGGTGCAGTCCCAGCTGCGGCTCACCGCGCCCGGCGTCGACCGCAGCGACCCGCGGCACCCGGCGTTCCAGCTGGCCAACCTGGTGTTCGGCGGCTACTTCTCGTCGCGCTGGATGGAGAACATCCGCGAGGACAAGGGCTACACCTACGGCGCGCACTCCGGGCAGGAGATCGTGCCCGGCGGAGCAGTGCTGAGCCTGGACGCCGACGTGGCCGGGGACGTCACCGCGGCCGCGCTGCTGGAGACCCGCTACGAGCTGGGCCGGATGATCGCCGTCCCGCCGACCGAGCAGGAGGTCGCCGCCGCCCGGCAGTACGCGATCGGCTCGCTGCTGATCTCCCTGGACTCGCAGTCGTCGCTGGCCGGGACGCTGTCCTCGCTCGACGCCGCCGGTCTCGACGTCGAGTGGCTGCGTGAGCGCCCGGCCCGGCTGGAGGCGGTGACCACCGAGGAGGTCGCCGCGGCGGCCGCGGAGTTCTTCGCGCCGTCGCGGATCACCGGGGTCGTCGTCGGCGACGCCGAGCAGGTCGGGCCGCGGCTGACCGCGCTCGGTGGCGTCACCGTCGAGGAGCAGGCGTGAGCGACTTCGCGCTGACCGAGGCACCGGTCCTGTCGCGCAACGCGCTGTCCCGCGACGAGAACCTGCGCCGGGACCCGGGCTTCGTCGCCCGGACCTGGCCGCAGGCGCGGGTGGTCGTCGTCGACGACGCCGGGCGTACCCCGGTGGACTGGACCGTCGCACCCGGCCGCGCGTTCCGCGAGACCGACGCGGCGGCCTGGGACGCCGCGGCGGGACGTGGCGGCACCGTCCGCACCCGCTCCGGCGCCGAGGTCGCTCCGGAGCCGCCCGCCGAGGCCGTCCTGCTCGGCGAGTCCGGCGGCGTCCCGTACTGGGCGGTGCGCGGGGCCGCGTCGCGCACCGCCGACGGCGACGTGTTCACCGACGACCAGGGCGACTGGGCGGACCTGCGCGCGGCGGGCGCGTTCCTCGACGAGCTCGGCGCCGGGCTGCTCACCGGCGCCGTCGCCACCCTGAACTGGCACGACCGCGCCCGGTTCTGCGCGGTCGACGGCACCCGCACCCGGGCGCACGACGCCGGTTGGGCGCGGGTCTGCGAGAACGGGCACGAGGAGTACCCGCGCACCGATCCGGCGATCATCTGCCTGGTGCACGACGGTGCCGACCGCGTCCTGCTCGCCCGCCAGCCGGTGTGGCCGGTGGGCCGGTACTCGGTGCTGGCCGGGTTCGTCGAGTCCGGCGAGTCGCTGGAGGCCTGCGTGCACCGCGAGATCGCCGAGGAGGTCGGGATCGGCGTCACCGACGTCCGCTACCTGGGCAGCCAGGCCTGGCCGTTCCCGCGGTCGCTGATGGTCGGCTTCCACGCCGTCGGGGACCCGGAGCTGCCGCTGCGCCCGCAGGAGGGGGAGATCGCCGACGCGCTGTGGATCACCCGCGACGAGCTGCGTACGGCGCTGGCCCGCGGCGACTGGGGCAGCGACGAGCCCGCCGACGGCGCCACCGTCGTCATGCTGCCGGGGAAGGTCTCGATCGCCCGCACGATGCTGGAGTCCTGGGCCGCGGCCGGCTGATCCCGGCCCGGCAGAGCGACCGGCACAGCGGCGGCCCGGACGGAGAATCCGTC
>NZ_JBKGXS010000012.1:0-96743 GCF_046546475.1 Pseudonocardia phyllosphaerae
GGCGGTATAAGCCGCCGGGGCCGCCGCGCTCCGTGGTGGGAGACCGTGGGAGGTCAGGCGCCGATGCGCTGCTTGACCTCGGAGAAGCTCGGGTTGGTCGCGACCGACTCGTCCGGGAAGACGACGGTCGGCACCGTGCGGTTGCCGCCGTTGGCCTTCTCCACGAACGCGACCGCGTCCGGCTCGCGCTCGATGTCGATCTCGCGGTAGCCGATGCCCGCGTCGTCGAGCTGGAGCTTCAGCCGGCGGCAGAAGCCGCACCAGCCGGTCGTGTACAGGGTCAGGTCAGCCATACCGGGCACAACACCGCACCCCGCCGGAATCTTCCCGGCCCGCCGGAGGTGCCGGGTGCCCGTGAGCTGTCGGGGGCGGGTGTCAGGATGGGGTGGTGCCGTCCCGTACCTCCGCCGCCCGCCCTGCCCGCGCGACCCGCGGGGCGGTGCCGGGCAGCCCGGACGGTGACGGGCTGGACCCGGAGCAGCGCGCCGCGGTGACCGCGCCGCGCGGGCCGGTCTGCGTGCTCGCCGGGGCCGGCACCGGCAAGACCCGCACGATCACCCGCCGGATCGCCCACCTCGTCGGGCAGGGCCACGTCGCGGCCGGTCAGGTCCTCGCCGTCACCTTCACCGCGCGGGCGGCGGGGGAGCTGCGCACCCGGCTGCGCGCGCTCGACGCGCCCGGGGTGCAGGCCCGCACGTTCCACGCCGCCGCGCTGCGCCAGCTGCGCTACTTCTGGCCGCAGGTGATCGGCGGGCAGCCGTGGCCGCTGCTCGACCAGAAGCTGCGCCTGGTCGGCCAGGCCGCCGCCCGCGCCAAGGCAGGCACCGACACCGACGCGCTGCGCGACCTGGCCGCGGAGATCGAGTGGGCGAAGTCGACGCTGGTCGCCCCGGTCGACTACGCCGCCGAGGCCGCCCGCCGCAGACGCGATACCCCCGGCCCCGCCGAGCAGGTCGCCGCCGTCTACGCCGGCTACGAGGAGCTCAAGAACACCGCGCAGGTCCTCGACTTCGACGACCTGCTGCTGCACACCGCGGTGTCGCTGGAGGAGCACGCCGGGGTCGCCGAGGAGTTCCGGTCCCGGTACCGCTGCTTCGTCGTCGACGAGTACCAGGACGTCACCCCGCTGCAGCAGCGCCTGCTCGACGCGTGGCTGGGCGAGCGCGACGACCTCACCGTCGTCGGCGACGCCAACCAGACGATCTACACCTTCGCCGGGGCGTCGCCGCGGTTCCTGCTGGACTTCCCGCGCCGGTTCCCCGGCGCCGCGGTCGTGCGGCTGCAGCGCGACTACCGCTCCACCCCGCAGATCGTGACCTGCGCGAACACGCTGATCGGCGCCGCCCGCAACCGCCCCGCCGGGTCCCGGCTGCAGCTGATCGGGCAGCTCCCGCCCGGCCCGGACCCGGACTTCTCCGAGCACGACGACGAGACGGCCGAGGCCGCCGCCGTCGCAGGCCGGATCCTCACCCTGATCAACGACGGCACCGAGCCGTGCGAGATCGCGGTGCTGTTCCGGATCAACGCCCAGTCCGAGGCCTACGAGCAGGCCCTGTCCGACGCAGGCGTCCCCCACCAGGTGCGCGGCGGCGACAAGTTCTTCTCCCGCCCCGAGGTGCGCCGCGCGATGGTCGCGCTGCGCGCCGCCGCCCCCGAGCAGCGGCCCGGCACCGACCTCGTCGAGGTCACCCGGGCCGTGCTCACCGCCCGCGCCGGGCTGTCCGACGAGCCGCCCCGCGGGGCGACGCTGCGGGCGCAGTGGGAGTCGCTGCTCGCGCTCGTCGGCGTCGCCGAGGAGCTGGCCGCGCTGGAGCCGCAGGCGGACCTGGGCCGGCTGTGCGCGGAGCTGGAGACGCGCGCCGACTCCGCGCAGGCGCCCGTCGTGCAGGGGGTGACGCTGGCGTCGCTGCACGCGGCGAAGGGCCTGGAGTGGGACGCGGTCTTCCTCGTCGGGCTCGCCGAGGGCACCCTGCCGATCGGCTACGCCGGCGACGACGAGCAGGCCATCGAGGAGGAGCGCAGGCTGCTCTACGTCGGCATCACCCGCGCGCGACGGGTGCTGTCGCTGTCCTGGGCGCTGGCCCGGGCGAACGGGCGCGGCTCCAAGCGGCGCCGTTCCCGCTTCCTCCACGGCCTGATCCCCGACTCGCACCCGGCGTCGCGGGTCGCGGGGGAGCGGCGCCCCGGTGCGGCCCGGCCGCGCTGCCGGGTCTGCGGGACCCCGCTGTTCGGCAGCGCCGCGACCAAGCTCCTGCGCTGCGACGACTGCCCCTCCGACGTCGACCTCGAGCTGCTGGACCGGCTCAAGCAGTGGCGCGCGGGGGAGGCGAAGTCCCAGGACGTCCCGGCGTTCGTGGTGCTCACCGACGCGACGCTGACCGCGATCGCCGAGCAGCGGCCGTCGGACCCCTCGGCGCTGGTCGGGATCCCGGGCATCGGCGCGGCCAAGCTGGACCGCTACGGCGACGAGATCCTCACGCTGCTGTCCGAGAGCTGATCGACCGAGCTGATCATGCTTCGCGCACGCCGTCGGTGAACTTCCGGCGATTCTTCGTTAATTCGGTTGCCGCCGTGTGCGCGGCGCTTCTAGTGTTCTCGGCACCGACGGAACGAGAGCCGCGCGCGTGACGCGCACTCTGCCGATTCCGATGATCATGCGCCCGGCGGGAGACCGCCGAGTGGGACGACGAAGGAGGTGCCCGATGGACAGCACGACTCGCTACGAGCGGCTGTGGACCGGCACCGACGCGTGCGTCGTCCCTGCGCGCCCGGGGATCCCGGCGACCGCTGCCACCACCGTCGAGCACGGGATCGCGCACGCGTTCCTGGCCGGGGTGCCGATGCAGGCCGCTGTCCCGGCGCCCCGTATCGGGGGACTCGTGTCCCCGATGGCCGATCACAAGTGCAGAGATGCGTCCGTTCCCGGGCGACGAGGGAGTACCTGACCTCGGAGCTCGCATCCAGTCCCAATCGGGGCCGCGGAACCCACGCATCACGGGTTCCACGGCCCCGATTTTTTTGTCCGACAACAGGTTCGATCGAGGAGGTTCGATCGTGTACGTGCGATCAGCTCCGTGTGACGGCGGAGTGTTCCACGAGGGCGGGGGCGGCTCGTCCGGCCCCGAGGACGTTCTGTCCGGATTGCTGCAGGCGGCCACGGTGCACGACGCCGGTGTCGCGCTGCCCTGCCACGACGGCGACGCGGACCTCTGGTTCGCCGAGTCCCCGGCGCAGCTGGAGCAGGCGAAAGCGCTCTGCGCGAGCTGCCCGGTCCGGGACGACTGCCTGGCCGGTGCCCTGTCCCGCGGCGAGCCGTGGGGCGTGTGGGGCGGCGAGATCTTCGAGCGCGGCCGGGTCATCCCGCGCAAGCGCCCGAGGGGACGTCCGCGCAAGGCCGACCTGGAGCGCGACCGGGCCCTCGCCCTGGCCGCGGGCCAGTAACCGGCACCCGCAGCACTCCCGTTCCGGCCACCGGCCACCCGAGACCACCCCAGGAGACCCACGATGAACGACTCGATCTTCGTGACGGCGATGCCGTCCCCGCGCCCGCTCCGCCCGACCGGCGGGGAGCACACCGCCACCCACCCCACGCAGGAGAACGCGATGTCTCTCATCCAGGAAGCGCTGGCGAGATCCCATCAGCACGAAGCGAGGCAACGGGCGGCCGAACACCGGCTGGCCCGGCAGCTGACCGCGGGCCGGGGCTGGACCCGGCTCGCGTCGTGGGCCGCGGCCCGCGCCGAACGGGCCCGCACCCGCGCGGCCTGAGCAGCTCCGCCACACGAGACCGCCGCCCCGTCCGGAACTCCCGGGCGGGGCGGTGGTGTTCCCGCGGGTGCCGGCCCGGGCGCCGCAGGTGCGCTCTGCTCTGCTCACCTGTACGCATCACCGCAGTTCAGCGCGGTGCCGGAGTCCGGCGGGACGGTCGCGGGCTCAGCCGGTCGGTGCGTCCGGCTCGAACATCTCCGGCTGCCACTGCGCGACGATCTCGCGCAGCCGCACGTGCGTGTCGAGCTGGCACAGGATCCCGACGGTCCCCATCGTCACCCGGTGCACCAGCAGGAACCGCGGCGGCAGGTTCAGCGACCGGCCGATCGCCGCGTCCGGGTGCCGCAGGTCCCCGACCCGCTCGGCCTGCGCCTGCAGCCAGGGCCGGTCGAAGTGGAACTCCTCGGTCTCCAGCGGCTCGGTGAACGGCGCCAGGTAGTCCATGACCCGCTCCGGGGTGACCCGCATGCCGTCCCGGACGAAGCCCGCCGAACGCATCAGGTTCATCAGGTCCCCGGCCCGGCGCTCCAGCGAGTACTTGGTCATCATCACCAGCTCGGACGGCATGCCCTCGGGCATCCGCGCGACGGCACCGAAGTCGAGCACGAGCAGCCGGCCGTCGTCGGTGATCTGGAAGTTGCCCGGGTGCGGGTCGGCGTGCAGCAGGTGCGCCCGGTCCGGTGCGGAGTAGTGGAACCGGGACAGCAGGGTGCCTGCGTGGTCGCGCTCGGCGCGGGTGCCCTCCCGGATGATCGACGCCAGCGGCCTGCCGTCCACCCACTCGGTCACCACGGCCTTCGGCGCCGACGCGACGACCCGTGGGATGCGGATCTCCGGGTCGTTCTCGTAGAACGACGCGAACTCGCGCTGGTAGGTGGCCTCGTCGCGGTAGTCGAGCTCCTCCTCCATCCGGTCGCGGAGCTCCTGGACCAGGGGCCGGACCTCGGTGCCGGGGACCAGCGGCTGCAGGATCCGGCTCATCCGGCCGAGCTGGCGCAGGTCCGAGCGCAGCGCCGCCTCCGCACCCGGGTACTGGACCTTGACCGCGACCTCGCGGCCGGTGTGCCAGACCGCGCGGTGCACCTGACCGATGCTCGCCGACGCCGCCGGGGTCTCGTCGAACTCGACGAACCGGCGCTTCCAGGAGCGGCCGAACTGCTGGGTCAGCATGTAGTCGACGTCGGCCATCGGCATCGGCGGCGCCGCGGCCTGCAGCTTGGTCAGCGCCTCCCGGTAGGGCTCGGCGTACTCGTCGGGGACGGCCGCCTCGAACACGCTCAGTGCCTGGCCGAACTTCATCGCGCCACCCTTGAGCTCGCCGAGGACGGCGAACAGCTGCTCGGCGCTCTTGGCGGCCAGCTGCGCGGCGATCTCGTCCCGGTCGGCCCCGGTGAGGCGGCGCCCGAAGCCGGCCGCGGCCCTGCCGGCGACGCCGAGCGGGAGGCCGGCGAGCTTGGCGGTGCGCGAGGCGGTCCGTCGGGGTATGTCGCTCACCCCTCGATTGTCCACCCCGTGACGGGTTCGGCGCACGGCGTGATCGTGTCGCGGTACGTCGGCGCCGTGCGGGCCCGGTCCGCACCGCACCCGCAGGCCGGGTGCGCCGACCAGCGCCGCAGCGTGACGTCGGTACCGGCAGGCGACAGCTCCAGCGACGCGCCGAGCACGGCGGGCGGAACCCCGGTGACCGGGCCGTCCAGCGTGGCCAGCACCTGCCCGACGACGAGTGCTGCGGTGCCGGAGACCACGTGCGGCACAGCGGTTCCGGTGTCTGCGGCGAGCTGTGCGGAGACCAGCGGCCAGAGTGGGTCGAGCGTGGTGCGGGCCAGGTCGACGCACCGCAGGCACGGGCTGCGGCCGGGCAGTACCAGCGGCCCGACGACGCCGCTCCCGTCGCGCAGCGTCACCGGGAGGTGGTCGGTGCCGGGGACCTCGACGGTGCCCACCGGGACGACCAGATCGGGTGCCGCACCCGTCGGCGGGCCGGTGCGGACACGGGGCGCCACGACGGCCAGGACCTCCCGCAGCGCGGCGTCGCGGGCCCGGCCGACGGCCTGCGGACCGAGTCCGGCGACGACGTCGGCGGTGCCGGCCGTGCCGGACACCCGCGGGTGCACGTGCCCGACCCCCGACGCGGCCAGCCCCAGCACCACGGCGACGGCCGGCGGTCCCTCCCCACGCACGACCACCACCGACGACGCCCGCACCCGCTGCAGACGGGCGTCCCGGTCGGGGTCGGTGAGCAGGCCGTCGTCGAGCAGGGTGGTGAGCAGAGCGGTCAGCGCCTGCGCGTCCGACGGGACGGCCGCCCGGGCCAGCAGCTCGGAGACCGGCCGGGGCCCGGCCTCCAGCAGGTCGAGCACGGCGACGGCGGCGGGGGAGAGGTTCTCCACGACACGCGCGGTCTCCGCGCCGCTGCCGAGCTGGCGCGCTCCGGGCCCGCGGACGAGCACGACCAGCCCCGGCGCGAGCCCGAGCCGCTCCGGCAACCACGACGGGGACGGGGACCTGGTGCGGCACACCGGGGACACGGAGTCGCTCATACCGGACGAGGGTGCCGACCCCCGCGTGGGGGCGCGGGCGAACGGCCGCGGATGTTCGCGATCGTGACCACGAACCCCCGGCCGACCGGCCGGAACGACGATCCCGGGTCGTACCCTGGACGGCATGGCGAGTCCACCGGTGGAGGTCCGACGCAGCGCCCGCCGGAAGCGAATGGTCAGTGCCCGGCGCGAGGGCGACCGGGTGGTCGTGTTCATCCCGGGCTGGATGAGCGCGGAGCAGGAACGCGACTGGGTCGCGGAGATGGTGAAGCGGATCGAGGCCGGTGAGGCCCGCCGCCGCTCACCCGGACGCAGCGGCGACGAGGCCCTGCTCGCCCGCGGCCGTGAACTGTCGAAGCGCTGGCTGGAGGGGCGGGCGAAGCCCGTCTCGATGCGCTGGGTGCCGACGATGCGCACCCGCTGGGCGTCCTGCACCCCCGACGACGGCACGATCCGGATCAGCGAGCGGTTGCGCGACGCACCGGGCTGGGTCGTCGACTACGTGCTGGTGCACGAGCTGGCGCACCTGCTGTCCGCCGCGCACGACGACGTCTTCTGGAACTGGGTGTACCGCTACCCGCGCACCGAGCGGGCGATCGGCTACCTCGAGGGCCTGAACGCGGCCGCGTCGCTGAACCTGAGCGGTGTCGACGACGGCGACGACGGCACCGACGACCCACCCGGCGGCATCCTGCCCGACGCCGAGCTTCCCGACGCCGAGCCACCCGCCGCGACCGGCTGAGCCGCGCCCGGGTACTCCCGACCGCGGCTCCGGCCCGTCGCGACCGGCCGGGCCGGCGCGACGGGGGACCGGTCAGGCCTTCTGCGGGCCCCCGGATCCGGTGTCACCGTCGGAGTCGGAGCCGGAGTCGCCGTCAGAGTCGGATTCGGAGCCGCCCTCGGACTCGGTGCTGTCGTGGGAACCGGTGCCGGGCTTCGACTCCCCGGAGCCGCTGTCCGTGTCGCTGTCCGTGTCGGTGTCCTTCTCGGCGTCGGCGGCCATCTGCCGCTCCAGCTCCGCGATCGGGTCGTCCGGCACCGAGCCGGAGCCGCCGCGGACGAACGCGGCCGGGTCGTCCAGGTCGTCGGCGGACGGGATGAGGTCCGGGTGCGCCCACACGGCGTCGCGCCCCTCGATCCCCTTCTCCTGCCGCAGCAGCGTCCACAGCTCGGCCGCGGCACGCAGCTTCCGGGGCCGCAGCTCGAGCCCGACGATCGTCGCGAACGCCTCCTCGGCCGGTCCGCCGGACGCGCGGCGGCGGCGCATGGTCTCGCGCATCGCGTCGGCGCCCGGCAGGCGCTCGGACAGCGCCTCGGCGACGACCGCGTCGACCCAGCCCTCGATCAGGGCGAGCAGCGTCTCCAGCCGCGCGAGCGCCGCCTTCTGCTCCGGGGTGTCCTCCGGCTCGAACATGCCCGAGGACATGGCCTCCTGGATCGACTCCGGGTTCGACGGGTCGATCCCGCGGGCCAGCTCCTCGATCCGGGAGGTGTCGACGGAGATGCCCCGCGCGTAGTCCTCGACGGCGCCGAGCAGCCGCTCGCGCAGCCAGTGCACGTGGGTGAACAGCCGCTGGTGCGCGGCCTCGCGGGCGGCGAGGTAGAGCGTGACCTCGCCTGCCGGGCGGTCCAGGCCCTCGGTGAACCGGGAGATCGCCTCCGGCAGCAGCGCGGTCGTGCGCTCCGGCGCGACCGGGACACCGAGGTCGGTGGAGGTCAGCACCTCCTTGCCGAGCTGGGCGAGCCCCTGGCCGAGCTGGCTGCCGAACGCCATGCCACCCATCTGGGAGAGCATGCCGAGCATCGGGCCGGCCTGGGAACGGACCTCCTGCGGGAGCCCCTCGACCCACGCCGACGCCAGCCGCTTCGCCACCGGGTCGCACAGCCGCTTCCAGGTCGGCATACCGGCCTTGACCCAGTCCGTGGGCGTCCAGGCCTTCACCTCGCCGCCGGTCGCGGGGAACTCGGTGGCCGGGTCGAGCCACAGCTCGGCGAGCTTCACGGCCTCGACGACCGCGGAGCGCTGGGCGTCGGTGAGCGACGACGTCGACTGCGCGAGCTGCTGGGTCGCGAGCTGCGCGGCCAGGTCGTAGTTGACCGGGCCGCCGTCGCCGGAGCCGGTCTGGCTGTGCGAGAGCATCTGGCCGAGCTGGGACAGCATCTGCCCGAGCTGGCTCATGTCGAACTCGCCGCCGCCGGGCATGCCGCCCATGCCGGGGATCCCGCCGGGCATGCCGGGGAAACCGCCCATGCCGCCGGGTCCGCCCTGGCCGGGGGCGTCGCCCGACTGCGGGTGCGAGCCGAAACCGAACGGGTCCTTGGGCCCCTGGTCCCCGGAGTCGCCGGAACCCGAGCCCGAGCTCTTGTCCGGGGTCTTCCCGGAGCCCTCGGTGCGGCCGTCGTCGGAGTCGCCGCCGCCCTCCTCGCGGTCGCGGTCGCGGTCGGCGGGGCCGAAGCCGAACGGGATGTCGCTCATGCCCCCACCGTACGCGGGGCGGGGGTCGCCTCGCCGCGCCCGACGGCCGACGATCGGTGCTGTTCGCCGCGGCCGAACAGCGCCGGCCCCGGGAGCCGGACCGGACCGGGGAGCCGAGGGTCAGGAGCAGCCGGCAGGCGTCCCGCCACGGTCCACGGTCTCCAGCGCCGACACGGCCTCGCCGAGCGACCCGATGCGGATCAGCTGCAACCCGTCCGGTGCGTTCTGCGCGGCCTCGGCGCAGTTGGCCGCGGGGACCAGGAAGAGCTGCGCACCGACCTGGCGGGCCTTCGCCATCTTGAACGGGATGCCGGAGATCGGGCCGACCTTCCCCGCGGCGTCGACGGTGCCGGTGCCGGCGACGAACCGGCCACCGGTCAGCGGGCCGGGCGTCAGCTTGTCCACCAGCGCGAGGCTGAACATCAGCCCGGCCGAGGGCCCGCCGACGTCGCCGAGGGTGATCGTGAGCTTCTGCCCGGGAGCCGGGGAGGTGGCCGGGGTGATCCCGAGGAACGCCTTGGCGGGGTCGTCGGGGCGCGGGCCCGGGGTGAGCGTGACGTCCCGGGGCGGGCCACCGCCGCGCACCGTGGTCAGGGTCAGCGGCTCACCGGGTTTCGCGGCGCCCATCGCGGCGAGCAGGGTCGGTACCGAGGTCACCGGCCTCCCGCCGGCGGCGCGGATCTCGTCGCCCGGCGCGAGCACCCCCACCGACGCCGAGCCCTCGGTCAGCGCGCCGACCGTCACCCGGGTCGGGAGCTTCAGGTAGGTGAGCGCGGCGGCCTCGGCGTTGGCGATCGACCCGTCGAACTCCTGCTGGTTCTCCTGGGTGACCTGGTCGGTCGACAGGCTCGGCGGGTACAACGACGAGCGCGGAGCCAGCTGGTACTGCGGCGAGACCCAGAGCTGCAGCGCCCGCACCACGGAGATGCCGTCGCTGACCCCGACCGTGGTCATGTTGAGGTGGCCGGTGGTCGGGTAGGTCGGCAGCCCCTCGGCGGACACGACCGGCGCCCCGTGCTCCTCGCCGAGCGTGTCGAACGTCGGGCCGGGGCCCAGCGCGACGACCGGCGCGGGCACGATCGCGCCGACGGCGACGAGCGCCAGCAGGAGCACGAGCGCCGACCACCACGACGAAGATCGAACGCCCACCCGGGCAGACTACGGAGCCGCCGCGACACCGGTCCGCGCGGGACCGCGGCATGCGAAGGACGTCCGATTGGTCCCGACACGCCGAGAGGAAACCGGGAACTCACCGGCCCTCCGTAGAGTTGACCGGACGGTGGCGCGCACACCCCGGCGTGCGGGCACCGTCAGCCGGTGTGACCTCCGGTGTCGTACCCGAACTTGGAGTGTGCCCGTGTCGTCCATGCGGCCCCCCGTGGGAGCGCCGTCGCTGACCCGCCGAACCCGGATGCTGCTGATCGCGGCGGGCGTCCTGGTGGTGCTCCTCCTGGGTGGGTCGCGGCTCCTGAACTTCTACGTCGACTGGCTCTGGTTCGGCGAGGTCGGCTTCCGCAGCGTCCAGCTGTCGCGGCTGTTCACCCAGGTCGTGCTGTTCGGCGTCGTCGGCCTGCTGGTCGGCGGGCTCGTCGCGCTCACGCTGTGGCTGGCCTACCGGGCCCGGCCGGTGTTCGTGCCGGTGTCCGGCCCGGAGGACCCGGTTGCCCGCTACCGCACGGTGATCATCCAGCGGCTGCGGACGTTCACGATCGCCGTGCCGGTGGTCATCGGGCTGATCGCGGGGCTGGCCGCACCGACGCAGTGGCAGACGGTGCAGATGTTCCTGCACGGCACGCCGTTCGGGAAGGTCGACCCGGAGTTCGGCAACGACATCTCCTTCTACGCCTTCACCCTGCCGTTCCTGCGGATGGTGCTGAACTGGCTGTTCGTCGCCGTCACGATCTGCTTCGTGCTGGCGCTGGTCACGCACTACCTGTTCGGCGGGATCCGGCTGTCCGGGCGCTCGGGCTTCGTCTCGACCGCCGCGCGGGCGCACCTCGCGATCCTGGCCGGGACCTTCGTGCTGCTCAAGGCGGTCGCGTACTGGTTCGACCGGTACGACCTGCTGTGGTCGGGCCGCAACTCCCAGACCTTCTTCGGGGCCACCTACACCGATCTGAACGCGGTGCTGCCCGCCAAGTTGATACTGCTGATCATCGCGGTGCTGTGCGCGCTGGCGTTCTTCGCCGCGGCGTTCCGGCAGAACCTGCAGATCCCGGCGGTCGCCGTCGTCATGCTGGTGATCTCCTCGATCCTGGTCGGCACGGTGTTCCCGCTGGTGCTGCAGCAGTTCGTCGTCGCCCCGAACGCGAACGAGCGCGAGGCCCCGTCGATCGAGCGGAACATCGCCGCGACCCGTGACGCGTTCGGCATCACCCCGGACAAGGTCGACATCAAGCCGTACTCGGGGGAGTCGCAGGCCACGCCCGCGCAGGTCCGCGCGGACACCGACACGATCCCGAACATCCGGCTGCTCGACCCGGGCAAGCTCAACAAGACCTTCACCCAGCTCCAGCAGCGCCGGAACTTCTACGGCTTCTCGCCGAACCTCGACATCGACCGCTACACCCTCGGTGGCCGGACCCAGGACTACGTCGTCGCCGCCCGGGAGATGGACGCCAACGCGCTGGCGGGCAACCAGCAGGACTGGATCAACCAGCACCTCGTCTACACCCACGGCAACGGCTTCGTCGCCGCGCCGGCGAACCAGATCAACGCCGCGCTCGAGGACGCCGGCGGCCAGGGCGGCCTGCCGAAGTTCACCGTCAGCGACACCCAGACCCGCGGTGCGATCCCGGTGCAGCAGCCGCGGATCTACTACGGCGAGCTGCTCGACAACCAGTACTCGATCGTCGGCGCCGAGCCGGGCACCGCACCGCGTGAGTACGACTCGGACAACGCGCAGTACACCTACACCGGAGCCGGCGGCGTCCCGATCGGGAACCTGTTCGACCGCGCGGTGTTCGCGTTGGCCCACGGCGAGCGGAACATCCTGTTCAACAGCTCGATCAACGACCAGTCGAAGATCATGTACGTCCGCAACCCGCGGGACCGCGTGCAGGCCGTCGCGCCGTGGCTCAAGCTCGACAACGACCCGTACCCCGCCGTCGTCGACGGCCGGGTGCAGTGGATCGTCGACGGCTACACCACGCTGCAGAACTACCCCTACGCCGAACGGGTCCCGCTCGGTGACGCCACCTCGGACTCCCGGCTCGGCACCGGCAACCAGCAGCTGCCGAACGAGAACATCAGCTACCTGCGGAACTCGGTCAAGGCCACCGTCGACGCCTACGACGGCACCGTGAAGCTCTACGGCTTCGACGAGTCCGACCCGGTGCTGCAGACCTGGGAGAAGGCGTTCCCGGGCACGGTGCTGCCGAAGTCGGACATCAGCAAGGACCTGCAGGCGCACCTGCGGTACCCGGAGGACCAGTTCAAGGTCCAGCGCGAGCTGCTGACCCGGTACCACGTCGACAACCCCGGCGAGTTCTTCTCGACGGTGTCGTTCTGGGACGTGCCCTCCGACCCGACCGTGCAGGGCGGTGGCGGCGGCGCGCAGGACTCGCAGCCGCCGTACTACCTGTACTCCGGGCTGCCGGGTCAGGACGGCCCGTCGTTCCAGCTGACCAGCGCGCTGGTCAGCCTGCGGCGGCAGTTCCTGTCGTCCTACGTCTCGGTCAGCTCCGAACCATCGACCTACGGGAAGATGACGGTCCTGCAGCTGCCCGACGACACCCAGACCCAGGGCCCGCAGCAGGTCCAGGCCCGGTTCCTGAGCTCGCCGGACGTCGCGACCCAGCTGAACATCCTGCGGCAGAACCAGACCACGATCGACTACGGCAACCTGCTCACCCTCCCGGTGGCCGGTGGGCTGCTCTACGTCGAGCCGGTCTACATCGAGCGGGCCGGGCAGGAGTCGGCGTCCTACCCGCAGCTGGCCCGGGTCCTGGTCAGCTACGGCGACCGTGTCGGCTACGACGCCAGCCTGTCCAAGGCACTGGACCAGGTGTTCGGTGCCGGGGCCGGCGCCGCGGCGGGCAACAACGCGCCGGTGACCGGCGGCCAGCCGGCCCAGCCGACGCCGCAGCAGAACGGTCAGGCCCCGGCGCCGTCCGGGGCGAACCCCGCCCAGGCGGCCGCGGCCCAGCAGATCAAGCAGGCCCTGACCGACCTCAAGGCGGCCCAGAAGGACGGCGACTTCGCCAAGCAGGGCGACGCGCTGGCCGAGCTCGACAAGGCCGTGTCGGCGTTCCAGGGTGCGACCGGCGGCTGACCTGCACACATGCGGGACCGGGCACCCCGAGCGCGGGGCGCCCGGTCCCGGTGTGTACAGTTGCTCCTGCAACAGAGACGGAGTTCGCCGGGAACCGGCGGTGCTCCGGACGGCGCGGGGTGGAGCAGCTCGGTAGCTCGCTGGGCTCATAACCCAGAGGTCGTAGGTTCGAATCCTACCCCCGCTACTACCCGAAGGGCCCCGGCATCGCGCCGGGGCCCTTCGTGCGTCACAGGGTCCGTTCAGCGGTGCGTCATCACGGGTTCGCCCGGACGGCACCCCCGCTGCGGAAGCCGGAGGAGTGGCGTTGTACAGTGGGTACACAACACAGACGGAGTTCGCCGGGAAACCGGTGGAGTTCCGGACGGCGCGGGGTGGAGCAGCTCGGTAGCTCGCTGGGCTCATAACCCAGAGGTCGTAGGTTCGAATCCTACCCCCGCTACTACCCGAAGGGCCCCGGCATCGCGCCGGGGCCCTTCGTGCGTTCCGGGCGCTCGTGCTCGGTCCGTGCCCAGCTCGTGCTCAGTTCGTGCGGGGCGCGACCTCCAGCACCCGGTACCCCTTCTCCGAGGTCAGCCGGGTGGTGGGGAAGCCGTGGCCGTCGAGCCAGCGATGCAGTGAGTCCGAGCCGAGGTTCTTCGACACGACCAGGAACGCGCGCCCGCCCGGCGCCAGCCGCGGCAGCCACGCCAGCATCATCGCGTGCAGCGCCTGCTTGCCCGACCGGATCGGCGGGTTGGAGTAGATGCCGGCGAACGTGACGTCGGCGGGGACCTCGTCGGGGTGACACGCCGTCACGTTGCCCAGCCCGGCCGCCTCGGCGTTGCCGCGGGTCAGGCCGAGGGCACGCTCGTTGAGGTCCACGGCCCACACCGGGAGCCTGCGGCGCCGCGAGGCGATCGTCAGCGCGATCGGGCCGTAGCCGCAGCCCAGGTCCAGCAGCGGGCCGCGGACGGCTGGCATCGGCACGGAGTCGAGCAGCACCTTGGTGCCGCGGTCCAGACGGCCGTGCGAGAAGACGCCGGAGTCGGTCGTCAGGGACAGCTCGACGTCCCCGGAGTGCACGCGCACCGTCCCGGGACGGCTCGCGACGGACGGGCTGGCGCTGAAGTAGTGGTCCCCCACGGACCGGAATGCTACGGCCCGGACAATGAGCGCATGAGCACCCCGCAGGACGTCCCGATTCGCGACGAGCCGATCCGGATCGGCCAGTTCCTCAAGCTGGCGAACCTGGCCGCGGACGGCGGGCACGCCCGCGAGCTCCTGGAAGCCGGGGTCGTCACCGTCAACGGCGAGCTCGAGTACCGGCGCGGCGCCCAGCTGCACCGCGGCGACGTCGTCGCGGTCGACGGGGTGGCCGTGCGGCCGTCCTGACGGCCCCGCCGACCGGCCCGGGCAGGCTTCAGTGCCAGCCGAGCGCGGTCTCGGTGTGCCGGGCCAGGCGCGGGGCGAGTGTCTCGGCGTAGCTCGCGGTGAGGTGGTTGTCGTCCATGTAGACGAGCACGTTGCCCACCTCGCTGGGACACGTCGTCGCGGTGCAGATGCCATCGGCCATGTCCAGGAACGACACGTTCGGCGGCACGTCCGGGATCATCGTGTACGGCGCCGGGTTCTCGTAGGCCGCGCTGCGCGGGATCGCGCAGCTCTCGGCGTTGCGGCCCTCCCGGCCCACGCAGTCCGGCACGTTGAAGTCCGGGCGCGGGTTGTCCCGCACGGCGATCACCGGGATCCCGGCGTCGTGCATCTTCCACCACGCCCCGACGAAGCCGGCCGGGGTCTGCTCGCGACCGCCGGGGCGGACGTCGCGGGTCGCCATCCCGATGACCGCGTCGGGCCGTTCGGCGGCCAGCTCGTCGGCGGCCTTGGCGTTCCAGTCCACGCAGCCGGCGTCGTTCGGGTCGGTGTCCGAGGTCGTCGAGAACGGGCACGCGCCCCGGAACATCCCGATGATCTCCCAGTTCTTCTGCGCGGCCACCGGCATCATCGTGGCCACGAACTGCTGGGCGTGCGAGTCCCCGACCACGGCGACGCGCTTGGCGGCCGGACCCGGCCCGGGGGCGGGGATGTGGCACACCTCGACGTCCTGGCGCTCCGGGGCCGCGGACGGCGCGCACTGCCACACCCCGCGCCGGTAGCTCCAGTCGTCGGAGGCCTTCACCAGGGTCGGGGTCAGCTCGGCCTCGGGCACGTCCGTGACCCCCGCCGACGGGTCCAGCACGGTCGCGCCCGGGTGGGTCGCGGTGCCGGCCTCGACCTGGGTCGACGACCGCACCAGGGCGAGCCCGGCCCAGCCGGCGCAGCCCAGCAGGACCACGAGCGCGAACACCAGTGAGATCCGCAGCGCGCGGCGGGTCCCGGCCTGCTGCAGCGGGCGCTCCACGAGGCGGTGCGTGGCGTAGGCCAGCACCAGCGACAGCGCGATGACCGCGCCGCCGGAGTACGGGCCGAGGTGGTCGCGGCCGGTGTACACCAGCGTCAGCGTGAGGATCGGCCAGTGCCACAGGTAGAGCGGGAAGCTGACGTCACCGAGGCTGCGCAGTACCGGCCCGGACAGCAGCCGGTCCGCGCCGAGCCGGTGCCCGCTCCGCCCGGCCAGCAGGACCAGCACCGCGGCCATCGTGGGCCACAGGGCGGCGTAGCCGGGGAAGGCCCGCTCGACGGTCAGGACGGCTCCGCAGGTCACGAGCAGCACGACACCGACCCAGCCGAGGGAGGCGCGTACCCCCGGCGTCAGGACGGGGCGGGTCTCCAGCCGGGAGATCCACAGTGCGAGCAGGCCGCCGAGCGCGAACTCCCAGACCCGGGTCAGCGAGTGGAAGTACGCGAGCGGCTGGTCGACGATCGTCAGGTAGACCGAGTAGGCCAGTGACACCCCGCCGACGACGGCGAGCGTGCCGCTCAGCAGCCGGTGCAGGTCCGCGCCGCGCTGCCGGGCGACGAGCGCGACGGCCCCGACCAGCAGCGGCCACACCAGGTAGAACTGACCCTGGATGGCCAGCGACCAGAAGTGCTGGACGATGCTCTCGGAGTTGCCGCGCGCCGCGTAGTCGACGGCGTCGTGGGCGAGCTGCCAGTTCTCGAGGAACAGCAGCGACGCGACCGTCTCGCGGACGGTCTGCAGCCACCGGCTCTCGGGCAGGACCAGCGCTCCCGCGACCACGCTCGCCGCGAGGACGACCGTGATCGCCGGGAGCAGCCGGGACAGCTGACGGGTCCAGGTGGACCGCAGCCGGATCCGGTCCCGGCCCGCGGCCCGGTAGAGCCCGCCGGTGATCAGGAACCCGGTGATGACGAAGAAGACGTCCACGCCGCCGGAGACCCGGCCGACCCACACGTGGTAGACGACGACCAGGACCGCGGCCAGCGCACGCAGGCCCTGCAGCTCCGGCCGGAACCGCGGGCGTTCGGTACCGGTCGCAGCGCGAACCGGCGCGGTTCCACCGGGGGACGTCACGTGCCGGGCTCCTCTCGCCGCGGGCGCGGCCGGAGAGTCCGGGGCCGTCGCCTGGGAGAGCTCAGTATCCCAGGTATCCACCGGCGGCAGTGGACCGGCCACCCGCGGCCAGGGTGCTCAAGCCGTAGCGGTCGATCATGTAGCGGACGCCCGCGGTGATGTTGGCGACCGGGTCGGTCACGTCGCGGTCGGCGAAGTCCGGGTGCACGTAGGCGCGGAACGTCGAGGGGATCACCTGCATGAGACCCTCGGAGTGGTTGCCGGCCGCGGCGTTGGAGTCCCAGTTGTTGATGGCGTCGGGGTTGCCGCCGGACTCCTTGAGGATGATCTGCTTCAGGCCGGGCGCGTAGGCCTGCGGGAGACCCATGTGGTCCAGGGCCTCGGCGATCCAGCCGTCGACGCCCCCGGCGGAGATCTGCCGGTCCAGCGAGGCGCGGGCGGCCTTGCGCTTGGCCTGCTTCGCCGCCTCCTGCTTGTGCTCCTGGGCGATCTTCGAGGCGACCTGGCGGGCCTTGCCCAGCGACGCGACGTCGGCGAACTGGAAGCTCGACGCCGACTTCGCGGTCGTCGCCGCGTGTCCCGCGGCGGCCGGACCGGCCGGCGACGGGGTGCCGGGGAACGACACCGGGCTGAAGTAGCCGGAGGTGCTGCCGGACGAGGTCTTCTTCGCCGACGGGATCGTCGCCGAGTGCGCGGCCAGCGTGGTCGCGGCGGTGGTCTCCGGGGCGGCGGCCTCGGCGGAGGCGCCCGCGCCGTCCACGGCTGCCGGCACGACGGCGGCGAAGGCGCCGGAGGCGACCACGCCGAATGCGGCGCCTGCCGCAGCGGTCGCGGTGCCGGCACGGCGGGCCGCGACGGCGGCGTGTTTCGGGCCCGACGGCGCGGGGAACGCCGTCGGAGCCTGCGGTGCTGCGGGAGTGGTCGCGGTTCCGGGGAACGCGCGGTCTCCAGCGGGGGAGCGGTGTCCAGGCACGGGGGGAAGCCCTTTCACGTTCACGGACGGCTCCGTGCACGAGCGGCCGGGTCGGGGGTCCCGGGTGAGCCGGCTGGGGAGGCCGGCTGCTGGCCCGCTCGTGATCGGGCCGTGATGACTCGGGGAACCCTAGAGAACCCGATCACTCGGGTCCAGTGCCGGGGCCGCCCGTCGCCGTTCCCGTCGGACCGTTCACCGCGTTCTTGATCTTGTCTGCGCCGAACGGCGCCCGGCGGACGGTGTGCGGTACGCGACGGACGGTAGTTCTCGCAGGTGGCGCGCTCGCCGTCGCGGAGGGACACTGAAGCCGGCTTCAGGTTCCGTCCGGGCGCCGGACGGTACGACCACGGGAACGGCCGGGGGTGCGGAGATGGATTCCGGTGATCTCCTGACGATCGGCGAGATCGTCGATCGCAGCGGGTTCCCGCACTCGGCGCTGCGCTACTACGAGCGCGAGGGGCTGATCAGCGCGAGCCGGACCTCCGGCGGCCAGCGTCGCTACCGGCGCAGCGTGCTCCGCAGGCTGGCGTTCGTGCGGGCGGCCCGCTCGATCGGGATCGGGCTCGACGAGGTGCGCTCCGCGCTGGACGAGCTGCCTGCCGAGCGCCCGCCGACCAAGGCGGACTGGACGCGGCTGTCGCGGGCCTGGCGCGGCAGGCTCGACGAGCAGATCGAGGCGCTCACCGCCCTGCGCGACGGGCTCGACGGCTGCATCGGCTGCGGCTGCCTGTCCATGTCGACCTGCCGCCTGGTCAACCCCGACGATGCCGTCGCCGCGCAGGGCGACGGGGCGCGCCGGTTCCCCGCGGCGCTGCGCCGCCCGCCGGTGCACGGCCGGTGAATCTGCACGGCCGGTGAATCCTCGCCGACCCTGCCCGGTCGCCGGTCCCGTTCCGGGCTCCACCTGCCTAGTGTCGGAGGGGTGACGGACTCGGTTGTGGATCGCTGGTTGACCTTCGACGGCCTCGCCAATGCCCGTGACATCGGCGGGCTCCCCCTGGAGGGACGTGGGCACGTCCGCTCCGGGGTGCTGCTGCGCACCGAGTCGCTGGAGGGGCTGAGCCCCGGCGACGTCGCCCGGCTGACCGGGGAGATCGGCGTCGTGCAGGTGCTGGACCTGCGCACCGACCGCGAGCTCGTCGAGTACGGCGCGGGTGCGCTGGCCGACGCGGGCGTCGAGGTGCACCGGCTCAGCTTCCTGCCCGAGGAGGGGCGCGGCGCCGTATCGCCGGTGGGCCACACAGACCCCACCGTCGCCGGATACCTGGGCTACCTGGGCGACCGCGCGCAGAACGTCGTCGCCGGGGTCCGCCGGATCGCCGCGGCCGACGACGGCGCGACCGTCGTGCACTGCGCGGCCGGCAAGGACCGGACCGGGGTGCTCGTCGCCCTCGTCGAGAGCGCGGTCGGGGTTCCGCGCGATCAGGTCGTCGCCGACTACGCGCTCTCGGCCACCCGGATCGACGACCTGTTCCGCCGCTGGACCGCCGAACGCGGCGAGCCGATGCCCGAGGCCGCCGAGCTGGACCGGCACCGGCCGCGCGCGGAGGTCATGGAGTCGTTCCTGGGCCTGCTCGACGAGCGCCACGGCGGCCCCGTCGAGTGGCTGCGCAGCAACGGGCTCACCGACGACGAGCTGGAGCGGCTGCGGCACCGGCTGCGTGCCTGAGACCCGCTACGGGAGCTCCTCGATCGGCACGTTCGGGTCCAGCTTCCGCAGCGCGCCCGGGTCCCCGGTGACGGCCGGCCAGCCACGACGGCGGGCCGCCGTCACCACCTGGCCGGTCACGATGTCGTCGAGCCCCTGGGAGGCCATCAGCAGTCCCGCCTCCTGGGCGGCGGCCGGGGACAGCTCGTGGATCACCGTGTTGGGCAGGCCCAGCAGGACCTGCAGGGCCGCGTGGTGCTCGGGCTCGACCAGGGACCACGCCCGGCCGAGCGCGGCGCTGGGCACCGCGAGCACGATGTTCTCCTCCACCGCGGCCCAGACCAGGGCTCGCATGTAGACGGGGCGGCCGGTCGCGAAGGCTGCGAGCGCGGCGGCGTCGAGTACTCGTCCACCGATCATCGCGGGCTCAGCCCACGGCCACGGGCGGGCCCGGGCGCAGCGAACGACGCGCCGCGTCCAGCTCGTCGGCCGGCGGTGGCCCGCCGTAGAGGCTGGCCAGGGTGGCCAGCGACCGGTCCCGGTCCTGTCTGCCCTGTACCGCCTCCGCCACGTACGCGGACAGGCTCGCCGCCGATCCGCGACGCACCGCGTCCCGTGCTTCCGCCACCAGCTCGGCCGGCAGCGTGACCGTCACCCGCTCGCTGCGCATACCGCGATCGTACTACGCGCATACCGATCGCGGGCGCATGGCAGGTTACCGACGGGTATGGAAGGCTTCGAGGCGAGGAACACGGCCGTCGCGAACAGCAGCACGACACGCAGAGGAGCGGTGCGTCGCATGGATCTGACCTTTACCCCGGCCGAGGAGGAGTTCCGCGCCGACCTGCGGGCCTGGCTCACCGCGAACATCCCCGAGGAGTGGACCCGTCCGGGATTCTGGGAGTCCCTGGACGACGACGAGAGCTTCCGGCTGCGCCGGGACTGGGAGCGCGACAAGGCCGACGCCGGGTTCGCCGGCATCCAGTGGCCCGTCGAGTACGGCGGCCGCGGCGGCACACCCGGCATGAAGGCCATCTACGACGAGGAGATGGTCCGGGCCCGGGCCCCGCGCACGGTCAACCCGCTGGGCCTGACCTTCCTCGCGCCCACGGTGATGGCCATCGGCACCGACGCGCAGAAGAAGGACATCATCCGGCCGATGCTGCGCAACGAGGTCATCTGGTGCCAGGGCTTCTCCGAGCCCGGCGCCGGCTCCGACCTCGCGGCGCTGTCGACCAAGGGCGTGCGTGACGGCGACGACTTCGTGGTCAACGGCCAGAAGGTCTGGACCACCAACGCCGTGCACGGCGACAAGATCTTCACCCTGGTCCGCACCGAGCCGGGCACCGCGAAACACCGCGGCATCTCGATGCTGCTGATCGACATGGACCAGCCCGGCGTCACCGCCCGGCCGCTCAAGCAGATGAGCGGGGCCAGCGAGTTCGGCGAGGTCTTCTTCGACGACGCCCGCGTCCCGGCCACCGACTGCCTCGGCGAGATCGGCGACGGCTGGCGGACGGCGATGCTGCTGCTGTCCTTCGAGCGCGGCGCCTCGGGCATCTCGCAGTACACCGAGTTCCGCCGCCAGTACGACGAGATCGCCGAGGTCGCGAAGAAGCTGGGCCGCGACACCGACCCGGTGATCCGCGGTGAGCTGGCCCGGGTCCTGACCGAGCTGGAGTGTCTCAAGCTGCACTCGATGCACGTGCTCACCCAGGTCGAGCAGGGCCGGGACCTGGGCTTCGAGGCGTCGATGACCAAGCTGCAGTGGTCCGAGGCGTTCCAGGACCTCTGGGAGGTCTACGACCAGATCCTCGGCGAGTACGCCACCCTGGACACGCTGCCCGACGGCACCGACCTGCAGCCGCTGCACGCCCAGGCCATGTGGTCCCGCTCGGTGACCATCTGGGGCGGCTCGTCCCAGGTCCAGCGGAACATCACCGCCGAGCGCGTGCTCGGCCTGCCCCGGTAAGGAGCCGACATGTTCTTCGCTCTCACGGACGAGCAGCAGGAGTTCGCCGACGCCGTCCGGGACTACCTGGCCGAGCGCTTCGACCTGGCCGCGGTGCGGACCGTCGTCGAGGCAGGCAGCACCGACGACGGCAACCCCGAGTCGCTCTGGAAGGCGGCCGCCGAGCAGGGCTGGCTCGCCGTCACCGCCCCCGAGGACGCCGACGGTCTGGGCCTGGACCTCGTCGAGGCCCAGGTGATCGCCCGCGCGCTCGGCGCAGGCGTCGCGCCCGGGCCGTGGCGCGGCACCGTGGTGGCCATCGAGGCGATCCGCTTCGCCGGGTCCGACGAGCAGAAGGCCACCTGGCTGCCGAAGCTCGCCGCCGGGGAGGCGGTCGGCGCGTTCACGCTGCGCGGCTCGGCCGCCGACGGGCTCCCAGCCGTCGAGTACGGCGCGATCGCCGACGTCGTCGTCGCACCGAGCGAGGACGGGGTGCCCGGGCTCTCGCTCGTCACCGGGGCCACGGCGACCCCGGTCGGCAGCTACGACGGCACCGTCCGGCTCGCCGACCTCGGCGGCGGCACCGCCGAGGCGCTGCCCGGCGCGACCATCGAGGTGCAGAAGCAGCTCGACAACCGGGCCACCGTGCTCGTCGCCGCGGACCTGGTCGGGATCGCCCGCGAGGCGCTGACCCGCACCGTCGCCTACGACCGCGAGCGCGAGCAGTTCGGCGTGCCCGTCGGGTCGTTCCAGGCGATCAAGCACGCGCTGGCCGACCTGCACGTCGGCGTCACGATGGCCGAGCACGCGGTGCTGTTCGCCGCGTACGCGGTCTCCGCGGGGCTCGACGAGGCCGACCTCGCCGTCGCCGTCGCGAAGGCCAAGGCGAGCGAGGTCGCACTGGCCTCGACCGCGGCGATGGTCCAGTACCACGGCGGCATCGGCTACACCTGGGAGCACGAGGCGCACTTCTTCTACAAGCGCGCCAAGCGCCTCGCCGCGCAGTACGGCGACGTCGCCACCCACCGCGAGCGGATCGCGGCGCTCACGATCTGAGCGGCCTCCACGCGCGGTCGCGCGGCCGTCGTTCGCGCGGCCGTCGTTCGCGCAGCACTGTCCGACGTGCACGGTTCGTCCGGTCGCCGCACCCCGGCGACCGGGCGGCCCGGCCGCAGTGGACACGCCGCAGTGGACACCCGGACGGTGCACGGTGGACTCGCGGGGCGCGGCGGGTCGTGGGACCGTCGGACCATGGCCTCCGCGACTCCGGTCAACGCCACTGCCGCAGCACTTCTCGGACTGCTGCACGGCGGTCCGATGACCGGTGGTGACCTCGTCGCCGCCGCGGGCGAGCGGTTCGGGCTGTTCTTCTCCGTCACCCGCAGCCAGGTCTACCGCGAGCTGCCGGTCCTGGCCGACGCCGGACTGCTGCGCCTCGGCAAGCAGGGCCCGCGCGCCTCCCAGCAGTACGTGATCACCGCCGGAGGCCGTCGCGCGTTCCGGAACTGGATCGCCGCGGGCGGCGAGGCCGACGCCGTCCGGAGCCCTATGGTGCTGCGCCTGCTCTACGCCGGACGGCTGACGGTCAAGCAGCGCACCGAGCTGCTGCGAGCGGCTCGCGAGGCCTACGTCGAGCGGCTGTCGGCGGCCGAGGCCGTCGCCGCCGCGACCGACGACCCGTACGCCCGCCCGGTCGCCGACTTCGCCGTCGCGCAGGTCCGGGCGATGCTCGAGCTGATCGACGCGGTGCCCCGGGAATGAGCGCGGGGAGCCCCGCGTACCCTCGATCGTCGTGAATGCCGACGTCCAGGCCGACCTGAAGGACCTCGAGACCACCCTGTCCAGCATCGAGGCCGTCGCCGACGTGCCCGCGCTGCGCCAGGAGATCGAGGAGCTCTCCGAGCAGGCGGGACGTCCGGACCTCTGGGACGACGTCGAGGCCGCCCAGCAGATCACCAGCCGGCTCGCGCACGCCCAGGGCGAGCTGCGCCGGCTCGACGACCTCCGCCGCCGCCTCGACGACGTCCCGGTGCTCTACGAGCTCGCCGAGGACGAGGGCGACCAGGACGCGACCGCCGACGCCGACGCCGAGCGCGCCCGGCTGCGCAGCGAGATCGCCTCGCTGGAGGTCCGGACCCTGCTCTCCGGCGAGTACGACCAGCGCGAGGCCCTGGTGACCATCCGCGCCGAGGCCGGTGGTGTCGACGCCGCGGACTTCGCCGAGATGCTGCTGCGCATGTACCTGCGCTGGGCCGAGCGGCACGGTTACGGCACCGACGTCTACGAGACCTCCTACGCCGAGGAGGCCGGCATCAAGTCGGCCACCTTCGCCGTCCACGCGCCGTACGCGTTCGGGACGCTGTCGGTCGAGGCGGGCACCCACCGCCTCGTGCGGATCTCGCCGTTCGACAACCAGGGGCGCCGTCAGACGTCGTTCGCCGGGGTCGAGGTCGCACCGGTCGTCGAGACCTCCGACCACGTCGAGATCGACGAGAAGGACCTGCGGGTCGACGTGTTCCGCGCGTCGGGCCCCGGCGGCCAGGGCGTCAACACGACCGACTCCGCGGTCCGGCTGACCCACATCCCGACCGGGATCGTCGTCGCCTGCCAGAACGAGCGCTCGCAGCTGCAGAACAAGGCGTCGGCGATGACGGTGCTGCAGGCCAAGCTGCTCGAGCGCCGCCGGCAGGAGGAGCGGGCACTGATGGACTCCTTCAAGGACTCCGGCTCGTCCTGGGGCAACCAGATGCGCAACTACGTGCTGCACCCGTACCAGCAGGTCAAGGACCTGCGGATGAACCACGAGGTCAACAACCCCTCCGCGGTGCTCGACGGCGAGCTCGACGACTTCATCGAGGCCGGCATCCGCTGGCGGAAGCAGACCGAGCAGGCCTCCTGAGCCGGTTCGGCCGGCCTGATCGGCCGGTCGTCGGGCGTGTCGTCGCAGGGTGTGTACGCCGGGCGGCGGTACCGTCTCGCTCCGTGATCGAGCTGCGGGACGTCACCAAGCAGTACCCGGCGTCCGGCCGGCCTGCGCTGGACCGGGTGTCCGCGGATGTCGAGAGCGGCGAGTTCGTCTTCCTCATCGGCCCGTCGGGCTCGGGCAAGTCGACGCTGCTGCGCCAGCTGCTGCGCGAGGAGACACCCACCTCCGGCTCGATCGTCGTCGACGGCCTCGACGTCGCGAAGCTGCCCCGGCGCAAGGTGCCCAAGCTGCGCCAGCGGATCGGCTGCGTGTTCCAGGACTTCCGGTTGCTGTCCCAGCGCACCGTCGGCGGGAACGTTGCGTTCGCGCTGGAGGTGCTGGGGCGCAAGCCCTCCGAGATCCGCCGGGCGGTGCCCGAGCTGCTGGAGATGGTGGGGCTGCAGGGCAAGGCCGACCGGATGCCGCACGAGCTCTCCGGCGGGGAGCAGCAGCGCGTCGCGATCGCCAGGGCGTCGGTGAACCGGCCGCCGCTGCTGCTGGCCGACGAGCCGACCGGGAACCTCGACCCCGAGACGAGCCGGGAGATCATGCAGCTGCTGGAGCGCATCAACCGAGGTGGGACGACGGTGCTGATGGCCACCCACGAGGACTCCATCGTCGACGCGATGCGCCGCCGCGTCATCGAGCTCGACGACGGCCGCGTCCTGCGCGACGAGGCCCGCGCGGTCTACGGGACGGGCCGGTAGATGCGCCCCGCCCTGCTCACCCGCGAGGTCTCCAGCGGCCTGCGCCGCAACGTCACCATGACCCTGGCGATGGTGCTGACCACCGCGGTCACCCTCATGTCGGTCGGCGCCGGGATCCTGGTGATCCGCACGATCGACGACATCACCGCGCTCTACACCGACGACCTGCAGATCCAGGTGGCGCTCACCCCGGACGTCTCGTCGTCGGACACGGACTGCTCCGGGCCCGCCTGCGCCGCGGTGCGCAGCACGCTGGCCGGCACGCCGGGCGTCGGTGAGGTGACCTTCGAGTCCCAGGAGCAGGCTTACACCCGTTTCCGGGAGCTGTTCGCCGGGGAGTCCGTCGCCGACGTCGCCCGGCCCCAGTCGCTGCCCGCGACCCTGCGCGTCACCCTGGCCGACCAGCGCGCCGGGGCGGACAACGCCCGCGCCGCGCTGCAGGGCATGCCCGGCGTGCGCGAGGTCATCGACCAGCGCCGGATCGTCGGGACGCTGTTCGACTTCCTCGGCGGCGTGCGCAACGTGGCGTTCGCGCTGGCGGTCGTGCAGGCCGTCGCCGCGGTGCTGCTGATCTCCAACACCGTGCAGGTCTCGGCATTCACCCGGCGCACCGAGGTCGGCGTCATGCGCCTGGTCGGCGCCACCCGCTGGACCACGCAGCTGCCGTTCCTGATGGAGGCGACGATCGCCGGGGCCGTCGGCGGGCTGCTCGCCGGAATCGGGCTGGTCGCGGCCAAGTACGCCATGGTCGACGACCTGCTGGCCGCGATCGGGACCTCCGGGGTGATCCCGCCGCTGCGGATCACCGACGTCCTCGCGGTGTCGGTGCTGCTGGTGCCGCTCGGCGGGATCGTCGCCGGGGCCACCGGCTACGTCACGCTGCGCGCGTACGTGAAGGTGTGAACGCGCCTGCGATTCCGGTGGCGTCCCGCGGGTAGGCTGGTGGGGTGAAGGAACAGGGCCGGAAGGTGATCGCGCAGAACCGCCGTGCCCGGCACGACTACGCCGTTCTCGAGGAGTTCGAGGCCGGGGTGGCACTGCAGGGGACCGAGGTGAAGAGCCTCCGTCTCGGCCGGGCGTCGCTGGTGGACGCGTTCGCCACGATCGACGACGGCGAGATCTTCCTGCGCGGGCTGCACATCCCGGAGTACGTGCGGGGCAGCTGGACCAACCACGAGCCCCGCCGCACCCGCAAGCTGCTGCTGCACCGCGAGGAGATCGACCGGCTGATGGGCAAGACCCGCGAGGGCGGGCTCACCCTGGTGCCGCTGTCGCTGTACTTCTCCGACGGCAAGGTCAAGTGCGAGATCGCGCTGGCCCGCGGCAAGAAGGCGCACGACAAGCGCCGCGACATCGCCAAGAAGGACGCGGAGCGCGAGATCGCCCGCGCCGTCGGCCGGTCCGCCAAGGGCCGGGCGCGTGAGCTGCGCGGGAGCTGACCCGCCCGCCTAAGGTGGGCGTCGTGGATCTTCCCGCGCCGCCCGCCGACGACGGCGACGTCCCGCGCTGGACCGCCGACCTCGACCTTCCCGGGCTGGTCGACGTGCACGTCCACTTCCTGCCCGAGCGGATGCTGGCCAAGGTCTGGGCCTACTTCGACCAGGCGCAGACGCACTACGGCACCCCGTGGCCGGTGCAGTACCGCCACGACGAGGCCGAGCGCTACGCGATCCTCGAACGCCTCGGCGTGCTGCGGTTCGCGCCGCTGACCTACCCGCACAAGCCGGGCATGGGGGCGTGGCTGACGGAGTGGGCCGGCGAGTTCGCCGACACCCACCCGCGCGCGGTGCGGACCGCGACGCTGTACCCGGAGCCGTCGGTCGCCGACTACCTCGGCGCCGCTGTCGACGCCGGGGCGCGCGTGGTGAAGGTGCACGTCCAGGTCGGCGGGTTCGACCCGCGCGACCCGCTGCTGCGCGACGCCTGGGGGCTGCTCGCCGAGGCCGGCATCCCGTCGGTCGTGCACTGCGGCGACGGGCCGATCCCCGGCTCGTACACCGGGCTGGGGATCTTCGCCGAGGTGCTGGAGGCACACCCCGGGCTGCCGATCGTGCTCGCCCACGCCGGCATGCCCGACTACCGCGGCGCGCTGGAGCTGGCCGAGCGGTACCCGAACGTCGTGCTCGACACGACGATGGTCGGCACCCCGTTCACGCAGCGGATGGCGCCGCTGCCCGGTGACTGGCCTGCGCGCCTGGCCGAGCTGCCCGGCCGGGTCGTGCTCGGCACCGACTTCCCGAACATCCCCTACCCCTACGCCGAGCAGCTCGCCGCGATCCACGACTGGGCCGCGGCCGACCCGCGGCTGGGCCGCGGGTTCCTGCGCTCGGTCCTGTACGACGCCCCCGCCGAGCTCCTCGGTGTGGCGGTCCCGAGCCTTCCCGAGGAGTGACTCCCGTGAGCGACACGAATTCCGAGTCCGATTCCCACCCCGAGCCCGAGTCCGGGGCCGGCCGCGAGTTCGACCTGGTGCTCTACGGCGCGACCGGTTTCGTCGGCGCGCTGACCGCCGCCTACCTGGCCGAACACGCCCCGGACGGGCTGCGGATCGCGCTCGGTGGCCGGTCGGAGCAGAAGCTGCGCGGCGTCCGCTCGACGCTGGCCGGTGCGGCGCGGGAGTGGCCGCTGGTGGTGGCCGACGCGTCGTCGGCGACGGACATGGAGCGGCTCGCCCGCACCGCCCGGGTCGTCGTCTCCACCGTCGGCCCGTACGTCGAGTACGGCCGGGAGCTCGCGGCGGCCTGCGCCCGCGCCGGGACGCACTACGCCGACCTGACCGGTGAGGTGCTGTTCGTCAAGGACTCGATCGACCGCAACCACGACGCCGCGTTCGCGTCCGGAGCGAAGATCGTGCACTCCTGCGGCTACGACTCGGTGCCGTCGGACCTCGGCGTCCTGCTGGCGCACGAGGCGGCGCAGGCCGACGAGGCAGGCGGGCTGACCGAGGTGCGCACGGTCGCGTCGTTCCGCGGCGGGATGAGCGGCGGCACCGCCGACTCGGTGCGGATGCAGATCGAGGCCGCGCACGGCGACCGCGACGACCGCCGCGTCGTCACCGACCCCTTCGCGCTCTGCCCGGACCCGGCCGCCGAGCCGATGCCCGCGCAGCCGTCGCCGACCCCGCCGCCGGGCCGCGGGCCGGACGGCGAGTGGATCGGCCCGTTCATCTTCGCCGGGTACAACGCCCAGCTGGTGCGGCGCAGCAACGCGCTGCTCGACCACGCCTACGGCCGCAGCCTGCGCTACGGCGAGCTGCAGAACTGCGGGCGCGGCCCCCTCGGCGCCGTGGCGTCGGTGCTGCTCACCGGGGCGCTCGGCGCGCTGGTCGCCGGTCTCTCGGTACCGCTGCTGCGCCCGCTGACCGGCCGGCTGCTGCCCACCCCGGGCACCGGCCCGTCGGAGCAGGCCCGCCGCAACGGCTGGTTCCGGATGGACATCGACGCGCAGACGGAGTCCGGGGCCCGCTACCGGGCCCGGGTGCAGGGCGCGGGCGACCCCGGCTACGCCGCGACCGCGGTGATGCTGGGGGAGTCGGCGCTGGCACTGGCGCTGGACACCGGCCGGCTGCCCGACCGGGCCGGGGTGCTCACCCCGGCGACCGCGCTCGGAGACGTGCTGGTCGACCGGCTGCGCGCGGCCGGGCACACCTACGCGGTGGTGCCCGCCTGAGACCCCGCGCGACGCGCATGCCGGAACCGGAATGATCCCGGCGGCCACGGGCGTTATGCTGGTACGGCAACACAGGTGGACCACACACCGACCAGGGGGTGAACGGTTTCGACTCCGATCGTCGATCGAGGTGAAGCGTGCCGAGGAAGGCGACGATGATCTCGTTAACCATCCGTCGCAAACCAATAAGTGCCGACAACAGTCGCACTGCCAAGAGCGCTTTCGCGCTCGCTGCCTGATTCACTCAGGTAGGGCTGTCGGGCCGGAGGCGTCCCCGCTCCGGATCCCGGCATCATTGAGGGGACTCACCCTGCGGCTCGGCCGCGGAGTCGCAGGGGACATCGAACAGCGGCTGGGATCGTCACACCGGCTCGTCCACGTGACCGGTGGATCCGAGTAGAGACACAGTGGACTGCGCACGGAGAAGACCTCGTGAACCGACGGAGGACCCGGGTTCGATTCCCGGCACCTCCACCACCTCGCGAACGGCCCCGTCCCGGACTCCCGGGGCGGGGCCGTTCGTCGTCCGGTGCCCCGGTCGCCGGAGCGCCGGAGATGCCGAGGGGCACCCTCGCTACCGCCGGTGGAAACGAGGGTGCCCCTCGGGGCAGCGGCGGGGCGGTATCGGCGGGGCGGTGAGACGCGCCCCATCGTTGCGTTGTGAAATTGTGCATTGCCAACGTCCGAGGCGGCGGCGCGGTGGCATGCTGACGATCGTGCGCGTGACCGTGGACAAGGACCTCTGCATCGGCGCCGGCCAGTGCGTGGTGACCGCGCCCGACGTCTTCGACCAGGACGACGAGGGCATCGTCGAGCTGCTCGCCGAGACCCCCGACGAGTCCGAGCGCGACGGCGTGATCGAGGCAGAGAACGTGTGCCCGGCCCGGGTGATCAGCGTCGAGAAGTGATCAGCGTCGAGAACTAGCACGCGCACGGCCTCCCCGCCCCGAGAAGCAGAGGAGCTTCGATGGGTCAGTACCGTCAGTACCTCCCGCCCGGGCAACCGAGCTTCCACCTCGACTACCCGGAGCACGCGACCGCGGGCGACCTGCTCGCCGGCTCGGCGCGGCGCTTCGGGGACCGGGTCGCGTTACGCGACGGCGAGGAGACGCTCACCTACGCCGAGCTGTACGACGCCGCCCGCCGCGTCGCCGGTGGGCTCACCGACCTGGGGATCGGCCCCGGGGCGACGGTCGCGCTCGACCAGCCGAACTCCCTGTGGTTCACCGTGAGCTACTACGGCGTCCTGCTCGCCGGGGCCGTCGTCACCCCGGTCAACCCGGGCCTGCCCGCCGGGCTCGTGCACGACCAGCTCGTCGAGGCCGGCGCGGTCGCGGCGATCGCGCACCCGGCCACGCTCGGTGTGCTCGCCGAGGCCGCGGTGCCGGGGCTGCGGCACACCGTCGTCGTCCCGCCGAGCCACGCCGCACCGGGCGAGGTCCCGGCCGGGTTCACCGGATCGCGCCTGGAGACCCTGCTCGCCGCCGAGCCGGCGCCGCGACCCGCGACCGGCCCCGCCGACGTCGCCCAGCTCTGCTTCACCGGTGGTACGACGGGCCGGTCCAAGGCCGTCGAGATCACCCATCGCAACGTCGTCGCCAACTCGGTGCAGACCGCCGCGTACCGCACCGGCTCGGTGCCCCGCGTCGACGACGACGGTGGCGTGTACCTGGAGGCGGTGCCCGCGGCCCGGACACCGTGGACACCGGAGCCGGGGACGACCCGCTCGGTCGCGCTCGCCCCGTTCTTCCACGCCATGGGCCTGATCGGGCAGAACGTGGCCGTGCTCTCCGGCACCGACGTCACCGTCTTCGGCCGCTTCGACCCGGTCCGGTTCCTCGACACCCTGGAACGCCTGCGGGTCGACCAGATGCAGGGCTCGCCCGCCCTGTTCCACGCGCTGCTCGCGGTGCCCGGCGTCGAGCAGCGGGACCTGACCTCGGTCCGCTGGGTCGGCACCGGCGCGGCACCGATCGAGACCGACACCCTGGCCCGCCTCGCGCGGGTGTTCCCGAACGCGATCGTCGTCGAGGGTTACGGGCTCACCGAGGCCACGATGGCACTCGCCGTGCACCCGCTCGCCGGGCCCGGCGTCGTACCGCCCGGCTCGGTCGGCGCGCCGCTGTTCGACACCGAGCTGTCGATCCGCTCGCTCACCGACGGCTCCGAGCTCGGCCCCGGCGAGGTCGGTGAGATCTGGGCCCGCGGCCCGCAGATCGCCGGTGGCTACCGCAACCAGCCGGAGCTGACCGCCGAGCAGTTCCCCGGCGACGGCTGGCTGCGCACCGGCGACCTCGGCCGGCTCGACGACGAGGGTTTCCTGCACCTGTCCGGCCGGGCCAAGGACATGCTGATCTACAAGGGCTACAACGTGTACCCGGCCGCGCTGGAGGAGGTCCTGGTGCAGCACCGGGGCGTCGCGCAGGCCGCGGTGATCGGGGTGCCCCGCGACGGGGTCGGCGAGGTCCCGGTCGCCTTCGTCGTCCCCGCCGCGAGCACCGACGGCACTCCCGGGCTCGCCGAGGAGATCGTCGAGCACGTCGCCGCCCGGGTCGCGCCCTACGCCCGGGTGCGCGAGGTCCGGTTCGTCGAGGCCCTGCCGACCTCGGCCGCGGGCAAGGTGCTCAAGACCGAGCTGCGTGCGTCGTTCGCCGGGACCGCCGCGGGCTGATCCGGTCGCCGCGCAGGCGCGTCGCGGCGCCCCGACACTGGACCGATGGCGCAGGACAGCTCGGCCCCGCTCTGGCTCTTCGGCGACCAGCTCGGCCCGCACGTCTGGGACACCGACGAGTTCGCCGGCCGGGAGATCGTGCTCGTCGAGTCGTCGCGGGCGCTGGGCCGCAAGCCGTTCCACCGGCAGAAGCGGCACCTGCTGCTGTCCGGGATGCGTCACCTCGCCGAGCAGCTCGGCGACCGCGTCACCTACCTGCGCACCAAGACCTACCGCGAGGCGCTGGACAAGGTGGGCAGGCCGGTGGTGGTGCACCAGCCGACGTCGTTCCCTGCCTCGGACCTGGTGCAGCGGTTCCGCACGGAGGGGCTGGTCACCGAGGTCCGCCCGACGCCGACCTTCGCGCTGTCGAAGGCCGAGTTCGACGACTGGGCCGGTGACCGCGACTCGTTCCGGATGGAGGAGTTCTACCGGACCCAGCGCGAGCGGTTCGACGTGCTGATGGAGGGCACCGAGCCCGTCGGCGGCACCTGGAACCTCGACCACGACAACCGCGAGTCCCCGCCCAAGGGCGCCGAGACGCTCGGGGTGACGCCACCGTGGCAGCCGGACGAGGACGAGATCGACGAGCAGGTCCGGGCCGACCTCGACGCCGCCGGGTGGCCGACGGTCGGCGATGACGGCCCGCGCCGGTTCGCCGTCACCCACGACGAGGCGACGGAAGCGTTGCGGCACTTCGTGCAGCACCGGCTCGACACGTTCGGCCCGTACGAGGACGCGGTGCTGGACGAGGACTGGGCGATGGCGCACTCGCTGTTGTCGGTCCCGCTGAATCTCGGTGTGTTGCACCCGCTGGAGGCCGTCCGGGCGGCGGAGCAGGCGTACCACGACGGGACCGCGCGGCTGGCGAGCGTGGAGGGCTTCGTCCGGCAGATCCTGGGCTGGCGGGAGTACGTCTGGCAGTTGTACTGGCGCTTCGGGCGCCGGTACACGCGCAGCAACCGGCTGCGGGCGCGCACGCCGCTGCCGGACTGGTGGACCGATCTCGACGGCGACGCGGTGACCGCGCGCTGCCTGTCGTCGGCGCTGACCGACGTCCGCGACCGTGGTTGGACTCACCACATCCCGAGGCTGATGATCCTCGGCAACCACGCGCTGCAGCGCGGCTACCAGCCGGCCGAGCTGAACGAGTGGTTCGCGACGGCGTTCGTCGACGGGTTCGCCTGGGTCATGCCCGCCAACGTGATCGGGATGAGTCAGCACGCCGACGGCGGCCGGATGGCGACCAAGCCGTATGCCTCCGGCGGCGCCTACATCGACCGGATGACCGACTTCTGCTCCGGCTGCGCGTTCGACCCGAAGGTGCGGGTGGGGGAGAGGGCGTGCCCGTTCACCGCCGGGTACTGGCAGTTCGTGCACCGCAACCGGGAGCTGATGGAGTCCAACCACCGGACCAAGCGGGCCGTCGCGACGATGGACCGGCTGAAGGATCTCGACGCGCTGCTGGAGCAGGAGAGCGCGCGGGAGCGGTTCTAGCGTTCTGCCGGGCCGGTCCGGACGCTGCACCAGGGCAGGAACAACTGCACCAGCGGGCCGACGGCGAGGGCGTAGGCGATCGTGATCGGTCCGAACGTGCCGCCGAGCAGCCATCCGCTCAGTACGACGGTCACCTCGATCGCGGTGCGCGCCCACCGGACCGAGACGCCGAACCGTTGCGAGAGACCGGTCATCAGCCCGTCGCGCGGGCCCGGGCCGAGGCCGACACCGACGTAGGCGGCGGTCGCGGCGGCGTTGAGCACGATGCCGGTGACGGCGCACGCGATCCGCAGCGTCCACCCGTCGAGCTCGGGGATCAGGGCCAGCCAGAGATCCACCGACACCGCGATGACGACGACGTTCGCGACCGTCCCGATCCCCGGCCGCTCGTGCAGCGGTATCCAGGCGAGCAGCACGACCACGGCGACGATCACGGTCGTCGTGCCGATGCTCAGGCCGGTGTGCAGGGCGAGGCCCTGGTGCAGCACGTCCCATGGCATCGCGCCGAGGCTGCTGCGCAGCATGAGCGCCATCGAGCAGGCGTAGGCCACCAGGCCGAGGACGAGCTGGGCCAGTCGGCGGGTGCGGCGCGGCATCCGTAGCGACCAGCGGGTGGTGCGGTCGATCGTCACGGAATGGCATGCTTCCTCGGGCATTGGCCTGCTGTCATCGAGCCAATCCGGGAGAAGTGGCATGAACGCGTCGCGGCTGGCGGAGCTGCTCGGCGGGGTGCACGACGGGTCCGGTCCGGCGTACCGGGCGCTCGCCGACGGCGTCCGGGTGCTGGTCGCGGACGGTCGGCTGCCTGCGGGGACCCGGCTTCCGGCCGAGCGGGCGCTGGCGGAGGCGTTGCGCGTCAGCCGGATCACCGTCACCCACGCCTACCGCGAGCTGCGCCGCGACGGCTGGGCCGAGGCCCGGCACGGCGCAGGAACCTGGGCGCGGCTGCCGGACGGGCCGTTCCGCACCGACGGCGTCTGGGCGCCGGAGCCGGAACGGGCCGGTGTCATCGACCTCGCGCACGCCGCGCCACCGGCGCTCGACGGCATGCCACTGCTGGTCCGCCGGGCGGTGGACCGGCTCGATGTCGAGCTGACCGGGCACGGCTACGGCCCCGAGGGGCTGCCTGCGTTCCGTGCCCGGATCGCCGAGCGCTACACCGCCCGCGGCGCGCCGACCGACCCCGGCCAGATCGTGGTCACCAGCGGTGCGCTGCACGCGATCGGCACCGCCGTCGCCGAGCTGACCGGGCCGGGGGACCGGGTGCTGGTCGAGCACCCCACCTACCCGAGCGCGCTCGACGTCCTGGCCGACGCGGGTGCCCGGGCGGTCCCCGTCGCGCTCGACCGCGACCCGCCCGCGGACGCGTTGCCGCGGGCGGCCCGGCAGACCGCGGCGCGGGCCGCGTACGTGATGGCCGACTTCCAGAACCCCACCGGCGTACTGCTCGACGACGACGCCCGCGCCCGCCTGCTGCAACGGCTGTCCCGTCTCGACGTGGTCGCGATCGTGGACGAGACGTTCGCCGAGCTGGACCTGCGTGATGCCCCGGAGGGGCCGCTGCCGTGCGCCGCGCATGCACCCCGGCCCGACGACGTCGTCACCGTCGGTGGGCTGAGCAAGGTCGCCTGGGGCGGGCTGCGCCTGGGCTGGATCCGCGCCGCCCGTGAGCCAGCGGCCCGGATGCGTCGCCGGCTGGCTCGCGCCCAGATCGCACCGCCGGTGCTGGAACAGCTGATCGGCGTCGAGGTGTTCGACGCGCTCGACGGCCTGCTCGACGAACGCCGCAGGTTGTTGCGCGAGCGCCGCGACGCGTTGGTCGGCCTGCTCGCCGAGGAGTTCCCCGGCTGGCGGGTGCGTCCGCCCGACGGCGGCCTCGCCCTGTGGTGTGACCTGGGAGAACCGGTGTCGAGCGCGCTCGCCGCCGTCGCGCCGCGGCACGGGCTGCTGCTCGCTCCCGGCCCGCGCTTCGGCCTCGGCCGGGCATTCGACGACCGGCTGCGGCTGCCGCTGACCCATCCGGTCCCCGTGCTGGCCGAGGCGGTACGGCGGCTGCGCCGGGCCTACGACGACGTCGGCTCCGGAGCCGCGGCCGGGATGCGGCCCGAGCTGGTGGTCTGAGATCTGTCCGGATTCGTGTCCGTTCACCGGGGCAGGTGGCTAGGCTCGTGCGGACGTACTGACCTCGGAGGCGGCGTGGCGCGGTGGTCCCTGGCTCTGGTGGTGCCGGTGGTGGTTGCGGTGGTCGCGGGGTGTGGGTCGGTGCCGGCGGGGCCGCCGGATCCGTTTCCGCCGCGTCCGCAGGCGATCGACATCGAGCGGTTGGATCCGTGTGCGTTGCTGACTCCGGAGCAGCAGGAGGCGCGAAACGTCGGCTCCGGACAGGCCGGGTCGGCCGTGCTCGACGGTGCCACGACCCGGGCTTGCTCGTGGGTGAGCATCGATTCCCCGCTCAGCTACGCCGCTCAGCTGATTCCTCAGAGCGCCGTGGGGGCCAGTGGGGAGCCGGGAACGATCGACGGCTACGGGAGCGTCCGGGTCGCTGACCGCGTCGACACCTATCCGCGCTGCGATGTTCTGCTGGACGTCAACGACGACCAGCTGATTCGCATCCAGGTCGAAGCTCAGACTCGCCCGAGTCCCGGCGATCAACGGTCCTACCCGGTCGCCGAAGTGTGTGCTGCGGCGGAGAAGACAGCATCAGACGTCCTCAGGAGCGCACGCCGCGCAACGCCGTGATGAGCGGCGTTCACAGTGGTGAACTGCCCAGACGAATGGCAACGGGGACATGACTGGGTGCCTAGCGTCCCGAGCATGACGATTCATGCGAATGCCCCGCGGGGAACCGCCTCGGACAGCTTGATGGTGCAGATCAATCCGGACAACGTGCTCCAGGCGCACGCAGTGTTCGCTTCCCATGCCGAGGCGATCCTCAGACAGCTAGTACGGGCCAGCTTCTGGCGTCGCGTCGATCGTCCTGGTGACGACCCGATCTCGGTCGATGCTCAGCGGCTGTTCCAAGACAAGATCGACACCATCTTGGATGTGCATCGGGCGCACTACGAGGAAATCCTGGAGGTGGCGCGGCGCCTCAAGGAGGCGGCCCTGCAGTACCAGTTCACCGAGGACGAGGTCACCGCGGTCTTGAAGCCGGAGCGTGAGCGATTCGGGCTTCCGCCGCTTCCCCCACCGCCACCCAATCCGCCCCGGTCGTCCTGACCCCGCGCCGGCCGCCGGTCCGCGACGACTGGCAAATCGATCGGCGTCGTCGTCGGCCGGACCGGCGCCGGCGTACGCGTGGCGCCGCGCCGCGCCGGGGGCGAGCGACGCCCGGCCCGGCTACGGCACGGAGGTTCAGACCACCAGGTCCAGCAGCAGTACCAGGATCAGCCCGGTCACCGAGATGACCGTCTCCATGATCGACCACGCCTTCACGTTCTGGACCACGGTCAGGCCGAAGTACTCCTTGACCAGCCAGAACCCGGCATCGTTGACGTGGGAGAAGAACAGCGACCCGGCGCCGATGGCGAGCACCAGCAGCGACGTCTGACCCGCGTCGAGGGTCGGCAGCAGTGGCACCATGATCCCCGCGGCGGTGACCGTCGCGACCGTCGCCGAGCCGGTGGCCAGGCGGATCGCCACCGCGACCAGCCAGCCGAGCAGCAGCGCGGAGATCCCGGCGCCGGTCGCCCAGCTCGCGATGAGCTGGCCGATGCCGGTGTCGACGAGCGTCTGCTTGAACCCGCCGCCGGCGGCGACGATCAGCACGATCCCGGCGATCGCGGGCAGCGACGCTTCCAGCGTGGCGGTGACCGCCTTGCGGCCCATTCCGGCACCGCCGCCCAGGGTGAACATTGCGACGATCACCGAGATCAGCAGCGCGACCAGCGGCGTCCCGATCAGGTGCAGGGCGTCGTGCACCGGCTCGCCCTTCGTGCTCACGACGTCGGCGACCGCGCGGGCCATCATCAGCACGACCGGCAGCAGGACCGTCGCGAGGGTGATCGCGAAGCTCGGGCGGCGACGCTCCGGCTCGGCCCCGACGCCGTCGGAGCCGGTGCCGGAGTCGGAACCGGCGTCGGTGCCCGACCCGCCGGAGCCGGCGGTGACGGCGACCTTCGCGTCGAACAGGGCCGGCGGGGCGACGTCGACCCAGCGGGCGGCGAAGCGCGCGAACACCGGACCGGCCACGGCGACGACCGGGATCGCGACGAGCACACCGAGCGCCAGCGTGATGCCCAGGTCGGCGTTCAGGACACCGATCGCGGCCAGCGGGCCCGGGTGCGGCGGGACGAGCCCGTGCATCGCGGACAGCCCGGCCAGCGCCGGGATGCCGACGGCGATCACCGACAGCTGCGCCCGCCGCGCCACCAGGAAGATCACCGGCATCAGGATGACCAGGCCGATCTCGAAGAACATCGGCAGCCCGATCAGGGCTCCGACCAGCGCCATCGCCCACGGCAGCGTGCGCGGTCCGGAGCGGGCGACGATGCCGTCGACCAGCCGGTCGGCGCCGCCGGAGTCGGCGAGCAGCTTGCCGAACATCGCGCCGAGCGCGATCAGCGTGCCGACGCTCGCGGCGGTCTCGCCGAAGCCCGTGGTGAAGGACTCGACGGCGTCGGTCATCGGCACCCCGGCGACGGCGGCGACCAGCAGCGAGCCGATCGTCAGTGCGAGGAACGGGTGCAGCGAGAACTGGGTGATCAGCACGACCAGCGCGACGATCCCGACCACGGCGGCGGTGATCAGGCGTCCGCCGGAGGCGACCGGGGCGGCCTGCTCGGCGGCGAGAACCAGGGTGGGCAGCAGCGTGCTCACACCGACACCCCCACGAGGGCACGGGCCTCGGCGCCCTCGACGAGGGTCTCGACGTCGCTGTCGAGGTCCAGGGTCACGCCGGGCTCGTCGTCCTCGAGCGGCTCGAGCGTCGCGAGCTGGGAGGTGAGCAGAGCCGGGGGCATGAAGTGGCCGTGCCGGTCGTCCATCCGGCGGGCGAGCACGTCGCGGCCGCCGTGAAGGTGCACGAACCGGACGGTCGGGGCGCTCGCGCGCAGCCGGTCGCGGTAGACGCGGCGCAGCGCCGAGCAGGCGACGATCAGGCCGGTGCCGGCGTGCCGGGCGAGCTCGGCGCCGACGGCGTCGAGCCAGGGCCAGCGGTCGTCGTCGGTCAGCGGGACGCCGGCGTGCATCTTGGTGACGTTCGCCGCGGGGTGGAGGTCGTCGGCGTCGAGGAAGGGGACTCCGTGGCGCGCGGCGAGCGCGCTCCCGACCGTCGACTTGCCGGATCCGGAGACGCCCATGACGACGATCAGGGGCGGGGTGGACGGCGTCGAGCGCTGCTGCTGCGTCATTGCATCGGCTCCTCGGTGTGGCAGGTTCGCCCCAGAGTGCGCTTTAAGTAGTACTTATTCAATACCGTATCGATACAGATACGATGAAACGCCGCTACCTGCGGTTTTGGTGTGCCAGGATCACCGGATGACGGGGCAGGAGCGGGCGCGCAACGGCGGCGGACTGCACGCGGACGTGCTCGACCGGCTCGGTGCGCTCGTCGCCGGCGGGGAGCTCGAACCCGGCCAGGTCCTGCGCGCCGACGAGCTGGGCGAGCGGTTCGGGGTGTCGCGCACCGTCGTCCGCGAGGCCGTCCGGGTGCTGGAGTCGATGGGGCTGGTGCAGAGCCGCCGCCGGGTAGGAGTCACCGTCGCCCCGCGCGAGCGCTGGAACGTGCACGACCCGCGGGTGATCCGCTGGCGGCTCGACGGCCCGGACCGGGACCGGCAGCTGCAGTCGCTGTCCGAGCTGCGCGCCGGCGTCGAACCGGTCGCGGCACGGCTGGCCGCGGTGCGTGCGACGCCCGAGCAGTGCGGGGACCTCGTCGGGGCCGTCATGGACATGGCCGTGTACGGCCGTTCCGGGGACCTGGCCGCGTACCTGGAGGCCGACGTGCAGTTCCACCGGACGCTGCTGGCCGCCTCCGGCAACGAGATGGTGGCCGCGCTCGAGGGGGCCGTGGCCGAGGTGCTCGCCGGCCGGACCCGGCACCACCTCATGCCCGACCGTCCCGAGCCGCGGGCGATCCGGCTGCACTCCGACGTCGCCGACGCCGTCCGCGAGGGCGATCCGGACGCCGCGGAGACGGCCATGCGGGAGATCCTGGTCGAGGCGTCCGCGGCCATGCGTGCGGTCACCGGTACCTCACCCGAGGACGGGTGAGGACGATCCGGGCGTAGCACTCGGGGCCTCCGGATCGACACCTCTCCTGTGTTCCCGCCGGGAGGCGGGTGATGAAGGGGAGACGATGTCGGTCGAGCACGTGGTCGAGGAGCTCCAGCGCCTCGGCATGTCCGGTTACGAGGCCAAGGCCTATGTCGCGCTCGTCGCGGGTGGGGCGGCGCTGAACGGCTACGAGGTCGCGAAGCGGTCCGGGGTGCCGCGCAGCACCGTCTACGAGACGCTCGGCAAGCTCGTCGGGCGCGGGGCCGCGTTCGAGGTCCGCGGCGACGACGACGCCGTCGGCTACGTCGCGCTGCCGCCGGAGGTCCTGCTCGAGCGGATGCGCCGCGAGTTCGACGCCACGGTGACCAGCCTGAACGACTCGCTGACCGGCCTGCACGGGCCCGAGCAGGCCCGGCTCGTGCACCCGCTGACCGACCGTGCGTCGCTGGTCCAGCGGGCGCTCGACGTCGTCGCCACGGCCCGCCTGGAGCTGTTCGTCTCGGGCTGGCCGCAGGAACTCGTCGACCTCAACGCGGCGCTGCGCGGGGCCGAGGAACGCGGTGTGCGGGTGGCGAAGGTGGTCTTCGGCTCCGACGCCGACCCGGTCGGCTGGACCACCGAGCACCGCTGGTCGGCGCCCGACGCCGTCGAGGCCGACCTCGGGCGGCGCATGCTCGTCGTCACCGCCGACCGCGACGCCGCCGTGGTCGGCGGGCTCGCCGCCGACCACACCCGCGGGCTCTACACCGACGATCCGGCGACGGTCATGCTCGCCGTCGAGTACGTCCGCCACGACATCGCGCTGCACCTGGTCGCCGACCGCTACGCCGGCGCCGGGTTCGCCGAGTTCTGGGCGTCCGACCCGAGCGTCGCGCGGCTGCGCCGACCGCTGGAGTACCGGGCCGGCTGATCAGCCGGCCGGCATCTCGTCGGGACGGTCGCCGCCGAGGTGACGGCCGAAGAAGTCCAGGATGATCTGCGCACGCCGGACCCGGTTGCGCGGAGCGCCGCCCCGGGACAGGCCGTGGCTCTCGCCGGGGAAGCGCCAGTACTCGACGGGCTTGCCGAGCAGTCGCAGTGCGACGAACAGGCCATCGGCCTGCTCCGGCGGGCAGCGCAGGTCCTCCTCCGAGTGCAGGATCAGCATCGGCGCGGTGATCGCGGCGGCGTCGTGCACCGGGGACATCGCCCGGTAGCGCTCCGGCTTCTCGTAGAGCGTGACGCCGAACTCCCAGTGGAAGAGCCCGCCTGCGTCCGAGCTCCACTCGTTGGACTCGATGTTGTTCACCGCGCGCTCGCTGCACGCGGCGGCGAACCGGTCCGGGTGGTGCGAGGCCAGCCAGGTCGTGAGGTAGCCGCCGTAGGACCCGCCGAGGACGCCGACGCGGTCGCGGTCCAGCTGCGGGTAGGCCTCCAGCGCGCCGTCGAGCGCGGCCATGACGTCGTCGGCGTCGATGCCGCCCCAGCCGGTGCCCGGCGCGACCTCGGCCTCGGGCGCCCGGATCGCCTGCAGCCAGCTCTCGCTGCGCCCGGTCGAGCCGTGCGGGTTGCACCAGACGACCGCGTAGCCGGCGCCCGCCCAGAGCCGGAACTCGTCGAACCAGCTGCTGCCGTACTGCGCCATCGGGCCGCCGTGGATGGACAGCAGCGTCGGGAACGGGCCGTCGCCGCGACCGGTCGGCAGCAGCACCCAGGTGTCGATGTCGCCGTCACCGGCGGGGGAGGGGACGCCGAGGCGTTCGGGCATCGGGGCGGGGACCTCGGCGTGGAACGCGTCGGTCAACCCGGTGCGCCGCACGGGTTCCCCGGCGTCGTCGAGGACGTAGAGCTCGGGCTGGTGGGTCGGGTCGCCGATCAGCAGCGCGGTCGTGCCACCGGCGCGGTCGTACCCGGCGACGACGCGGTCGCCGCCGACGAGCAGCTCCGGCTGGTCCCCGGCCGCCGTGCCGACCCGGTGGAGGGTCACCGCGCCGCCGTCCTCGGCGGCGAACAGCAGGGCCTCGCCGTCCCAGACCGGGGCGCGGGCGCCCGGGAACGGCCGGCAGGTGCGGTCGAGCGAGCCCGCGAGCCGGGTCTCGGCGCCGGTCGTGACGTCGATCACGACGGGGTGCGCGTTCGCCGGGACGGCCAGGTGCTCGTCGGCGACCAGGGCGGCGACACGGTCCCCGTCCAGGGAGAACGACGGCAGCGCGTACAGCGCGGGCGTGGTGGTCAGCAGCCGCGGCTCGGCGCCGGCATCGTCGACGTCGACGAGATAGAGCCCGCGGGTCTCCGACAGGTCCCAGTCCTTCTCCCGCCCGGCCGCGACGACCAGCGTCCGGTTGTCCGGCGACCACGCCGGGTCGGAGTGCTCGAACGGGCCGCCGGCGACGATCCGCGGCGTGCCGGCACCGGCGGCGTCGACCACGAACACGCTCGACGGCCGGTCGATGATCCAGCCCTCGCCGTCGAGCCGGGAGAAGAGCCGGTCGATCCGGCGCGGGCCGCGGGAGCGGTCGTCGTCGCCCTGGTCGTAGCGGGCGGTGCGCTCGCGGGAGACGAACGCGATCCGCGCGCCGTCCGGCGACCACGCGACCTCGGAGATCCCCTCGTCGCGGGTGCACAGCACGACCGGCTCGCCGGGCCCGTCGAGCGGCAGGACCCGCAGCGACGCACCGCCTTCGCCGGTGCTGGTGACGACGGCCAGCCGTGTCCCGTCCGGCGACCACACCGGCGACGAGTCGCCGTGCTCGCTGCCGGTCAGCTGGCGCGGCGGGGTGGCGCCGTCGGCGTCGGCGAGCCAGACCGAGGTGCGGTAGCGGTCCTTGTCGAGGTCGACCCGGCGCACGGCGAACGCGATGCGCGAGCCGTCCGGGGAGACGGCGGGGGAGCCGATGTCGATGAGTCGTCCGATGTCACGGGGTTGCACGCGTCGCACGCTAGGTGGGATGACGGGCGGACGGCACCCCCCTTTCCGGGGCGTGAACCCGCTGCTGTAGTGTTCTCCATGTCGCAAGGGGCTGTGGCGCAGCTGGTAGCGCACTTGACTGGCAGTCAAGGGGTCAGGGGTTCGAATCCCCTCAGCTCCACCCTTCTTCACCAGCCGGGACTTCGGTCCCGGCTTTTTTCTTGCGCGGGTGTGCGGACGGCAGGTAGTGACATCGGTCAGCTCACGCTGAGCCGTGGTCGTCGGAGACGATCACGGCCGTAGGGGCGCTCCCACTTCGAGTACCTGTCAGCCTGACGGCGATAGACGGCTTTGGCGACAGCGGTCCCGCTGTAGCTGGCCGGGCGCACGTGAGCCGTGCGCCAGTGGGACGCCCGCTCTGGAGCGCAGCGGTGCGAAGCCCGTGCCGCGCCTTACTTGGGATCCACTCAGTAGCTGTCGGCTTTTCCGCTGATTCTAGCTATATCGAGTGGCGTTCATCCTCCTGTGCGGTGCGTTCAGTTTCAGAGTCGCGTAATCCGGTTTCGCTCAATTGATCTGCAGATTCTCCCCTGTTCGGACAGCGGTGAATATTGTTAGTTCTGAGGGCTTGGCTTGGAGTGCGAGTCGATATATGTGCGAGCCGCGGGGATGCGCAAGAGTAGGTAGGTCGCGCTGCCGATCAGGACCAGGCCGACGGAGCCAAAGGCGAGTGGGGGGCCGCCGTCAGTGGTGCTGTCGATCGTTAGAAGGGAAGCTATCGCTGCAGCGAGCGCGGCAAGGATCAGGGCCGCGGTCCGTGCCCAACGCTGACCTGCGGCGAGGAATGGAAGAATCACCAGCATTGGGCCGATGGGAAGGCTGGCCGCAGGCGTTGCAAGTGCGAATATGGAGCACAGTGCAAGGCAGGTTGTGCCAAATTGCACCGGTCGCGGAGGCCGCGGTCGTGGAGTGGCGACAGGTACGGTGCCGAATGCGCCCGGCGCGTTGGGGAATCGACGGAGAGATTCCGAAAGTCGAGTACTGTCGTAGAATGTCCGAGCCCATGCGGACCCCGGCTTCGCCATTCGAAATGCACCGAATAGCCAGCATGGATGTATTATGATGCCTAGCGCCAACATTCCATACTTCCCCTTGAGTGTTAGTGCCGTCAGTAGAGCCAAGAACGCCGTTAGAAGTATGGACATGACGGAGGATGCCTCCTGGCGGGTGATCGGTTCTGGCAGCGGCTTCCGAGTCGTGGCGGTGCGGTCCTCCGGTGAGGGTGTCATCGGTCAGTTCGGCTCGCGGGTGGCTGCTCGATGGCTCGTTTGTACTTGATGATCGCAAAGTTGTCAGGTGTGGAGCCCTGTATTGGTCAGGTCATGTTGGGTCGGAAGGCTTATGACGTGGAGACGCTCGGACCTGGGGCGTGCCTCTCAACCCGGTCGTCCGGGGCTGCGGGGCGACCATCGGGGTCGCGTTGTCCGGTCCTGACCGAGCCCTGTGGGTCAGAATCGAGCCATTGCTGCCTTCATCGAACGGTATGCCCAGCCGTCCGTTCGCCGACCATGGCAGGGGGCAGGGGTCGGCGAGTTCAGGCGGTGGAAGCACGTGATCTTGGTGCTCGGTGGGACAGGATCACCACGTGCGGAAAGTGTTGACGTTGGCCGAGCGTGAGGAGATTTCACGCGGCCTGGCCGAAGGCCTGGAGTACCGCACGATCGCGAGCGCGATCGGGCGGGACCCGTCGGTGATCTCCCGTGAAGTACGTCGTCACGGCGGCCGGGACCGGTACCGGGCCGCGCCGGCGGATGCAGCGGCCCGGGCGCGGCGGGGCGGCCGAAGAAGATGGCCCTCGACCGGCTGAACTCACCGGGTCCTGGGCGGCCAGCCAGTAACGGAGGCTCTCCGGATCGTGCTTGGCGACCGCCCGGTAGACGACGACCGGTGTCCGCCACCCGGCGAGGTTGTCGGCGAGGAAGGTCGCGGGATCGAGCGTCGGGGTGAAGGGGAACGGCCGCTCCGCCGGATTCCGCTCGGCCTCGTCGTCCATGTCGTAGAGGATCAGCCCGTCGAGATTCAGCTCGTGCAGCCGCCGGACCGTGGTGTCCGCGATCTGCTGGACACGCTCGGCTGTGGTGGTCGATCGCGGCGGCGTAACCGCGAACAGCAGGGGCTAGTCACAGCGGAGGGGATCCACGACGCCAACCTATCCACGACGGCCCCTGCGACGTCGGGCGAGCGCAGTTCCCTCAGGTCACCGCGATGACGACCTTGCCCGCGGTGTGGCCGTTCTCGACGGTGGCGAGAGCGGCCGGGGCGTCGGCGAGCGGATGGACGTCGGTGATCCTGAGCTCGAGCGACCCGTCCAGTGCCAGCCGTGCGGCGCGCTCCAGGCTCTCGCGGTCGAGGCGCCGTTCGACGACGCGCCCGCCGAGCTCGGTCACCGAGGGGTCGCCCACGGCGATGACGTCGTGCGGGTCGCGGGCCAGTGGTGCGACCGTCCGCAGCGAGGCACCACCGACCAGGTCGACGACGCCGTCGACGCCGTCCGGAGCCGCCGTGTGCACCGCCGTGGCGACGTCGCCTGCGGTGTAGTCGACGAACCGGACCCCGATCGCCTCGGCGACGCCCCGCTTGGCGGGACTCCCGGTGCCGACCACCCGCAGCCCGCGCCGCACGGCCAGCCGCGCGACGGCGCTCCCGACCCCGCCCCCGACCCCGTTGACCAGCACCGTGGCACCGGCCGGCAGGTCCAGCTGGTCGAGTGCGTCCACTGCGGTCGTCCCGGCCACCGGCAGGGTCGCCGCCACCGCCGTGGGCAGCCCCGTAGGAATGCGGGCGGTGTTCGCGGCGGACAGCACCGTCGTCTCGGCGTAGGTGCCGCCCCCGGTGAGCGCGAGGCCGAACACGGCGTCACCCACCTCGAACCCGTCGACGTGTTCGCCCACGGTGACGACGGTTCCCGCCGCCTCCACACCCAGCACGAGCGGGAACGGGCGACCACCGTCGAGCCCGGGGACCAGGCCGGCCCGCAGGTAGTAGTCGAGGGGGTTCACCCCGGCGACGTCCACTCGGATCCCGACCTCATCGGGGCCCGGGACGGGATCGGGACGCTCGATCAGCTCCTGCACCTCCGGGCCGCCGTACCTGCTGAAGCCCCAGGCCTCGGACATCTGCCACCTCCGGGTTCACCGTCCCCGGTACGTCCGGGGCCGGCTCCACCTTCACCGCTCACATCGGTGGCAGGGGCAACGTCGTGCGGCGCAGGTCACAGGATCAGGCCGAACGTGTCTCCGGGGCGGCGGCCAGCTCCGCGCGGTGCCGGCTGTTGGTCTGCAGCAGCCCGTCGAGCGCGTCCCGGGTCTCGACGAGGTGCGTGATCTCGGCGTCGATCCGTGCGCGCTCGCGCGCCATCGTCGCGAACGCCGAGTCGACGACGCCGAGGTCGTCGGGAGTCTCGACGCAGGGCAGCACTGACGCGATCACCCGGCTGGACAGGCCCGCGTCGAACAGCCGCCGGATGAGCGACACCCGCTCGACCTCGTGATCGGAGTAGTGCCGCTGCCCGGTCCGGGAGCGGCAGCTGGTCAGCAGGCCCTGCTCCTCGTAGTACCGCAGCGAGCGCGGACTCGCGCCCGTGCGCCTGGACAGCTCGCCGATCCGCACGTCGTCGAGGTTACGCCGGGACGGGCGGGCTCGGCCGGATCGACTCCGCATGCGGGGCGACCGGTGGCTGGGTCCCGGTGATCACCGGTCGAGGAGCGGAACGTGCGCTCAGCGGGTGATCTGCTCCTCAACCGGTGATCTTGCAAATGGGCCGGGCTCATCAGAACTGGTGACGCTCCGGCAGACGCAGTAACCGGGGCTGCCCCATCCGCGACACGGAGGTCAGAGGCCCGGTGCGGGCCGACCGTCGCGGAAGCAGGGGGCAACGAGATGAGCATCGGCCGCTACGTCCTCACCGGAGTCGTCACCGCGACGTTCGCCGCCGGCGCGTGCGTGGCGACGACGGGTGCGGCCGTGTCGGGCCCGGCTCGGACCCCGCTCGTCCCGGCTGCGACGACGACCGTCCCCGCCGCGCCCGCCGCCGGACTGCTGGTCGGTATCGACGCAGCCGCGGCCGGCCCCGCCGGTGCTGCGGGGCAGGCGATCGAGGCCGCCGCGCAGGAACAGGACCGGGTTGCGGCGGCAGCCCGGGAGGAGACGGCGCGGCAGAAGGAAACCGATGAGAAGGAGCCCGACGAGAAGGCTGCCGAGCAGGAGGCGGACGACCAGGCCACGGCCCCGGAGCCGGCCGCCTCGGACCCGGCCGGTTCGGTCTCGACTGGGCAGGCCGAGTCGTCGGGCGCGCAGGAGTCCGACACCGGCTGCGCGCGGCGGGCGATGGCGGCCGGGAAGTTCGACCCGTCGTGTGCCGCCTACCAGGGGTATCTGGACCCGGGGACGTCCGCGGGGCGTGCCCCGACGAGCGGGGAGATCCAGACGCAGTGGGCGTGCGAGAAGGGTCTGATCCCGAAGAACGAGTGCTGAGCCCGTCGGCCGGAGCCGGGCGGTCGTGCTCACGCCGAGTACCCACGGCGACGTTCCGTGCGTCCGTGGATGGGCCATCATGACCTGGCCGACGACGACCGGAGGACCATGACGAAGCCGTTCCGCGCCGTGGTCGTGGCCGCGGTGGCCGCGACGGCGGTGCTCGGGCTCGGCGGCTGTACCGGTATCACGACGACCACCCACACAGTCACCGACGACACCACGGTCGAGCAGCGCATCTCCGCGGTCCGGCTCGAGGGAGACGCGGGTGGCGTCACCGTCGACGGCCGGCCTGGGACCTCGGGCGCCACCGTGCACCGCTCGATCGACTCGCCGAACCCGCCGCCGCCCGGGCCGACCCACGAGGTCGACGGCGGGACGCTCGTGCTGCACGGCTGCGGGCAGCACTGCTCGGTCGACTACACGGTGACCGTGCCTCCCGGGCTGCCGGTCACCGGCGGCACCAGCAGCGGAGCCGTCGAGCTGAACGACGTCGGCTCCGTCGACGTGTCCACGAGCTCCGGAGGGATCACGCTGCGCGACGTGGCCGGCCCGACGACGGTGCACACCACCAACGGCGCCGTGCGGGGTACCGGGATCAACGGCGACGACACCCGGGTACGGACGAGCAACGGGGAGATCGACCTGACCCTGGCGACCCCGCAGAACGTGCAGGGCGAGACCAGCAACGGCGAGATCGGTCTGACCGTGCCGTCCGGCTCCTACCGGGTCACAACGCGGACGACCAACGGCGACGAGCAGGTCGACGTGCCGGACGACCCGTCGGGGACGCACCGGCTGGACCTGACCACGTCCAACGGGGCGATCTCGGTCCGGCATGGGTAGCGGGTCCCGGCAGTCGTGCCGGACACTCGCGGACAGGCATGATCTCGCCGTAGGCATCCCCGGCACGGAGCAGACCTGTTGGGAGGGGCGATGTCAGGAGACCCTGCCACCTTCGACCACCTCGTCCACTGGGTGGGCGACGTCGACGAGGCCATGGCGTCGTACGACGCTCTGGGCCTGCCGACCCGGGCCGCGCTCACCATGCCCGGGTTCCGTAATGCTGCGTGGGGCGTGGACGACGAGCGCTACGTCGAGCTGGCCTCGGTCGACGACTGGGAGGCGGTGAAGACCTCCAGGTACGCCGACGGTCTGGAGGTGCTCAAGCCCGCCATCGACGCGCTCGACGGGCCCGGCTTGCTGACCTTCGCCGTGGACGTGCCCGACGCGCGGGCGACTGCGGCCCGGTTGCGCCGAGCCGGCCGGGACGTGGACGAGATCGCGGTGTGGTTCGAGGAGAAGGGGGCAGGGTTCGTCGAGGCCTTCGTCCGTGACGCGCCCGCGTACTTCCCCTTCTTCATCAGCTACGACCCTCCGCGCGCGGAGATCGCCCGGATGCGCGCCGAGTACCGGGCGGCCGAGGGCATCACCTTCGAGGGCCGTCCCGACCTGGTCGCCCTGCTGGCCCGCACCCCCGACCCGGACACCGACGCGCGCCTGCTCGCAGACCTCCTCGGCTGTCTCGTTGTCGGCACCACGGTCGCGCTGCCGGGTGCCGAGGTGCGTTTCGAGGAAGGCAACCCGGCCGGGCTGTACGGCATCTCGGTCCGCGGTCTCGAGCGGCCGACCGGACCGACCGAGGTGGCGGGCATGACCGTGGTCCCCGGACCCTGACGGTCGGGGAGATGGCCCGACCGGCTACCCGCCCATCGCCTTCGCCAGCGTGAGCGCCAGGTTCGTCCGGTCCCGCGCCCCGACCTTGCGCAGCAGCGCCGAGACGTGGTTCTTCACGGTGCCCTCCGCGAGGTGCAGTGCCTCGGCGATCTCGGTGTTCGTGGCACCCTCGGCGACCAGCGCGCCCACCCGCCGCTCGGTGCCGGTCAGCACGGCGAGCGAGTCGTCCGGCCGGTCGGGACGTCGCAGGTGCCGGGCGATCCGCGGGTCGAGCACCAGACCGCCGGCCGCGACGGCATGCACCGCCTCCTCGAGCCGCTCGGGCCCGACGTCCTTCAGCAGGTACCCGGACGCGCCGGCCTGGATCAGGGAGCCGACGAGGTCGGCGTCCTCGAAGGTCGTCAGCACCAGCGCGGGGAGATCGGGATGGGCGTCACCCATCGCCTGGACCAGGGCGAGCCCGTCCATCCCCGGCATCCTGGCGTCGGTGATCACGACGTCGGGACGCACCGCCGGGATGAGTGCCAGAGCCTCCCGGCCGTCGTCGGCCTCGCCGACCAGCTCGATCCCGGCGAAGGTCTCGCACACCAGCCCCAGACCGCGTCGCAGGAACTCGTGGTCGTCGACGACGAGCACGCGGACGGCGGGCCTGCCCGCGCCGGACCCGGTCACGACCCGGCCCCGGGCAGGTGGAGCTCGAGACGGAAGCCGCCGTCCTCGCCGCCGTGCGGCCGGGCGATCACGGTGCCGCCCAGGACCTTCGCCCGCTCGCGCAACGAGACGATGCCGTACCCGGCCTCCTGTGTGCCGCCGCTGCCGTTGTCGTCGAGGGTGACCGTCACGCCGCTCGGTGTCGTGTCGATCCGGAGCGTCGCCCGGGTGGCGCCGGAGTGCCGGACGACGTTGGTCAGCGCCTCCTGCGCGAAGCGCACCGTGAGCAGTCCGGTCTCGGGGGAGAGGTCGCCGCCACCCACCGTCGTGAAGGCGACGTCGAGGCCGGTCGAGGTGAACGAGGCGGCGATGGACCGCAGCGACCCGACGGGGTCCTCGGTGTCGGCGGTGACCGGGTGCATCGCCCGGACCGCGCGGCGCATCTCGTCGAGCGCGTCACCGGTGGCCGCACGTGCGGTGCGGATCTCCGCACGCGCCCGGTCGGGCGACTTCTCGATCATCCGCTCGCTGAAGTCGAGGCGCATGCCGATCCCGGTGAGCCGGTGCCCCAGCCCGTCGTGCAGTGCCGCGGCGACACGTGCTCGTTCCTCGGCGACGCGGAGGTCCTGTTCGGTGGCCAGCTTCTGCTGCAGTTCCCGGTTCGCGGCTTCGAGGTCGGCGAGTGCGGCGTTGCGCTGTTGCTCGGCGAGCGTGATCCGCCGCAGTGTGTACGCCAGGTAGATACCGAATCCGACGATGAAGGCCATGCCGACGGATTCGGAGACGATCGTCGCCCACGACGATCCCGCGATCACGTGGAGGGTGGCTCCCGCCGCCGTCAGAACTGCGATCAGGCCGATGCAGTAACCCAGGTGCAGTTCGTAGCAGAGCGCGAGAACGGCGATCCACACCAGGCCGACACCGCTGACGGAATTGGCCAGCAGGCACCCGGGGATGGCGAGCACGGCGAGTACGAGGGCTGTCGACCGTGACGACCGCCCCGCTGCGTGCCGGCGGAGCCACCAGAATGCCAGGCCGCCGAAGACGGCCCCGATGGCGATCCCCGGGATTCCTCTGGCCGGTGAAGGGCCTTCGAGGAAGGTGGAGGCGTAGAGCAGCTGCGCCAGGACCAGGGCGACCTGGATGGTGCGGGTGTTCACCGCGGCGGGAGCCCACACCTGGAGCCGACCGGGCGGCCGCGCGGCCGACGGTGTGCTCTGCTCCACGGAATCAGCGTATCCGCGCGGACGGCGGATCACCCATGACCACGGTCATGATCGGAAATGACCGCAGTCCGGCCGGATGGTGACGCCGGCTCGTCGATCGAGCGGGAAAACGATTCTAACGTCGAGCTCATGGAACCTGTGCGAGCCGGGGACGCTCACGACCACGAGACGCTGCATGGGCATGAATCCCCGCCGGTCGGGAACGAGCCGCGAATACCGCTGAACTGGTGGGGGCTCGCCATTCGCTTCGTGGTCGCGGTGGTGACCCTGACCGGAATGAACCTCCTCGCCTCCGGTATCTCGTTGCTGTTCGGCGACTCGGTGTCGAGTGAGAGCGCGGTGGCCGTGCTGTCCCTCCTGCAGTACGTAGTCGTGCTCGCGGGTGTCGTCGCTGTCGTGGCGTTCTGGATGCGCGCGGTCGAACGCCGCCGGCTCGCCGACGCCGGCTGGGTCTTCAGCCTCCGGGGCCTCGGATGGCTGGCAGTCGGGCTCGGCGCGAGCCTGGCCGTCTACGGGGTGCTGCTCGCCGTGCCTGCCGTCGGGATCCCGCTGTTCGAGAGCGGTCCGACCTACTTCGACATCGCGAACGCGCCACCGCTGTGGGCGGTGCTGCTGGATACGGTCGGGCTGGCCTTCGTGCTGCAGGGGATCCCCGAGGAGCTCCTCTGGCGGGGGTGGCTCTTCGGCATCGTCCGGGACCGGCCCTGGCTCGCCTTCTGGTGGACGACGCTGAGCTTCGCGTCGATCCACCTGATCTCCCAGGGCGGGCAACAGCACTGGTACGACCGCTTGAGCTACCTGGCGATACCGCTCGGTTTCGGCGCGCTCGCCGGAGCGCTCGTGCTGGTGACCAGGTCGATGTGGGTCGCCGTAGGGATCCACGCCGGCTTCCACCTCTGGGGCTCGACGATCGAGCTGTTCACCGGCCAGGAGCTGGGGAGCTCCTCGGAGGTCAACCTCGTCGTCGGGACGGCGTTCCTGATCCCCGCCGCCGTGGTGCTGCTGTGCCGGTCCCGGACGCGCAGGCGGCGCGACGTGGCGCCGAGCGGGGCCGGCAACGGTGCGTGAGCGGCCTACGGGAGTGGCACTCAGGCGCAGAACCCCGGGCAGCGGCCGAGCGTGCCGTGGAAGACGACCGTCGTGCCGTCCGGTCCCCGCTCCACGTCGACGTCGTCGGCGCACGCCTCGATCATCGACAGCCCGCGCCCGCGGTAACCGGGATCGCCCGACGGATCCCGCCAGCAACCGGTGTCGGTCACCTCGAAGCGGACCCGCAGCCGCGGGCACACGGGGCCCTGCTCGACGTCGCCGCGCAGCGTCACGGTGCCCTCCGGGACGTCCGACGGCGCACCCGCGTAGGCGTGCTCGATGCTGTTCGACACGGCCTCGTTCACGGCCAGGACCAGGTCGGACATGGTGTTGCACGGCGTGTCGACCCCGCACAGCGCGGCCAGCCACCGGCCGGTCTCACGTCGGGAGCGTCCTGCGGCGCCGGGTTCGGCGGGCAGTTGCACGTACAAGTCGGGGGGCACGGCCACGACTACCCCGCTCGGACGTGTCCGACTCATCGGATGCCGTAGTGGGACCCGACGTGCGGCCCCGGGGCCGTGGGCATACGGTTGCCCACAATGGGCCTCGATCGTCAGGAGCCGGCAGGGGACGTGTCCGTCCCCGACCGGCCGGATAGCGGTGTCGGGCGTGACGACGAGTACGCGCACCTCGACGCGCCGCTGCGCGCGTTCGCCGCGGCAGGTCCCGGCGACCCGGAGCGTGCCCGGCTGCGCGACGAGCTGGCCCGTGGCTTCCACCCCGTCGTCCGGCACATCGCGAACCGCTACCGCCAGCGCGGTGAGCCGGTCGACGACCTCGAACAGGTCGGCGCGATCGGCCTGCTCAACGCGCTCGACCGGTTCGAGCCGGACCAGGGCGCCCCGTTCCTGGCCTACGCCGTACCGACGATCACCGGCGAGATCCGGCGTTGGTTCCGGGACCGCACCTGGTCGATGCGCGTGCCGCGCCGGCTCAAGGACATGCAGTCGCGGATGGCGCGCGCGCAGGAGGAGCTGTCGGCTCGCCTCGGCCGGGCACCACGCGTCTCCGAGCTCGCCGAGTACCTGGGCATGCCCCGCGAGGAGATCATCGAGGGACTGCAGGCGCAGGACTCGTACCGCTCGGACTCCCTCGACCAGATGGTCGGGGACAGCGAGAACCCGCTCGCGGAGATCGTGGGCGGCATCGACGCCGGGATGGACGCCGTGGAGGCACGCGAGTCACTGCGTCCCGCGCTGCGCAAGCTGCCCGAGCGCGAGCGCACGATCCTGATGCTGCGCTTCTTCGGCAATCAGACCCAGACCCAGATCGCCGCGCAGGTCGGGCTCTCCCAGATGCACGTGTCGCGTCTCCTGTCGCGCACGCTCGCCACGCTGCGCGACGACCTCGCCACGGAGCCGACACCGTCGGGCCGTCCGGACGCCGACGCGTCCTGAGCACGCCTTTTCCCGCTGCTCCGGCCGTGATCCGGACCTCCTGGACGTTTCCGTCCTCACACGTTCGGGAACCGTCTCGTACCCCGGTTCGTCACCGTCCGTTCACCGGACGGCGAGCCGGTCCGATCGAGGGGAGAACACCGGCCGATGGCTACCAGCACCAAGACCGTGAGCATCGAGGCACTCGAGGCGACCGCCGCCCGGGTGGAGCGCGCCGCCGAGCGTGCCGAGCAGGCGGCGGCCCGCGCCGAAGCCGCGGCGAGCGTGCCCGCCGCGGTTCAGCCCGGCACCGAGTCCGGGAAGAAGGCCGAGTCCGGGAAGAAGAAGGACTCGAAGAAGTCGGACTCCAAGAAGGACTCCAAGAAGGACTCCAAGAAGGACTCCAAGAAGGCCGACTCGAAGAAGGAGTCGGCGAAGGACGAGAAGAAGGCCGGCAAGAAGGCCGAGGCGGACAGCAAGTCCGGGAAGAAGTCCGGCAAGAAGGACAAGAAGGCCAAGAAGGCCGACAAGAAGGCTGAGAAGAAGGCGCTGGAGAAGGCTCGCCGCGCCGAGGAGCGGGAGGCCGAAGAGGCCGTGCGCGCCGCCGGGAAGGCGAAGAAGGCGACCGGCAAGGACGCGAAGAAGGCCACGTCGGCGGCGTCGCAGACCGCGAACGGTCACGTCAACGGTGCGGCCGCCCCGACGAGCGTCGCCACCGCAGCTAAGCAGCAGTCGGCGTCCGTGCCGCAGCAGCGTGCGGCGGCTCCCGGCGACCAGGTCACGAAGAAGGCCGTGACCAAGGACTCCGCCGCGAAGGGCTCTGCTGCGAAGGACTCCGCGACGACGAAGACGGCGCCGAAGGACCGGAAGCAGGCGACGTCGACGCAATCCACCCGTAAGCAGACCGCGCAGAAGCAGACCGGGCAGCAGAAGCAGACGGGGCAGAAGCAGGCCGGGCAGCAGAAGCAGACCGGGCAGGGACAGCAGGCCGAGCAGGAGTCGCCGCAGAAGAAGGCGGCGCGTACGCGGGCGGCGAACCGGGCGAAGGCCGAGGCCAACGGGACGGCGACCGCCCGGAAGACCACCACGCGCAAGGCCGCCCCGCGCAAGGCGCCCGCCGCGCACGAGACGATCGCTCCGGATACCTCGCGGACGGCCTGACAGCTCAGTCCCGGTAGATCCCGGGACGCTTCTCGGTGAACGCCGCGACGGCCTCCTGCAGGTCGGCGGAGACTAGCTGCCCGCCGTTCCACGTCGCGATCTGCTCCAGCCCGTCGGCGACGGAGTGGTCGCGGGCGTAGGTGATCGCGTACTTGGTGCCGCGCAGCGCCAGCGGAGACTTCGCGGCCAGCTCCGCGGCGAGACCGGCGACGCGGTCCTCGAGGGCGTCGGCGTCGGGCAGGGTCTCGTTGACCAGCCGGATCTGCTCCGCCTGCTCGCCGTCGACCGGTCGGCAGAAGTAGGCCATCTCGCGGGCCACGCCCTCGCCGACGATGTGTGGAAGCCGCTGCAGGACACCGACGTCGGCGGCGAGGCCCATGTCGACCTCCTTGAGGACGAACTGCGCGTCGCGGGTGGCGTAGCGCAGGTCGCAGGCGACCGCGAGATCCAGACCGGCGCCGACGCAGGCCCCGCGGATCGCGGCGATCATCGGCGTACGGCACCTCTCGACGGCGGTGATGCACTCCTGCAGGTCGAGGATGGTGCGGCGCAACGCATCCGCGCCGTGTCCCGGAGACGTCGGGTCGGCGGTACCGGTGAGCCCGCCCAGCATCGACAGGTCGATGCCGGCGCAGAAGTGGCTGCCGTTGCCGCTGATCACGACGACGCGGACGGACGGGTCGGCGTCGAGGGCCCGCAGCGCGTCGCGCAGCTCGAACCACATCGCCTCGTTCATGGCGTTCGCGGCCTTCGGCCGGTCCAGCCGCAGCCGTGCGACGCCGTCCGCCACCTCGATGGCCAGGGTCGTCGGATCGCCCATGGTTCGCCTCCTCGCGTGTCCCGCAGCGAGGCTACCGTGCGGTAACCCCGGATCCCGTGATCACCTGTTGTGGAGCGATGGGACCGCACAGCGTGCGATCCGCTCCGCAACCGGTGATCACGGGCGTGCGGACGGGCCTCTACCCTGCTGCGGTGACCGCCGCGCCCGACCTGACCAGCACCGCGAACCCCCGGGTGAAGTCCCTGGTCCGGCTGCGCAACCGCCGCGCCCGGGACGCGGCAGGCGTCACCCTGGTCGAAGGGCACGACGAGCTGTCGCTGGCGCTCGACGCCGGCGTCCGGCCGACCGAGCTCTACTGGGCGCCCGACCTGGTTTCCGGTGACGGGACCGACGCGCTGCTCGACCGGGTCCGTGACACCGGCGCCCGGACGATCTCGGTCAGCCGGGAGGTGTTCGCGCGCATCGCCTACCGCGAGTCCCCGGACGGCTGGCTGGCCGTCGCGCCGTCCCCGGTTCGCTCCCTGGACGACCTGGAGCTGCGCCCGGACGCGCTGGTGCTGGTCGCCGAGGGGGTGGAGAAGCCGGGCAACGTCGGCGCGATGCTGCGTACCGCGGAGGCGTGTGGGGCGGACGCGGTGGTCACCGCGTCCGCGGAGCGCGCGGGCACCGACTTCGCCAACCCGAACGTCGTGCGCGCGTCGAAGGGGACGGTGTTCGCCGTCCCGGTCGCGACGGGGACCTCGGAGCAGGTGCTGGACTGGCTGCGGCGGCGCGGGGTGCGTGTCGTCGTCACCACCCCGGCCGGGCGCACCGAGCTGGGCCGCGCCGACCTCACCGGCCCGACGGCGCTGGTGATCGGCACCGAGGCCACCGGGGTCACCGGCCTGTGGCTCGACGGCGCCGACGACACCGTCGTCATCCCGATGCGCGGCACCGTCAACTCGCTCAACGCCTCGATCGCCGCCGCCGTCGCGCTGTACGAGGCGACCCGCCAGCGCGACGGCGGCTGATCCCGCGGCTCAGACCAGCTCGGCCCGCAGCCGCTTCTTGTCGGTCTTGCCGATCCCGGTCAGTGGCAGCACGTCGACGAACGAGATCGTCCGCGGCACGTACATCGCCCCGGCGCGCTCGGCGACCAGCTCGCCCAGCTCGTCGCCGGTCGGGGCGGAGTCCCCGGCGACGACGGCGGCGTGCACGGCCTCCGTGCCGTCGCCGTCCGGCGCGCCGAACACGGCGGCCTGGCGGACGCCCGGGTGCTCCATGAGCAGGTCCTCCAGCTCGGAGGTGTACACGTGCCCGCCCACGACGACGACCATGTCCTTCACCCGGTCGGCCAGGTGCAGGTACCCGGCGTCGTCCTGCCAGGCGACGTCACCGGTGCGGACCCAGCCGTCGCGGACGGTCTCCGCGGTCAGCTCGGGCTGCTTCCAGTAGCCGTCCATCTCGGTGCCGCTGCGCACCCACAGCTCGCCGCGCTCCCCGGCCGCGACGGGCTCGCCGTCGTCGCCGACGATCGCGATCTCGGTGGTCGGCAGCACCCGCCCGACGGTCTCGAGCAGCTCGGGCTTCGCGTGCTCCTCCGCGGTGAGCGCGGAGATTCCGCCGGCCTCGGTCTGGCCGTAGAACTGGGTGAGGACCGGACCGATCCGCTCGACGGCCTCGGCGATGCGCCGCGGGTTCGCCGGGGCGCCGCCGTAGACGATCGTGCGCAGCGACGACAGGTCGGTGGTGTCCAGCGCCGGATCGTCGAGCAGCCGGTAGACCAGCGGCGGGAGCAGCCAGGAGTGGGTGATCCGCTCGCGCTCGACGGCGGCGAGGAACGCGCCGGGCTCGAACTCGTCCTGCAGGACCACGGAGCCGCCGACGGTGAGCATCCGGTCGGCGATCCCGCCGCCGGCGTGCGCGACCGGGGTGGCCAGCAGCATCCGCGGCGGCGCACCGGCCGACAGCGCGGACAGGTGCCTGCGCACGTCGGCGGAGCGGGCGTGGTGGCCGAACGTGTAGGTGATGCCCTTGGGGTGGCCGGTGGTGCCGCCGGTGTGCCGGATCTGCTGGACGTCGGCGGCGCGCGCCCGCCCGGTGACCGGCTCGGCCGACGCGCCCGCGGCCTCGGCCAGGACGTCGGGGAAGCGGCCTGCGGTGTCGCCGAGACCGAGCACCTCGACCGGGGACGACGCCGCGGCGAGGATCCGCTCGGCGATCCCGAGCTTCGGAGGGTCGACCAGGACCAGGGCGGCGTCGACGTCGTCGACGATGCGGGCCTGCGCGGCGGCGGACAGGCCCTCGTGCGGCTGGGTGACCCCGGCGCCGAGCAGGTTGACCGCCCAGCGGGCGATGACGGCCTCCGGGGTGTTGCCGGCCAGCAGCGCGACGATCGAGCCGGGGCCGACCCGGCCGTCGAGGGTGCGGGCCAGTCGGTGGGCCGCGTCGGCGACCTCGCCCGCGGTGAGTCGCCGGTCGCCGTGCACCAGGGCCTCGCGGTCCCGGTGCCCGGCCAGGCCCTCGAGCAGCTCCTCGGTGTCGGAGTGCACGTGCCCGGCGGGGGCGGTCGTGCCGGCGCGGGGTGCCGCCGTCGTCATGCGGGGTTCCTCCAGGAAGCGGTACTACGAAAGATCAGTTGTCTGGCGCAACGATCCGTCCGGTACCGGGCTTCCCGAAGGTGATCCGATCGACACCTATCACTTGCAATCTGTTCGTCACGCGGGCCGGGGAGGCCATGCGGGCCGGGGAACCCGGCCCCGGCTCAGGCGGCCAGGGCCAGGTTCGCGCGGCGCTCGTTGCGCTCCATGCGGACCGCGATCGCGAGCGTGCCCAGGCCGAGCAGCGGCAGGAGCGCGGCGACCGCGGCGGGCGAGGTCCAGCCCCACCCGGCGGCGAGCACGACACCGCCGAGGGCGGCGCCGAGTGCGTTGGAGACGTTGAACGCCGCGTGGTGCAGGGCGGCGCCCAGGGTCGGACCCTCGCGGCCGGCGTCCATCAGGCGGGTGGCCAGGGCCGGGGTGGTCGAGGTGCTGGCGAACGACAGCGCGAACAGGGCGATGATCGCCGCGACCGCGGAGCCCGCCACGACGGCGAACGACGCGGTGGCCAGCGACGCGACACCCATGCCGACCGCGATCGTGCGGACCGGGGCCTTCTCGGCGAGCCGGCCGCCGACCTGGTTGCCCAGGGTCATGCCGAGACCGAACACGGCCAGGGCGATCGGCACCGCGGACTCGGCGAGGCCGGAGACCTCGGTCAGCACCGGGGTGACGTAGCTGTAGACGGCGAACGTGCCGCCGAACCCGGCCGCGATGACGGCCATGGTGATCCAGACCTGCCCGCGGCGCAGGGCCGAGAGCTCGCCGACGATCGAGCCACGGGTCTCCTCGCGGACGTCGGGGACCAGCACGTAGATCGCGGCCATGGTGACCAGCGCGATCACGCCGACCGTCAGGTACGCGGCGGGCCAGCCTGCGGCCTGGCCGAGCCAGGTCGCGCCGGGGACGCCGATGATGTTGGCGATCATCAGGCCGCTCATCACCGTGGCGATGGCGCGCGGGCGCTTCTCCTGCGGGACCAGCGATGCGGCCAGCACCGACGCGGTGCCGAAGTAGGCGCCGTGCGGCAGGCCTGCCAGGAACCGGGTCGCGACGAACGTGCCGAACGTCGGGGCCAGTGCGGAGAGCACGTTCGCGACGCCGAGGGCGGCCGCGAGCGCGATGACCAGCCGCTTGCGCGGCCAGCGGGCACCGAGGACGGCGAGGATCGGGGCGCCGACGACGACGCCGAGTGCGTAGGCGCTGATCGCCGTCCCGGCCTGCGGGACGGACACGCCGAGGTCGCCGGCGAACGAGGGCAGCAGGCCCATCGAGGCGAACTCGGTCGTCCCGATGGCCAGCCCGCCCAGCGCCATGGCGAACAGGGCAAGACCGGGTGAACGCGTGGTGGTGTCGGGGGTGGGAGACTGTCGGGAGAGGAGCGCTACGTTTTTCATCGTGACACGAGGATAAATCCGCGCAGGTGGGAGGTGTCAAACGTGATGACTACGTTGTCAGGCGGCTCACGTCCCGACCGTGCGCGGCTCGGGCCCGGCCGGGCCGAGATCGACCGGTGGCGCACGGCCGCCGAGATGCTCGACGCCGTGCGCAGCGAGCCGGGACGCACCCGCGTCGAGCTGGCGCGTGACCTGGGCCTGACCAGCGGTTCCGCCACCGAGATCACTGCCCGGCTGCGGGACCTGGGCTGGGTGACCGAGGAGCGTGCGCCGTGCGGCGGGCGGGGCCGGCCGACCACGAAGGTGGTGCCGGCACCCGACGGGCCCGCCGTCGTCGCCGTGGACGTGCGGTTCGAGGGCTGGCGCGCCGCGCTGGCCGGGCTCGACGGCGTGCCGGTGGCGGTGCGCTCCGGGCGGCACGCCGTCCGCGACCCGGACCGGGTCGCCACGGACCTGGCCGCAGTGGTGACCGGGCTGGTCGACGCCCATCCCGGCCCGGTCGTCGGCGTCGGGGTGGGGGTGGCGGCCACGCTGGTCGACTCGCACCTCGCGCAGGCGTCGGGTCAGGGCTGGAGCCCGCTCGACGTCCGCCGGATCGGCGCCGGCCTGGACCTGCCCGTCTACGCGGGCAACGACGCGAACGTGGCCGGCGTCGCCGAGGTGCGCGACGGCGCGGCCGCGGGCGCGGACCCGGCGCTGTACCTGACCGTCGAGGTCGGGATCGGTGGCGTCCTGCTGCTGGCCGGGCGCCCGCAGACCGGTGCGCGCGGCGCTGCCGGTGAGTTCGGGCACCTGCCCTTCGGCGACCCGTCGCTGCCGTGCTCCTGCGGCGCCCACGGGCACTGGGACTCCGAGGTCGACGGCCGCGCGCTGGCCCGGATGCTCGGCGAGCCCGAACCCGACGACCCGTACGGCTACTTCCTCGAGGTGCTCGCCCGCGCCGCGGCCGACGAGCCCGGGGCGACCGAGGTGATCGGCCGGGCCGCGCACGCGCTCGGCCGGGGAACGTCCGGGCTGGTCAACGCGCACGACCCGGAGATCGTCGTGTTCGGCGGCCTCGGAATCGCACTGCGCCACGCCGCCCCGGACCGCTTCCACGACGCCTACGTGGCCGGGCTCATGGCGTTCCGCCGCGACGACCCGCCCCCGGTCGTCGACGCCGCGCACGGCGCCGACGGGGTGCTGCGGGGCGCCGCCGCCATCGCGCTGGACCACGCCACGTCGGCGGAGGGGCTGGCCGAGCAGGCGGCGTGACCGTCAGGGGCGGGGGATGGACCGCAGGTTCGACCGCGCCAGCTCGATCATCTTCCCGACGCCGCCGTCGAGCACCGTCCGGCTGGACGCCAGCGCGAACCCGCGCACCTGCGCCGCGGTGATGTGCGGCGGGATGGACAGCGCGTTCGGGTCGGTACGGACGTCGACCAGCGCCGGGCCGGGGTGGTCCAGCGCGGCCCGGATCGCCCGTCGCACGTCGGCGGGGTCCTCGACGAGCGTGGCGTGCGCACCGGCCTCGCGGGCGATCCCGGCCAGGTCGGCGGGCCCGTGGTCGGTCTGGAACGACGGGTAGCCCGCCACCATCATCTCCAGCCGGATCATGCCGAGCGAGCCGTTGTTGAATGCGACCACCGTCAGCGGCAGGTCGTGCTCGACCGCGGTGAGCAGCTCGCCGAGCAGCATCGTCAGGCCGCCGTCGCCGGACAGCGACACGACCTGCCGGTCCGGGTACGCGCACTGCGCCCCGATCGCGTGCGGCAGGGCGTTGGCCATCGTCCCGTGCCGGTAGGAGCCGATGATCCGGCGACGACCGGTCGGGGTCAGGTAGCGCGCGGCCCACACGTTGCACATGCCGGTGTCGACGGTGGCGATCGCGTCGTCGGCCAGCTCGTCGTCGAGGACGGCGGCGACGTGCTCGGGGTGGACCGGGCGCAGGTCCTCGACCTTGCGGGTGTAGGCCCCGACGACCTTCTCCAGCGCGTCGGCGTGCTTGCGCAGCATGCGGTCCAGGAACGACCGGTCGGTGCGCGGGGTCAGCTTCGGCAGCAGCGCCCGCAGCGTGGAGCGGGTGTCGCCGTGCACGCCCAGGTCCAGCACGGTGCGCCGGCCGAGGTTGGCGGCGTCGGCGTCGATCTGGACCGTGTTGCGCTGCGGCAGGAACCCGTCGTAGGGGAAGTCGGTGCCGATCAGGATCAGCAGGTCGGCGTCCTGGGTGGCCTCGTAGCAGGCGCCGTAGCCGAGCAGCCCGCTCATCCCGACGTCGTAGGGGTTGTCGTACTGGATCCACTCCTTGCCGCCGAGCGAGTGCCCGACCGGCGCCTGCACGGTCCCGGCGAGCTGCAGGACCTCGTCGCGGGCCCCGGCGATGCCGGCGCCGACGAACAGCGTGACCTTCTGCGCCTCGGTGATCAGGCGGGCGAGCTCGTCGACCTTCTCCTCGTCGGGCACGACGGTGTGCGATGGCGTCACCAGGTCCGAGCGGCCGGTGTCGCGCGCGGCCGGCTCGGCGCTCACGTCACCGGGCAGGACCAGCACCGACACGTCACGCTGCGCGATCGCGGTCTGCATGGCGATCCGCTGCAGCCGCGGCATCTGCTCCGGCCGGGAGATCTGCTCGCAGAACGCGGAGCACTCGGTGAACAGCCGCTCCGGGTGGGTCTCCTGGAAGTAGTTCGTCCCGATCTCGGTCGAGGGGATCTGCGAGGCGATGGCCAGCACCGGCGCACCGGTGCGGTGGGCGTCGTAGAGGCCCTGGATCAGGTGGGTGTTACCGGGCCCGCAGCTGCCCGCGCACACGGCCAGACGCCCGGTGAGCTGGGCCTCCGCGGCCGCGGCGAGGGCGCCGGCCTCCTCGTTGTGGACGTGCACCCAGCGGATGCGACCGTCCCGGCGGATCGCGTCCGCCAGCGGGTTCAGGCTGTCCCCGACCAGCCCGTAGATCCGCTCGACGCCCGCCTGGTGCAGCAGTTCGATCATCTGGTCGGCCACGGTGCGGCTCACCGGTGATCCCTCCTCCCGTTGGACACACCGACCGGGTTCCCGCTCCCGGCGGGGTGAACCCGGCCGGGGTCGTGACACTCGACGCGGTGCAACGGGGCACACGTAGGGTGGCCGCGTGTCCGGTCATCGCTCGCCCGCCCACGCCGTGCTCCGGTGCGCGGCGGCCACGGCGCTCGCCGTCGCGGCCCTCGCCGGGTGCGGCGCGCAGGCGCCGCCGATCACCGCCGGTCCGCCCGGGGCCAGCCCCGCCGACGGGCTCACCCGGATCGCCGGGCTCGCCGCCGAGCGTGCGGTGCTGTCCGACCGTGTCGCGATCGCCAAGTCCGCCACGGGTGGCGCGATCACCGACCCGCCGCGCGAGGCCGCCGTACTGGCCGGGGCCCGGGCGTCCGCGGTCCGCGACGGGGTCGACCCGGAGTGGGTCGCCCGCGTGGTCGCCGACCAGATCGCGGCGTCGACCCAGGTGCAGGATGCGCTGACCAAGCAGTGGGCCGAGCACCCCGACACCCGACCGGCGCAGCGGGTGGACCTGGCGACCGTACGGCCCGAGCTGGACCGGATCGGGCGCGAGCTGGTCGCGGCGCTGAAGGTGGCGCAGCCGGCCCGGGCGAACGAGGACTGCCCGTCGAGCCTGGCGCAGGCCGCCGTCGCCGCGGCCGGCCCGCTCGACGACGTGCACAAGGCGGCGCTGGGGCGCGCGCTGCACTCGGTCTGCGACCGCAGCTCCGACAGCTGACTCCCGGCCGGTGACTCCTGGGGCGGTCCGGGGTCAGGAGGCGCCGACGGCGCCCGCGATGCCCTGCACCCCGGCCTGCACGGCGGCGAACGCCGGCCCGCAGACCGCGGGGTCCCCACCGCCGACGGCGCCGGGGGAGGCCTGGCAGCGGGCGTCGGAGAACCGGTCGAGCGCCTGCTCGGTGGCGTCCGCCCGCGATCCCGCCGCCGGGGCGTCGCGGCGCACCTGGCCGACGATGTTGCGCACCTCGACGGTGAACCGCCCGCACCGGGTGAACACCTGCGCGGGCGGACCCGTGGCGCACTCGTCGCGGGTCAGGAATCCGGTCTTGGTGCGCAGCGCCTCCAGTCCGGGCGCGCCGACCTCGTCCGACGCCGTGTTGCTGCGCGGGGCGGGCGAGCCGCGCTCGAGGGTCGCCGGTCCGGACGCGCATCCGGCCAGCGTGCACGCGGCGGCCACGGCCAGGGTGGTCACCTTCCAGGCGGCGGGGCGGCTTCGCGAGGACACCCCGCGACAGTAGGCCCGCCGGACGCGGCCCGCCGGGCTGGGGTGATCACCGCCCGGACGCCCGTTCCGTCCGGCCGCCCGCGGTGCGCTCAGCGCGGGCGCAGGCCGTCGACGAGCAGGTCCAGCAGGCGTCCGGCCTGCTCGCGGCCCTGCGGGTCGGCGATCGCCATGCAGATCCCGGAGGTGCCGACGAGCACGTCGGCGGCGTCGACGTCGTCGCGCAGGGTGCCGTCGGCGATGCCCGCCTCCTGCAGCGAGCGGACCGCGGCGACCATCCGCTCGCGGCTCTGCGCGAACGGGTTCCGCCCGCACGCGACGAGTGCGTGCAGCGAGTCCGCCAGGTGCTTCTTGGTGATCACGTAGTCGACGAACCGGTCCATCCACGCCCGCAGCGCCCGGTCCGCGGGCAGCTCGGTGCGCAGCTCGTCGGCGGCGCGGCAGAGCCGGTCCAGCTCGTTGCGGTAGACGGCCTCGACCAGCGCGTCGCGGTTGGGGAAGTGGCGGTAGAGGGTGCCGATGCCGACGCCCGCGTCCTTGGCGATGCCGTCGAGGGTGGGGGCTGGGCCCCCGGTGCTCTCCGCGGCGAACGCCCGGACCGCGGCCGCGAGCAGCAGTTCCCGGTTGCGCGCGGCGTCCGCGCGCAGTGCGGGACGGGTTCCGGGCTCACCGGTGCCGGTCGCCATGACGTGCCTCCTCGAACGCGATCGGCCCCACGATACGGCTTGCGATCCGGAGGGTGCTCCGGATAGAGTTCCGGTTCATACGGAGGCCTCTCCGTTTCTTCGCCCGGACCGCCGCCGCCCGAGGGTGCCGCACCGGTTCCGGTGAGCCAGAAGGGATCAGCCCATGTTCCTCCGGTCCACGACCACCCGATCCCCGATCGTCCCGCCCGTTCCCGTTCCCGTTCCCGCTCCGGTCTCCGGCGAGGCCGGATACGACGGCCCGGCCGCCGTCGAGGTGCTCGACGGCGTCGACCTGACCGGGCGGCGTGCGGTCGTCACCGGCGCCGCGTCCGGCGTCGGCTACGAGACCGCCCGCGCCCTGGCCGCGGCCGGCGCCGAGGTGACCCTCGCCGTCGACGACGCCGACGCCGGAGCGCTCGCCCGCGCCGGGATCGTCGCGGACACCGGCAACGAGCAGGTGCGCGTCGGTGAGCTCGACCTCGCCGACCAGCACTCGATCTCCCGGTTCGTCCGCCTCTGGGACGGCCCGCTGCACGTCCTGGTCGACGCGGCAGGCCCGGCCGCCACGACCGGCACGACCGTTGATGGCTGGGACCCGCGCCTGGCCGTCGGGTACCTCGGCCCTGCGGCACTGACCACCGGCCTGCACTGGGCGCTGACCGCGGTCGACGGGGCGCGCGTGGTGCACCTGACCGACCCCGCCCGCGACGACGCGCACGTCCGGCCCGCCGAGGCGACGGCCCTGCACACCGCCGAGGCCGCCCGCCGCTGGGCAGGCGACGCGATCGCGGTGAACACCGTGCACCGGACCGCCGTGCCCGGCCGCGACGCGGCGACGGTCGTCCTGGCCGCCGCGTCGCCGCTGGCCGCGGGGATCAGCGGGAGCCGGTTCGCCGGCCTCGCCGAGGCCGGCCCGGCGCAGGACCCGTACGACCCGGCCGCCGCCCGCGGGCTCTGGGACCGGACCGAGCGGACCCTGCGCGAGGTCTGGCTGCCGGGCCTCGCCGCCGCCTGAGCCTCAGCTCCGCAGCCAGACGGTGGTGTCGGCGGGGACCTCGCCGCGGGCGGTGAGCGGGCCGCTGGTCAGCAGCACCTCGGCGTCCTCCGGCAGCGAGACCGGCGCCGAGGACACGTTCACCAGCGCGGTGAAGCCGCCGCTGCCGTCGTCGCCGGTGCGGCTGAAGGCCAGCGTTCCGGTGGGGGAGTCCTGCCAGGTAAGCCCGCCACCGCCCAGGGCCGGGTGGGCCCGGCGGATCGCCAGCGCGTCCCGGTAGAGGTGCAGCGTCGAGTCCGGGTCGGCCTCCACGACGTCCGCGGCGTGCCGGGCGAACACCGGCGGCTGCGGCAGCCACGGCTCCGCGGGCGCGGACGTCGGCGCGGTCGCGGCGAACCCGAAGCCGGGCTCGCCTGCGACCCAGGGCAGCGGGACCCGGCAGCCGTCGCGGCCGCGGTCGGTGTGCCCGGACAGCTCCCAGGTCGGGTCGTCGAGCCGGTCGACCGGGATGTCCTCCACCTCGGGCAGCCCGAACTCCTCGCCCTGATAGAGGTAGGCCGTGCCCGGCAGCGCCAGCATCAGCAGCGTCGCCGCGCGGGCGCGGCGCAGGCCGAGCTCCGGGTCGGCGGGCAGGCCGGCGACGTCGACCAGGTTCCAGCCGCGCCCGGCCTCCGGCTCGCGGGCCAGCCGGGACGGGTGCCGGCACACGTCGTGGTTGGACAGCACCCACGTCGCGGGTGCGCCGACCGCGGTGTTCTCCGCGATCGCGTCGTCGATGTTGTTGCGCAGGTCGTCGGCCAGCCACGCGGCGGTGAGGAAGTTGAACCCGAACGCGGTCTGCAGCTCGTCCGGGCGCAGATAGCGCGCGAGCCGCTGCGGGTCCGGCACCCAGGCCTCGGCGACGAACACCCGCGGCGGGTCGTAGGAGTCGCCGATCCGGCGCCACGACCGGTAGACGTCGTGCACCCCGTCGCGGTCGAGGTAGGGGTGCCCGCCGTCCTGGACGTCGTTGACGTTCTCGACCAGGTCGGGCAGCCCGTCCTGCTTGACCATCGCGTTCGCGACGTCGATCCGGAACCCGTCGACGCCGCGGTCGAACCAGAACCGCAGCGTGGTCTCGAAGTCCGCGCGGACCTCCGGGTTCTCCCAGTTCACGTCCGGCTGGCGGACGTCGAACAGGTGCAGGTACCACTGCTCCGGACGGCCGTCGGCGCCGACGACGCGCTGCCACGCCGGCCCGCCGAACATCGACTCCCAGTTGTTCGGCGGCACCTCGCCGAACTCGCCGCGGCCGTCGCGGAACACGTAGCGGTCCCGCTCGGGCGACCCCGGACCGGCGGCCAGCGCGGCCCGGAACCACTCGTGCTCGTCGGAGTGGTGGTTGGGGACGATGTCCAGCAGGACCCGCAGCCCGTGCTCGTGCGCCTCGGTCAGGAACGCCTCGGCCTGCGCGGTGTCGCCGAACATCGGGTTGATCGCCCGGTAGTCGGCGACGTCGTAGCCGCCGTCGGCCAGCGGCGACGGGTACCAGGGGTTGATCCAGAGCGCGTCGACGCCGAGCCGTGCCAGGTGGCCGAGCCGGCTGCGCAGCCCGGCCAGATCGCCGGTGCCGTCGCCGTTCCCGTCGGCGAAGCTGCGGATGTAGACCTGGTAGACGACGGCGTCGCGCCACCAGTCGTGCTCGGCGGACAGGGCCGTGGACATGAGTCTCCCGGGAGATCGGGTGCGGGGGTGGGCCGGAGTGTTCCACGAGCGTGCCCGGAACCGCCCGCGATCCGCCCCGGATGTCGGTCCGGCGTGCTTTCCTGGTGGCGACGCTCCGCCGGAGGGGGATGCCGTGGTCCGGGTCGAGGGACACTGGCGCAACCGCAGCTGGGTCCGCACGCACTACCGCCATCCGCTGCGCCCCGAGGGGCGCCAGACCGGGCTGCTGTTCCCGCGCGCCCTGGTCGTGCGGATCGCCGTCGCGGGCGGTCCGTACCCGTCGTCGCCGGTCACGGCGCGGCCGCCGCTGCCCGTCCCCGGCCCGCGCCGGCCGCACCAGCGGGGGCGGGACAGGTGAGGAGGGGTGCGCTCGCGGCGGTTCTCCTCGCCGGGCTCGCCCTCACCGGCTGCGCCGACACCCCCGCCACGGGCCCCGCCGCGTCCGGGCCGCGCGCCGCCACCGCCGCCGACCTGCTCGGGCGCTGGTTCCCGGCCGACGGCACGGGGCAGGGCCGGGTGTTCGCCGAGTTCGAGCCGGACGGCTCCTGGCACGGCTCCGACGGCTGCAACGGCCAGGGCGGCACCTGGTCGCTGGGCCCGGACGGCACCGTCGACGCCACCGCGAACCCGAGCACGTTGATCGGCTGCGAGAACCTGCCGCTGGCCTCCTGGGTCGCCACCGCCCGCCGCGTGACGCTGGACGGGCCCGCCCTCGTCCTGCGCGACGGGGGCGGCGGCGAACTGGGCCGTCTGGTGCGCGGCCCGGCCTGACCGTCCCCCGGATGCGCGTCCGGCACGCCCGGCGGTGCGCGGCCCGCACGGGTGACCCACGGTGACGGGGTAACCCGAGGTGCCGGAAAAAGTCTGATACGTCCCCTATCGTTACGCCTATCGTGTCCCCGGTCCGGCGCGTTGATTGTGGATCAGGTGCGGAGGGTGGCAGCGTCCTCGCTCACGGTGCCGAGTGCGGCGCCGACGTCGTCGGATCCGCTCGGGATCCGGGAAGCCGGGGGACAGGTGCGCAGGACGTTCGGAGCGACAGTGGTCGCCATCCTCACCGCCGGCGGGCTCGCCGCCGGAGCCGTGACACCCGCCCTCGCGGCGCCCGGCGCGCCCCCGGCCCCGGTCGCCCCCACGGCCCCCGCGCCCGGCCCGATCGCCTGGGGACCCTGCTCCACGCCCGGCCTGGTCGCGGCGAAGGCCCAGTGCGGCTTCCTGTCCGTGCCGCTGGACCACGCGAAACCGGCCGGGAAGAAGATCCAGCTCGCGGTCTCGCGGGTGAAGCACACCGTGCCGGACGCGCAGTACCAGGGCGTCGCGCTCGCCAACCCCGGCGGACCCGGCGGCTCGGGCCTCGGCCTGTCCCGGCTCGGCTCGAAGGTCCCGAAGAACGCCGGCGCGGCCTACGACTGGATCGGCTTCGACCCGCGTGGCGTCGGGTCCAGCAAGCCCGCGCTGAGCTGCCAGGCCGACTACGGCGGCTACCACCGCCCCGACTACCGGCCCGAGCACGGTGCCGAGGCGGCCTGGCTCCCGAAGACCCGCGCCTACGCCAAGGCGTGCGGGAAGAAGGGCGGGGAGCTGCTGAAGCACCTGCGCACCGAGGACACCGTGAAGGACATGGACCTGATCCGTCAGGCCCTGGGTGCCGAGCAGATCACCTACTACGGCTTCTCCTACGGCACCTACCTCGGGCAGGTCTACGCCACGATGTTCCCGGACAAGGTCCGGCGCATGGTGCTCGACGGTGTCATCGACACGCGTGACTGGTGGTACGAGGCCAACCTCAACCAGAACGTCGCGTTCGAGCGCAACATCAAGACCTTCTTCGGCTGGGTCGCCAAGAACGACGAGCACTACCACCTCGGCACCACCGCAGACGCCGTCGAGAAGCGCTACGAGGAGACCTCCGAGAAGCTGCGCAAGAAGCCGGCCGGTGGTCTGATCGGTGCCTCGGAGCTGACCGACATCTTCCTGCGCGCCGGGTACAACGTGACCGAGTACACCGACGTCGCCGACGCGTTCGTCGCCGCCACGAAGAACGACGCCGTGACGCTCAAGGCGGCGTTCGACAGCGCCGGGTCGCCGACCGACGACAACAACTACGCGGTCTACCTCGCCACCCAGTGCACCGACGCCCCGTTCCCGCACGACTGGGCCACCTGGAAGCGCGACAACGTCCGTACCGACAAGAAGGCGCCGTTCAACACCTGGGGCAACGCCTGGTACAACGCGCCGTGCCTGGCCTGGCCCGCCAAGCCCGGCCCGAAGCCGGTCGTGTCGGGCAAGCTGAAGAACGGCCCGCTGCTGATCTCGGAGACCGACGACGGCGCCACCCCCTACGCCGGTGCCCTCCAGGCGCGCCGCACGTTCCCGGGGTCGTCGCTGATCGAGGGCGTCGACGGGCACACCCACTCGTCGTCGCTGTCCGGTGTGAAGTGCGTCGACGACAAGGTCGCCGACTACCTGCTCACCGGTGCGCTCCCGAAGCGGACCGCCGGTGAGGGGCACTCCGACGTGCAGTGCCCGGCGCTGGCGCCGCCGGACCCGGGTGCCCCCGCCAAGTAGCCGGCAGGCGTAGGTAAGCAGAGCAGGGAACGCGCTCCGGGGAGCGGGACGGCCGACGAGGCCGGACCGCTCCCCGGTCGTCGTTCGGGGCGTCGGTAGGGTCGGTCGTCGTGGGGACCCTCGTCAGCTTCCACGCCCATCCCGACGACGAGTCGATCGGCACCGCCGGCACGCTCGCCAAGGCCGCGGCGCTCGGACACCGTGTCGTACTCGTCTTCGCCACCCGCGGGGAGCTGGGCCGTTCCGTGCCCGGCGTCCTCGCCGAGGGCGAGAACCTCGCCGTGCGCCGCTCGGCCGAGTGCTACGCCTCGGCGAAGGAGCTGGGTGTCGCCCGGGTCGAGTTCCTCGGCTACGTCGACTCCGGCCCGGCCGGTGAGCCCGGCGCCGAGGCGCCGTACAGCTTCGCGCAGGTGCCGACCGAGCAGGCCGCGCGCCGCCTCGCCCTCGTCCTCGAGGACGAGGAGGCCGACGTGCTCACCACCTACGACGACAACGGCGGCACCGGCGACCCGGACCGGATCAAGGTGCACCAGGTCGGACAGCGGGCCGGCGAGCTGGCCGGTGTGCCGGTCGTCGCGCAGAGCACCACCAACCGCGACTGGATGCTGCGCGGCATGCGTGGCCTGCGCTCCGAGCGCGGCGAGGCCGCCCCGGACATCGAGATCCCGGACGAGGCACCGGCCATCGGCAAGCCCGAGTCGGAGATCACCCACCGGGTCGAGGCCGTCGAGTACGCCGAGCAGAAGCGGAACTCGATGCGCGCGCACGCCAGCCAGATGGGCCCGGACCACTTCCTGCTGACGATGCCCGACGCGGTGTTCGCGATGGGGCTGGGCACCGAGTTCTACATCGTCGACGAGCCGCCGAACCCGGCGTCGGCGCCGGACGTGTGGACCGACGTGTTCGAGCCGATGCGCTGAGTGCGGCTCAGACCTTCTCGGCCGGGACCGGCGCCGCGTCGCCGGATACCGCCTTCCGGGCGGCGCGGGCGGCGACGAACCGGTCGTAGCCGCGCATCAGGACCCGGTGGGCGGGGCGTTCCACCAGGCGGGTCAGCAGCCAGCCCAGCACCAGCGCGTTGACGAGCATCGCGACGGTCTGCAGGGTCGGGCCGACACCGACCTCCTGCAGCCGGCGCATCAGGACGTAGCCGGTCGTCTGGTGGATGAGGTAGACGCCGTAGGAGATCCCGGCCAGGCGCTGGAACAGCGTGGCCAGCGGGGCGGGCATCCGGCTGCCGGGCCGCGGCAGGTGCGCGACGACGGCGACCAGCAGGATCCCGATGCACACCAGCATCGAGGCGACCAGGTCCTCGGAGATGCCCTCGTCGTTGACCTCGGCGGTGTGCAGGAACTGCCCGAACCCGCACAGCACGAGCATCGCGACGGCATTCGGGGTCCGGAGCCGCCCGGTCGACCACATCCACACCGCGATCCCGGCGACGAACAGGTGCCAGCGGTGGAAGCCCAGGCCGTCGACGACGGTGGTGTACCAGACCGGCGGCTCACCCAGCGGCGTCAGACCGGCCCGTAGCGGCCAGAGCACCATCGGCACCAGCAGCGCCGACCACAGCACGACCCGCAGCGGCGTCCCGCGGCCCCAGCGGCTCGCGCCGAGCAGCGCGGCGACGGTGAACGCCATGAGCTGCAACGGCAGCGTCCAGTAGGCGGGGTCGAGCCAGGGCCACTTGTCGGTGCCCCAGTTGCCGAGCATCAGCCAGTTGTCGATCAGCTGCCCGACCGTCGGGTCGCCCCAGTTGTCCGGGGTGAGGTAGCGCAGGGTCAGCCAGGCGATCGGCACCGCGACGACGAACGCGGGCAGCAGCCGCGAGACCCGGCCCCACCAGTAGTGCGGTGCGGTGTGGCGTCCGCGCGTGGCGGCCGCGAAGTACGCCGAGACGACCAGCAGCAGGCTCGCCCCGACCTGGTGCGGGAACTCGAAGCGCGGCCGCGGAATGAGGTCCGGATGCAGCGCCGGCCCGAGGTGGGTGGAGTGGTAGAGCACGACGAGCAGCACGAATCCCGTGCGCAGCACGTCCCAGCCGGGCTCACGACGACGCCGGGGGCCCGCGGCGCTCTGCGGTGCACTCACCCGACCGACGGTAGCTCCTCGGTCACGCAGCGCCTGCGACCCCCGGTCGTGCGTGTCGATCAGCAGGTCACGGTGCCGCCGGCCCGGAGCGGGTGCGCGGACGGGTCCGCCGAGGGGTGAACCTTGACCCCGCGGTGTAGATTTCTACCCGGTGTAGAGCAGGCGTGCGGCGCACGTGGCGCGGGTGGGTGGCAGGGAGCTGCCCGGTCGGGCCGGACCCGCCGGCAGGGGCTAGAGTTCCCCTGTCCGCGAGGACGTGCTCACAGGTGAGGCAAGTGCAGGAGGCCCAGTGACAGCCGTCGCGCCCAAGCCGATCTCGACGCGCCCGTACCCGGCGCGTCGGACGGGCAAGGGTTCCACGTTCCTGAAGATGCTGCGGACGACGGACCCCAAGGACATCGCGATCCTGTACATGGTCACGTCGTTCGGCTTCTTCCTCGCCGGTGGCGCGATGGCGCTGCTCATCCGGGCCGAGCTGGCCCGCCCGGAGCTGCAGTTCCTGTCGACCGAGCAGTACAACCAGCTGTTCACGATGCACGGCACGATCATGCTGCTGCTGTACGCGACGCCGATCCTGTTCGGCTTCGCGAACTACATCGTGCCGCTGCAGATCGGTGCGCCGGACGTCGCGTTCCCGCGGCTGAACTCGTTCTCGTACTGGCTGTTCCTCTTCGGCGGCCTGATCGTGCTGTCCGGCTTCCTCACCCCGGGCGGCGCCGCCGACTTCGGCTGGTTCGCCTACACCCCGCTGTCGGACGCGATCCGCTCGCCCGGCCCCGGCGGCGACCTGTGGATCATGGGTCTGGCCGTCTCCGGTCTGGGCACGATCCTCGGTGGCGTCAACTTCATCACCACGATCGTCTGCATGCGCGCGCCCGGCATGACGATGTTCCGGATGCCGATCTTCACCTGGAACATCTTCATCACCGCGATCCTGATCCTGCTCGCGTTCCCGGTGCTCACGGCGGCGCTGTTCGGCCTCGCGGCCGACCGCCACCTCGGCGCGCACGTGTTCGACCCCGAGCACGGCGGCGTGGTGCTCTGGCAGCACCTGTTCTGGTTCTTCGGGCACCCCGAGGTCTACATCGTGGCGCTGCCGTTCTTCGGCATCGTCTCGGAGATCTTCCCGGTCTTCGCCCGCAAGCCGATCTTCGGTTACAAGGGCCTGGTCTTCGCGACGATCTCGATCGCCGCGCTCTCGGTCGCGGTGTGGGCGCACCACATGTACGCCACCGGCGCGGTCATGCTGGCCTTCTTCTCCTTCACCACCTTCCTCATCGCGATCCCGACGGGCGTCAAGTTCGTCAACTGGATCGGCACGATCTGGAAGGGCAAGCTGACCTACGAGTCGCCGATGCTGTTCTCGGTCGGCTTCCTGGTCACGTTCCTGTTCGGCGGCCTGACCGGCATCCTGCTCGCGATGCCGCCGGTGGACTTCCACGTCTCGGACACCTACTTCGTCGTCGCGCACTTCCACTACGTGCTGTTCGGCACGATCGTGTTCGCGACCTACGCCGGCATCTACTTCTGGTTCCCGAAGATGACCGGCCGGTTCATGGACGAGACGCTGGGCAAGGTCCACTTCTGGCTGACCTTCATCGGGTTCCACCTGACGTTCCTGGTGCAGCACTGGCTCGGCAACGAGGGCTACCCGCGGCGCTACGCGGACTACCTGCCCACCGACGGCTTCACGACGCTGAACACGATCTCCTCGATCGGCGCGTTCGTGCTCGGTGCCTCGACGCTGCCGTTCATCTACAACGTGTTCAAGAGCTACCGCTTCGGGCGGGTCGCCGAGCACGACGACCCCTGGGGCTTCGGCAACTCGCTGGAGTGGGCGACCTCCTGCCCGCCCCCGCGGCACAACTTCACCGAGCTGCCGCGCATCCGGTCCGAGCGCCCCGCGTTCGACCTCCACTACCCGCACCTGGTCGAGCAGGCGCGCGCCGAGGCCCACGTGGGCAACCGGGCGCACCCGACGGAGGTGCTGGCCAAGGAGGTCGGCAAGGAGTCCTGGCCGGACAACGACCCCAAGAACAACTGAGGTGGGCACGGCCGAACCCGTCCATCCCGGCCCGGCCCGGCCCACCGTCCTGGTGACGGTGACCGGGCCGGACCGGCCGGGCGTCTCGTCCGTCCTGTTCACCGCCCTGACCACGGCCGGGGTCGAGCTGCTCGACCTCGAGCAGGTCGTGGTCAACGGTCGTCTCACCCTCGGCGCGCTGGTGCTGCCCGAGGGCGACGCCGAGGAGCTCACCGAGGTCGTCGGTGAGGCCATGGACTCGATCGGCATGTTCGTGCACATCGAGGTCCAGCGCGACGGCGCCGTGGACGCCGGGCGCGCCCGCCCCGCGTCCACGCACGTCGTCACCGTGCTCGGCCGGCCCATCACCGCCCGGGCGTTCGGCTCGATCGCGGCCGAGCTCGCCGCCGTCGGCGCGAACATCGACTCGATCCGCCGGGTCGCCGACTACCCGGTGACCGGGCTGGAGCTGCTCGTCTCGCCCGTCCCCGACGGGGACCCGGACTCCTACCCGCCCGGCACGCTGCGCAAGCGGATGGTCGAGGTGGCCCGCCAGGCCGGTGTCGACGTGGCGGTGGCCCGGGCCGGGCTGGCGCGGCGCAGCAAGCGGCTCATCGTGTTCGACGTCGACTCGACCCTGATCCAGGGCGAGGTCATCGAGATGCTCGCCGCGCGGGCCGGTGCCGAGGTCGAGGCCCAGGTCCGGAAGGTGACCGAGGACGCGATGGCCGGCGAGCTGGACTTCGCCGAGTCGCTGCGCCGCCGGGTCGCCGCGCTGGAGGGGCTGCCCGCCTCGGTCGTCGACGACGTCGCCGCACAGCTCGAGCTGACGCCCGGTGCCCGCACCACGATCCGCACGCTGCGCCGCCTCGGCTACCGCTGCGGCGTCGTGTCCGGCGGGTTCTCCCAGGTCATCACCGGGCTGGTCGACGAGCTGCGGCTCGACTTCGCCGCCGCGAACGAGCTGGAGATCGTCGACGGCCACCTGACCGGACGGGTCCGGGGCGAGATCGTGGACCGGGCCGGGAAGGCCGTCGCGCTGCGCCGGTTCGCCGCCACCCACGAGATCCCGATCGAGCAGACCGTCGCCGTCGGGGACGGCGCGAACGACATCGACATGCTCTCCACCGCCGGGCTGGGCGTGGCGTTCAACGCCAAGGCCGCGCTGCGGGAGGTCGCCGACACCGCGCTGTCGGTGCCCTACCTCGACGTCGTGCTGTTCCTGCTCGGGATCACGCGCAACGAGGTCGAGGCCGCCGACGCCGCCGAGGGCGTGCTCCGGCGGGTCCCGATCGGATGACGGCGGTGCCGGGGACCTCCGTGCTCGGCCTGCTGTCCGACCGCTACGGCCGGGGCGCGCGGCGCCGGGAGATCCCGCCCGAGGCCGACGGCGTCGTGCGGGCCATGCCGGTCGTCCTGCGGATCGAGCGCGACCCGCTCCCGGAGCGCACACCGCTGCTGGAGGCCGCCGCGATCGCGGCCGTCGCCGTCTGCCTGGACCCGCGGGCCCAGCCCGGCGGGGAGTGGCACGACGCCGTCGAGACCTGGATCGACGGCCGCATCCGCAAGATCGCCCGCCGGGCCCGTGGCGCGCACTGGCGTGCGGTGCAGGAGCTGCCCGGGGTGACTGTCGAGGTGGATGGCGCCGCGGCCCGCGCGCTGCTGCCCGGCCCGGTCGACGACGTGCCGAAGACGGTGTCGCGGCTGCAGATCGGCGGCACCGAGCTGCCCGCCGACGAGCCCGGCCCGGCCCCGGACGGCATGCCGCTGGTGCTGCTGAACCCCCGCGTCGAGATGACGGTCGGGAAGGCCGCGGCGCAGGTCGGGCACGCGACGATGATCCTGGGCGCGGAGCAGGACTGGCCGGTCGGCGAGGCGCCGTCCTGCGCGGTGCGCACCCCGGACGCCGCCACCTGGGACCGGCTGTGCGACGAGCTCGATGCCGGCCTGCCCGGGCTGGTCGCTGTCCGCGACGCGGGGTTCACCGAGGTCGACCCGGGCACCGTGACCTGCCTGGGGCTGGCGGCTGGGTGACGCCCGGGCCCCGGTCGCGCGGGAACCCGGACGTCGCCCGGCACAGGACCGCCCGGGTCCGGCGGCGTGTGCCACGCCGGACCCGGGCGGAGTCGTGGGGACGGAGCTCAGACCGTCGTGGTGAGGCTGACCTCGACGTTGCCGCGGGTCGCCTTGGAGTACGGGCACACCTGGTGTGCGGCCTCGACGAGGTCCTCGGCGGTGTCCTTGTCCAGGCCGGGCAGGTGCGCGGCGATGTCGGCGGAGATCGCGAAGCTGGTGTCGTCCGGCGCGAGCTGCACGGTCGCGGTCACCTCGGTGCCGTCGGGCACGGTGACCTTCTTCTTGCCTGCCGCCAGGCGCAGCGCGCCGTGGAAGCACGCGGCGTAGGCCGCGGCGAACAGCTGCTCGGGGTTGGTGGCCCCACCGGGACCGCCCAGCTCCGGCGGCATCTTCAGGTCCTGGTCGATGAAGCCGTCATCGGAACGGATGTGGCCGTCCCGGCCGCCCCCGGACGACGTGGCCTCGGTCGTGTAGGTCGCCATCTGCGATCGCTCCTTCCGTCTCGCCACGAAATCGATTGCGCACAATCTAACGCGGACGCGTCGAGAACGCAGCACGTGGGGCAGGATCGGCGTCGTGGCCAGCGCGCAGCCGGAGTTCCCCGAGCCCACCGCACCGCGTGCCGATCGGGCCGCGGTACTGCTCGGCTACCTGGACTACTTCCGGGAGACCGTGATCGCGGCCGTCGACGGCATGCCCGGCGACGTGGCCCTGGGCTCCGTGCTGCCCTCGGGCTGGTCTCCGGCCGAGCTGCTGCACCACCTGCGCCACGTGGAACGCCGGTGGCTGGAGTGGGGCTTCCTCGGTCTCGACGTCGGGGACCCGTGGGCCGACCGGGCCGGCACCGACCGCTGGCTGCTGCCCGCAGGCGCGACGCCCGCGACAGTCCTCGCCGCACTCCGCGAGCAGGGGGAGCGGACCCGGGAGATCGTCCTCGCACACCCGCTCGACGCCGTCGGGGCACCGGGCCCGCGGTGGGAGGGCGCGCCCGCGGCGACCCTGGAGCGGGTGCTGCTGCACCTGGTCCAGGAGTACGCGCGGCACACCGGCCAGCTCGACGTCGTCGACGAGCTCACCACCGGCCGCACCGGCGAGTGAGGCTCAGGCGCCGCGCAGGCGTCGTAGCGCGCCCTTGACCTTCTCCGGGTCCGAGGTCTCCCAGAACGGCGGCAGCGAGGCCCGCAGGAACCCGCCGTAGCGGGCGGTCGCGATGCGCGGGTCCAGGATCGCGACGACGCCGCGGTCGTCGGTGGCGCGCAGCAGCCGCCCGGCACCCTGGGCGAGCAGCAGCGCCGCGTGCGTCGCGGAGACCGAGAGGAACCCGTTGCCGCCGCGGGCGTCGGTGGCCTTCTGCCGCGCGGAGACCAGCGGGTCGTCCGGCCGCGGGAACGGGATCCGGTCGATGATCACCAGCGACAGCGAGGACCCCGGCACGTCGACGCCCTGCCAGAGCGACAGCGTGCCGAACAGCGAGGTCTCCTCGTCCTCGGCGAACCGCTTGACCAGCAGCATCGTCGAGTCGTCGCCCTGGCACAGCAGCGGCGTGCTCAGCTTGCCGCGCAACGCCTCCGTCGCCTGCTTGGCCGCGCGGGTGGAGGAGAACAGGCCGAGCGTGCGGCCGCCGGCTGCGGTGACGAGCTCCTGGATCTCCGCCAGCGTCTGCGGCGCGAGGCCGTCGCGGCCGGGGGAGGGCAGGCGCTTGGCGAGGTAGAGGATCCCGGAGCGGCCGTGCGCGAACGGCGACCCGACGTCGAGCCCGGACCAGCGCGGCGCGTCCGGGTCCTGCACCGGCCCGTGCCCGGAGTCCGACGACGTGGACGTCGGCGGGGTGTCCCCGGCCTCCTTCGGCTGCTCGGCGGGCAGCCCCCACTGGCGGGCCAGCGCGTCGAACGAGCCGCCGAGCGCCAGGGTCGCCGAGGTGAGCACCGTGGTGCGCTGCCCGAACAGCCGCTCGCGCAGCAGCCCGCCGACCGACAGCGGCGCCACCCGCAGCACCTTGTACCGGCTGCCGTCGGGGCCCTGCTCACCCAGCCACACGACGTCGTAGCGCTTGGCGGGGTCGGACTCCTCGAACGTCTTCGTCAGCCGGGTGACGGTGTCGGAGACCTCGTCGAGCAGCGCCAGCGCGAGCTTGCGCGCGGCCGCGCCCTCCGGGTCGGTCTCGTCGGAGCGCTTGTTGGCGCCCAGGGCCTGCCGGCAGCCGCCTGCGGCGGACAGGATCGCGTTCAGTGCGCCCGCGACCGGGCCGGGCAGCGACTCCCAGCGTCCCGGTGCCAGGTCCTCGAGCACCGCGGCGAGACCCTCGCCGGACTCGGCGAGCCCGTCGGCGAGGTCCTGGTCGACGAGCTTGCCGCAGCGCCGCGCGGCCGCGGAGACGGTGCCCGCGGTCAGCTCGGCGGTGGCGGCGCCGGTCACCCGGTCGACGAGCTCGTGCGCCTCGTCGACCACGACGACGTCGTGCTCGGGCAGCACCTGCGCCTCGCCCATCGCGTCGATCGCGAGCAGCGCGTGGTTGGTGACGACGATGTCGGCCCGCCCGGCCTCGGCCCGCGCCTTCTCGGCGAAGCAGTCGTCGCCGGACGGGCAGCGCGACGCCCCGAGGCACTCACGCGCGGTCACCGACACCTGGCGCCAGGCGGCGTCCGGGACACCCGGGACGAGCTCGTCGCGGTCGCCGGTCTCGGTGTCGGACGCCCACTCGTGGATGCGCTTCACGTTGCGCCCCATGGAGGATATCGCGAACGCGTCGAAGAGCTGGTCGGCCTCGTCGGCCGGGTCGTCCATGTCGCCGTGCAGCTTGTTCAGGCACAGGTAGTTACGGCGGCCCTTGAGGATCGCGAAGGTGGGCTCGCGGCCCAGCGACTTCTTCAGCGCCTTCGCCACCCGCGGCAGGTCCCGGTCGACGAGCTGGCGCTGCAGCGCGATCGTCGCCGTCGAGATGACGACGGTGGTGTCGCGGGCCATCGCGTGCCGGATCGCGGGCACCAGGTAGGCCAGCGACTTGCCGGTGCCGGTGCCGGCCTGCACGGCGAGGTGCTCGCCGGAGGACAGTGACTTGCGCACCGCGTCGGCCATCGCGTCTTGGCCCTCGCGGCGCGCGCCACCGACGGAGGACACGGCCACCTCGAGCAGCTCGTGCACACCGGGCAGGTCACGGGTCTGCACAGGGGCCGGCACGTCGCCCAGGTTACCGAGCACCCCCGACGGCCACGGCCGGACGGGGGCACCGGGAGGGCCGGCCGGGACGGCCGGCGACCGCACTCGGGCACCGGGGCCCGGCGTGACAACGTACTCACCGGGTGTGATATCGGACGCCCGGTTGCCGGTGAGCGGCGACACAGCGTCACGATAGGGGCGTGACAGCGACTATCCCCACCGAGAACGTGTCGATCCCGGCGCCGGGCGAGTTCCCCGTGCTGATCGAGCACGACGCCCGTTACGCCGACCTGGACCCGAGCCGGCGGATCTCCCGCCAGGCCCTGGTGCGCTGGTTCGAGGACGCCCGCGTCGCCGTCGAGCGCGACGCGTTCGGCGCCGACCTCGTCGCGCGCCTGCAGTCCCGGGTCGGTCTGCTGCTGGCCGCGATCCGGGTCGACGTGCTGGCCCCGCTGCGCGTCACCGGCTCGTACCGGATCGGGATCGGCGTGAGCCACATCGGCACGAGCTCCTTCGCCTACCGCTACGCCGTGTTCGCCGGCGACGAGTGCGTCGCCACCGGCGAGTCGACTTCGGTGCACACCGACGGCGGCGCCCCCGCCGCGCTGCCCGCCGAGGTCCGCGCGTCGCTGGAGAAGCTGCGCGTCGAGACCCCGGCGTCGGGCCGCCCGGAGCGCGCCGAGGCCCGCCTGACCCGCGAGAACTACCCGTTCCGCTGGGACGTCCGGACCCGGTTCACCGACCTGGACACCAACCGCCACGTCAACAACGTCGCGCTGGTCTCCTGGTACCTCGACGGCATCGCCGAGCTGCACACCGACGTCCTCGGCTACCCGACCGGCGGCCCGCTCGACGGCCTCGCGCCGTCGTCGCTGTCGGTGCAGTACGTCGACGAGGTCCAGTACCCGGGCATCTACCAGATGCGCGTCGCGGTCTCGGAGATCACCGAGGACACCGTGCGCTACGTCTGCGGCCTGTTCGACGGCCGCCGCTGCATCGGCCTCGCCGAGGCCGAGGGCGGGCACCGCGGCTCGGACAACGACGGCGACCAGATCGACCTGGCCGAGGCCCTCGCGCCGTTCCGCTTCGAGGACTGAGCACCACCCCTGTCACCGGGTGGCGGTCCGGCGGGCGCCGCCCGACCGCCACCCCACAACTGACCAGAGCTGCACCCGCGCACGGCCGGGTTCACAGCAGCTGACGACGCAGGGCTCAGAGCACCGCTCGGATCGCCTCCTCGAAACCCGCGACGTGCGCCCGGCAGACGACCTCGGCGCGGCCGGTGTCGCCGTCGGCGACGGCGTGCAGCAGCTCGCAGTGCTCGTCGACGTGCCGGGCGACCTCGTCGAGCCGGTCCAGGAACATGCAGTGGATCCGGGTGGCCAGGTTGTTGTACCGGGTCAGGGTGTCCTCGAGGTACCGGTTCCCGGCCGCACGGTAGATCGCGCGGTGCACGCTCACGTCCCAGCGCATCAGCTCCGTGCGGCCCATCCCGGAGCCCTCCAGCCGGCGGACGCGCTCGGCCAACCTGCGCAGCTCGTCCCGCATCGCCGGTGACGCCGAGGCAGCGGCCCGGCGGGCCGCGAGGGGCTCCAGTGCGGTCCGGACCTCGCTGACGTCGCGCAGGTCGGAGATGTCGACGGCGGTCGCGAACGTCCCGCGGCGGGCGTAGGACACGACCAGCCGCTCGCCCTCCAGCCGCTTCACCGCCTCCCGCACCGGTGTGCGGCCCAGACCCAGCTCGGTGGACAGCGCGTCGTCGTCGATCGGGGCCAGCGGCGGGATGTCGAGCATCACCAGCTGGTCGCGGATCGCGACGTAGGCGCGGTCGGCCAGCGAGACCGGCTCGTCGAACTCCAGCGGGGTGTCGTCCAGGGTCGTCATCGGGGTTCTTCCGGGTCGGGGAGCGGGCAGGAGCTGCTCAGCACTCGACGATGTTCAGGGCGAGCCCCCCGCGGGAGGTCTCCTTGTACTCGTCCTTCATGTCGGCGCCGGTCTCGCGCATCGTGGTGATCGCCTTGTCCAGCGAGACGTGGTGGACCCCGTCGCCGTGGCACGCCATCCGGGCCGCGGTGATCGCCTTGATCGAGGCGACGGCGTTGCGCTCGATGCACGGGATCTGCACCAGGCCGCCGACGGGGTCGCAGGTCAGGCCCAGGTTGTGCTCGATGCCGATCTCGGCGGCGTTCTCGACCTGCTCGGGGGAGGCGCCGATCAGCTCGGCGAGCGCGCCGGCGGCCATCGCACACGCCGACCCGACCTCGCCCTGGCAGCCGACCTCGGCGCCGGAGATCGAGGCGTTCTCCTTGAACAGCACGCCGATCGCACCCGCGGTGAGCAGGAAGCGGACGACGGCGTCGTCGTCGATGCCCGGGAGGAACCGGGTCGCGTAGTGCAGGACGGCCGGCACGATCCCGGCCGCCCCGTTCGTCGGCGCGGTCACGACGCGGCCGCCGGCGGCGTTCTCCTCGTTGACCGCGAGCGCGTAGAGGGTCACCCACTCCATGGCGTGGAAGGCGTCGGGCTCGCCGGTCGCGGACTCCAGGTGCGCGCGCAGCGTGGCCGCGCGGCGGCGGACCTTCAGCCCGCCGGGCAGGGTGCCACCGGTCGTGGTGCCGCGTTCGACGCACTCCTGCATCACCGACCAGATGTGCAGCAGCTCGGCGCGGACCTCGTCCTCGGTGCGCCTGCACAGCTCGTTCTCCAGCATCACCCCGGCGATCGAGAGCCCGGTGCGGCGGGTGACGGCGAGCAGCTCGTCGCCGGTGGTGAACGGATGGGCGACGGGGGTGTCGTCCTCGGGGAGCGCGTCGCGCGCGATCTCGGTCGCGTCGAGCACGAAGCCGCCGCCGACGGAGTAGTACTCGTGCTCGTCGAGCACGGCGCCGTCGGCGTCGCGGGCGGTGAAGACCATGCCGTTGGTGTGGAAGTCCAGGCGCTTCGTGCCGGACAGCAGCACGTCGTCGTCGAGGTCGAAGGCGATCTCCCGGACCCCGCCGAGGTCGAGCCGGCCGCTCGCGCGCACCGCGTCGACCAGCGGCTGCGCGCGGTGCGGGTCGACCAGCTGCGGCTGGTACCCGGCGAGCCCGAGTGCGACGGCGGTGACGCTGCCGTGGCCCTGCCCGGTCGCGCCGAGCGAGCCGAACAGCTCCACCCGGACGCCTGCGGTGCGGGGGAGCAGGCCGGCGTCGGTGAGCCGGGTGACGAACCGGTACGCGGCACGCATCGGCCCGACGGTGTGCGAGCTCGACGGGCCGACGCCGACGCTGAACATGTCGAAGACGGAGATGGTCATCCGCGCTCTCCTCCCGGGAAGTCGCTGACCGGATGACCGACATTAGACTGATATATCAATGCTGCCAAGGGGTGCGCGGCGAGCGTGTCGCCCGGCGGCTCGCGTCGCTCAGTGGCTGCGGTCGTGCGGCTGCTCCAGGGGGACCCCGTCCGGCGACATCGGCGGGGGCTCCAGGTCCGCGCTCGAGGTCAGCGGTGCCGCGCCGGCCAGTGGCCTGCCCGCGGACTCGCGCAGGAAGAAGGCGCTGACCGTGCCGACCACACCCGCTGCGAGCAGGTAGTACGCCGGCCAGTCGAGATCACCGGTCGCGGTCACCGCGGCCTCGATCACCGTCGGCGCGGTCCCGGCGAACGCGGCCACGAACACGTTGAACACCACGCCGAGGCCGCCGTAGCGGACCATCGTGGGGAACTGGGCGGGCAGCGTCGCGGGCAGGACCGCGGCGAAGCAGACCAGCACCGCGCCGAGCAGCAGCAGGCCGACGACCTGGCCGACGACCCCGGTGCGCAGCAGCCACACCGCGGGCAGGGCGACGACGACCGTCGCGAGCCCCGCGGTCAGCAGCACCGGTTTGCGGCCGATCCGGTCCGAGAGCCGTCCGATGCCGCCGATCGCGCACAGCATGCACAACATGACCCCGACCAGCGCCGCACCCGCGCCGGCCGGGCTCGTCCCGGGGACGCCGAAGCGCGGAAGCGTGCCGGTCAGGTAGGTCGGCATGTAGGTGGTGAGCACGTAGTTGACGACGTTCCACGCGACGACCAGGCCGCCCGCGACCAGTGCCGGACCGCGGTAGCGGGTCAGCAGGATCTGCATCGCGCGCCGGTAGGGCATCGTCGCCAGCGCGGGGGAGCGCTCCATCAGCTGGCGGAACGCGGGTGTGTCCTCCAGGCGCATCCGCAGGTAGATCCCGGCGACACCGAGCGGCAGGGCCAGCACGAACGGGATCCGCCAGCCCCAGCTCACCAGGTCCTGCGGGGGCAGCGCCGCGACCAGTACGCCGCACACCCCGGCCCCCAGGGTGTAGCCGGTGATCGTCCCGAACTCGAGCCGGCTGCAGAAGAAGCCGCGGCGCCGGTCCGGGGCGTACTCCGCGACCAGGGTCAGTGCGCCGGTGTACTCACCGCCCGCGGAGAAGCCCTGCAGCATCCGGATGAGCAGCACCAGCAGCGGGGCCGCGATCCCGATCGACTCGTAGCTCGGGACGAGACCGAGCGCGACCGTCGCGACGGTCATCAGCAGCACGGTGAACGCCAGCACCCGGGTCCGGCCGATCCGGTCGCCCAGCGGGCCGAGTACGAACCCGCCGAGCGGGCGCACGAGGAACGCCGCGGCGAACGTGCCGAGGGTCAGCACCAGCGACCAGCGTCCGGCCTCGGGGTAGAGGACCCGGCTCATCGCCGTCGCCGCGAGGTAGGAGAAGAGCCCGAAGTCGTACCACTCGGCCACGTTGCCGACCGCCGCCGCCGTGGCCGCCCGCCGGACGGTGCGTTCCTCCTCGATCGCCACCGGGCCCCGGCGGCGGGGTCGCCGCGGTGCGTCGGACATCAGGAGGCCCCCTTCGGCGGGGTCGTGGGTGGTGGTGCCGCGGAAGTGTCGCAACCGTCGGTCGCGCGGCGCCATCGTCGCCGACGTTCCGTACGTGGTCCACGAGTGATATATCTTTCGCCGCGTCGGTCTTCCATGTCCTCTGTGGTGCGGTGCGTGTGCTTCGCGACACCCGGTGCGTTGCCGCCCGCGTCGCGGGCGTTTCGGACGTGTTTCCGCCCGCCCCGTCGCGTCGATCGCCTGGTCGGGCGCCGAAAATCGATCGTTGACGGCCGCCGGTCCCGGCCTCATTCTCTGGTTGCGCAACGCGTGGTGAGTTTCGCGATAGGCAACACAGGAGGAACCATGATCTTCGTGGGCGAGCTGTCCGACATCCCCGTCGGGGAGTCCGTTCGTGTGTCCGGGACGGTGGCGATCGCGGTGTTCAACGTCGACGGCGAGCTCTACGCCATCGACGACACCTGCACCCACCAGGACGCATCGCTCTCCGACGGCTGGCTCGAGGGCTGCGCGGTCGAGTGCCCGCTGCACGCGGCCTGCTTCGATCTGCGCACCGGCAGGCCGAGCGGCCCGCCCGCGAAGACGCCGGTCCGCACGCACGCCGTGCTCGTCGAGGACGGCCGGGTGTGGGTCCGCGAGACCGCGGGGGCCGAGCAGGCCGCCGCGCTCGACGTCACCGCAGGCGCCACCGCGCCGGAGATCGTGGGTTCCGGAGCGGAGGTCTGATGCTCGAATCCGTGACCGTGGTCGGCGCCTCCCTCGCCGGGCTCGCGACCGCACGGGCCCTGCGCGAGCAGGGCTTCACCGGGCGTCTGGTCGTCGTCGGCGACGAGAAGCACCTGCCCTACGACCGTCCTCCGCTGTCGAAGGACTACCTCGGCGGCACCGCCTCCGACGAGGACGTCGCGCTCACCACCGCCGACGACGGCGAGCTCGGCATCGAGTGGCGCCTCGGCCGCGTGGCCACCGCCCTGGACGCCGCCACCCGCACCGTCACCCTCGACGACGGCGAACGCCTCACCGCCGACGCCGTCGTGCTCGCCACCGGCGCCCGGGCCCGCACCCTGCCGGGCGAGCTCCCGCAGGGCGTCCACACCCTGCGCACCCTCGACGACGCCCGAGCCCTGCGTACCGACCTGCAGCCCGGCAGACGGCTCGTCGTGGTCGGGGCCGGGTTCGTCGGTGCGGAGGTCGCCTCCACCGCGGCCGGGCTCGGCCTGGCCGTCGAGATCGTCGAGGCGGCGCCGGGGCCGCTGCGCCGCGCCCTCGGCGAGCAGCTCGGCGACGCCTGCGGCGGGTTGCACGCCGCACACGGCGTCACGCTGTATCCGGGCACCGGTGTCCGGGAGATCGCCGGATCCCCGCGGGTCACCGGCGTCGTGCTCGACGACGGCCGCACGCTGCCCGCCGACGTGGTCGTCGTCGGGATCGGGGCGGCGCCCAACGTGGAGTGGCTCGACGGCTCCGGACTGGAGATCGACGACGGCGTGGTCACCGACGCCGCCGGGCTCACCGCGTTCCCGGGGGTCGTCGCGGTCGGGGACTGCGCCGCCACCCAGCGGGACTACACCGGCTCGCGGCTGCGCCTGGAGCACTGGACCAACGCGCTGCAGCAACCCGCGGTCGCCGCGGCCGCGCTGCTGGGTGGGGCGCACGCGCTGCCCGCCCACCACGTGGTGCCCTACTTCTGGTCCGACCAGTACGGGCACAGCATCCAGTTCGCCGGGCACCGCGACCCGGCGGGCTCGGTGCGCATCGAGGACGGCGACCCGGCCGCGGCCGATGCCGGCCTGCTGGCGCTGTTCCTCGACGCGGCCGGCGACCCCGTCGGTGTGCTCGGTATCGACCGGCCCCGGCCCTTCGGCCGGTGGCGCCGGGAGCTGGCGAAACGCTGCTGAGCGGCCCGCGCTGGGGGGTCGGTGCGTCCGCGCCCGACCGCCCGGCGCAGGCGGGAATCCCGCTCCCACCAGCCTATTGACCGCAGATCCGCCGCCGTGCCAGCCTTACGGCCAGTTGATATATCAGTCCGCACGAGATGATATCTGGAGGGCCCGATGACGACGTTCGCCGTCGACTCCGGCCAGGAGACCGGGGACCCGGCCGCAGCGCTCAACGGCAAGCTGAGCGAGGTCGACCCGCAGGTGTACGCGGCGGTCACCGCCGAGCTCGCCCGGCAGCGCGGCACGCTGGAGATGATCGCCAGCGAGAACTTCGCCCCGCAGGCCGTGATGGAGGCACAGGGTTCGGTCCTGACCAACAAGTACGCGGAGGGTTACCCGGGCCGGCGCTACTACGGCGGCTGTGAGCACGTCGACGTCGTCGAGCAGCTGGCGGTCGACCGGCTGACGGCGCTGTTCGACTGCGAGTACGCCAACGTCCAGCCGCACTCCGGCGCCCAGGCCAACGCCGCGGTCATGGCCGCGCTGCTCGAGCCGGGCGACACGATCCTCGGCCTGGACCTCGCGCACGGCGGGCACCTCACGCACGGGATGCGGCTGAACTTCTCCGGCAAGCTCTACGACGTCGCCGCCTACCGGGTCCGCGAGAGCGACCACCTCGTCGACATGGCCGAGGTCGAGCGGCTCGCCCACGAGCGCCGTCCGAAGCTGATCGTCGCCGGCTGGTCGGCCTACCCGCGCCACCTCGACTTCGCCGAGTTCCGCCGGATCGCCGACGACGTCGGCGCCTACCTGATGGTCGACATGGCGCACTTCGCCGGCCTGGTCGCCGCGGGGCTGCACCCCTCGCCGGTGCCGCACGCGCACGTCGTCACCAGCACCACGCACAAGACCCTCGGCGGCCCGCGCGGCGGCGTGATCCTGGCCGGTGCGGAGCTGGCGAAGAAGTTCAACTCCAGCGTCTTCCCCGGTCAGCAGGGCGGTCCGCTGGAGCACGTGATCGCGGCCAAGGCCGTGGCGTTCAAGCTCGCCGCCGAGCCCGCGTTCCGCGAGCGCCAGGAGCGCACCCTGGCCGGCGCACGGATCCTCGCCGAGCGGCTGCGCGCCGAGGATGGTGTCGGCGTCGTCTCCGGAGGCACCGACGTCCACCTCGTCCTGGTCGACCTGCGCCACTCCGAGCTCGACGGCAAGCAGGCCGAGGACCGGCTGCACCGCGTCGGGATCACGGTGAACCGCAACGCCGTCCCGTTCGACCCGCGCCCGCCGATGGTCAGCTCCGGTGTCCGGATCGGCACCCCCGCCCTGGCCGCCCGCGGCTTCGACACGGACGACTTCACCGAGGTGGCCGACGTCGTCGCCCGCGCCCTGCGGCCCGCCGCCGACGAGTCCGAACTGGACGCTCTCGCCGCCCGCGTCACCGCGCTGGCCGACCGCCACCCCCTCTACCCGGAGCTGTGACCGTCATGGACCACCGGACCGAGCCTCCCGGCGCCCACCTGCCCGAGCACCCCGACTTCCTGTGGCACAACCCGGAGCCGAAGCGCTCCTACGACGTCGTGATCGTCGGCGGCGGCGGGCACGGCCTGGCCACCGCGCACTACCTGGTCAAGAACCACGGGATCACCAACGTCGCCGTCCTGGAGAAAGGCTGGCTGGCCGGCGGGAACATGGCCCGCAACACCACGCTGATCCGCTCCAACTACCTGTGGGACGAGTCCGCCCGGATCTACGAGCACTCCCTCAAGCTCTGGGAGGGCCTGGAGGACGACCTCGGCTACCCGATCCTGTTCTCCCAGCGCGGCGTGCTGAACCTCGCGCACACCGAGCAGGACGTCCGCGACTCGGTCCGCCGGGTCGAGGCCAACAAGCTCAACGGGATCGACGCCGAGTGGCTGGGCCCCGACGACGTGGCCAAGGTCTGCCCGATCGTCAACGTCTCGGACGGCATCCGCTACCCGGTGCACGGCGCCACCTACCAGCCGCGCGCCGGCATCGCCAAGCACGACTACGTGGCCTGGGGCTTCGCCCGCCGCGCCGACGCCGCAGGCGTCGATCTCATCCAGGACTGCGAGGTCCTGGACTTCCACACCGAGGGCAGTGTCGACGACGGCACCGCGCGGATCACCGGGATCCGCACCTCGCGCGGCGACATCGCCTGCGGGCAGGTCGCGCTCTGTGCCGCCGGGTTCACCTCGACGCTGCTCGACAAGCTCGGCGTCGCCGCGCCGCTGCAGTCGCACCCGCTGCAGGCGCTGGTCTCGGAGCTGCTGGAGCCGGTGCACCCGACGATCGTCATGTCCAACGCCGTGCACGTGTACGTCTCGCAGGCGCACAAGGGCGAGCTGGTCATGGGTGCCGGGGTGGACTCCTACAACGGCTACGGCCGCCGCGGCGCGTTCCACATCATCGAGCGCCAAATGGCCGCCGCGGTCGAGCTGTTCCCGGTGTTCGCCCGGGCGCACCTGCTGCGCAGCTGGGCCGGCGTCGTGGACACCACCCCGGACGCGTCGCCGATCGTCGGCCGCACCCCGTACGCCAACGCCTACCTCAACTGCGGCTGGGGGACCGGCGGCTTCAAGGTCACCCCCGGGCTGGGCTGGTGCCTGGCCGACACGATCGCGAACGACGAGCCGCACCCCTACGTCGCGCCCTTCGGCCTGGACCGGTTCGTGACCGGCGCACTGGTCGACGAGCACGGCGCCGCCGCCGTCGCCCACTGAGCCGTACCGACCCGCACCGTTTCCCAGGAGACCGCCATGCAACTCATCCCGTGTCCGTGGTGCGGCCCCCGCGAGGAGGTCGAGTACCACTACGGCGGCCAGGCGCACGTCGCCTACCCCGCCGACCCGGCCGCGCTGACCGACGAGCAGTGGGCGCACTTCGTGTTCTTCCGCGACAACCCCGCGGGACCGTTCGCCGAGCGCTGGAACCACGCCGCCGGCTGCCGACGCTGGTTCGACGCCGTCCGTGACACCCGCACCTACGAGTTCCTGAGCGTGTCCCGCCCCGGCGAGGCCCGCCCGAGCACCCCGGGAGCCCGCACATGACCGGACACCGTCCCGAGGGCCCCTGCCGTGTCGACGGCTACGGCAGTGTCGACGGCTACGGCGGTGTCGATGGTTACGGCAGTGTCGACGGCTACGGCGGTGTCGACCGCACCCGCACCCTCGGCTTCACCTTCGACGGCGTGCCCTACCGCGGGCACCCGGGCGACACCCTGGCCTCGGCGCTGCTCGCCAACGGCGTCCGCGTGCTGGGCAGCAGCGTCAAGCTCGGCCGCCCGCGCGGTATCGGCGCCGCCTGGACCGAGGACCCGACCGGGCTCGTGCAGATCGAGGAGCCGTTCCCCGAGCCGATGCTGCTCGCGTCGGCCGTCGAGCTCTACGACGGCCTGGTCGCACACGGTGTCGCCGGGCAGGGCAGGCTCGCCGGCGTCGCCGACACCGCGCGGCACGACCGGCGCTGGGCGCACTGCGACACCCTCGTCGTCGGCGCGGGACCGGCCGGGCTGCTCGCCGCGCGCACCGCGGCCCGGCGCGGCGAGCGCGTCGTGCTCGTCGACGACCGCCCGCAGGCCGGCGGAGCGCTGCTCCCGGCCGACCGGGTCGACGGCCGTCCGGCCCCGGACTGGGTCGCCGGCGTCGTCGCCGAGCTGGCCGAGCACCCCGAGGTCACCCACCTGCAGCGGACCACCGCCTTCGGCCACTACGACGACGGCTTCGTGCTCGCACTGGAACGCCGGACCGACCACCTGGGCTTCGACGCGCCCCGCGACCGCGCCCGCCAGCGGGTGCACCGCATCCGCGCCGGAAAGGTCGTCGTCGCGGCCGGGGCGATCGAGCGGCCGGTCGCGTTCGCCGACAACGACCGCCCGGGGATCATGCTCGCGTCCGCGGCACGGGAGTTCCTGCACCGCCACGGCGTGCTCGCCGGGCGCGAGGTCGTCGTGTTCACCACCGACGACGCCGCCTACGCCGCGGCGACCGACCTCGCCCGAGCCGGCGCGTCGGTCACCCTGCTCGACGCCCGTACCGAGGCTCCCGCCGAGCGCTCCGCCACGGCCGCCGAGGCCGGGGTCGTGGTGCGGACCGGCACCGTGGTCGTCGGGAGCGAGGGCGGCGCCGACGGTGCCGTCGCCGCGGCGCTCACCGGCTCCGGCGAGACGCTGCCGTGCGACTTGCTGCTGGTCTCCGGCGGCTGGACGCCGACCGCCCACCTGTTCAGCCACATCCGCGGCGCCCTGACCTACGACCCGGCACTGGGCGCGTTCCGGCCGGGGGAGCGGATCGCGGGCACCGAGGTGGTCGGCGCCGCGAACGGCACCCTCGACCTGGCCGGATGCCTCGCCGAGGGCGCCGGCCCCGGCACCCCGGACGTGCCGGCCGTCGAGCCGGAGCCCGCGCGCACCCCGACGTCGGTGCTGTGGCGCACCCCGGGGGACCCGGCCCGCCAGTTCGTCGACATCCAGCGCGACGCGACCGTCGCCGACATCGAGCGCGCCGTCGGCGCCGGGATGCGCTCGGTCGAGCACGTGAAGCGCTACACCACGATCGGCACCGCGCACGACCAGGGCCGGACGTCGGGGATGATCGCCTCCGGGATCACCGCGGAGCTGCTCGGCAAGGCCGGCGGCGACCTCGGCACCACGACGTTCCGCCCGCCGTACGCCCCGGTCGCGTTCGCCGCGCTGGCCGGGCGCGAGCGCGGCGACCTGTTCGACCCGGTCCGTACCACCGCGGCGCACCCGTGGCACGTCGCGCAGGGGGCGGTGTTCGAGGACGTCGGGCAGTGGAAGCGGCCGCGGTACTACCCGCAGCCCGGTGAGGACATGGACACCGCGGTGCTGCGCGAGTGCGCCGCCGCCCGCACCGACGTCGCGATCATGGACGGCTCCACGCTCGGCAAGATCGACGTGCAGGGCCCGGACGCCGCGGAGCTGCTCGACCGCGTCTACACGAACATGATGAGCAGCCTGAAGGTCGGCCGCGTCCGCTACGGCGTCATGTGCGGCAACGACGGCATGGTCGCCGACGACGGCACCGTGCTGCGGCTCGCCGACGACCGCTTCCTGCTCACCACCACGACCGGCAACGCCGCGTCGGTGCTGGAGACGCTCGAGGACTGGATCCAGACCGAGTGGCCCGATCTGCGGGTGCACCTGACCTCGGTCACCGAGCACTTCGCGACGTTCCCGGTCGTCGGGCCGCGCTCCCGGGAGGTCATCGCCGAGGTCTTCGGTGACCTCGACGCCTCCAACGACGCGTTCGGCTTCATGAGCTGGCAGGACACCACCCTCGACGGCGTGCCGGTGCGGATCGCGCGGATCTCCTTCTCCGGTGAGCTGGCCTACGAGGTCAACATCGACTCCCGCTACGGCCTGGCCCTGTGGGAGCGGCTGGTCACCGTCGGCGCGCTGTGGGGGATCACCCCGTACGGCACCGAGACCATGCACGTCCTGCGCGCCGAGAAGGGCTTCCCGATCATCGGGCAGGACACCGACGGCACCGTCGCCCCGCAGGACCTTGGCATGAGCTGGGTGGTGTCGAAGAAGAAGGCCGACTTCGTCGGGAAGCGCTCGTTCTCCCGGCCGGAGAACCTCGACCCGCTGCGCAAGCACCTGGTCGGGCTGCTGCCCACCGACGGCGCGACCCGGGTGCCGGAGGGCTCGCAGATCGTCGAGTTCGCCGCCGACGGCACGCTGCCGCCGCCCCCGGTGCCGATGCTCGGCCACGTCACCTCCAGCTACCGCAGCGCCGAGCTGGACCGGCCGTTCGCACTCGCCCTGGTCAAGGGCGGCCGCGACCGGATCGGCGAGGTCGTGCACATCCCGTACGAGGGCGCGCTGGTGCCCGCCGAGATCACCGGGACGGTCTTCGTCGACCCGGAAGGAGCCCGCCGTGATGGCTGAACTGCAGACCCTGCGCGCGTCGCACCCGCTCGTGTCCTACGAGCCGGCGTTCGCGGCGCTCGGCCGCGACACCGGCGGCGACCTGACCGTCGAGGTGGAGGCGACCGGCAGCAGCACCGACCTGCGCCTGGACCCCGAGGGCCCGGCCCGCGGCGTCGCCGAGGCGGTGCTCGGTGCCCCGCTGCCGGTGCTGCCCGGCACCTGGACCTCCACCGAGGACGGCGAGATCGCCTGGCTGGGTCCCGACGAGTGGCTGGTCACCAGCCGCCGCGCACGACCGCACGCCGGCGAGTCCACGCTGCGCGACCTCGTGGCGGCCGACGGCGGTGCGGCCGTCGACGTCACCGGGCAGCGGGTCGCGCTGCGGCTGCGCGGGCGCCTGGCCCGCGAGCTGCTCGCCTTCGGCTGCGCGCTCGACCTGCACCCGCGGGCGTTCCCCGCCGGGCGCTGCGCGCAGACCCTGCTGGGGCAGGCGCACGTCCTGCTGGTCGCCCTCGGCCACGGCGACGACTACCTGATCCACGTCCGGTGCTCGTTCGCCGGCTACCTCGCCGACTGGCTGCTCGACGCGGCCACCGAGCTCCGCCCCGCCCCCGCCCTCTGACCCCTTTCCCACGGCACAGCTTTCCCACGGCACAGCGCGACCAAGGAGACACCATGACCACGAGCTCTCGTGTCGTCATCATCGGAGCCGGGATCGTCGGGACGAACCTGGCGGACGAGCTGACCGAGCGCGGCTGGACCGACGTCACCGTCGTCGACCAGGGCCCGCTCCCGCTCACCGGCGGGTCCACCTCGCACGCCCCCGGCCTGGTGTTCCAGACCACCGGGTCGAAGACGATGACCGCCTTCGCCGGCTACACCGTCGAGAAGCTGAAGGGCCTGACGGTGGACAGCCCCGACGGAACCGAGGGGGAGTGGTGCTTCAACCAGGTCGGCGGCCTGGAGGTGGCGACCACCCCGGAGCGGCTCGCGGACCTGCACCGCAAGCGGGGCTGGGCGATCTCCCGCGGGGTCCCGGCCGAGGTCGTCGGGCCCGAGGAGTGCGCGGCGCTGCACCCGCTGCTCGACGCGAGCCGGGTCCTCGGCGGGCTGCACACCCCGACCGACGGGCTGGCCAAGGCGTCGCGGGCCGTGGTCGCGCTGGCCCGGCGCGCGGAGTCCCGGGGCGCGGTGTTCCGCGGCTCCACCCGGGTCACCGGGATCGCGCAGGACGGCGGGCGGGTCACCGGAGTCGAGACCGCGGACGGGGACACGATCCCCGCCGACATCGTGGTGTCGTGTGCCGGGTTCTGGGGCCGGGAGCTGGGCGAGCTCGTCGGGATGCGGGTGCCGCTGCTGCCGCTGGCCCACCAGTACGCCCGCACCGGGCAGGTCGAGGAGCTCGTCGGCCGCAACGACGAGCGCTCCGAGGCCTCGATGCCGATCCTGCGGTACCAGGACGCGGACCTGTACTACCGCGAGCACGGCGACGCCATCGGCATCGGCTCCTACGCCCACCGCCCGATGCCGGTGTCGATCTCCGAGCTGCCCGAGGTCGGCGACGACGTCTCCGAGTCGGCCCAGCCGTCGATGCTGCCCTTCACCGAGGAGGACTTCGCGACGCAGTGGGAGCAGACCCGTGAGCTGCTGCCCGCCCTGCAGACGGCGAAGATCGAGACCGGGTTCAACGGCGTCTTCTCCTTCACCCCCGACGGCGGCCCGCTGATCGGCGAGTCCGCCGACGTCGCCGGGTTCTGGATCGCCGAGGCCGTCTGGGTCACCCACTCCGCCGGTGTCGCGCGGGCGGTGGCGCAGCTGCTCACCGACGGCCGCAGCGAGCTGGACCTGCACGGCTGCGACGTGCATCGGTTCGACGAGGTCGAGACCACCGACGCCTACGTCGACGAGACCTCGCAGCAGAACTTCGTCGAGATCTACGACGTCCTGCACCCGCTGCAGCCCAGGGTGTCCCCGCGCGACATCCGGGTCAGCCCGTTCCACACCCGCGAGCGGGAGCTGGGGGCGTTCTTCCTGACCTCGCACGCCTGGGAGCGCCCGTACTGGTACGAGGCGAACGCATCGCTGGAGACGGAGCTGCCCGACGGCTGGCGGCCGCCGTCGCGGGACGCCTGGTCGGCGATGTTCCAGTCGCCGGCCGTCGCGGTGGAGGCGTGGCGGACCCGTACCGCCGTCGCGCTGTACGACATGACCCCGCTGACCCGGCTCGAGGTCACCGGCCCGGGAGCGACGGAGTTCCTGGACCGGCTGACCACCGGGAAGATGGACAAGTCCATCGGCTCGGTCACCTACACCCTGATGCTCGACGAGGCCGGCGGCGTCCGCAGCGACGTCACCGTCGCCCGGCTCGGTGCGGAGCGGTTCCAGGTCGGCGTGAACTCCCACCTCGACCTCGACCACCTGCGCCGCAACCTGCCCGCCGACGGGAGCGTGCGGGTCGCCGACATCACCGGCGGCACCTGCTGCATCGGGGTCTGGGGCCCGCTGGCCCGCGACCTGGTGCAGCCGCTGACCGGCGACGACTTCTCCCACGAGGGACTGAAGTTCTTCCGCGCCAAGGCCGCGACGATCGCCGGGATCCCGGTGACGGCCATGCGGCTGTCCTACGTCGGCGAGCTCGGCTGGGAGATCTACACCAGCGCGGAGTACGGGCAGAAGCTGTGGGACGCGCTCTACGCCGCCGGGCGTCCGCTGGGGGTGGTCGCCGCGGGCCGCGCCGCGTTCGACAGCCTGCGCCTGGAGAAGGGCTTCCGGTCCTGGGGTGCGGACATGACCTCCGAGCACACGCCCTACGAGGCCGGCGTCGGGTTCGCGGTGCGGCCACAGACCAAGGGCGACTTCGTCGGCCGTGCCGCGGTCGAGGCGATGGACCCTGATGCGGTCACCCGGCGGCTGACCTGCCTGACGATCGACGACCGGCAGAGCGTCGTCCTCGGCCACGAGGCGGTCCTGGTCGACGGCGAGCCCGCCGGTTACGTCACTTCCGCCGCCTACGCCCACACCCTCGGCACCCCCGTCGCCTACGCCTGGCTGCCCGCGGGGCTCGAGGTCGGCAGCAGCGTCGAGATCCTGTACTTCGATCGGCGGGTCCGGGCCTCGGTCGCGGCGGAGCCGCTGCTGGACCCGGCGATGGAGCGCATGCGCCGCTGACGGCCGGCCCACCCACGGGCTTCCGCTCCCATCCACAGGCTCCCGGGTTCCACCCACAGGAAGGAGCGCCATGCGCTCGGACACCCTCGACCGGTTCCTCTGGGACCTCGCCGCGCACGCCCCGGTCCCGGCCGGAGGTGTGACGGCGGGCCTGCACCTCGCCCAGGCCGCGGCCCTGCTGGGGCGGGCGGCGCGGGCCAGCGACGCCGTGGCCGCAGCCGGTGGGGCGGCCCTCTCCGGCACCGCCGCCCCGGGCGCGCACGGCTCCGCGTCATCCCCGGCGAGTGCGGGGTCCGCGGCGGGCACGTCGCCGGCGGGGGAGCGGATCGTCCGGCCCGGTGACCAGGACGCACTGCGGATCGTGCGCAATCGTGCCGACGAGCTCCGGATCGTCGGGCTCGGCCTCGCCGAGGACGACGCCCGGGCCCGCGCGGCTCTCGCGCGTTCCGATCCGGCCGGGCAGGCGGCACGGGTCGAGGCCGGGCGGGTGCCGGCGCGCGTCGTGGGGGTCGCGGAGCAGGTCGTCGGTGTGGCCGAACGGCTGCTGCCGGTCGCCGTACCCGGGGTGCTGGGGGACCTCGGGGCGGCGGCCGAGACCGCGCGGGCCGCCGCGGTGACCGCCCGGCTGCAGGTGGAGGCGGGGCTCGCCGGGATCGTCGATCCGCTGGCCCGCCTCGAGCTCACCGACGCCCTCGACGGCGTCGACGCCCTGCTCCTCCGGGTGGACGCCCTGGTCGCCGACGTCCGGGACCGGCTGCGGCGATGAGAGCGGCCACGGCCGTACCGAGAAGGGGGCGCCCTGTCCCGGACGGCTGCTCAGACGACCGCGCGGATCGCCTTCTCGAACCCGATGACGTGCTCGCGGGCGCGTTCCTCGGCCTCGTCGGGGCGTCGCTCGGCGATGGCGCGCAGCAGGTCCACGTGCTCGCCGACGTGCTGGTCGAAGTGCGACATCCGGTCCAGGAACAGGCAGAAGATCCTGGTCGCGAGGTTGTCGTACCGGATCAGGGTGTCCTCCAGGTGCGGGTTGCCTGCGGCGGAGTACACCGCGCGGTGCACGTGCAGGTCCCAGCGCATGAGGGTGTCGCGGTCCAGCGTGGCGACGTCGACGCCGTCGAGCGCGTCGGCCAGCTCGGCGATGCCGGCCAGCGTGGCGGCGCTCGCGGACTCCGCCGCACGACGCGCGGCGAGCGGCTCCAGCTGCACCCGGATGTCGGAGATGTAGGCCAGGTCGGTGATGTCGACGCCGGTCGCGAACGTCCCGCGGCGGGGGTAGGAGACGACGAGCCGGTCGACCTCGAGGTGCTTGAGGGCCTCCCGCACGGGGGTGCGGCCGACCTCGAGGGACCTGGCGAGCGCGACGTCGTCGATCGCGGTCATGGGCGGGATGTCCAGCATGATCAGCCGGTCCCGGATCGCCGCGTACGCCTTGCCGGCCAGCGAGCTGTACTCGGGCTCGTCGGTGTCGGGGAGAGCGGTCATCACCGCATCGTAATCGAGTAGACCGCACATCCGGCGCACAACGGTCGGCTCATCAGTGTCCACCAGTAGTACATCAGTCGTATTCCAGCTATCCGGAGGTGCACCGTGACCCGGTCCTTCATTCTCACCCTCAGCTGCCCGAACCGGACCGGGATCGTGCGCGCGGTCAGCGCGTTCCTGTTCGAGCACGGGTGCGACATCTCCGAGTACCAGCAGTTCGACGATCCGGTCAGCGGCCGGCTGTTCCTGCGGACCCGCGCCGACGTGACCTGCTCGGACGCGGAGCCGGAGCCCGACCTCGACGCGGTGTCCCGGGCCTTCGCCGACGTCGCCACCGAGTTCGGCATGGACTACCAGTTCTCCGACGGCGCCCCGGCCCGGATCCTGGTGATGGTGTCCAAGCTCGGGCACTGCCTCAACGACCTGATCTACCGCTGGCGGGCAGGCAGCCTCGGTGCGGAGATCGTCGCCGTCGTCTCCAACCACGAGGACCTGCGGCCGATGGCCGAGAGCGCAGGCCTGCCCTACGTCCACATCCCCGTCACCGCGGACACCAAGCCCGACGCCGAGGCGCAGCTGCTGGCCACCGCCGACGCCTACGACGCCGAGCTCGTCGTCCTGGCCCGCTACATGCAGGTGCTCTCCGACGAGACCTGCAAGGCGCTGTACGGGCGGGCGATCAACATCCACCACTCGTTCCTGCCCGGGTTCAAGGGCGCGCGGCCGTACCACCAGGCCTACGGGCGCGGGGTGAAGCTGGTCGGCGCGACCGCGCACTACGTGACCCCGGACCTCGACGAGGGGCCGATCATCGAGCAGGAGGTGATCCGGATCGACCACACCTACGACCCGTCGTCGTTGCAGATGGTCGGCCGCGACGCCGAGGCCCTCGCTCTGTCCCGTGCGGTGCGCTGGCACTGCGAGCGCCGGGTCCTGCTCTCGGGGACGAGCACCGTCGTGTTCCGGTAGACCATCCGGCCCGTGCGGCGGCCCCGGCTCCGGTGGAGCCGGGGCCGTCTGCTGTGCGGGGGAACCGGCGGCCCCCCGGTGTCCGGGGCTCGGGCGGACCGCAGTGCGGAGTTGATCAGCACAGCCATGACGTGCGCGCCGCCGAGCGGCGCAGATGATCAGTGCTGGATCTGTTGATCGGTACGGAAGTGGTGTCGATTCCGCGGAAGCGGGGCGATCGACAGGCGGGGTACGTCGTCGGTGCGGGAATGTGATGGCCGGTGTCGCCAGGTGCTGATCGCGGAGCGGTCCCGGCGTTCGGTGCTGTTTTCGGGCGGGATCTTCGGCGCCACATCGTTCGGCCTACGAACGGAGTGGCGCGTAACGTGCGAGCCACATCATTCGGTCGTCGAACGATATGGTGCGTACCGTTCGGCGCAGTCGAATCTTTCGCCGTTCGAACGGTTTCTCGCTCGAGTCCTCCCGGCGCGACGAACGGTCGGGAGAATGCGCCGAGTGACAGTTGATCAAACATCTGTTCGAGTAGAATGGTGTCGTGTCCAGTGACCGGCTTCGTGACGCCTACCGCCTCCTTGTCGAGGCGGTGGATGCGCTCGATGCTGCCGCCGGAGCCGATGCCGATGATGCGGCTCTGCTGTCGTCGCTGCCGATGGCCGAGGGCGTGGTGCGCCGGCTGGACCGGTGCACGGTGGCGGTCACGGCGGAGCTGGAGCGGCGGGGGGCGTTCGTCGAGCGCGGTTACAAGAATGCCGATTCC
>NZ_JBKGXS010000013.1:0-90732 GCF_046546475.1 Pseudonocardia phyllosphaerae
ACCCCTGGCCTGCTGGCGACATCAGCTACTCCTGTACCCGTACACAAGTCCGGCACCGCTCACGAGTCCCACAACGGTGCCGTCAGCAGCACCGACCCCCGCAACGACAGCACATCCTACGGGGCTGACTGTGCAGGCGACGAGCCTGCCGACAGCACGAGACCTCGCCGATAGCGGCGGATCCACCGATGACACCTAGTCGTGCTCGCCAGTGTTCACCGCACCGGGCGCCGGCCTCGTCGGCATCCGAGCACTCAATCCCGCTACTGCCCGCTGGTCAGCTTCTGACACCCACGCCGTATACGTCTTCAGCGTGGTAGTCCCGCCACCGCCATGTCCAAGTCGCCCAGCGACGGTGCGTGGATCAACTCCAGCGATGATCAGTTCCGTAGCCGAATAGTGTCGCAGTTTGTGGAACGTCGTGTCTATCTGCAGCTTCTTGACCATTCGGTCGTATCGCTGCGTTACGCTGTCCGGGGTCGCGAACGTCTGTCCATCCGCAGCACCGCCGAATACGTAGGCCTCCTCCGACAGCTCGACCCCGAGCGACTCAGCCCGAGCGAAGCACCGCTCCCGCAACTCCTTCAGCACCGCAACCGTCTCAGCATCCAGCGCGATCCGTCGCTGCTGATGCGTCTTTAGGTCGCCCTCGACCCACCCGTCGTCGCTCTTGCGAATCCCGCGCTGCAACCAGAGCGTCTCCCGGCCCGGCTCGAAGCTGATCCACGACCAACGCACCGCACACAGCTCCCCGCGCCGTGCCCCTGACGTCATCGCGAGCCACAGCAACGCGGCCCAATCCGGGTCCTCCCACGCCTTGTTCAGGATTCGCGCCGCCTGCTCGGCGCTCGGCGGCCGCGGGTTCGGCTTCGGCATCGGCGGCGGTGCCGCCTGGGCGAGCGGATTCACCGCGACCCACCGCCACCGCACCGCCCGCTTGTACGCCCCGGACAGCACGAAGTGAATGTGCCGGACGACCGTGTCCGACAGCGGCCTACACCGATGCGGGCCGCACCGGGCGTCGCACTCGTGACGCTTGGTCGTGCGGTGGTCGATCGAACCCGACCCGGCGCAGTGGATCCGGCAGCGACGCAGCTCGGCGTAGAAGGAGTCGAGAATCTCCGCGTCCAGCTCGCCGACCTTGAGCCGCCCGAGGAGCGGCTCGATGTGGTTCTTCACGTACCCGCGGTAGAGCTGCAGCGTGTTCGGTGCCCCGGAGAACTGCTCAAGGTGCTTCTCCAGCAGATGCGCGACGGTCGCGCTGGTGCGAGGGCTCCGCCGCTCCTCAATCTCGCGCAGGATCCGGTCCCGGACCGCGTAGGCCCGCTTCTCGGCGTCCGGTCCGGCCGGGACGATCTCGACAATGTTGTGCCGACGCCTGGTGATCGGGTCCTGGCCGGCGTAGACGCGCACGCGCAGCGCACCGCTCGGGAGGACATCGATGCTGCCCTTCGGGCGCCCCGCAGGCGTGGGTTGAAGGCGGGCCATGACACGAACGCTAGGGGCGTTCGTGTCATGCGCCGTGTCACAAGTCTGTCGGGCGGTCGCGCGCCTGACCACGAAATCCCTGGTCAGGCCATGGAGCGGGCGACGGGAATCGAACCCGCGTAGCCAGTTTGGAAGACTGGGGCTCTACCATTGAGCTACGCCCGCATGCCCGGCCGAGGCCGGACACCGTCAGCGTATCTCACGCGCTCGCCGCGCGACCCCTCCACCCCGCCGGGCCTCAGCCGTGCGGGTCCCCCACGGCCACCTCGCCGCCCGCGCTGACGTCGGCGTACACGCCGGCGCAGGCCCACTTCCCGGCGACCTCGGGCTTGGTGATGTCGATGCGGTTGTTCTTCGCGATCGTGCGCAGCGTGTTCCGGTCCTCGGGCACGCCGGGCTGGGCCATCGTCGTCATGACGCAGCGCATGGTCTGGAACGTGAAGGCGAGGCGGACGTCGTCGCCGAGGGTCATCTCGCGGCCGGGCCAGTCGTTCTCGGCGAAGCCCGGCTCGGTGTCGGTGAGCACGACGTTGGGCCGGTAGCGGCGGACGTCGAAGTCGCTGTCCGGGGCGAGCTCGCGCAGCCGCTCGAGCGTGGACTCGGTGACGACGTGCAGCGCGGCGAGGTCGTAGAAGCGCCCGGGCGGGGCGAAGGCGGCGACGTCGAACCGGCTGATCGCCTCCCCGGTGTCCTCCTGCCGGGCGGTGGTCGCCTCGATGATCTTCTCGGGGCCGAGCTCGCCGCGATCGACGTCGTCGAGGTCGACCCACAGCTCCTCGAACGTCCCGCCGTCGGGCAGCACGGTGATCAGCCGGACCTCGCGGCCGAGCACGTCGCTGAGCGCCTGGTCGATGCCGGCGTCGTCGCTGCGCAGCGTGGACCCGTCGGGGAACCGGATGACGACCGGCGGCATCTCCTCGCCGGGAACCGGCTCGGCGGAGAGCTTCGCCGAGAACTCCAGCAGCTTCGCCCACAGCTTGGGCACCTTGGCGCTGGCGATCGTGCCGGACTCGACGTCGAGCACGGCGAAGGCGCGGTCGCCGACGACACCGCGTTCGTCGAAGACGGCCCTGGTCAGCGACTCGCCGAGCATGGACTTGACCGGGTAGCGGTGCAGCGCTGCGATCGTCACGACACCGGAGTACCACCGGCCGGGCGCCGGCACACCGTCCGACCGGTCAGAACTGCGCGGATCGGCCGCCGAACAGGTCGCGGACCATCGCCTCCCACGCGGTCACCGCGCTCGCCGGCGGCAGCCCGAGCTGCCCGAGCAGGGCGAGGCAGCGGCCGTCGTCACCGGTCAGCAGAACCGTCGACATCGGACCGTGCACGCCGTGGGTCCGGACGACGCGCACCGCGTCGACGTCGCCGGGACCGAACGCGAACTGGGTCGGCCCGGACACGACGCCGACGACGTCACCGGTCTCGACGTGGTCCACCCACCCGACGCTCGCCTGCAGGCAGCCGCGGTTGGCCACCGCCATCCCCACCGGCACGCCGTGCTCGCAGAGCATGCAGAGCAGTTCGACGACCGGCAGGAACCCGCTCACCGCGTACACCGGCGGCGCCATCCGGTCGAGCAGGTCACCGTCACCGGTGAGCACCGCGTCGATCAGCCCGACCTGGTCGAGGTCGCCGGGTTCGCCGAACGCGACCGGCTCGGGTTCGCCCTCGCCGCCGAGGCGCGGCGCGAGCCCCATCATGTCCACGACCATCGGCGCGGGTTCGGAGACCAGGTGGCCGCGGTGCACGGCGGCGCCACCGGCGTCGAACATCCACAGCCCGGCGGGCTCGCGGGCCTCGTCGTCGGGCGCGGTGTGCACCAGTGAGCCGACCGCGTTCCGGTTGAGCCGCAGGTTGATCCGCTCGTTGCGCACCGGGAACGCCTCGCCGGCGAAGCTCGGCTCGGCGTAGGCGGCGAGCTCGCTGATCAGCGCGCTGCCGTTCGCGGTGCAGGCGACGACCTCGTCGAGCAGCGGCAGGTGCCGCGCCAGCGACTCCGGGTCGAGGTCGATCCGGTTGCCGACGCGGTGCGCGAGCAGCGCGTCGAGCTCGGTACGGGGCAGGGTCACGAAGGCTCCAGCGTGCTCTCGGTGGATCGCTCAGTAGACGTCGCGGACATAGCGCTTCTCCCGCTTGAGGTCGGCGACGTAGGCCGAGGCACCGTCGGCGTCGAGACCCCCGTGGGTCGCGATCACCTCGTGCAGCGCCTCGTCGACGTCGCGGGCCATCCGGTCGGCGTCCCCGCACACGTAGAGGTGCGCGCCCTCCTGCAGCCAGGCGTACAGCCGGTCGCCGTGCTCGCGCATGCGGGTCTGGACGTAGACCTTGTCGGCCTGGTCGCGGGAGAACGCCAGGTCGAGATGGGTGAGCAGACCGTCGTCGGCCCAGCCGGTCAGCTCGTTCTCGTAGAGGAAGTCGTGCTCGCGGTGCCGGTCGCCGAACAGCAGCCAGTTCCGGCCGGACGCGCCGCGGGCCCGCCGTTCCTGCAGGAAGCCGCGGAACGGCGCGACGCCGGTACCCGGCCCGATCATGATCATGTCGGTGGCGTCGTCGCCCGGCGGGCCGAAGTGCTTGTTGGGCTGCAGGAACACCCCCGTGGTGTCGCCGACGGCGAGCCGGTCGGCCAGGTGCGTGGAGCAGACGCCGCCGATCTCGCGGTCGCCGCAGCGGTACCGGACGCTCGCGACGGTCAGCGCGATGTGGTCCGGTGAGACCAGCGGGCTCGACGAGATGGAGTACGCCCGGTGCTGCAGCGGGCGCAGCAGCTCCAGGAACTCCTCGACCTCGAACCGGGTGCCCGCGGTGCGCAGCAGCTCCAGCACGTCGCGGCCCCACAGGTACCCCGAGCGGTCCTCGGCCAGCGCGGCCCGCAGCGTGGAGTCGGCGGCGCGTTCGGCGAGCGCCGCGACCAGGTCCTTCGACGGCGTCACGATCTCGTGCGCGTGGGTGAGCACCTCGCGCAGCGGCCGGTCCCCTACGGCGTGCTCGCCGTCGTGGCCGAGGTGCTCGAGCAGCGCCTCGACCAGCAGCGGGTCGTTGCACGGGACGACGGCGAGCGCATCCCCGGCCGTGTAGGAGATGCCGGAGTCGGCCAGGGCCAGCTCGTAGTGCCGGATCTCCTTGTCCGAGCCGGGCCCGGACAGCCGAACGTTCTGCGCGAGCACCGCCGCGAACGGGTTCTTCCGGTCCCATGTGGACTTCTTCTCGGCCGCGGCGGAAGCCGGCTGCGGCTCGGCTGCGGCGGCCCCGGCGAAGTACTCGACGACGGCGGCCTGCCACGGCTCCGCCTGCTCCTCCCACTGGATGTCGCAGTCGACGCGGTCCAGCGCGCGGGTCGCGCCGAGCTCGGCCAGCCGGGTGTCGATGAACCGTCCCGCCGCACAGAAGTCCTCGTAGGACTCGTCGCCGAGTGCGCAGACGGCGAAGGTCGTCGACTCCAGCGACGGCGCCGCGGAGCCCTCCAGCAGGTCCTTGAACGGCTCGGCGTTGTCGGGCATCTCGCCGTCGCCGTAGGTCGAGCAGACGATCACGACGCGCTCCATGCCGGCGAGCGCGTCGGCGTCGACCTGGTCCAGCTCGACCGGCTCCCCCGCCGGGGCGCCGGCCTTGGTGAGCATCTCGGCGAGGTCGAAGGCGACCATCTCGGCGTTGCCGGTCTCGCTGCCGTAGAGCACGTGCACCGGCGGGTGGCCGTCGGCGGGCGTCGCGGCCGGGGCGCTCGCCGCCGACGAGCGCGCCCCGGCCAGGTACCCGGCCAGCCAGATCCGCTGCTCCGGCGAGAACGGGGCGTCGGCGTCGATCTCCAGGCCGGACAGGTCCGCGGGCGGAGTGGGCAGCTGCGCGGTCACCGGGCACCCACCAGGTCCGGTGCGGCCTGCGCGGCGAACAGCTCCTCGACGCCGGGCAGCCGCCCGAGCCGCTCGGTGTTCGCCCGGTCCTGGGCGAGGATCCAGCCGAACGTCCCGGGGCTGTCGGTGCCGGTCACGTCGCGCCGGGCGAGTGCGGCCTTGAGGTCGCCGACGCGCTTGTCGGAGACCAGCACGGCGAGCTGCGCGTCGTCGTAGCCGGCGAGCGCGTCGCGGGCGTAACGCACCAGCCGGGCCCGCACGGCGTGGTCCTCGACGAGCAGCAGGTGCCGGGCGGTGGTCCCGCGCCTGCGCGCCACGTCCTCGGCGATCGTCTGCACGGTCAGACCGTTGAGCAGGGCGAACATCTCCTCCGTCGCGTCGGCGGGGACCACGCCGTCGGCGACGGCGACACCGTCACGGGCGGCGAGCTTGTGCCGGCGCACCTGATGCGCGGCCAGTGCCTCGGCCAGCTCGTCGACCAGCTCCTTGCGGCTGCGGGCGGCGAGGATCGCGTCGGCGTCCTGGTAGAGGCGCAGCGCCCGCGGGGTCGCGACGAGCACGTGGGCGCGCTCGGAGTCCCAGTGCTCGATCAGGCGGCGGGCGAGCGGGGACCCGGTGGCCTCGAGGTGCCAGCCGAGCAGCAGCCGGACCGCGGTGTCGTGGAAGCCCTCGACCGGGGCGACGTCGACGGAGTCGGTGCTGAACCGCGCGACCCGGGCCGGGTCGTACTGGTAGAGGAAGCCGCCGGACATGCCGTTGCCGAGCCCGACCCCGGCCGCGCCGAGGTTCAGCACGGCGCCACCGGTCATGTACTCGCAGCCGAAGTCGCCGAGGCCCTCGACGACCGCCGACGCTCCGGAGTTGCGCACGGCGAACCGGTCACCGGCCTCGCCGCGGACGAACAGCCGGCCGCCGGTGGCACCGAACAGCGCGAAGTTGCCGATGAGCACGTTCTCACCGGGCCGGTCCTCGCCTCCGCCGGGGCTGAGCAGGGAGATCGTCCCGCCGCACGCGGCCTTGCCGACGCCGTCGTTGGCGGTGCCGGTGTGTTCCAGCCACAGCCCGTCGTTACACAGCAGCCCGAACGACTGCCCCGCCGAGCCGTGCGTGCGGATCCGGGCGAAGCGGTCGGGCAGGAAGCGACGGCCGCGGTCGTCGCGCAGCGCGATGCCGGTGACGCCCTCGTGGTTGAGCATCCGCTCGACGTCGACGGCCAGGCGCCCGCCCACCGAGCGGTGCCGGTTGCCGAGCAGGCCGCCGTCGATCTCGACGCCGGTCTCCCCCGCCTCCAGCGCGGCGCGCACGGTCGCCGACCAGCGCTCGTCGTGGTCGTGGTCGGCGGGCACCCGCACCGGGTCGGCGACCTGCGGGGTCGTGCTGCGGTGCAGCATCCGGCGCAGGTCCAGGCGCGCGACGATCGCCGGATTCTCGAGGAGCTCCAGCAGGTCGGTGCGCCCGCGGGCCTCGCGCAGGCTGCGCAGCCCGAGGCGGGCGAGGATCTCGCGGACCTCGTGGGCGATGTTGAGCAGGAACTGCGCCAGTGCGCGCGGGTCGCCGTCGAACGCCTCGGCGTTGGTGGTGATCCCGGCGGGGCACTTGACGTTGCAGTTCTTCGCCATGACGCAGCGCAGCATCATCAGCGCGGTCGTCCCGAACTCGAAGTTGTCGCCACCGAGCAGCGCGGAGACCACGACGTCGTTCGCGGTCTGGTGCGCGCCCGAGCAGCGCAGCTCGACGGCGTCGCGCAGGCCGTGGGCGGACAGCGCCTGGTGCACCTCTGCGAGCCCGATCTCCGCCGAGCGCCCGGCGAACTTCAGGCTGGTGACGGCGGCGGCGCCGGTCCCGCCGGTGTTGCCTGCGACGTTGATGACGTGCGCGCCCGCCTTCGCGACGCCGACGGCGATCGTCCCGATCCCCTCCGAGGACACCAGCTTGACCACGACCTTCACCCGCGCCGCGGTGGCGTCGTGGATGAGCTGGGCGAGGTCCTCGATGGAGTAGGTGTCGTGGTGCGGCGGCGGTGAGACCAGCTCGACGCCGGGCGTCGCACCGCGGGCGGCGGCGATGTCGACGGTGACCTTGGCGCCGGGCAGCTGCCCGCCCTCGCCGGGCTTGGCGCCCTGGGCGATCTTGATCTCGATCTGCTCGATCATCGGGTCGGCCAGGTAGCCGGCCCAGACCCCGAACCTCCCGGACGCGAACTGCTTGATCCGCGAGCCGCGGATCGTCCCGAACCGGGACCGGTTCTCCCCGCCCTCGCCGCAGTTGGACATGCCGCCGACCATGTTCGTGCCGTGCGCGACGGCCTCGTGCGCGCTCGCGACCAGCGCGCCGTGGCTCATCGCGCCCGAGGCCAGGGTGCGGGTGATCTCGTGCGCGGGCTGGACGTCGTCGAGCGCGACCGGCTCCTCGACCCCGGTGCGCAGGCCGAGGACGTCGCGCAGCGCCGACGGACGCTCGGCGCGCTCCGCGACGATCGTGTCGACGAAGTCCCGGTAGCCCCGGGTGATCGCGAACGCGTCGATCTCGTCCGGGGTGAGCTCGGCGAGCCCGCCGTGGACGTAGGCGTCGTCGTGCAGGCCGAAGGCGTCGTTGAGCGCGGCGAGCGGGAGCAGCCGCAGCGAGGACTCGACGGCCGGGGCGGTCAGCGGGGTGCGCTCGTCGACCAGGTCGGTGAACGCGCGGACGGCGGTGACGCCGTAGGAGTGCCCGGCGCCGTCGGAGCGCTCCTTGAACAGCCCCAGTGCCGGGATGTCCTCGGGCCCGGTGACGGTCAGCGCGCGGGAGTGCCAGCGCGCGGCGGAGTCCTCGATCTCGGCGAACCCGACGCCGCCGACCGGGGAGTCCAGCTCGGCGAACCAGCGGGACAGCACCGGGTCGGCGGTGTCCAGGTAGGACGGTTCGAGGAACTGGCCGCCGACGTAGCTGCCCGCGGTGCACAGCCCGACCCGGGCCATCGTCTTGAGCAGCGCCTTCTCGGCGGCCTTGCGGAAGCGGCCGAACGCGGCACGCGCGTCGGTGCCGTGCTGCTCCTCGGCGCGCAGCCGGGCCGTGTGCGGGTGCACCGCCGACGCCCCGAACGCCAGCAGGACCGCCAGGTGGTGCGAGCTGCAGACCTGCCCGGTCGCGACGACGGGCGACACCGACGGCGCGAGACCGGCCTCGGTCAGCGCGCGGTCGACGGCGGCGACGGCGAGCGCCGCGGGGATCGGGGCGCGCTCGGATCCGGCACCGCGGTCGTCGAGCAGGGCGATGCCGCCGCCGGTGCGCGCGAAGGCGACGACGTCGTCGCACAGGGCGTCGATCGCCTGCTCCAGCGAGCCGGGGGTGTGCAGCAGCTCGAACGCGGCGACCGGCACCCGGGTCTGCCCGGTGACCCGGTCGAGGTCGTCGGCGTCGAGAACGGGCGAGTCGAGCACGATCCGGTGCGTGCCGGGTGCGCCGGGGCCGGTCGGGCGGGCGCCGAGCGCGACGCGCAGCGTCATGCCGTCGGCCTCGCGGATCGGGTCCAGCGGCGGGTTCGTGACCTGCGCGAACCGCTGGGTGAAGAAGCGGGCGACGCCGCCCTCGCGGTCGGTGAGGGCGTTGATCGCGTTGTCGTAGCCCATCGCGGAGATCTTCTCGGCACCGTTGTCGAGCATCGGGTCGAGCAGGTAGCGGAACGCCTCCTGGTCGAGGCCGTAGGCGACGTAGCGCTGCGGGAGGGTGAGGTCGCTCTCCGGGGCCTCCGCGGTTGCCTCGGTTGCCTCAGCTGCTGAGACGTCGGGAAGCCCGGTGCGGGCCTGCGCGAGCAACGCCGGGTAGTCGGCGCGGGCGGCGAGACGCTCCAGGGTCTCGGCGGTGCCGAAGCTGCGCTGCTCGGTGGCGCTCCACCAGAGCATCCCGCCTGCCTCGATGCGGCCGCGGCGCAGCACCCGGTCGTCGGGCAGATCGAACTGGCCGGCCTCGGAAGACACGGTCAGGTACTCGTCGGTCTCGCAGGTGCGCAGCGGGCGCAGGCCGAGCCGGTCGAGACGGGCACCGATGACGTCGCCGTCGGAGAAGACGAGCGCGGCCGGGCCGTCGTTGCACTCCTCGGCGAGCGAGGTGTACTCGAGCATCGCGCGGACCGGCTCGGACAACGAGCGGTCGTTCTCCCAGGCCGGGGGCATCATCGCGACGACGGCGGCGACCAGATCCAGCCCGTCCTCGGCGACGCGGTCGTTCAGCGTCTGGTCCAGCCGCGCGCTGTCGGACTGGCCCGGCGGGCGGACGATACGGCGGCCGCGGGCGCGGGCCAGGGCGTCGTCGGCGATGCGGTTCTTGCGGTCGGTGTTGAGCTCGCCGTTGTGTGCCAGCAGCCGGAACGGCTGGGCCATCGTCGGGTGCGGGTCGGTGTTGGTGGAGAACCGGGTGTGGAAGTACAGGCTGCGGACCTCGTGCGCGGGGTCGCGCAGGTCGGTGAAGTAGCGCAGCACCTCCCACGAGTTGAGCCGGCCCTTGAGCACCTGGGTGCGGGTGGACAGGCTCAGCGGGTAGAGACCGGCGAGCTCGGCGTCGGAGTAGGCGACCTCCTCGACGTCGAGCAGGCAGCGGTGGGTGAACCGCTCGGTGTCGGTCTCGCCGTCGGGCAGAGTGAAGATCCACTGCCGGATCGGGAGCTGCGCGGCGGGCCCGGCCGGGCGCAGCACCGACGGGTCGGTCGGCACGTCACGGACGGCGAGGATCGTGCAGCCGTGCTCCTCGAGGACGCGCGTGACCAGCTTCTCCGCCGCCCGCGCCCGCCCCTGCTCGGCGGGCAGGAAGAAGTTGCCGACCCCGAACCGCCCCGCTTCCAGCTCCCGCCCGGCCAGCGCCGAGAAGAAGCGGACCGACAGGTCGACCGAGACGCCGCCGCCGTCGCCGACGCCCTCGGCGGACATGCCGCCGCGGTGCGGCACCGCGCACAGCGCGCGGTGGGCCTGGACGAGGACGTCGTGGGTCTGCCGGCCGTCCTTGCGGACGATCAGCCCCACGCCGCAGCTGCTGTGCTCCGCAGCCGGGTCGTGCAGGCCCTCGGGGCGCGACGGCGTTCTCAAGCGGCTCCTCCGTTTTTAGGGGAGCCTTACCTTAGGAACGCTCAGGGTTGGCGATCAACGCTTGCGCACTGTCGCGCGGGACACACCGCGCCCGATGGGGCCGACCGGCAGGGCGGGGCGTCCGGTTAGACTGCCGACGACGGGGTGTGGCGCAGCTTGGTAGCGCACTCGCTTTGGGAGCGAGGGGCCGTGGGTTCAAATCCCGCCACCCCGACCAGCGGCAGCGGCCCGATCCATGATCACCGCGATCGAGGGGTCCGGTGCCGGATGTGGCACCCGATCCGTCGCAGAATTCGATCATCACGTGGTGCGATGGGTCCCTACGGAGCCCTGGCTGAACTGGATGGCGCGACGGGTCGCCGACGGCCGGCTCGTCGCGACAGTGCAGGCGACCGTCCGCTGCGAGCAGGCCTGGGTCGCGTGGGTCGTCGGGGCGGAGTTCCAGGGCCGCGGGTTCGGGCGCGAGGCAGCGGCCGGGATGACCGACTGGTTGGCGCGCAACGGAATCCGTCAGCTGCGGGCGGCGATCGCGCCGGGGCACGCGCACTCCGAGACGCTGGCGCGGTCCGTGGGGATGGCGCCCACCGAGGAGACCGTGGACGGGGAGCGGGTCTGGGCCGGGTGATCAGCGGATTGCCGGTGTTTCGTGCCGCCGGTGGCACCGCACACCGGCAGAACGGTGATCTTGAGTGGCGTGATCACCGCAAGCGAGGGATCCGGTGCCGGATGTGGCACCGAACCCCTCGGAGAAGACGATCACGCGTCTGACCGGTACCGCGCGAGGACCGCGGCCTCGGCGCGCAGACGCTCCGCGTCGGCGGCCCGGCCCGCCTGGGCGTAGACCTCCGCCGCTGCGGAACGCTCGCGGATCTCCTCGTCGAGCACCGCGTCCAGGTCGTCCCGCGACAGGGAACGCCGCTCCGCCTCGGCGGCCCCGACCCCGGTCGCCGCGCCGGCCACGTGCTCACCCGAGCCCGCGGCCGGTGCGGCCTCGACCGCGGAGGCGTTGTCGAACGCGGCCAGGGCCGAGCGCAGGGCGGCGGCGGTGACCCGGTCACGGGCCTTCAACGCCGTCGTCAGGTCGGCACGCATGGTGGTGAGCACTGGCCCCTCCTCGGAGTCGTCGCAGGTCACGGTAGCGACGACCGTCCGCGGATCCGACCGGTTTTCGACGCCCCCACACTGGCGGGCGCCGCTACGGTCGTCGGCCATGAGTACCCGCATCGCCTGGGCGACGGTCGCGGTCGCCGACCAGGGCGTCATGCTCGACTTCTTCACGAGCGTCCTCGGATTCACCGTCCGCACCGACGCGGAGATGTGGCCCGGGGCCAGCTGGATCGAGGTCGTCCCGCCCGACGCCGACACCGGGCTCGTGCTGAGCCGGGCCGGCGACTTCGGCCGCGAGCCGGACACCGCGTACCCGGTCGGGCTGATCACCGACGACCTCGACGGCGTCGTCGCGCGGGTCCGGGAGCGTGGGCTCGCCGCCACCGACCCCGTCGACGAGGACTGGGGCCGCTACGCGACGCTCACCGATCCCGAGGGCCGCGAGCTCCTGCTGCGCGGAGCGCGCTGAGCCGCGCTCAGCGCGAGCCGTGCGCGCAGGGGTTGGCGGCGTCGGCGTCGTCGAACAGGGTCTGCACCCCCGACGCGGCCAGCACCCGCCGGACCTGCCGGGAGACCCCGCGGCCCAGGCGCAGCCGGCCGCCGACCTGCTCGGCGTGCCGGAGCCCGACGAGCAGCGCGGTGAGCCCGGACGCGTCGAGGTAGGTCACCCCGCACAGGTCGAGCACGACGCAGCAGGACCCGTCGACCCACCGTTGCAGCTCGCGGGTCAGCTCCGGGGCCGCCGCACTGTCGATCTCCCCGAGGCAGCGGAGCAGCACGCGGCCGCCCGGCCGGGGAACCGCGGTGATGCGGACGGTGGTGTCCATCATTGACACTCCCCCACCGGCTGCGTGGCAGCCGGGTCGATGCCACAGCTCGGTCCGCCGGACACGGAGACGGTCCCGTGACGGCGGCAGGACGTGTCCCTGGCGCGACGGTTGGTGCGGCACTGCAGTCACGTCGTGGTCCCCCCTGTTGTCGGTGACGCCTCAGTCCAGGACGTCGTCGATGACGACGCTGACCTCGGCAGCCGTGAGCCCGGTGAGCTCATGGATCTGTTCGGTGACCTCGCGCCGGACGCGCTCGGCCAGGTCGTGCAGGTCCTCGCCGTAGCTCGCGGCGAGCACGATCTCGATCGCCGTGCTGGAGCCGGCCACGCCGACGGTGACGTCGTCGCCCTCGTCGCCGACCTTGCTCAGTGCGACCCGGACGCCCTCGACGGCCTGTGCGGAGCGGCTCGCGGTCACCACGATCACCCGGGCGGCGATCCGCGTGGCGCCCAGCGGTCCGGGCAGCACGGCGTAGTTGGGCTCGGAGAACGCCCCGCGCAGCCGGCGCATCACGCTGTCGAACTTGCCCTCGGGCGCGGTGACCTCCTCGGCCGCGAGCTCCTCCATCGGCCCCCACAGCCGCTCGTACTCGCCGAGGGCGGCCTGGCAGTGCACGCAGTGCTGCTGGTGCTCGTCGCGCTCGGCACCCCGGCCGGCGGCGACCTGATCCATGAGGTCGTCGGTGGAACGGCCGCAGGGCAACCGCTGCTCGACCAGCATCTCGTCCTGCTCGTCGTGGAAGCTCATGTCCACTCCCGCAGGGTCTCGAGAAGCTTGCGTCGCCCTCGGTGCAGGCGGCCCCGAACCGTCGCCTCGGAGACGTTGAGGATCGCCGCGACCTCCTGATAGCTCATCTGCTCGATGTCGACGAGCACGACGGGGGCGCGCAGCTCGGTCGGCAGTTCGGTGACCGCGGCCATCGCCGCCTTGACCTGTCCGCGCGCCTCGGCCTGCCGGTCGGCGCCAGGGGTCGTGGCGACGTCCGGGTCCTCCAGCGGCTCGTGTCCCTGCCGCTTGTTGATCAGGTTGATGCACCGGTTGACCACGACCCGGTAGATCCAGGTCGTGAACTTGGCTCCTCCGGAGAAGCCGACGAGGGCGGTGAACAGCGTCAGGACGACGTCCTGGGCGACGTCCTCGGCATCGTGGGAGTTGCCCACCATGCGCAGCGCGATCCGGTAGATCCGATCGCGGTGCCGACGCACCAGCTCCTCGTAGGCCTCGGGAGTGCCCTCCTTCGCCTTCTCGATCAGCCAGGCGTCGGCGGCCGCGTCGAGCCCACCTCGTCCGGGACTCACCCGCCAGCACCGTCCTGCACGTCCGACTTCTCCTTCCGGCGCGACGCCTGGCCGGGTCCCGCCCCCACGGGACCCGGCCGTCGAAGCCTGCGACGGCCCCCGGCACGTCGCGCGGCGTCATTCCCCCTCGCCTCGACACCCGTAGGACAAGCCGGCGCGGAAATCATCACGGATCTTCTTACGTGACCCGAATCACATTAGAGAACAGCAGGTCAGGGCGTTGCCCGGGCGTCCGGACCGACCAGCAGGACCGGCGAGGCCGACTTCTGGATCAGCGCGAGACCGGTCGAGCCGAGCAGCAGGCCCCGGAAGCCGCCCCGCCCGCGGGTGGCGACGACGACGGCCTGCGCGCCCTCGCTGGCCTCGGCCAGCGCGGCGGCCGGCTCGGCCTGCCCGATCCGGCGGGACACCACGACGTCGGGGTAGCGCTCCGACCAGCCGGCGAGGCGTTCGGACAGTGCGCGCTCCTCGGCGTCGCGCATCTTCTCCCAGGGCGCGTTCACGAACAGGTCGCCCAGGTGCGACCGGCGGATGTCGGCGTCGCTCCACACGTGCACGGCCAGCAGCGGCGCCCGGCGCAGCGACGCCTCGGCGAAGGCGTGCGCCAGCGCGATGTCCGAGAGCGGGCCGCCGTCGACACCGACCACGACCGGGCCCGCCTCCGCGACCTCGCCGCGGACGACGACCACGGGGCACTCGGCGTGCGACGCGATACCCAGGGTCACCGAGCCCAGCGCGCTGCCCAGCGTCCCGCGCCCGGCCGAGCCGATCACCACGAACAGCGCGGTGCTCGACTCCTCGCGCAGGGCGAGGACCGGGGCCTGGCGGACCCAGGCCGTCTCCACCGCCACGTCCGGCGCGACCTCGGCGGCCAGCTGCGACGCGTCATTCAGGATGCGGTCCGACTCGCCCTGCATCCGCTCCTCGACGTCGTCGAGGACCGACACCGCGGATGCCTGCGCATACAGGCCCGCGACGTCGAAGGCGTGCACGATCCGCAGGTCCGCCCCGCGGACCGCGGCCTCGTGCGCGGCCCAGCGCACCGCGCCTCCGGCGGGTTCCGACCCGTCCACACCGACCACGATCGTCCCGGCACTCATGTCCGGTCTCCCCTCCGCAGCCGGTCACGGCGCCGGCCGCTCACCTCCCACCCTCCTCCGGTGCTCGAGGCCTTGCACCACGTCGTCGGGTGAAGCGGGACACCCTGCGCCCGAACGGCTGAACGGCATGTCCCTCGCCCGGGGCTACGGTGATCATCGAACGGTCGTGGTGGTGACGAGGAGGTCCCGTGCAGACACCGAAGGTCCTGGTCGTGGGCGCCGGGTTCGGCGGGATCGCGGCGGCGATCGAGCTGCGGGCGCACGGCATCCGCGACGTGACGATCGTCGACGCGGCCGACGACATCGGCGGGACCTGGCTGCACAACACCTACCCGGGCGCCGCCTGCGACGTGCCGAGCCACCTCTACTCGTACTCCTTCGCCCAGCGGACCGACTGGACGCGGCTCTGCTCACCGCAGCCGGAGATCCTCGCCTACCTGCACGGAGTGGCCCGGGAGTACGGCGTCGCCGACCTGGTGCAGACCGGGGTGCGGATCGTGTCCGCGGTCCGCGAGCGCACCGAGGAGCCGTGGACGGTCACCGCCGAGGACGGCCGCACCTGGCATCCCGACGTCCTGATCGTCGCGACCGGCCAGCTCAACCGGCCGATCACCCCGGACATCCCCGGCATCGAGCGCTTCGCCGGGCACGCGTTCCACTCCGCGCGCTGGGACCACGGCCACGACCTGCGCGGACGCCGCGTCGCGGTGATCGGCACCGGGGCGAGCGCGGTGCAGTTCGTGCCGGAGATCGCGCCCGAGGTCGCCCACCTCGACGTGTTCCAGCGCAGCGGGAACTGGTTCCTGCCGCGGCGCAACCGGACGTTCCCGCGGTGGTGGCGGGCGGCGATCCGGCACGTCCCGGGCCTGCAGCGGTGGCGGCGGCGGTTCATCACCGAGTACTGCGAGATGCTGACCGTGCTGATCCGGCACCCGAGGACGTTCGGCCGGCTGGGGCGGCTCTACTCGACGCTGTTCATGCGGCTGCAGCTGCGCGACCCCGAGCTGCGGGCGAAGGTCTGGCCGGACTACACGTTCGGCTGCAAGCGGATCCTGTTCAGCTCGCACTGGCTGCCCGCGCTGCGGCGCGACAACGTGGAGCTGCACACCGAGCGGGTCACCGAGATCGTCCCCGACGGCGTCCGCACCGCCGACGGCGTACTCCACGAGGCCGACACGATCATCTGGGGCACCGGGTTCGCGGCGACCGAGTTCATGTTCCCGATGGAGATCGTCGGGCCCGGCGGGCGGCGGATGGACGACGCCTGGGCCGACGGCGCGCACGCCTACCTGGGTATGACCGTGCCCGGCTTCCCGTCACTGTTCGTGCTCTACGGGCCGAACACCAACACCTCCGGCGGGTCGATCATCCGGTACCTGGAGACCCAGGTGCGTCACGTGCGGCAGGCACTGGTGGAGACACAGCGGCGCGGCGCGTCGGCGGTGGAGGTGCGCGCCGACGTCGAACGCGCCTACGACGCCGAGGTGCAGGCCGCCTTCCCCGGCACCGCCTGGACGCGCTGCGACTCGTGGTATCGCGACGACACCGGCCGGGTGGTCACGAACTGGCCGGGGTACATGCGCGACTACGACGCCCGGGTGGAGCGCCTGGCCCCCGAGGACTACGTGTTCCACGGCTGAATCCGCCGGCGCTCTCGTTGCCCCGAGGGGCACCCTGGCTACCGCCGGTGGGAACGAGGGTGCCCCTCGGGACAGCGGGGCCGGCGGTCCTGGGCTTGCACCTCACGCGACGTCAGGCCGGAGGCTCGGTCGTGCCGCCGAACCGGTGGCACGACGGGACCACGACGGGAGGGACGGGCGTGAAGGTCGGCGAGCTGGCCCGGGCGACCGGGCTGACGGTGCGCACGCTGCACCACTGGGAGGAGCGCGGGGTGGTCGTGCCGTCGGCGCGGACCGCCTCGGGCCACCGGCTCTACGACGACGGCGACATCCGCCGCGTCTACCAGGTGGTGGCGCTGCGCGAACTGGGGCTGTCCCTGGACGCGATCGGCGAGCTCCTCGAGACCGGCTCCTTCGCCACCGTCCTGTCCGCGCACCTGGAGCAGGTCGACGCCCGGCTGACCGCACTGCGCTCGTTGCGCGGCACGCTCGCCGGGGTCGTCGACCGGCTGCGGGAGCGGCCGGAGCCGGACCCGTCGGACGTCCTCACGATGATCGACGAGGTGAGCAGGGTGAACGACACCTTCAACCAGTACTTCACGGCCGAGCAGGTCGCGGCGTTGCAGGCGCGACGCGAGGAGGGCGAGGCCGCGGCCGCCGCCTGGCCTGCGCTGATCGCGAGCCTGCGGGCCGAGATGACCGCGGGCACCGACCCGGCCGACCCGCGGGTCCAGGTGCTGCGGGAGCGATGGGAGGAGTTGCTCGCGTCGTTCCACCGCGGCGACCCGGAGCTGCGCGAGCAGCTCTTCCGGATGCGTGCGGACAACGCCGAGGAGGTCGTCGCAGCGGGTGGCCCGGACGAGGCAATGATCGACTACGTGCGCCGGGCCGGTGAGGTGGCGGAGTAGCGGCACCGGGCCACGCCCCGTTGCCCCGAGGGGCACCCCGGCTGCCGCCGGTGGGAACGAGGGTGCCCCTCGGGGCAGGGCCGGCGCCGGCGCAACGTCGGTCAGAACGGCGCGAGCGCCGCGTCGAGCAGCGCGGGCAGCACCGGGTTGCCTGCGTCCCGCTTCCAGGCCAGGGCCAGCGGCACCTCCGGCGCGTCGGTCAGCTCGACGAGCACGACGCCCGGGGTGCCCAGGTCCGCGGTCGCCTCCAGCGCCAGACCGACCCCCACACCCGCTCCGACCAGCGACAGCAGGGTGTGCGTCTCCGGCGCCTCCTGCTCGATCCTCGGGGCGAACCCGGCGTGCAGGCAGGCCGCGTCGACAGCGGTGCGCAGCAACGCCATCCGCGCGGCCGGATAGGCGACGAACGGCTCGCGCGCCAGCTCGGCCAGTGCCAGCTCGGTGCGCGCGGCGAGCGGATGTTCCTCGGGCAGCGCAGCCATCAGCCGCTGCCGGGTCAGCTCGCGGACCTCCAGCCCGGTGTCGTCGACCGGGGTGCGGATCAGGGCGGCGTCGACGCGGTCGGCGCGCAGGTCCTCGGCGAGCTCGCCGGAGAACCGGCCGGTGACCAGCTCGAGGCGGGCACGCGGGCGCGTTCCGCGGAAGCGGCGGGCGGTCGCGTACAGCCAGCGGTTCGAGCTGGGCCCGGCGAACCCGAGCCGCACCGTCCCGGTACGACCACCGGCGGCTTCCCGGGCCTCGACGACCGCCTCGGCCGCCGCGGCCAGCGCGCGCCGGGCCCGCGGCAGGAACGCCTCGCCGGCCGGGGTGAGCGCGACCGCGCGGGTGTGCCGGTCGAACAACGCCGCTCCCACCTCGCGTTCGAGGCGCCGGATCTGTTGGGACAGCGGCGGTCCGGAAACCTGGAGCCGGGCGGCGGCCCGGCCGAAGTGCAGCTCCTCGGCGACCGCGACGAAGGACTCCAGCTGACGCAGCTCCACTGGCAGATCATGTCGTTCGAACGACAGGATCGGAAGTGAAATCGTCCCGATCACGATGCAATCGTGGCCTACGGTGACGTGGTGGCGGTCACAGCCGACGACGTCCGTGGCCGTCCTCCACCCGCGTGCAAGGGGGCACCGCGTTGAGTTCCAGCACCCCGATCGGCCCCGCGCCCAGTACCCCGGCGATGCGCCGGAAGGCCGGGATCGCGTCGTTCGTCGGCACCACCGTCGAGTGGTATGACTTCTACATCTACGGGACCGCCGCGGCGCTGGTCCTGGGCCCGCTGTTCTTCCCGAACGCCTCCCCCGCCGCCGGGGTGCTGGCGTCGTTCGCGACGTTCTGGGTCGGCTTCCTCGCCCGGCCGATCGGCGGCATCGTCTTCGGCCACCTCGGTGACCGGCTCGGCCGCAAGACCGCACTCGTCGCGACGCTGCTGCTCATGGGCGTCTCCACGCTCACCATCGGCCTGCTGCCCACCTACGGCACGATCGGCGTGTTCGCACCGATCCTGCTGGTCGCGGCTCGGCTGGTGCAGGGCCTGGCCGTCGGAGGCGAGTGGGGCGGCGCCGTGCTCATCGCGTCCGAGCACGCGTCGAAGAACCGCCGGATCCTCTACGGCGCGTTCGCCCAGCAGGGCAGCCCGGCCGGCCAGATGCTCGCGACCGGCTCGTTCGCACTGGTCGCGCTGCTGCCCGAGGAGTCGTTCCTGTCCTGGGGCTGGCGGGTGCCGTTCCTGGTGTCCGCGGCGCTGGTCGTCGTCGGGCTGTTCATCCGGCTGCGGATCGAGGAGAGCCCGGAGCTGGCCCGGCTGCGCTCGGCCGGGCGCACAGCCCGCTACCCGGTCGCGGAGCTGTTCCGGGAGCGGACCGGGATGGTCGTCGTCGCCGTCGGGGCGTGCGCGCTCGTCGCCGCGGCCGCGTACTTCAAGAACACGTTCGCGCTGTCCTGGGCGGTGAACGAGCTCGGGTTCGACCGGCGGACCTTCCTCAACGTCGTCCTGATCAGCTCGACCGTACAGTTCCTGACCCAGCCGCTCGGCGCGTTCATGGCGACCTGGTGGAACCCGCGCAAGGTCGTCACGGTCCTGCTGCTCTGCGAGCTGCCGCTGTTCCCGCTGATGTTCTGGATGATCTCCACCCGGGACTTCGGCCTGGCCGCGCTCGGCATGGCGCTCGCGACGCTCCCGCACACCATGTACTACGCGATGATGGCCGGGATGCTCGCCGAGGCGTTCCCCGCCCGGATGCGCTACACCGCGATCTCCTTCGCCTACGCGCTGGCGGGCACGGTGTTCGGCGGGACCGCCCCGATCCTCGGCAAGGCGATGCTGTCCGCGACCGGGTCGATCGTGCCCGTCGTCGTGTACTCGCTGGTCATCGTGCTGATCACCCTGTTCTCGGCGCGGTTCGTCCTGGCCCGAGGCCCGGTCCCGGACGAGACCGCGCCCCTCGTACCCGCCGCCGACACTCCTGTGGAGCCCACCCGGTGAACACCCGCTTCCCCGAGCCCGCCGTCGCCCCCGGCTCGACCGCGCTCGCCGCCCGGCTGCGCGAGCTCGTCGCGGCCGATCCGGAGCGCCCGCTGGTCTCCGACGGCGACACCGTGCGCACCCGCGCCGGGTTCGACGACCGCACCGACCGGCTCGCGCGGGCGTTCGCGGCGCGTGGGGTGCGGCGCGGCGACCTGGTGTCGATCCAGCTGCCCAACGTCGTCGACCACCTGGAGTGCTCGGTGGCAGCGTGGAAGCTGGGGGCGGTGCCGCAGCCGTTGTCGGCGAAGCTGCCCGAGGCCGAGCGGGAGGCGGTGCTGGAGGTCGCGGCGCCGGCGCTGGTCGTCGACAGCCCGCTCGCGACCTGGTCCGACCCGGACGCGTACGACGGCGGTGCACTGCCGGACGTCGTCGGGCCGTCCTGGAAGGCGCCCACCTCCGGCGGCAGCACCGGCAGGCCGAAGGTGATCGTGGCCGGTCAGGCCGCCTGTGTGGAGCAGGTGCTCCCCCGCGCGGACTCGCTGCGGATCGACCGCGACGGCGTCTTCCTCTGCACCGCGCCGCTGCACCACAACGCGCCGTACATGTTCACGTTGATGGCGCTGCTGCAGGGCCACCACGTCGTCCTCATGCAGCGCTTCGACGCCGCCCGTGCCCTGGAGCTGGTCCCCGGGCACGGCGTGACCTGGCTCTACGTCGTGCCCACGATGATGAGCCGGATGCTGCGCCTCGGCGACGACACCTGGCGCGCCACGGACCTGGGCTCGCTGCGGACGGTGCTGCACGTCGGCGCCCCGTGCCCGCCGGAGGTCAAGCGCGGCTGGCTGGAGCGGATCCCGCCGCAGACACTCGTCGAGCTGTACGCGGCGACCGAGTCCCAGGCCAGCACCACGATCGACGGCGCCGAGTGGCTCGCGCACCCCGGCTCGGTCGGGCGGGTCGGCCGCGGCGCGATGAAGGTGTGCGACCCCGAGACCGGCGCCGAGGTCGGGCCGGGCGTGGTCGGCGAGATCTGGGTACGCCCCGAGGACCGGCCGACCTACCACTACCTGGGCGCGGAACCCCGTACCCACGACGGCTGGGAGTCGCTCGGCGACATGGGCAGCTTCGACGCCGACGGCTACCTCTACCTGGCCGACCGCCGCTCCGACATGATCATCGTGGGCGGGGCGAACGTGTACCCGGCCGAGGTGGAGGCCGCGCTCGCGGCGCATCCGGACGTGCGGGACGTCGTGGTCGTCGGCCTGCCCGACGAGGACCTGGGCCGGTCGGTGCACGCGATCGTGCAGCCCGCCGGGGAGGCCGGTCCCGAGCTGGCCGAGGCGCTGCGCGCGCACGTGGCCGGGCGGCTGAGCCCGTACAAGACCCCGCGCAGCTACGAGCTGGTGGACCACCCGCTGCGCGACGACGCCGGGAAGGTCCGGCGCACCGCGCTGGCCGCCGAACGGGCCTGACTCAGGCCGCGATCCCGCTGTGGCGCCGCTGCCGCTGCGGCGTGACCCGGACGTCCCAGGTCCACTCGATCACCAGGGTGCCGGGGCAGTCCGGGCACGACACCGCGACGCCGACGATCTCGGCGGCCGGCAGCTCGGCCTGGTTGCCGCAGTCGTCGCAGCGGCACCAGGAGACCTCGGTAACGGAGAGATCGGTGCCGGAGTGGCCGGTGAACGACACCTCGCGCGTGGCTCCGTACATGCGTTCGAGGGTGAACCACATGCCTGTCATTCGCAAGGAGCCACGCGGCGAGCGGGCGGCGGTGTGAGACCGGAGGCGGTGTCGGACCGAACGCTGCGTGGGACCGAGGTTCAGATCTCGTCGATCAGGTCGGCCACCGACGGCACGACCCGCGACGGCCGGAACGGGAACCGGTCGATCTCCGAGGACTTCGTGATCCCGGTGAGCACCAGCACCGTGCGCATCCCGGCCTCCAGGCCGGCGAGGATGTCGGTGTCCATCCGGTCGCCGATCATCACCGTCGACTCGGAGTGCGCGCCGACCTTGTTCAGCGCCGCGCGCATCATCAGCGGATTCGGCTTCCCGACGAAGTACGGGTCCTTCCCGGTCGCCTTGGAGATCATCGCCGCGACCGAGCCGGTGGCCGGGAGCAGCCCCTCCGGCGACGGGCCGGTCGCGTCCGGGTTGGTCGCGACGAAGCGGGCACCGTTGCTGATCAGCCGCACCGCCGTGGTCACCGAGGAGAAGCTGTAGGTGCGGGTCTCGCCGAGCACGACGTAGTCCGGGTCGGTGTCGGTGATGACGTAGCCCTTGTCGTGCAACGCCGTCGTCAGGCCGGCCTCGCCGATGACGTAGGCGCTGCCCTTGGGCCGCTGCTCGTCGAGGAACGCCGCCGTCGCCAGCGCCGAGGTCCAGATCGACTCCTCGGGGATGTCGAGGCCGGTACTCGAGAGCCGGTACTGCAGGTCGCGGGCGGTGTGGATGCTGTTGTTGGTCAGCACCATGAACGGGATGCCCTTGTCGCGCAGGCGGGACAGCAGCCGGTCCGCCCCCGGGACCAGGTTGCCCTCACGGATCAGGACGCCGTCCATGTCCGTCATCCAGCAGTCGATCGGCTTCTGTTCTCCCACGGGCCCGACCCTAGCCGTGCGCGGGCTGGCACACCGGGCACCAGAACAGGTTGCGCCCGGCGTGCGCGGAGTGGTTCACCCCGGTGCCGCACACCAGGCAGGGCATCCCGGCGCGGCGGTAGACGTAGACCTCGCCGCCGTGCCGGTCGTTGCGCGCGACCTGCCCGCGCCTGCGCGGGTCGTGCTCCGGCCGGACGGTGTCGATCCGGTTGCGGCGCACGCCGTCGCGCATGAGGGCGACGAGGTCGGGCCACATCGCGTCCCAGGTGGCGCGGTCCAGCTCGCGGCCCGGCAGCTGCGGGTCGACGCCGTGCCGGAACAGCAGCTCGGCGCGGTAGACGTTCCCGACGCCGGCGAGCACCGACTGGTCCATCAGCAGCGTCGCGACCGGGCTGCGGGAGCGGGAGATCCGCTGCCACACCTGCTCGGGGTCGGCGTCGGGGCGCAGCGGGTCGGCGCCGAGACGGCCGCGGATCGCGCGGGCCTCGGCACCGGTGAGCAGCTCGCACGCGGTCGGGCCGCGCAGGTCGGCGTAGTGGTCGGCGCCGACGAGACGCATCCGGACCTGGCCGCGCGGCTCCGGTGCGGGCAGCGCGGCCTCGGCGAACGTGCCGTACAGCCCGAGGTGGACGTGCACGACGCGGTCGCGGCCGTAGCGGTGGAACAGGTGCTTGCCGTGTGCCTCGGCCGCCGTCATCACCTCTCCGTCGAGCAGCTCCGCCGACGCGGCGAAGCGGCCCTGCGGGCTGGAGACGGCGACCGGGCGCCCGACGAACAGCTTGCGGTGCAACCGGGCGAGCCGGTGCAGGGTGTGGCCCTCGGGCACTGCTACTTCGGCAGGTCGTACTCGCCGGTCTGCTCGTAGGTCAGCATCTGGTCGATGCGGCGCTGGTGGCGGTCGTCGCCGGAGAACGGGGTGCTCAGGAACGCCTCGGCGATCGCGGTGACCTCGTCGAACGAGTGCTGGCGGGCACCGACGCCGATGACCTGCGCGTCGTTGTGCTCACGAGCCAGCGACGCGGTCGCCTCGTTCCAGGCCAGCGCGGCCCGGATGCCCTGCACCTTGTTCGCGGCGATCTGCTCACCGTTGCCGGAGCCGCCGAGCACGATGCCCAGCGAGCCCGGGTCGCCGACGACGCGGCGAGCGGTCTCGATGCACCAGGCGGGGTAGTCGTCGAGGGCGTCGTAGGTCGGCGCACCGACGTCGACGGCCTCGTACCCCTTGCCATTCAGGTACTCGACCAGCTTGCCCTTGACCTCGAAACCGGCGTGGTCACTGCCCAGGTAGACGCGCACGGGGCAGGATCCTGCCATGCGGATCGGCGGGGTGGACGGTGTCCCCACGGGCTGGGTGGTCTGTGTCGTCTCCGGGATCGGTTCAGTTCCCGCTTCCGGGGCGGCGGAGACAGTGGAGATGGCGGAGGCGGAGGTGCGGTGGTCGGTGGTGCCGGACGCGGCCGCGGTCCTGGAGGCGACCGCCGGATGCGACGCCGTCGCCGTCGACATCCCGCTGGCGTTACCCGTCGACGGCACCCGCCGCGAGGCCGAGCGACTCGCGGCGGCGCGGCTGGGACCGGCGCGCTCGTCGTTGTTCCCGACGCCGCCGGAGCCGGTGCTCACCGCGGACTCCTACGAGTCCGCGTGCGCCGCCGCGCAGCGCGTCACCGGGAGGAAGATCAGCCTGCAGGCCTGGTACATCGTCCCGAAGATCGCCGAGTTCCAGCAGGTCACCCTGCCCGCGCACGTCGTGGAGGCCCATCCGGAGCTGTCGTTCCGGACGCTGGCGCCGCAGGTGCGGTTCGCGTCGAAGAAGACCGCGCGCGGGGCCGGGCAGCGGGTGGCAGCCCTGTCGTCGTGGCTCTCCCCGGCCGCGGCGCTGGGGGACCTGCCCGGCGCAGCCCGGATGGACGACGTGCTGGACGCGCTGGCGTGCGCGTGGACGGCGTCGCGGGTGGCGGCCGGGACCGCGGAGCTGCTCGGCCCGGGGGCCGACGCCCGGGGCCGGTCGACGGCGATCGCGGTCTGAGCGGGAGACTCCGGAACCGTGGCGGACCGGTGGCTCGAGCTGGGGCGCGGGGTGTTCGCGCGCAGGCACGACGAGCTGGACCTGACGACCGGGCTCGTCGTCGGCGCGGAGCGGGCGCTGGTGATCGACACCCGCGGCGACGAGGCCCAGGGCGCCGATCTGGCCGCGGCCGTGCGGGAGGTGACGGCGCTGCCGCTGCTCGTCGCGATCACCCACGCTCACTTCGACCACGCCTTCGGGACGTCGGCGTTCCCCGGCTCCCCGGTGTACGCCCAGGCCGGCTGCCCGGGCGCGCTGGTCGCGACGACCGCCGTCCAGCGGGCCGAGTGGGTGCGCCACTACCGCGACACGGGCGCCCCGGCGACCGCGGAGGCGTTGCGGCGCACCGTGCCCGTGCTGCCCGACCGTCCCGTCCGCGACGCGCTGACCCTGGACCTCGGGGGCCGGGTCGTGGAGCTGGTGCATCCCGGCCCGGGGCACACCGGGCACGACCTCGCCGTCGACGTACCGGACGCGGGTGTGCTGTTCGCCGGGGACCTGCTGGAGAACGGGGCTCCGCCGTCGTACGGGCCGGACGCGTATCCGAGCTGCTGGCCGGACGCGGTCGCGGCGCTGCTCGCCCGTCCGGCGGGGGTGTTCGTGCCCGGACACGGTGACCCGATGACCCGGGCGGAGGCGACCGCACAGCACGCGGAGCTGATGCGGCGACGCTGAGCCACTCCGCACAGCTCGACAGTCATCCGTACAGCTCAGCGCAAATGGGCCGGACGGACCAACCCCAGAAGATGATCTCCGTGGGACATGTCGGTGTAACAGCGACGTCCTAGCGTCCCGGGCGTGGGGGACGTACCGCTCGTAGGAGTTGAAGAGGAGTTCCACGTCGTCGGCCTGGCCGACCGGCGTGCGGCGCCGGAGGTGGACCGGCTGCTCGAGCAGCTCGACGGCAAGGAGTTCTTCCCCGAGCTGCAGCGCTCGCTGGTGGAGACGAACTCGCCCGCGACACCGTCGCTCGACGACCTGCGTGCCGAGATCCGCCGGCTGCGCGGCAGCCTGCGCGCCGCCGCGGAGCCGCTCGGGCTCGGCGTCGTCGCGGCCGGGACGGTGCCGCTGGTCGACCTGTCCGGCGACGACATCTCCGCAGGCGCCCGCTACGAGCGGATGCAGCACGAGTACCAGATGCTGGTGCGTGAGCAGCACATCTGCGGCGTGCAGGTGCACGTCGACGTCCCGGACCGCGACACCGCGGTGCAGGTCGCCCGCCGTGTCTCCCCGGCCCTGCCCGCCCTGCTGGCGATCACGTCCAGCTCGCCGTACTGGCGCGGGCACGACTCCGGCTACGCCAGCTACCGCAGCATGATCTGGCAGCGCTGGCCCACCGCGGGCCCGCCCGGCGCGGTCACCACCGCCGCCGAGTACGACGCCATGATCACCGACCTGATCGCGTCCGGGACGATCAGCGACGCCGGGATGCTCTACTTCGACGTCCGGCCCAGCGCGCACCTGCCGACCGTCGAGCTGCGGGTGTGCGACGCCTGCCCCGAGGTCGACGACGTCGTGCTCGTCGCGGGGCTGTTCCGCGCCCTGGTCGGGAAGGCCCGTGCCGACACCGAGGCCGGGCTGCCGCTGCCCCGGATCCGGCACGAGCTGCTGCGCGCCGCCGGGTGGCGGGCCGCGCGCTCCGGGCTGGAGGGCGACCTCGTCGATCCGGCCGGGCCGGTGCTGGTCTCCCCCGCCGTGCAGCTGCGCGGGATGCTCGCCGAGCTGCGGCCGTGGCTGGAGGAGACCGGGGACCTGGAGCAGGTCACCGAGCTGACCGAGGCGGTGCTGGCCCGCGGGTCCGCGGCGGCGCTGCAGCGGCGGGCGTTCGGGCGGCGAGGGTCGCTGGCCGACGTCGTCGACGACTTGGTGGCCCGCACCCAGGGCGAGGTGCCCGCGGTCGAGCCGCCGTCGACGGTGCCGTGCGCGCCGGAGCTGCTGCGCGACTACACCCCGCCCCGCTACGACGAGGCCGTCGACGACGACCGCGAGGTCCGCCCCGCCTACGGCTGGCTGTTCCGCGCCCTGGAGCGGCTCGGCCCGCGCGGGATGGCCGCCGCCGAGACCGCGCTGCGGACCGAGCAACGCGCCCGCGGGGTCACGTTCCCGGTGCCGGGCGTCGAGCCGGACGCCGACGGCGCGCGGCTGTTCCCGCTGGATCTGGTCCCGCGGCTGATCGCGCCGGGCGACTGGGCGCACCTGTCGTCCGGTCTCGCGCAACGGATCCGGGCGCTCGAGCAGTTCGTCCGCGACGTCTACGACCGGCAGGAGATCGTCCGCGACGGCGTCGTGCCTGCCCGCGTCGTGCAGGACGCCCCCGGCCGCACCCGCTCCGGGTCACTGGTCCCGCCGGACGCGGTCCGGATCGCCGTCGGCGGCATCGATCTCGTCCGCGACCGCGACGACGACGGCTGGGTCGTCCTCGAGGACAACCTGCGGGTCCCCTCCGGGATCGGCTACTCGATGATGAGCCGCCGCCTGCTGCGCAGCGTGCTGCCCGACCTGGAGTCCCCCGAGGACGTCCTCGGCCTCGACGACGTGCCGGACCGGCTGCGTGCCGCGCTCGCCGCCGGCGACCCCGACGGCCCGTACGGCGAGCCGGCGCTGCTCAGCGCGGGCGAGTCCGACCCCGCGTACTTCGAGCACACGCTGCTGGCCGAGTCGATGGGGATCCCGCTGGTCACCCCGGCGAAGCTGCAGGTCACCGACGGCGACGTGTTCCTCGTCGCCGGAGGCGGGCGGCGCCGCCGGATCACCACCCTGTACCGCCGGATGGACGAGTCGGAGCTGGCGGTCGCGCGCGGCGCGGACAGCCGCCCGCTCGGACGGGCGCTGCTCGGGGCGATCGCACGGGGCCGGGTCGCGCTGCGCAACGCGCCCGGCAACGGCGTCGCCGACGACAAGCTGGTCTACGCCTACGTCCCCGACATGATCCGCTACTACCTGAACGAGGACCCGGTGCTGGCCTCGGTGCCGACGCTGCCGTGCGTCGACCCGGCCGCCCGCGAGCAGGTCCTCGACCGGCTCGCCGAGCTGGTGCTCAAACCCGTCGACGGCTACGGCGGCGCCGGCATCCTGATCGGCCCCGACGCCACCCGCGACGAGCTGGCCGCGGCCGCCGAGGGCATCCGCGCCCGGCCCGCTGGCTGGGTCGCCCAGGACCTCGTGCGGATCTCCACCCACCCCACGTTCACCGACGGTGTCCTCCAGCCACAGGCCGTCGACCTGCGGGTCTTCGCCGTCCAGTCGCCCGGGCGCGGCACCCGGCCGGACGTGGACGTGCTGCCCGCGACGCTGTCCCGGGTCGCACCCCCCGGCGGGATGATCGTCAACTCCTCGCGCGGCGGCGGGGCGAAGGACACCTGGATCCTGGCCTGAGCGGCGGGCGCCGGGGGTCAGCTCCCGGTGGCCGCGCCGAACCAGGGCCGCGGGTCCGGGGCCTCCGGCGGCGGGACGAGCACGACGGTGTCCAGCCCCGCCTCGCCGTAGGCGGGAACGACGTCGGCGACCGCATCGGGATCGGGGGCGGCGAGGTAGCCGACCCGCCGGAACCCCGGGCCGGGCTCGCCCAGTGCCACGGTCGCGAGAGCGTCGGCGACCTGCTCCGGGGACAGTCCCGAGTCGAGCAGGACACCGTCGCCGACCTCGCCCGCGAGCTGCAGGGTCTTCCTCCCGCGCGCGCCGACCAGTACGGGCGGCACCTGCGCGGGCGGGTGGTCCAGCGTCACGTCGTCGAGGGTGACGTAGCGCCCGTCGGTGCGGACGGTCTCGCCGGCCAGCAGATCGCGCACCGCCAGGGTGGACTCGCGCAGCAACGTCATCGGTGACTCCGCGCGGGCGCCGACCTGCCCCATCCAGTCCAGGACGCCGTGCCCGAGCACCGGCAGGAACCGGCCGGGGAACAGCCGGGCCAGGCTCGCGAACTCCATGGCCGTCACCGCCGGGTTGCGCAACGGCACCGGGAACAACCCCATCCCGACCTGCAGGTTCTCGCTGCGGGCCAGGGCCGAGGCCGCCGTGGCGACCCCGCCGTGCAGGAAGCAGTCCTCCCACAGCCACAGCTGTGACACCCCCGCGGCCTCGGCGTCGCCGACGACGCCGAGGAGCTCCTCGGGTGCCAGGTCCGGCCGGAACACGACTCCGATCTCCATCCGCCCACTCTGGCACGGGTGGGCAGTGGTCACCGGGCGGTAACAGCGCGGGTCTTGCGGACTCCGCGGCCGCGCCGTGAGGTGGAGGGGTGTGCGGGATCGCGGGTGAGCTCCGCTTCGACGACCGGCCGGCCGACGCCGAGGCGCTGGCCCGGATCACCGCCGACATGGCGCCGCGCGGACCGCACGGGCACGGCCTGCACGTCGCCGGACCGGTCGGCCTCGGCCACCGGCGGCTGAAGGTCATCGACCTGTCCGAGTGCGGTGCGCAGCCGATGGTCGACCCCGAGCTGGGGCTGTCGCTGGTGTTCAACGGCTGCATCTACAACCACCGCGCACTGCGCGAGGAGCTGCACGCGCTGGGGTACCGGTTCTTCTCCGGCTCCGACACCGAGGTGGTGCTCAAGGCGTTCCACCACTGGGGCCCGGACTGCGTGCGCCGCTTCCACGGGATGTTCGCCTTCGCCGTGCACTCCCGCGACGACGGCTCGCTGACCCTGGCCCGCGACCGGCTCGGCATCAAGCCGCTCTACCTCACCCGCGACGCCCACCGGCTCCGCTTCGCCTCCACGCTGCCCGCGCTGCTGGCAGGCGGCGGCGTCGACACCAGCCCGGATCCCGTTGCGCTGCACCACTACCTGAGCTTCCATGCGGTCGTCCCGCCGCCGCTGACCGTGCTGGCCGGGGTGCGGAAGCTGCCGCAGGCCACCGTCCGCGTGATCCGCCGCGACGGCCGCGAGACCGACACCTGCTACTGGCGCCCCGAGCACGTCCGGCGTCCGGAGTTCGAGGGCCTCGACGCCGCGGACTGGGCCGCGATCCTGCGCGAGAAGCTGCGGACCGCGGTGCGGCGGCGCACCGTCTCCGACGTGCCGGTCGGGGTGCTGCTCTCCGGCGGGCTCGACTCGTCGGTGATCGTCGCGCTGCTCGCCGAGCACGGGGTGCCGAACCTGCGGACGTTCTCCGTCGGGTTCCCGCCCGCCGGCGGTGAGCAGGGCGACGAGTTCGCCTACTCCGACCTGGTGGCGCGCGAGTTCGGCACCGTCCACCACCGGATCATGATCGATCCGGCCCGGCTGCTGCCCGCCGTCGACGCGACGATCGCGGCGATGTCCGAGCCGATGACCAGCCACGACTGCGTCGCGTTCCACCTGCTGTCCGAGGACGTGTCCCCGCACGTGCGGGTCGTGCAGTCCGGGCAGGGCGCCGACGAGGTGCTGGCCGGCTACAACTGGTACCCGCCGCTGGCGCACACCCCGCGCAGCGAGGCCGCGCAGGCGTACGCGAACGTGTTCTGCGACCGCCCGCACGCCACGATGGCCGACATCCTGGAGCCCGAGCACCTGCTCGACCACGACCCGAGCCGGACGCTGATCGCCGAACACATGGGCCGCCCCGGCGCCGCCACCGCCGTCGACGCCGCGCTGCGGCTCGACACCGGCGTGATGCTCGTCGACGACCCGGTGAAGCGGGTCGACAACATGACGATGGCCTGGGGCGTCGAGGCACGGACCCCGTTCCTGGACCACGAGCTCGTCGAGACCATGGCCGCCTGCCCGCCCGAGCTGCAGCTCGCCAACGGCGGGAAGGGTGTGCTGAAGGACGCCGCGCGCGGGCTCGTGCCGGACGCCGTGATCGACCGGCGCAAGGGGTACTTTCCGGTTCCGGCGATCCGGCACCTGGACGGCGGGCTGCTGGAGCGGGTGCGCGAGGCGGTCACCGACCCGCGGGCCCGCAAGCGCGGCCTGGTCCGCGACGACTGGGTCGACCGGATGCTGCGCGACCCGAACGCGCACCGGACGACCTTCGGTGCGAACGCGTTGTGGCAGGTCGCGGTGCTGGAGATGTGGCTGCAGGAACGGGGGTTGTGACGTGCACGGTGCCGGCCCCGACGCGCCCGCGCACCACTCACCCGTCCCGTCACCGGACGGGACGCTGCTCGCCTGGATCTCCGACGTCACCGGGCGCCCGCGGGTGCACGTGGCACCGCTGCCCTCCGCCGGCCCCGTCACCGGCGGCCGGGTGCTCGACGCCGGGGGCATCGACCGTCCCGACGCCGTCTCCCTGGCCTGGTCCCCCGACGGCGGGCGGGTCGCGGCCGAGATCGCCCCGTCCGGCGGCGACCGGCACCGGGTGCTCGTGCTGGACCCGGCGGGCGGGCCCGCCACCGAGATCGCCCCGGCTGCGGCCTGCGTGACCCTCGGGGCGTGGTCGCCGACCGGGCGCCACCTCGGCGTGACCCTCTTCCCCGGCTCCGGCGACCCCGCCGCCGACGGCTACGGCGCAGGCACCGCCTGCCTGGTCGACACCCGCGACGGGTCCTCGGTCGTCGTCGGCAGCGGGCAGGCCGCGGCGGTGCAGGCGATCTCCGCCGACGCCCGCCGCGTCGTGCTGCGCACCGGACGCCGCGGCGAGCGCCGCCTGGAGCTGCTCGACCTGCACACCGGCAGCCGCGACCGGCTCGTCGGCGGCCGCGCGTTCGTCGCGACGGCACGGTTCGGCACGTCACCGGGCACGCTGTGGGTGCACACCGACGCCGGACGCGAGCACGCGGCGCTGCTCGCCGTCGCACTCGGGCCCGCCGCGGACCACCGGATCGCCCCGGCCCGCGTCGTCGCCGGACGGTCCGACGCCGACCTCGACGTGGCCGCGCTGGACCCGTCCAGCACGCACGCCGTGCTCGTCTGGAACGCCGGTGGGCGCACCGAGCTGGAGGTCGCCGACCTGCGCGGCGGGCGGCCCAGGGGCCTCGCCGCACCGATGGACGTCGTGACCGGGGTGAGCGTGACCCGCGACGGCCGGTCGGTGCTGGTCGCGGGCCACTCGCCGGGCGCCCCGCCGCACGTCGTCCGGGTGCCGCTCGACGGGTCCGCTCCGGCCACCCCGCTGCTGCCCGCGACCCCGTGGCGCACCACCACCCGGCCCGAGCCGGTCGCCTTCGACGCCGAGGACGGCCTGGAGCTGCGCGGCTGGCTGCACCGCCCCGCCGCGCCGAACGGCGTCGGGCTGCTGTGGTTCCACGGCGGCCCGGAGTCCGAGGAACGCCCCGGCTGGGCACCGCTCATGGCGGCGCTCGCCGCGGCCGGGGTCACCGTGCTCACCCCGAACGTCCGCGGCTCCTCCGGGCGCGGCGACACCTTCGCCCGGCTCGACGACCGGGAGCTCCGCCCGTTCTCGCTCACCGACGTGCGGGCCTCGGCCCGGTTCCTGGCCGGCACCGGCGGCGTCGAACGGGTGGTGGTGGCGGGCCGGTCCTACGGCGGATTCCTCACCCTGGCCGCGCTGACCCGGTTCCCGGAGCTGTTCGCCGCCGGCGTCGACGTCTGCGGGATGTCCGATCTGCCCGCCTTCTACGCCGGCACCGAGCCGTGGATCGCCGGGCCCGCCGTGCCCGAGTACGGCGACCCGCGTACCGACCGCGCCCTGCTCGACGAGCTGTCCCCGCTCGCCGACGCCGCGACGATCACCGCGCCGCTGCTGGTGGTGCACGGCGAGCACGACACGAACGTCCCGGTCGGGCAGGCGCACGCGATCGTCGACGCGCTGACCGGGCGCGGGCGGCCGGTGGAGCTGCTGCTCGTGCCGGACGAGGGCCACGAGATCGCCGACCGTGCCACCCGGGCCGCGACGAACGAGCGGATCGTGGCGTGGGTGTGCGCGGCGGCCGGGCGGCCCGCGGTCAGCCCGGGCTGAGCGTCAGGCCTGGCTGAACGACTGCAGGACCTCGCGGTTCTGCCCGTCGGTGCCGACGACGAACCGGTAGTTCTCCCGGCTCTGCGACCCGTCGGCGCGCTGGAACACCACCGTCGCGGTGACGGTGTTCGGCCCGGCGTTGCGCAGCTGCTCGGCGTAGACCACCCGCATCTGGCTGTAGAACGCGCGGTAGCCGGAGATGCCGCCGGACTGTGCCTGGGCCTGCGGGCTCAGCTTCGCGAACGCACCGTCGATGTCGTCGGGCAGCATCCGGTAGTAGTTCTGCACGAACGACACCGGGTCGGCGACCATCCCGGCACCGGTCGTCGGGGCAGGCGTGGTGGTCGGCGGCGGCGTGGTCGGCGTCGGGGACGCCGAGGTCGGCGGTGCGGTCGTCGGGGCCGGGGCGGGAGCCGGCGCGGGCTCCGTCGGGGCGGCGGCGACCGGCGGCGGGGTCTGCTGGTTGCTGCGGACGGCACCGATCGCGATCCCGCCGACGGCGACGACCAGCAGCACGGCGGCGATCGCCAGGATCACCGGCAGCCGGGTGCGGTTGCCGCGCCTCGCGCCGCCCTTCGCCGCGGCGGCGCCACCGGGGATGACCTGCGGGGTCGGGACGGGCGCGTCGGCGACGGTACCGCCGTCGTGCGCGGCCGGGACGACGGCGCTGTCAGCTCTGCCGGCACCGTCGGCACCGTCGGCGCTGTCGGCACCGTCGTGGGCGCCGTCCCCGAGGGCCCCGCCATGAGCGCCGTCGGAGGGTGCGGCGAGGCCTGCGACCGAGCGGCCGGCCGCGATCCGGGCCAGCGCGTCCCGGGCCTGGGCGGCGCTGGGCCGCTCCTCCGGGTCGTTGGCGAGCAGCCGCATCAGCAGCGCGGTCAGCGGACCGGCGTGCTGCGGCGGGGTGATCTGGCCGGTCGCGACCTTGTGCAGCAGGGCGTAGGCGTTGTCGTCGAGCCCGAACGGCGGCTCGCCCTCGACGGCGGCGTAGAGCGTGGCGCCCAGGGCGAACACGTCCGAGGCGGCCGTCGGCTCCTGCCCGCGGGCGACCTCGGGCGCGAGGAACGCAGGCGTCCCGGCGATCACGCCGGTGCGGGTGAGCTGCACGTCGTCGACGGCACGGGACACACCGAAGTCGGTGATCTTGGCCCGGCCGTCCTCGGCGATCAGGACGTTGCCCGGCTTGATGTCGCGGTGCACGACCCCCGCGGTGTGCGCGGCGGCCAGCCCGTCGGCGACCTGGCGCCCGATCGCGGCGGCCTCCCGCGGCGGGATCGGGCCCTTCTCGGCGAGCACCGCGGCCAGCGAGCGCGACGGCAGGTACTCCATGACCAGCCACGGCCGCTCGTCGTGCACCACGACGTCGAACATCGAGATGACGTGCGCGTGCTGCAGCCGGGCACCGATCCGGCCCTCCCGCAGGATCCGCTGCCGGGACTCCTCGAGCTGCTCCGCCGACGGCACGGCGGCCGCGAGGAGCTCCTTCACGGCCACGGTGCGGTTCAGCAGCTCGTCCGTGCCCCGCCAGACGGCACCCATCGCTCCGGCACCGATCCGCTCGTCGAGCCGGTAGCGGTTCCCGATCCGGAGGGAGTCGGGGGAGGGCGAGCTCATGAGGTCCAAGGGTAGTGATCCGGGGAGGGCGCACGGCGAGCAGGGCACCGGCCCGGGGGACGGGCCGGAAGGACGTCGAGACTACGCGTCCCCTCCTCCCCCATCGAGGCTCCACGCCGTAGGCCACCGGAGTGACCTGTCACCGGGGCAACCCCAGTTTGGCCGCACAGGCCGGCCACGATCCGTAACTGCCCCGGGCACTGCGAACGCGCTCCGCGACCGCGATCTGCTGTTCGCGGGTCGCCCGGTCGGCGGTCGGCGCGTACGCCGTTCCGCCGAACTCCTTCCAGGTGGTGCGATCGAACTGGAGGCCGCCGTAGTAGCCGTTGCCGGTGGAGATGGCCCAGTTGCCGGTCGACTCGCAGTGGGCGATGCGGTCCCAGGTGGAGTTCTTCGCGACGGGCGGGGCGGCGGGCTGCGCTGCCCTCTTCGCGGGCTGTTCGGCCTTCTTCCCGGGCTTCTTCCCCGGCTGCTCGGCCTGCTTCCCGGCCTGCTTCCCGGGCTTCTGCTCGGCCTTCTTCCCGGGTTTGCCCGGGGTCGCGGGCTGCTTGGGGTCGCCGCGGAAGGTCCGGCCGTCCGGGTCGGCGCCGGACGCCGGCTGCTCCCCCGCCTCGGCTTTCTCGGCCTTCTTCCCGCCCGGCTCCCCCGCCTGTCCCCCGGTCCCGATCGCCGTCCGGATCTGGGCGAGGTCCGGCTCGCCGTAGCCCGCGGCCACGTCGTCGACGACCAGCACCCAGTCCCGCACCCCGCCGTCGGGCACGGCGAACCGCACCACCCCGGCGCTGTCCAGCTCCGCGAGCCGCAGCACCTGCCCGGACGCGGGGTCCACCCACCAGGGGCGGACCCGCGTCCCGGCCAGCAGGTCCAGGTCCAGCTGGATGTCCGCGCCGGTCGGCGTGTGCGCCAGCGCGTACGACCCGTCGTCGGCACTCGCCACGTCCACCCGGCCCGCCGCCGCGGCCCGGACGGTGAACCCGCCGTCGCGGTAGGGGCTGACCGCCGCCCGCGCGGCACCGAACTCGGGCGGCTCGGTGGCCAGCGCCACCTGGCTCCCGACGACGGCGCCGGCCACGGCCAGCACCGCCCCGACCACCGACGCCACCCGCCGCAGGGGAAGTCCCACCATCTCGTCCACGGCGGGGACGGTCCTCGGCGGGCGCGCTCACCGGGCCGGAACGGTGTACCTCGTTCGCGATCGCGACCAGGCGGACGCTGGCCATCCCTCTCTCCGCGCCTTAACCTGTGAGCGCAATGCGATGCATTACGATATGGGAATGTCGTGGCGGGAGATCCGGTGGAGCGAAGCAAGCGAGGTCCACATCGCGCGTCACGATGTCGCCCCCGGCGAGGTCGAGCAGGTGGTCAACACGCGGGCATTCGACCGCCGCGGCTTCTAGAAATCGGATGACCAGCCCCACCACGACCGGACCGGAGGCCAGCGCCATGACTCAGGACGAGATCGACCAACTGCGCGAGCACTACGACTACACCGACCTCAGCGACAGCATCGAGCGTGCGGCCGCCGAGACCGACGTCGAGCCGAATCCCATGGTCACGACGTCGCTGCGCCTGCCCAAGGATGTGCTCGACTGGGTCCGCGAGCAGGCCGACGCCCAGCACGTGAAGCCGACCGCTCTGGTCCGCCGCTGGATCGAGGAGCGGCGGACCGCGAGCAGTTCGGTCGAGGACCGGCTGTCCCGGTTGGAGAACGCCGTCTTCGACCGGGCCTCCTGACCCGGGAGCTGCTACCTCAGTAGTCGAACGACGGGTCCTCGGTCCGGGTCCGCTTCAGCTCGAAGAAGTGCGGGTAGCTCGCCAGCAGCCGCGACCCGTCGAACACCCGGCCTGCCTCCTCGCCCTTCGGCACGACCGAGATGACCGGGCCGAAGAAGGCGACGCCGTCGATGTGGATGGTGGGGGTGCCGACGTCGAGCCCGACGGGGTCCATGCCCTCGTGGTGGCTGGCGCGAAGCTTCTCGTCGTACTCGGTGGAGGTGGCGGCCTCGGCGAGCTCGGCGGGCAGCCCGACCTGGTCGAGGGACTCACGGATCACGGCGTCGAGGTCGTCCTTGCGGCCGCGGTCGTGGATCCGCTCCCCCATCGCGGTGTAGAGCGGGCCGAGGACGTCGTCGCCCTTCTGCTCGGCGGCGGCGATGCAGACCCGCACCGGGCCCCACGCCTTGCGCATCAGCTCGGCGTAGTCCTCGGGCAGGTCACGGCCCTCGTTGAGGACGGCGAGGCTCATGACGTGCCAGTGCACGTCGACGTCGCGGACCTTCTCGACCTCGAGGATCCAGCGGGAGGTCAGCCACGCCCACGGACAGCGCGGGTCGAACCACACGTCGACGCGGGCGGTCGTGCCGGCGGCGGACTCAGCGGAAGTCGTCATGTCCGTGGCAACGACGCGGCGGCGGGACTGATTCCTGCGGGCCCACGACCGGGGCACGTGATTGGATGCCACGAGACCATCTCCGAGAGGACCAGAGCACCTCCATGACCCCGCCCAACCTGACCCGCACCCAGGCCGAGGAGCGCGCCGCGCTGCTCGACGTGTCGACCTACGACGTCACGATCGACCTGACCGACGGATCCGGTGCCCCGTCCGACCGGACGTTCGCGGTCACGACCACCGTCCGGTTCGCCGCGCGCGAGCCCGGAGCGAGCACCTGGATCGAATGGGTCGGCGAGGGCATCACGTCCGCCACCCTGAACGGCCGTGAGCTGGACGTCTCCGGCTGGACCGAGGAGGGCGGCCTCGCGCTGCCCGACCTGGCAGCCGACAACGAGCTGACGATCGTCGCGACCGCGCTCTACACCAACACCGGCGAGGGGCTGCACCGCTTCGTCGACCCGGTCGACGGTGCGGTCTACCTGTACTCGCAGTTCGAGACGGCCGACTGCAAGCGGCTGTTCCCCTGCTTCGACCAGCCGGACCTCAAGGCGCGCTACACGATCACCGTGACCGCGCCGGGCGACTGGACGGTGGTGTCCAACACCGCCGCCGAGATCTCCGAGCCCGACGCGACCGGCGCCCGCGAGCACCGGTTCGCCCGCACCGAGATCCTCTCGACCTACCTGGTCGCGCTGATCGCCGGGCCGTACGCGAGCTGGCACGACACCTACTCCGACGAGCACGCCGAGATCCCGCTCGGCATCTACTGCCGGGCCTCGCTGGCCCCGCACATGGACCACGAGCGGATCTTCACCGAGACCAGGCAGGGTTTCGGCTTCTACCACCGCAACTTCGGGACGACCTACCCGTTCGGCAAGTACGACCAGCTGTTCGTCCCCGAGTTCAACGCGGGTGCGATGGAGAACGCCGGTGCCGTGACCTTCCTGGAGGACTACGTCTTCCGGTCCCGGGTCACCCGCACGGCGTACGAGCGGCGCGCCGAGACGATCCTGCACGAGATGGCGCACATGTGGTTCGGCGACCTCGTGACCATGCGCTGGTGGGACGACCTGTGGCTCAACGAGTCGTTCGCGACGTGGGCCAGCGTGCTGTGCCAGGCCGGGGCCACCGAGTACACCAACGCCTGGACGACGTTCGCCAACGTCGAGAAGTCCTGGGCCTACCGCCAGGACCAGCTGCCCTCGACGCACCCGATCGCCGCGGACATCCCGGATCTGCAGGCCGTCGAGGTCAACTTCGACGGCATCACCTACGCCAAGGGCGCGTCGGTGCTCAAGCAGCTCGTCGCCTACGTCGGGCTCGAGCCGTTCCTGGCCGGGCTGCGGGACTACTTCACCGCGCACGCCTGGGACAACGCGACGTTCGACGACCTGCTGGGCGCGCTGGAGAAGTCCTCGGGCCGGGACCTGTCGGACTGGGGAGCCCAGTGGCTGCGCACGACCGGGCTCACCATGCTCCGGCCCTCGTTCCAGGTCGACCCGGCCGGGAAGTTCGTGTCGTTCGACGTCGTGCAGGGCGGTGCCCGGCCCGGTGCCGGTGAGCTGCGGACCCACCGCGTCGCCGTCGGGGTCTACGACGACGACCCGGCCAGCGGCAAGCTCGTCCGCACCCACCGGGTGGAGCTGGACGTCACCGGTGAGCGCACCCCGGTGCCGCAGCTCGTCGGCCTGCCCCGCGGCAAGCTCGTCCTGGTCAACGACGACGACCTGACCTACTGCGCGCTGCGCCTCGACCCGGGCTCGCTGGCCACCCTGGTGGACCGGATCGGCGACATCGCCGAGCCGCTGCCCCGGACGCTGTGCTGGTCCTCGGCCTGGGAGATGACGCGCGAGGCCGAGCTGAAGGCGCGCGACTTCGTCAACCTCGTCGCGGGCGGGTTCGGCACCGAGACCGAGATCGGCGTGGTGCAGCGGCTGCTGCTGCAGGCCCAGACGGCGACGGCGTCGTACTGCACCCCGGAGTGGGCGGCGGAGCGCGGCTGGCCGCTGCTGACCGACGCGCTGCGGTTCCGCCTGGACACCGCCCGGCCCGGGTCGGACATCCAGCTGGCCGTGGTGAACGCGCTGGCGTCGTCGGTGCTGCCGGAGAACACACTCGACCGGTTCAAGGGCTGGCTGCTCGACGTCGACGTGCCCGACGGGCTCACCGTCGACGCCGACCTGCGCTGGCGGCTGCTGCACGCCCTGGTCGCGCACGGGAAGGCCGGCGAGACCGAGATCGCCGAGGAGGAGCAGCGCGACGCGACCTCCACCGGTGCGCGGCAGGCCGAGCGGGCGCGGGCGCTGATCCCGACCGCGGAGGCCAAGGAGCGGGCCTGGCAGCGCGCGGTGCACGACGACTCGCTGCCCAACGCGGTCATCGAGTCCGCGATCACCGGCTTCTCCCACCCCGCCCAGCGCGGCCTGCTCGGCGACTACGTGGCCCGCTACTTCGCCGAGATCGACGAGGTGTGGGCGCGGCGGACCTCGGAGCTGGCGCAGAACGTGGTGATCGGGCTGTTCCCGTCCTGGTCGGTGACCCCGGAGACGGTCGCCGCCGCCGACGAGTGGCTGGCCGACGAGTCGAAGCCTGCGTCGCTGCGCCGCCTGGTCGTGGAGGGCCGGGCCGGGATCGTGCGGGCCCTGCAGGCCCGTGAGTTCGACGGCGAGGTCACGCCGAGCACCCCGGACGAGGCGACCGCGGTGCACCAGCCGTAGCCGTGCACGGCAGAAGGGGCTCGGGAGCAGCAGCTCCCGAGCCCCGTCAGCTGTCGGTGGTCAGCCGCGGAGACGGTCCACGAAACGCCGCAGCGCCCCGGGCCGCTCCCCGAGCAGCTGGAACTTCCCGCAGACCGCGGCCCCGCAGGCCCCGCAGTCGGTGCCCGCGCGAAAGTGGTCGTGCATCTCCTCCGGGTGCCCGCAGGCGCAGGTCCGGGTCGCCGGCACGGCCGGGGGCATCGGGGAGATCGGTTCGCGCCCGGCGGGCTCGACCGGTCCACGCTGGCTCGGCACCTGCGGTGTGACGGCGGGCAGTCCGGTCGGCGGTGTGAGGACCGCCGCCGAGGGAGCGGAGTTCTGCGAGTCGTGCCCGTGTCGCTGGGGACGCGGGCTCCCGTCGTACGAGTGCGCCATGGTCAGCCTCCTTCGTGCCTGCGGCGGGCCGGTGCAGTCGTTGCACCGGGCGCCGCGTGTGACCGAGTATGCGATCACCGGCGGCCGAAGGGAATGACACGGAGCGTTCACGATCGCGTGCAGTGCGGGATTCCCCCACTCGCGAGGTGGGTGTCACCCGTTCAGGTGGCAACCGGGAGCGTGAGCACGGCCAGACAGCCCCGCGGACTGTCCGCCGACCGGAGCACCAGGTCACCCTGATGCTCGTACGCCAGTTGGGCGCTGATGTGCAGCCCGAGGCCGGAGCCGCCGGCGCTCTCGTCGTGTACGCCGCGGCGCAGCACGATCTCCTCCTGCCCGGGTGGCAGGCCGGGACCGCTGTCGCGCACCTCGATCCGGACGACCCCCTCGCCCGACGAACAGGCCCGGACCCGGACCGGGGCGCCGGGGGCGTGCCGCCGGCAGTTCTCCAGCAGGTTCGTGACGACCTGGCGGGACACCTTCTCCGGCGCGGCGACCGGTGGCAGGCCCGGCTCGACCTCCAGGGTGACGCCCGCCTGGGCGCGCAGCCGGACCAGCTGCTCGAGCACCGGCTCGACGTGGTGCACCGGTGCCTGCGCGGGGACGGCACCGTTCGCCCGCCCGTTGCCCGCGGCGGCCGGTTCCGGGGGAACCCAGGCCTGGGTGTCCGCCGTCGGAAGCGGCCCGAAGTCGAGCAACTCGGCGTCGCCCTCGGCCGGGACGTACACCGGCTCGGGATCGGCCACCGGCGCGGTCGCCACGCCCGGAGCGTGCGCGAGCAGCGGGTTCTCCAGCATGTGCCGCAGGCGGACCAGCTCGGACAGCACGGCCTCGCGCATCCGGGCGGTCTCCGGGTCCTGCGCGTCGTGCGAGAGCAGGTGCGCGGCACCGGCGAGACCGGCGAGACCGTTCTTCAGCTCGTGGTCGCGCTCGGCGGCGAGCTCGGTCGCGCGCTCCAGGCGCCGCGCCGCGTCCCCGGTCATCTCCTGGCTGCGGGAGTAGTCGTCCTGGAACCGGGACACCGTGCGCAGCGCCAGGGTGAGCAGCGCCGAGAGCACGACGGCCATGCCTGCCAGCCGCAGCGCCGGATAGGTCAGGCCGTCGATCGGCTCGGCGGGCACCACCGAGCGGTACAGCTGGGACACCGCGACGACGACCATGCCCAGCCCCAGCCGGGACCGGACCCGGCTCTGGCGCCGGTACCCGTCGAACAGGAACAGCACGGCGACGACGGTCCAGCCGGTCTGCGCGACGATCGAGACCAGCGGCCCGTAGGTCAGCGCCGCGACCAGCGGTGTCTCCTCCTGCGCCGCGACGATCCCGCCGAGCAGCAGTGCGAGCACCAGCAGCACCCAGCCACCCCAGGCGCCGAGCCGCGCGGGTGGCCGCAGCGCCGCGAGCAGCATGCAGTAGACGACCAGCAGCATGACCAGCACCGCCAGCCGGGCCACGCCTCCGCCGTTGCGCACGACCAGCGCGGAGATCGGCATGATCACCACGCCGTAGAGCAGCAGCGCCGCGCCGAACCAGGACGGCCGCGGGTCCTCGGTCAGCCGCCCGGTGACCAGGGCGACGATCGCCGCGGCCGAGCCGACGCCCGCCGCGGCCAGGGTGAGGATCGAGACGGCCTGGCCGAGGTCGATCCCGCGATCGGCGACGTAGGCGGGGCGGGTGAAGGCGACGACGAGCACGCACAGCGCGACGACGACCAGCACGTCGGCGAGGTGCCCGGCGACGAACCGCCACCGCCGGTGCCTGCCGAGGACACCGCTGAACCCGCCCGCCACGTGCCCTCCCCGAGACCCCACATCGTCGAGCTACGGATGATAGTGCGAGACCCTGACAGTTTCCCCGGCTCGTCCCGGCCCGGGGTCCGGCCCGGATCGTCGGGCGTCCGCTCAGATCCCGGCGGCCTTGCGGTACAGCGCGACCGCCTCCAGCTGGGAGCCGACCTCGAGCTTGGTCAGCACCGCCCGGATCTGGGTGCGCACGGTCGCCAGCGACACCACGAAGTGGTCGGCGACGGACTGGGCCCGCTTGCCCCCGGCCAGCAGGGCGAGCACCTCGCGCTCGCGCTGGGTGAGCCTGCCGAGCTTCTCGTGCAGGTCGCGGCGCTCGTCGCGGCGCCGGTGGTGCAGTTCGATGAGCTGTTCGCGGCGCCCGGGCGGCATGATCGAGCGCCCGGCGCGGGCCTCGCGGATCGCGTTGAGCAGCGCCGGGAACGGGGCGTTCTTCGGAACGAACACGAACCCACCGGCGTCGAGCGCGGCGCCGACCCGGCCGGCGTCGGAGCTGCCGGTGAGGACGACGACCCGCCAGCCCGCCTCGACCAGCGGCCCGACGAGCCGGACCCCGTCGATCCGATTGCCCTCGCCGTCGCGGCCCAGGTCGAGGTCGAGCACGATCAGGCCCGGGCCGGTGCGGCGGGCGTGGTCGAGCACGCCCTGCTTGGAGCGGACGGGGACGAACGTCGCGTCCTCGCCCTCGGCACGCAGGTTCAAGGCCAGCGCCGACCCCACGAGCTCGTGGTCGTCGACGATCAGGATGGGGCTGGTCACCGTCATGCCGGGACCGCCTCCGCCGGGCGCGCCATGGGAGGGATCTTAGGCCGTCCGGCCCTTCCCGTGTGGACCACACACCGGACGGACCGAATTTCCGACCGGATATCGCAAAGCTGCTGCCGGTCGGCGAGCTGCTCCTCCGGTCAGGGGCGGGAGCCGGCCTGGTCGGCCAGCATGCGCAGCCCGGAGAGGATCCCGTTGAACAGGTCGCCCTCCTTGAACGAGGCGACCATGCTCATCAGGGCCAGCTTCGCGCCGCGGTCGGGCAGCCGGACCTTCGCCTCGGAGCCGGTGACGATCTCCAGGATCCGCTGACCGGGGCTGACGGCGACGAGCACCGCGTCCTCGTGGCCATCGATCCGGCCGTGCAGCTCGATCGCGGTCGCCCGGGAGTCCTCGCTGAGGTCACCGATGTAGAGCGCGAAGCGCAGCCCGGTCTCGCGGCTGGTCAGCGTCAGCGCGTCGTCCAGGCGGGCGAGCTCCACCGGGGAGAACGGCTGCTCGGACTGGTCCGGCTCGCGGAACTGGTCGGCGGCCGAGACGCGCCCGGACCCGGTGACCACGGAGCCCTCGGGCAGGTCCCGCTCGTCGCCGGAGAAGACGGTCACTCCACTACCACTTGCCACCGGTACCTCCGCGCGTCTCGGTGTGGTCGGAACCCGCCGGGACCGCACCGTGCGGGTGGTCCGCGTGGTGGTGGTCGGCATGGCCGTCACCGGCCGGGTTCGCGATCCAGAACAGGGGCTCGTAGCGCCAGGGGTCGCCCGCCGACCAGCGGGTCCGCTTGCCCCGGCGCCGGGAGGCGACCAGGAGCCAGATACCCGCGTAGAGGGCGACCGGCGCGCCCACGTACACCAGCAGTGTTTCCAGGACGGTCACGGGGGAGAACCTATCCGATCGAGCCGCCCGGGATCTGCTCAGGTGTCCGGTCCGACAGCCGCCCGGACGCGATCGCGCCCAGCAGCGCGTCGTGGTCGGCCTCGGTCTGGTCGGCGTAGAGCCGGGCGAAGGTGCGCAGTGCCCGCGCCGCCTTGCCGCCCTTGCCCAGGTAGCCGGCGATCATCGACGCCCCTGACGTACGGGCGTGCCCCTTGGCCAGCAGCTTCCCGCAGACCTCGGCGTAGTCGGTGAGCGCCTTGGCCGACAGCGAGTCCGGCTCGATCGCGCCCTTCATGTCGCGGAACTGGCGGACGTAGTACTGGCGGCCGTTGATCGTGGTCCAGCCCAGCAGCGGGTCGGACACCGTCTGCAGCGCCTGCTGGTACTCCACGACCCGCTGGCCCTGGTGGTCGTGCCAGGCCGTCCCGCCGTGCACGAACGGCGCGACGACCGACCGGCGGGCCTGCTTGAGCTGCAGGAACAGCACGTCGTCGGGGCTGGAGCCCTCGCAGAGCACCAGGTAGGCGCGCAGCCCCACCGACCCGACGCCGACGACCTTGTGGGCCACGTCCGTGGCGTGGTAGCCGCCGAGGATCCGGGCCCAGTGCGGCGGGAGTGTCTCCAGGTAGCCGTCGAGCGCGCCGAGGATCCGCTCGGTGTCGGCGTCGTCGGGGTGGGTGATCAGCGGCGGCTCGGTGACGATCCGGCGCTCGCCGCCCTCGTCGGTGACGAACCGGGGCAGCGCCCGGTCGCTGGTGCGCTTGCGGGCCCGGCGGGCGGCCTTGTCGATGGCGTCGCGGGCGCTGCCGTGGTCGGCGTGCAGTGCCTCGACGTCCATGATGTCGAACGAGCGCTTGAGCAGCGGCTGCTCGGCCAGGGTCGCGACGTGCTCGGCGTAGGCCCGCACACAGCCCTCGACGGCGTCGCCGCACTCGTCCTCCGAGGCGCCGGAGTCGCGCCCGGCGACCCAGGTCGAGGTGACCAGCCGGCGCAGGTCCCACTCCCAGGCGCCCGGGTGGGCCTCGTCGAAGTCGTTGAGGTCGAAGACCAGCTCGCGCTCCGGGGAGGCGTAGAACCCGAAGTTGCCCAGGTGGGCGTCGCCGCAGATCACCGGGTGGATCCCGGTCGCGGGGAGCTGGGCGAAGTCCGCGGCGTTCAGCGCCGCGGCGCCGCGCAGGAACGCGTGCGGGGACTTCGCCATCCGCTCGATCCGCAGCGGCACCAGCTCATCCACCCGGCCGGAGTTGGTCCGCTCCACGAGGTCGACCGGGTCCACCCGGCGCAACGACGGCGACCACTCGGCCAGCGACGACCGCTTCGCCCGCTGCCGCAGGTCCTTGCCGAGGCGGTAGCGCTCGGCGCGCGGGGTCGAGGGCCGGGTCAGCGTGCCGAACGCGTCGCGGGCCGCCCCTTCGAGGATCGAGTGGCCGTCGAACACCGGGTGCGTGGTCACGCGGGTGTTCTACAGGTTCCGGCGGCCGAGTGCCCGGTAGGTCCAGCCGGCGGCCTCCCAGGCCTCCCGGTCCAGGGCGTTGCGGCCGTCGAGCACCCGGCGGGTCTTCACGACCTTCCCGAACGCGGCCGGGTCGAGCTCCTTGTACTGGCGCCACTCGGTGAGCAGCAGCACCGCGTCGGCGTTGCGCGCCGCCTCCTCCGGGGTGTCGACACAGTCGAGCTGCGCCCAGTGCCTGCGCACGTTCTCCCCCGCCTGCGGGTCGGTGACCAGCACGGTCGCCCCCTGCAGCTGCAGCTGCGCGGCCACGTTCAGCGCCGGGGAGTCCCGGATGTCGTCGGACTCGGGCTTGAACGCCGCCCCCAGCACCGCGATCCGCTTGCCCAGCAGCGACCCGTCGCAGACCTGGCGGGCCAGCTCCACCATCCGGATCCGCCGCCGCATGTTGATGTTGTCGACCTCCCGCAGGAAGGTCAGCGCCTGGTCGGCACCCAGCTCACCGGCCCGCGCCATGAACGCCCGGATGTCCTTCGGAAGGCAGCCCCCGCCGAAGCCGAGCCCGGCGTTGAGGAACTTGCGCCCGATCCGGTCGTCGTGCCCGATCGCGTCCGCGAGCTGCTTGACGTCGGCACCGGTCGCCTCGCACAGCTCGGCCATCGCGTTGATGAAGCTGATCTTCGTGGCCAGGAACGAGTTCGCCGCGGTCTTCACCATCTCCGCGGTCGCGTAGTCGGTGACGACCTTCGGGGTCTCGTCGGCGACGATCCGGGCGTACACCGTGTCCAGGACCTGCTCGGCGCGGGCGCCGTCCGGGCCGTCCGGGATGCCGTAGACCAGCCGGTCCGGGTGCAGCGTGTCCTGCACCGCGAAGCCCTCCCGCAGGAACTCCGGGTTCCAGGCCAGCACCGCGTCCGGCACCCGCTCGGCCACCAGCTCCGCCAGCCGCGCCGCCGTCCCCACCGGCACCGTCGACTTCCCGACGACCAGCTCGCCGGGCCCCAGCACGTCCAGCAGCGACGCCGTCGCCATCTCCACGTACGTCAGGTCCGCGGCGTACTCACCACGCCGCTGCGGCGTCCCGACGCACAGGAAGTGCACCGCCGCACCCTCGGCGTCCTTGATGTCGGAGGTGAAGCTCAGCCGCCCCGACGCCAGCGAGCGCCGCAGCAGCTCCTCGAACCCCGGCTCGAAGAACGGCACCCGCCCCTGCGCCAGCCCCTCGGCCTTCGCCACGTCGTTCTCGACGCCGACGACCTCGTGCCCCAGCTCGGCCATCGACGCCGCGTGCACGGCCCCCAGATAGCCGCAGCCGATCACCGAGATCTTCAGCGGGCGCTCACTCTCCGACATGGCGCGCACGCTATCGGGTGCCGCGCAGTGCCCGGTACTGCTCGTCGCACAGATTGACGAGAGGCAACGCGCCGGCGTCGAGGGCGTGGCGCAGGCTCGGGGCGGCGCGGTCCTTGCCGGACACGACCGGGTCGAGCCCTGGCACCCAGGGCAGCGCGAGGTCCGGATCGAACGGGTCGATGCCGTGCTCGGCGGACGGGTCGTAGGAGGTGCTGCACAGGTAGCCGACGACGGTGCCGTCCTCGAGCGCCTGGAACCCGTGGCCGAGCCCTTCGGCCAGGTAGACGGCCCGGCCGTCGTCGGCGGAGAGGTCGACGGCCTCGTGGCGGCCGAACGTCGGCGAGCCGCGCCGCAGGTCGACGAGCACGTCGCGGATCGAGCCTGCGTCGACGTGGACGTACTTGGCCTGCCCGGGCGGGACGTCGGCGTAGTGGATCCCGCGGATCACGCCGCGGCGCGACACCGACCGGTTGGCCTGGGCGAGCGTCAGGTCGAAGCCGAGCGCCGCGCGGAACGCCGGGGCCTGGAACGGCGCGGCGAACGTGCCACGGTCGTCGGGGAAGACCCGCGGCTCGAACAGCCAGGCGCCGTCGATCGTCAGCGGGGTGGCGGTCATCGTGGGGGTCGAGATGCTGGTCATCGCCTGAGGGGCTCCCACCACGCGCGGTGCCCGGCGTACCAGGCGACGGTGTCGGCGAGGCCGGCGTCGAACGGCACCTGAGGGGTGTAGCCCAGCTCGTCGCGGATCTTGCTCCAGTCGACGGAGTAGCGGCGGTCGTGACCCTTGCGGTCGGGCACGTGCTCGACCCGTTCCGGGCCTGCGCCGACGGCGGCCAGCAGCCGGTCGGTCAGCTCGCGGTTGGTCAGCTCGGTGCCGCCGCCGATGTTGTAGGTCTCCCCGGCCCGGCCCTGCGCGGCGGCGAGCGCGATGCCGCGGCAGTGGTCGGCGACGTGCAGCCAGTCGCGGACGTTGCCGCCGTCGCCGTAGAGCGGGACGGTGCCGCCGTCGAGCAGGTTGGTTACGAACAGCGGGATCACCTTCTCCGGGAACTGGTAGGGCCCGTAGTTGTTCGAGCAGCGGGTGATCACGACGTCGAGCCCGTGGGTGCGGGAATAGCTGCGCGCCAGCAGGTCCGAGCCCGCCTTCGCCGCCGAGTACGGCGAGTTCGGCTCCAGCGGGTCGGTCTCGGGCCAGGACCCGGTCTCGATCGAGCCGTACACCTCGTCGGTGGAGACGTGCACGAACCGGCCGACGCCGAGGTCGAGCGCGGCCTGCAGCAGCACCTGGGTGCCGACGACGTTGGTGGTCACGAAGTCCGCGGCACCGGTGATCGAGCGGTCCACGTGGGTCTCGGCGGCGAGGTGCAGGACGAGGTCGGCGCCGCGCAGCACCTCGGCGACCCGGGCGGAGTCGCGGATGTCGGCACGGACGACGCGCAGCCGGGGGTCGTCGCGGACGGGGTCGAGGTTCTCGATCCGCCCGGCGTAGGTGAACGCGTCGAGCACGACGACCTCGGTCGCGTCGATGCCGGGGTAGCCGGCGCCCAGCAGCGTCCGCACGAGACAGGAGCCGATGAACCCGGCTCCCCCGGTGACCACTACCCGCACGCGCCGCTCCCCTGGTTGTCGCTGCCGGTGATCAGCGTGTCAGAGTCGGGCCGGCGGATCCGACGGAGGTGGGCGCGATGCGCGCATGCGTGCTGGGGGCGAACGGGCAGCTCGGGCGGGCGCTCGTGGCGAGCCTGGAGGGTCAGGACCCGGTCGGGCTGGGCCACGCCGACCTCGACATCGGCGACGCCGAGGCCGTCGCCGCGTACGACTTCTCCCCGTTCGACGTGGTGCTCAACGCGGCCGCGTGGACGAAGGTCGACGCCGCGGAGACCGACCCGGCCGGTGCGTGGCGGGCCAACGCGCTCGGGCCCGCGTACCTGACGGGTGCGGCACGCCGGCACGGGTTCGCGCTGGTCCAGGTCTCCACCGAGTACGTCTTCGACGGCACCGAGCCCGGCCCGATCCCGGAGAGCGCCCCGCTGTCCCCGCTCGGGGTGTACGGCGCGTCGAAGGCGGCCGGGGAGCTGGCGGTGCTCAGCGCGGCCGACATCCGCAGCGTCGTCGTGCGGACCAGCTGGGTCGTCGGTGACGGCGCCAACTTCGTCGCGACGATGGCGCGGCTGGCGATGAACGGGGCGAGCCCGGACGTCGTCGACGACCAGTTCGGACGCCCGACGTTCACCCACGATCTGGCCGCGGCGGTGCTCGCGCTGGCCGGCAGCGGGTCGGGGATCTACCACGTCACCAACGACGGCGAGCCGGTCTCCTGGTGCGGGCTGGCGCGGGAGATGTTCGAGCGCTGCGGGCGCGACCCGGCCGACGTCCGCGCGGTGAGCACCGCGCAATACGGGGCGGACAAGCCGCACCTGGCGCGGCGCCCGGCGAACTCGGTGCTGGACCTGAGCCGGGTGACGCTGGCCGGGATCACCATGCCGGCCTGGCGGGACGCGCTCGACGAGCACCTGGGCGTCAATTCGTGAAGGGGATCGTGCTGGCCGGGGGCACCGGTTCCCGGCTGTTCCCGCTGACCGCGGCGGTGTCCAAGCAGCTGCTGCCGGTCTACGACAAGCCGATGATCTACCACCCGCTGACGACGCTGATGCTCGCCGGCGTCCGCGAGATCCTGATCATCTCCACGCCGCGGGACCTGCCCGGTTTCCGGCGGCTGTTCGGCGACGGCACCCACCTCGGCCTGGAGATCTCCTACGCCGAGCAGCCGCACCCGGGCGGCCTGGCCGAGGCCTACCGGATCGGTGCCGACCACGTCCGCGGCGGCCCGTCGGCGCTCGTGCTGGGCGACAACATCTTCCACGGCGCCGGGTTCGGTGACCTGCTGCGCCGCCGGGCCGCGCAGGTGACCTCCGGTGAGGCCGGCTGCGTGCTGTTCGGCTACCCCGTCCGCGACCCCCAGCGCTACGGCGTCGGCGAAGCCGACCACGACGGCAGGCTCCTGTCCATCGAGGAGAAGCCCGAACGCCCCCGCTCCGACCGCGCCATCACCGGCCTCTACCTCTACGACGACCAGGTCGTCGACATCGCCGCCGCCATCCGACCCGGCCCCCGCGGCGAACTCGAGATCACCGACGTCAACCGCGCCTACCTCCACCAAGGACGCGCCCACCTCCAGGACCTCGGCCGCGGCTTCGCCTGGCTCGACACCGGCACCCACGAATCCCTCACCGAAGCCGGCCAATACGTCCGCACCCTCGAGAACCGCCAGGGCATCCGCATCGCCTGCATCGAAGAAGTCGCCCTGCGCATGGGCTACATCGACGCCGACCAGTGCGCGAAACTCGGCGAGGCCCAGCTCGGCTCGGGCTACGGGGAGTACGTCGTCGAGGTGGCGCGGCAGTTCGCCCGCTGAGTAGTGTTCGCGAGATGGGGTCGCGGTCGCTGCTCGTCGCCGAGGACATGCTGCTCATCGCGCTCGACGACGACACGGGCAAGCTGGGCTGGTTCGACCCGCGGAACCTGTTCGGCGCACTGCTGTGCGACCTGATCGACCGCGGCGCGGTCACCGTCGATCCGAAGAAGAAGCTGCACCTCGCCGACGCGCCCGAGCATCCGGCGCTGCTGGCGCTGTTCGACACGATGGCCGCGTCGACGAAGCCGCGCACGATCGAGCACTGGCTCGGCACGTTCCCGTGGAAGCACTCCAAGCCGGCCGCGCTGACCGCACAGCAGCTCGTCGCGGACGGGGTGCTGCAGGAGCAGAGCGACAGGGTCCTCGGTCTGTTCCGCACGACCCGGTTGCCCGAGGCCGACCCCGGCCCCGAACGCGCGCTGCGCGACCGGCTGAAGCTGATCCTCGTCGACGGCTCCGACCCCGGCGCCCACGACGCCCTGCTGGTCACGTTCCTGCACCACAACCAGCTGGTGAAGGACGCACTCGACGGCGCCGACGGCGAGCAGAGCCGGGCCGGGCGGCGGCGGGCGAAGCAGATCGCGAAGGACCTCAAGACCAACCCGGTCGTGAAGGCGCAGCTGGATGCGGCGGTCGCGGCCGCGGCGGTGAGCATCGCGGGTGCGGCGGTCGTGACGGCGTCCGGGACCTGATGCCAGGGTGGGGCCGTGCGCTCCCCCACCCCGATCAGCCGGATCCAGTACGCGCTCTTCCGGCTCGGCCAGTGGCAGCTGGGCCACCGCGGCGGCCCGGAGAACGACATCACGCCCGGCCTCGCCGTCGTCGGGAAGGACGCCGGGCAGCACCACGTGCGGCTCTGGATCGGCACGCTCCGGCACGGTTCCGACGCCGAGACGCTCGACGCGACCGTCACCGTGCGCGGCCAGGCCGGCGACGCGCAGGTCACCACCACCCTGCTGCGCTACGGCTTCGACGACGAGCGCCCGATCTCCGGCTGGAAGCCCGGCACCCGGTTCTTCCACGGCCACGTGCTCGTGGACGGGCTGGCCCCGGATGCGACCGGCACCGCCACCGTCGAGCTCGCCGCGGGTCCCGGCGGCGACGCGCCGCTGCGCGCGTCCTGCCGGATCCGCACGCTGCCGGCCCGGATCGAGGTCGGCTCGTCGTTCACCGCACTCGTCGGGTCCTGCTACGACGCCGACACCGACGACACCGACGAGTTCGACGCCGCCTTCACCCACCTGCGCGACGAGGTCGCCGCCCCGGACCTGTCACTGCTGGTCGGCGACCAGGTCTACGCCGACGCGCCCGCCCTGTTCTACGCGCTGATGGCGCGCCGCACGCCGCGGACCTACGCACTGCTGGAGTACTGGACGTCGTGGGGCATGCAGGCCGGGCGGCGCGGCATGCGGACGATGCTCGCGCACGGCCCGCACTGGTTCCTGCCCGACGACCACGAGTTCTGGAACAACTGGCCGCACGCCTCGGTCACGGCGAAGCACTCGTACTCCAACATCGTCAAGGCGGCCGTCGGCGGGCTGCGCCGGTGGGCGGCGCGGCTCGGCCGCCGGCCCGGGGCCGAGATCCCGGCCCCGGCGGACCCGGGCCCGCCGCCGACGGACCCGCTGGTGCAGAGCTACCACCCCGTCCATCCCGACGAGTGGGACGCGTGGAGCCGGGCCGCGTTCGACCTCTACGGCTCGTTCCAGACCCCGAGCGTGCACGAGTACGAGACCGGCCGGATCACCCGCGGGCAGCTCGACGACGACGATCCCCGCCGCCCGCCGCGCGACGGGCCGCGCGGTGAGGTCCACCGGCCGCTGAACCGGCTCGTGCAGCGCATCGACCTGGGCGCGGTGCAGGTCGCGATGCTCGACACCCGGACCCGGCGGGTGCGGCGCACCGACGACCCGCGCTACTCCGCCTTCGTCGACGACGAGTACCTGCACGAGGTCCTGGCGGTCGCCGCCGAGGCGCCGATCCTGGTGCTGGTCACGCCGCAGCCGCTGCTCGACCCGCCCGGCTGGCGGCGGAAGGCCGACGCGCCGCTGCGGTACCGGCTCAAGCGCCCGGCCGACACCCGCACGTCGGACTACACCTACCGCTACGGATGGTTCTGGGACGAGCTCGTCCGCGCCCGCGACGGGCGCCCGACGATCACCGTCGGCGGCGACATCCACTCCAGCTACCTCGGGTACGCGCCGTCGGTGCCGCTGCTGGAGGTGGTGTCCTCGCCGATGTCGCTGGTCGCCGGGGCGACCCTGCCCGACCGGCTGCTCGCGCTCCCCCGGCTGCTCACCGGGCGCGGCCCGCACGACGAGTACGCGGCGGGCACCGTGCTGGCGAGCGTGGAGGACCTGTGCAGCACCGGGCCGCGGGACCGGTCGCCGGAGGACCACACCGCGGTCTCGCTGGCCTCGCTGGGCGCCGGGAACCCGGAGGGCCTCGGGCTGCTGGAGTTCTCCCGGCCCGACGAACACCGGTTCGTGGTGACCGCGTCGCTGCATCTGCGGGCGTCGCTGGCCCGGGGGTCCACCGACGGCAGGCAGCAGGTCACCGCGGAGCTGTTCACCGACCGCCGGGGGCCGGAGGCGCTGCGGGTGCTCGGCGATCCCCGGCGGGCGTGACGCGGCTCAGAGCCGCCGCGGTGCCGCGAGCGACCGGTGCGCCGGCGCGACCGGGCGCCCGGCGAACAGCCGCTCCGGCTGCCCCGTCTCCAGCGCCTTGCGGTAGGCGGGCAGCGCACCGCGGACCGCGTCGACGGTCCGCGCGACGTCGTCGTCGGTGTGCGCGGCGGAGATGACGTAGGACTGGCCCAGCACCCCGCGCTGCAGGGTCTCGGCCAGGAACAGCGTCCGCATCGGCTGGGACGGGTTGCCGTCGGCGTCGCGGGTGCGGAAGACCAGGCAGGACGGCCGCCCCGCGGTGTCGAGGAACTGCTCGACACCCTCGGCCCTGGCCACCTCGGCGACCCCGGCTGCGAGCGCCGCACCCTGGCGTTCCATGACGCCGATCGGGTCGGTCTCGGCGTAGGCCCGCACCACCGCACGGAACGCGGCCAGCGACACCGTTTCGGCGCCGTGGGTGGACGACAGCAGGAACACCCGCTCCCGGTCGGTCGCCAGCCCGCCGAGCTCCATGAGCTCCCGCTTCCCGGCGATCGCCGAGATCGGGAAGCCGTTGCCCATCGCCTTGCCCCAGGTCGACAGGTCCGGGGTGACGCCGTAGAGCCCCTGGGCGCCGTGCTCCGACCAGCGGAAACCGGTGATCGTCTCGTCGAAGACCAGTACGGTGCCGTGCTCGTCGCAGAGCGCCCGGAGGCCCTCGAGGTAGCCGGGCTCCGGCTCGCACAGCGACGTCGCCGGCTCCAGGATCACGCAGGCGACGCGGCCGCGGTCGGTCTCCAGGAGCTCGCGGACGGCGTCGAGGTCGTTGTAGGGGAACGAGCGCGCGAGCCCGCGGGTGGTCTCGGGGACGCCGGCGCGGATCGGCAGGCTGCCGACGAACCAGTCCTGCGAGGAGAAGTACGGGTGGTCGTGGCAGTAGGCCACGAGGTCACGGCCGGTCGCGGCGCGGGCCAGCCGGACCGCGGCCGAGGTCGCGTCGGAGGCGTTCTTGCCGAACTTGACCATGTCCGCGCCCGGGACCAGGCGCAGGAAGTCCTCGGCCGCGGCGAGCTCCAGCTCGGTGGGGCGGCTGAACGACAGGCCGTCGTCGAGGACCGCGCGCACGGCGTCGACGACGGGCCGGTAGCCGTGCCCGAGGGTCACCGCCCGCATGCCCATGCCGTACTCGACGTAGGTGTTGCCGTCGACGTCGCGGACCCGGGCGCCGGAGCCTCCGACCAGTACCGGGGCCATGCCCTCCGGGTACTGGTCGGAGCCCTTGGCGAACGTGTGCGCTCCCCCGGGGACGAGCCGGTGGAGGCGGTCCTGCAGAGCGTTCGAGCGGGCGAAGCCGGCGGTCATACCTGCTCAGTCGCCGCAGGCCCGCCCGGTGTTAGGGCTGTGCCCGGTTCGGCTCAGCCGAACAGCTCGTTCTGCTCCTGGCGCAGCTGGTCGATCAGCCGGCCCTCGGGCAGCGTCACGTCGTCGTAGGTGAGCGCGGCGTCCTTGGCGACGTCGTTCTTCAGCACGCAGCCCTCGGCGACGCCCATCGGCAGCAGCTTCTCGTCCCGGGTCACCGAGCTCGCCTCGGCGACGCCGTAGGTGTCGTAGCCACCGAGGCCGTCGAGGGTGTGCCCGGCCTTCAGATCCTGCTTGGCGATCGCCACGACGTCGACCAGCTGGCCGGCCGGCGGGGTGAGCGCGGCGTCGGCGAAGTCGACGGCGCGGGCGATCGTGTTCGGCACCTCGAAGTGGCACAGGTGGTACGGCGTGTAGAAGCAGTACAGCGGGCCCTCGCCCAGCTTGTACAGGTTCAGGTAGTGCCGCTGCTTCGGGTCGTCGTGCGTGCCCAGCACGTAGACGCCCGGGCCCGGCTTGGCCCCGACGACGTAGTCGACGACGCCGCCCAGCTCGCGCAGCTCGTCCACGTCGTAGGCGGTGGTGAGCTCGTCGACGTGGCCGGCGTGGTCGCGGCCGTACATGCCGCGCTTACCGACGGTCAGGCCGAACGCGTTGGCCACGATCGCCTGCTCGAACGACACCTTGGTGCCGTCGGCGAAGCTGGTGACCATGTAGGGGTCCTGGCCCCACTTCTCGGCGAACGCCTGCTGGGTAGTCGGCGTGCGGTACTCGTCCTGCAGGCCCTTGATGTTGCCCGCGACGAGCGGCGTGACGCCGAGGCCCTTCACGAAGCGCAGCAGGTTGGCCTGCACGCCGGGCTGGTCGCCGTCGGCGCCGGTGAGGATCACGCCGGCCTTGCGGGCGCGCTCGGCCAGCAGCGGGCCGACGGTGCCGTCGAGCTCGGCGTTCATCGTGACCACCGGCAGGCCGCGGTCGATCGCGGCGACGGTGACCCGGGCGCCGAACTCGACCGCGCCGGTGACGTCGACGAGCACGTCGATGTTCTGCGCGGCGACCAGGGCGAACGCGTCCCCGAGGACGGCCGGGGTGCCGGCGGCGATCGCGTCGTCGACCTCGGCGGTCGTCGAGACCTCGACCGGCTCCAGGCCGGCCTCGGTGTAGGCGCGCACCGCGGTGGCCACGGTGCGGTTGGCGATCGCCACGACGTCCATGCCCGGCACGGAGTTCGTGATCTGGTTGACCAGGCCGCGGCCCATGAACCCGGCGCCGACCAGGCCGACGCGGATCGGCCGGTTCTCCGCGGCGCGCTTGGCGAGCGCGTTGTCGACGATGATCATCGGCGGGCCTCCGCGAGGGTGTCGGCGAAGTCGGGGTTGTCCGCCAGCAGCGGCCAGTTCGCGTCCTTGTCGGAGATGTGGGCGACCTCGATCGGCCACTCGACGCCGATCGTCGGGTCGTTCCAGCGCAGGCCGCGCTCGGCGCCCGGGGTGTAGGGCGTCGAGACCTGGTAGATCGTCGTCGCGTCCGGGGTCAGGGTCAGGTAGGCGTGCGCGAAGTTCCGCGGCACGTACATGGCCGTGTAGTTGTCCTGGGACAGCTCGGCGCCGAACCACTGCAGGTAGGTGTCGGAGTCCGGGCGGAGGTCGACGATGACGTCGTAGATCGCGCCGCGGACGCAGCGGATGACCTTCACCTCGGCGTTGGGCTCCAGCTGGTAGTGGAAGCCGCGCAGGGTGCCCGCCTCGTGGTTGTACGAGAGGTTGCACTGGGTGATCGTCGGGTCGAGCCCGGCGTCGAGGAACTCCTGCTCGCAGAAGGCGCGGGCGAAGAACCCACGGTCGTCCTCGAGTCGCTTGAGGTCGATCAGCGCCGAACCAGGGAGCGGCGTCGGGTGGATGTCCATACTCCTAGGGTCGCGTACCGGGGTGTCCGGGTTGCCGCCACCCCCTGTCGCGGTGACCGGGATAACGCGGCCGGACACCGTGGGTGACCGGCGGTAACGGCAGCGGCACTCCTGGCGAACCTCTCCACGTGACGACGCCCGACCTGAACCTGGCCGCGCACACCGGACACCGCTACGAGAAGGGCCGATCGCTGCCGTGGCAGATCGCCTGGCACGTCGTGAGCAACGCGGTGTTCCAGAAGTGGTGGTTCCCCGCCCGGCTGCGCCCCGCCGTGCTGCGCGCCTTCGGCGCCGAGGTCGGTGATGGTGTGCTGATCCGCCAGGAGGTGCGCATCCACTGGCCGTGGCGGCTGCGGATCGAGGGTCCGGCCTGGATCGGGCACGGCGCGTGGCTGCTGAACCTGGACGAGATCACCGTCGCGGCGCACGCCTGCATCAGCCAGGAGGCGTTGCTGTGCACCGGCTCGCACGACCGGCACGACCCCGGGTTCGAGCACACCAACGCCCCGATCGCCGTCGGCCGCGGTGCGTGGGTGTGCGCGCGGGCGACCCTGCTCGCAGGCACCGTCGTCGAACCGCATGCGATCGTTGGGTCGGGAGTGGTCGCGCACCACATGGTCCGGGCCGGGGCCATCCTGTTCCAGCCGCAGACCACTGCCCCGGGGCGGAGCCGGTGAAGGGCGCGCGGCTACTGGCGGGCCGAATCAGCGGTGTGGCCGGCGCGCTGGCGCTCAGTCAGGTCCTCGTAGGCGTGATGTTCATTCTGGCGATCCGCCGGATCACCCCGACTGAGCTGGGCTCGGTCACCACGACGTTCGCCGTCGGCACGATCGGCGCGACGGTGTTCGACTTCGGGTTGGCGAACCTGCTGGTGCGCGAACTCGCGTCCGGCAGGGTCGCCAGGTCCACCGTTCTCGGAATGGTCCGGTTGAAGCGCAGGTTCATCCCGCTCCTCATCGCACCCGTAGCTGTCGTGGGTCTGCTGCTCGTCCCGGACCCGTTCCCCGCTGCCCTGCTCTCCCTGGTCGGAGCACTCCTTTGGGAGGCCGGGGCGATGAATGCGCTCCTGCGGGCAACGGAGCAGTTCACTCGCGCCGCCACCGCCCAGGTCGCGGGGCGTACAGCGGGGCTCCTGGTCACCGTCCTGATCCTTGCGCTCGGCGACCCCACTCTCGCCCTGGCTGCGGGACTCGTCGTCGGCTACCTCGGCGAGGCCATCATCGGACGGTATTTCCTCGGCCGTAGCCCGGGCGGTGCGGTTTCGATCGCGGACGGTGTAGCCATGCAACGGCGCGCAGCCTCGTTCGGTCTGGTGTCGCTGTCAGCAGTCGGCCAACAACTCGACACCCCGCTGGTGACCCTCGGTGGCGGTCTCACCATCGCCGGTCTCTACTCGGGTGCGGGACGTCTGCTCGGCCCGCTCCTGTTCCTGTCGTCCGCGCTGGCGCTAGTGGGAGCTCCCTGGTTGGCCCGGGCGCAGGGCGATCTGGAACTCCTGCGTGCGGAGGAGCGGCGGGTCCGGCGCTTCTCCATGGTCCTCGCGGTGGCCCCGCTCCTCGCTGCCTCGGTGGGCCCTTGGGTTATGCCTTGGATCCTGGGACCCGCGTTCGCCGCGTCCGGCTGGGTATTGTCCGTGTTGGCGATCGGTTGCACGCTCAGCACGCTGAACCAGGGTGCCGCGACGATACTGCAAAATCGTGGCTACGAAGGGACTGTCGGACGAGCAATCACGATCGGCCTCACAACCGGTCTCGTCACGACCTACCTGTTCGCACTGACCGGCAGCGCCGCGTGGGCAGCGGCGGGTTTCGTACTCAGTCAGCTGTACATTCAGTTGCACTTGGCAATCCGGTTGCGGCGACCACCGACGCAGATCGCATCGCCGCAACCCCCGGCTGCTATCACGCAGCCATAGGTGGGCGACCCACCAACAACCACCGGCGGGGAGTCCCGATCGATCAGCCGCCCGCCGCGACCGGCCACCCAGGATGGCCATCGGTACGCGGCCCGTTCATCGGACCAACCGGTAAGTCGTGCCTCACCGAGCTCGCCGATCCGGCTGCCCTTCGGGACTTGTCCAGCGGCACGACCAAGAGGAAGGCGACCGCGATGGCGAGCGGAAATCCCTTGTCCTCAAGCCACGGTCCGAACGGGGTGAAGAGGAGCATGGCGCCGGCGAACCCCCGGAAGACCGTGTAGCCAGTCGAGTAACCGCTGCGACGGCGGAGCAGTACGACGCACGACAACAGCCCCACCAGGTAGAGCACGATCACGACCACCCCGACCACGCCGAACTTAGCGGGAACGATGAACGGGGTGTCGAGCGATACCGTCTTCATCTCGGGGAAGTCGGGCATTGGGTACAGGTACCCGGGGCCGGTTCCGAGCCACGTGTGCTGCTCGAATGCGGTACCGACCCAACTGTAGCTCTTCTCCCGGGCGGTAAAGCTCTGGTCGGCGGCCGCTCCACCCTCGAAGACCTTGAGTGCATCCAATATGCGATCGTCGAGAAAGCCCGAGTCGGAGATCAGCAGACCAGCTGCGATCGGAACCACTGCCACCAGCAACACTACAATTGCACTGAGCAGCACCAGGAGACGGCGCCAAGGGATACGCCATTTGACACGCGAACCAATGAGCCCGAGCGCGCCGAGCCCGACGACGAACGGGCCACTACGAGTACCGGAAACTGTCAGCGCCACCAGGATCGTCGCCGTGACCGTCGACCAGACGATCATCGCGGGTAGGCGCCGCGCCGTCCCAGCCGCCGCGAGCGAGAAGCAGAAGCAGAGCGCAACGAGGGCCGCCGTCGACAAGACGAATCGACCGAAGGGCAACGCCGAGACTCCGCGACGCTCGAGCCAATCCGTTGCGAAGCCAACGCTACTCACGACGGCGAGGATCGCCATGAAGATCTGGGTCCAGCGCCAGTTCGCGTAGCGGCCGGCGTCGATTCCGATGAACGGCAGCATCACGAGCATGTAGTACGCAAGCACGTCTCGGATCCACCAATTGGTGGGTGTTCCGTTGTGCCGCGCCACCAGCACGGTGAATGTCAGGTACGCGGTGAGAGCGGCCGCGCCCCAGAGAAGCGGACCGAGGTCGCGTCTCATCTCGGGAGAGCCTGCCCGGAGAAGGTTTCGCACACTCAGTGCGAAACAGAGCGTGACCAAGCCCAAATACGCGTACTTGAGGGTGCCCAGGTCGGACTGAAACACGAGCATCGCGCCGGCGACGCTCACCACCAGACGGCTCCGGGGGCCGATGAAGCACGTTGCTGTGACCATCACGAGGACGACCGTCATCAGCAGGTAGCGCCACCGGTAGCCCGCGAGAAGACCCAGTATCCCGGCGACACCGGCAGCGCTTATGAGGACCAGCGACCAGTACGCAGTCAGTCGTTCCCGCAACTGCCCCACGCCGAGGCCCATCGACGACCCCCGATCCCGTCAGTGGCGCTGGGCGGGGCTACCGCCCTCGGCCGGAGCGGAGCCGGAGCGATCCAGGTTGTCACGGATCTTGTCGCCGACCTGCGCCTCGCCCTCATGGCCACCATGCCCGGCTGCCCCAACCGGGATGCGGGCGGTCGGCGACTCGGTGTCTGCGCGTGAATCGCCTCGTGGCCCAGGAACGGGACGGAGCCGGGTCGCGCTCTGGTCGCCCGTCGACACCGGGTCGGCAACGTAGCGGGAGCGAGCTCCGCCGTCGTACGGGGGCGCCATCGTCAGCACGGTGCCGCACGGCCTGACACGTGCCCGGTGGAGTAGCGACACCGCCGACCTCACATCGGTGAGCGTCGTGTGGGACGCACAGCCGACGAGTACGACACCGGCGATCACCTCGGCCATCCCGACCGCATCCATCACTGGCACCAGTGGCGAAGAGTCGATCAGGACGATGTCGTACCGGCCTTCGACTTCCCGTACGAAGTCGCGGAAGTGCGATGAGCCGAGGAGAGCCGCCGGGTGTTCCGGTACCGGCCCACTGGGAACTACGTCAATACGCTCCCGCCAGGACACCACTACGTCGGATAGCGCGGCGTGTCCCGTCAGGATCGCAGTGAGACCTCCCGTCCGACGGACACCGGTGATCTCCCCCAGCCGAGGACGTCGCAGGTCACCATCGACGACGAGCACCTCGTTACCAGCCTCGGCGAACGCCGTCGCGAGAGCCACGACCGTCGATGAGCGTCCCTCGCGCTCAACCGAGCTGACCACCAGCAGTGAGCGCGGCACGACACCGTACGTCGTTGCGGACGAGTGGCACACGCTCGTGCGGAGTCGACGGACCTCCTCGCTGAAGGAGGGGTCCGCGCCGGCGAGAAGAGCCGCGTCGACGTTGTCCACCTTGGGGATCGACCCCAGCTCGGGGGTCCCACCGGCCGCGGTCGACAGTCGCGAGGCCGTACGCACGGACCGGTCCAGCCGGTTCCCGAGAAGCGTGGCACACACACCGACCGCGAGGCCCATCAGCAAACCCAGGCCGAGGATCATCGCGACACCCGGCGACGAGGGTGCCGCCGGCGGCACCGCAGACTGGACAACCCGTACCGTCAGGTTCTGCTCGTCGGCGCTACCTCGGTTGGAATCCAGACCGGTGGCGAACCCCGCAAATGCTTGCCCGTACTCGTTCGCCAGCCGCGCGGCGGCCTCCGGCTCCGGAGCGTCCGCCTGGGCCTCGAGCACCGTTGACTCCAGCGGGTGGTCCACCCTGATCCGCGAGGCCAGGTCGTCGGGCGACTCGTTCAGGTCGAGCTGCCGGATCACCTGTTCCATCACCGGAGTCGAGTGCACGAGTTCGATGTATGACTTCGCGCGCTCCTGTGCCAGCTGCCCATTGGATGCGGCACTGTTCGAGTCCTGGATCCCCGGGGCGGCGATGTACATCGTCACCGAGGCCGTGTAGGTGACTGGCCGCAAAACACAGGCGACGCCGGCCCCGAGCAGCCCCACGATGACGGCGGCGACGACGATGTGCCATCGCTCCCGCAGAGTCCGCAGGTTGTCCGAGATGTCCACCGGTTACCACCGATCGTCGAAGGTCCGAGTGCTGGGATGGGGCAGCGCCCCATCGTGAAATCAGGCTCAAGGGGTCGGGCGTTACATCGGAGTCCGTCACCGACAGGATCCACACGCCACGTCGTCCCGGCCCCGCTCCCAACCGAGCAGCTATCGGGAACGCGTCCCGCGCAGCACCTCCGGAATGGTCTCGGTGATCACGCCGAGAGCCGGTTTAGGGCTGTCGTCGGAACGTGTGATCCCGTAGAGGTCTGACTTCGTCCTCCCGGCATCGTTCTGCCGGTCCTGGTAGTTGTAGATGATCAATGGACCTGCGAAGTCGTAGCCGGCCCATGCATGGATGGCGCGGGCGATCAGATCAGCCTGTTGGTCCTCGGTGGAGTTTCCGGGCGACGTGCTGTCGCCGAACTCGGTGGCCCAGATCTTCTTGGCCGCATCTCCGTGGTCGATCATGATGCTGCGCGCGCTCACCGGCGTGTCCGCCATCTGCGACCAGCCGCTGTCCGGCTTGTACCTGCCGAAGTCCGATCGGAAGGTGTACGGGTGCCAGCCGACCCCGTCCAGGTACCGGCCTGCGCCGGCGTCGTACATGCCGCTGAGGTACTCAATGGGCGAGACGACCTTCCCCTCCACCGTGCCGGTCGGGGACAGCCCGGCGGATATGACCGTCGCCGAGGGGTCCGTCTTCTTGATCGCCGCGTAGGCCGCCTTGAGCAGCTCCGTGTACTTGGCCGGGTCGGGACTGGCCCAAGCCGACTGGATGTTGGGCTCGTTCCAGATCTCCCATGTGGTGCCCGGATACCGCTGCGCCGCCGTTGCCGCGAACCGTGCGAACTCGGCAGGGTCACGCGGCGGACAGGAGTCGCCCGTGCATCCTGCGGGCCTGGCCCAGGTCGGAGTTCCGTTCAGTACGGCGAGCGGTCGCACGCCTCGCGAGTGCAGCTGGGCGAAGGCCGTGTCGTATACGCCCCATCCGTACTGATCCGGTCCGCCGCTCTGGACACCGGTCCAAAGCATCTGGAACCGCACCCACCTCAGCCCAGCCGGCACGATCCGGTCGAGCATCGGAGCGATCTTGTACTGGTCGTAGTGGATGTCTTCATGGATGCCGTAGAGGTCGGGCGGAGGCCGCTCTTCCGGCCCAGGAGGTGTGGCCGCTGGCACCGTGCACCCGCCCAGGAACAGAGCAGCGAGCGAGAGCAGAACAAGCAGGCTGCGCGGAGTGCCCCCTCGATACCGCACGTCGCCGCATCTTGCCATCCGGTTCTGTCCTCCCCGGGCCCCTGGGCCCCACCGCCTACCCAGCGATCCATACGGACGCAGACCTCTACGTCACCTGTATCAAGGTGCTCGTCCGAAACTGTCCCGGCGTTACGACTCGCGGCCAGCGAGTCATAGACGAGCCCGTCGAGCCGAGTACGACAACGCCACGCGCAATCCCTGCTCGGATTCGATCATCGGCCCAGCAGTCCGTCGGTGAATGCCGACGTTCCGAGAGCGACGGCGCGTGCTCGTGCCACCGCGGAGTAGTGGTTACGGTTACTCCCGACCACCCGAGCAGCAGCAGCAACCGAGCGTGCGTCCAGGCCGGCCACTGCCCCGATACCCGTGGATCGAACGACGCGGGCGAGCCACCCACCGTCTGTCACGATCACGGGCGTACCACGAAGACTCGCCTCGGCGAGAATCCCGCTCGGTGCGTCGTTGTCGTGCAGTACAGCGGCCACGTCGAGATGGTTGAGCGCCGCGGCGAACTCCTCAGGGCTGAGCAGCCGGTCCACCAGGACGAGCCGTCCGGCTTCGCGAAGTGCTTGGGCGGGAGGGGTCCCGGTGTACTCGCGGATCTCGGGGTCGAGACGGCCGGCTGCGACAATCCTCAGAGACGGATCCACAGTCGCCGCTTCCACCAGCAACGGCAGGTTCTTGCGGGCGCCGATCACCCCCAGCACCCCCACTCGGACGGCTTCGGGGTCAGCGGGCGGCAGCCAGTCCGGAGGCTGGAGGGCGGGCTCGTCAGTCACGACGACCGGATCCGGCAGGCCGAGGACTCCCGGGTAGCCACGACGGCGGGCGACGATCCCGAACGCGTCGGTCAGGAACGAGACGCGAACCTGGGGAAACGTGCGTAGAAGCTGCACAAGCAACGGCTTGGCCAGCATCGCTGGGCGCAATCGTTCTGGTCCGCCGATCTCCGGGGTGCGCATGACCAGCAGCCGGATTTCCAGTGGCAGCGCGGGACTGCGTATCAGCAGCCATAGGACGGCAGCCAGGTGGCGGTCGGCGTCGGGGACCACGAGAGTGCCCATCCCGGAATCGACGGCCGCACCGATCGCGGCTGACATCGTCGCTGACGTGTTCGGAGGCAGCAGAACCGTCTGTGTCTCCGGCCCGAGGTAAGTACGGAACTCGTCGGACTCGGACGCCTCCCTGCCGGTGATCACGACGCTGTGCCCGGGCCCCGCTGCGCGCACCAGATGGCCGAGATATTGGAGCCGGTGCCCCTCCGGCTCGGTCTCGAGAACGGCCACCCCTCCGGAGTGGGTACGGGTGTCCGCCACACGCCCGTCCGTCGATCCTCGCCGGACCAGCAGCGGGGAGAGAAGTCCTGCCACCCGGGCGACCAAACACCGGATCACCTGCATGAACACCCCCTGTCCTCGTTCGTGGTCTGCGAGGTCCTCGCCCGATCGCCACTCAGTGTTACCCGGGCCCCGTAACGTCGCGTCGCCGCCACCGAAGTCACTGACATGAGAATCGCCTGGCTCAACAACGTGCAGGCTCCGTACCGGGAGCCGATGTTCGTCGAGCTCGCCCGTCTCGTCGACCTGGAGGTCGGCTTCTTCGCCCGCCGCGAGCGCTTCCGCAACTTCGTCTGGCGACCGCATCCGGGCTATCCGTCCTCGGTCCTTCCGTCGGTCCCACTCCCACTACCGCCGGCGGTTCGGCGCAGACTGGGTGAGGAGGTGGGCCTGCTGCGTCCCGGAGTCGTCGGTCGATTCCTGCGGGCCACGGACGCGCTCGTCGTGCAGGTCTGGTGGCAACCGGCGACCCTGCACGGCATCCTCGCCGCTCGGCGCCGGAGGATCCCCTACCTCATCTACGCCGAGAGCACGATGGCCAGCCGATCCGTAAAGAATGGTCCCGCTGACGCTCTCCGGTCGTGGGTCTTCCGCAATGCAGGAGCCGTTCTCGTACCGGGGCCGTCCGCCGCCGCCGCTGCTTTGACGAACGGCACACCGGCCTCGCGCATCGTTGAGACCGTCAACTCGGTCGACGTCGAGATCTACGGACCGCGCGTGCGAGCGCTACGGGCACACACCCCCACCGAGGGCCCGCACCGTTTCGCCTGCATCGGCCAGTTGATCGAACGCAAGAACGTCCATTCCCTGCTCAGGGCGCTCGCGGCGACTGGCGGTGACGCCGTTCTGGAGATCGTGGGCGACGGCGTCGACAAGTCGGCGCTGCAAGCTCTGGCCATGGAACTCGGGATCGCCGACCGGGTGCGGTTTCTCGGTTTTCTACAGCCCCAGGACGTTCTCGAGGTGCTCGCCCGCTGCCACACACTGGCACTCCCCAGCACCGACGAAGTCTACGGCTACACCGCGCTGGAGGCGCATGTGGCCGGACTCAGAGTCATCGTTTCCGACCGATGCGGGATCGCGTCGAACCTCCGTGGACGCTGCGGCGTCGACGTCACCGAACCGGACGTGCCCGCGCTCACAGCAGCCCTGCGTAGAGCGGTTGCCGACGGACCGCGGTGGTTCGACGACACCGATACGTGGTTCGCCTCGCCCCGGCGGGCCGCCGAGGATGTGGTCTCCGCCGTTCGTCTGACCACCCGTCCTCAGCCGACCACGACATCAGGGAGCTGATCTACGTGTCCGAACCCACCAACGGTCCCGTCGTCTCGGTCTGCATTCCGCTATACAAGAAGGAACGCTTCGTCGCCCGAACCGTGCAGAGCGTGCTGGAACAGACCTTCACCGACTTCGAGCTCGTCGTCCTGCACAACGCGAGTCCCGATCGCAGCGCGGAGATTGTCGAGTCCTTCGATGACCCCAGAATCCGTATTTTTCATAATGCAGAGACCATCCCGGGCCCGGACAATGCGAAGAAGGTGGCGTCGCTGGCCACCGCGCCTCTGATGAAGATCGTCGCAGCCGACGACATGTTGCACCCGACGCTATTGGAACGCCAGGTCGCTGTATTGGCCGATCCCGGCGTCGCCGTCGTGAGCTGTCGGCAGAACATGATCGACGAGAACGACCGGGTGATGTATCCGGACCGGAGCCTGCGTAGCACCGACCTCGTGGGTCGGCAGGACCGTACGACGGTAGTCCGTCGCGTCGTCCGGCACACCGGAAATCCGGTGGGCGCCTTCTGCAACCTGATGTTCCGTCGCACCGACCTCGATGCGATTGGTGGCTTCCCGGATGCCCCGTGGGTGGCTCACGACCTGGCACTCGCGCTGGGACTGCTCTCGCGCGGTGACTTCGTCGGCCTCCCGGAGACGCTGGTGGACTTCAGGATCGCGTCCGGCTCCTCGTCCGCCGACGACGGCGAGGAGGGCTTGGCCGAGCAGGTCGCGTACATCGAGGGGCTACGCCGGAAGAACGCTCCGATCCTGCGCTGGAGCGACGCCTTGTACAGCTCGCTGCGGTTACCACTGATGCGGGCTCGGCACCGGATGATCGTGGCCGCCGCCGGCCCCAAGACCGACCTCCGTACCCGAGCCGCGCAGCGGGTGCTGGGTCTCAGCCGCGCTGCCTGAGCCATCACCAAGGCGGGTTCGGCCAACAAGGACGTCCGTCAGATCGCAGTCGAGACGGCCTCTCCCGCAGCCCTTGTCGCACGGCTAGCCGCGAGCCGTTCCACCCAAGCAAGGTAGCGCGACCGCGCCGCGTCCTCCGCCAGAACCGACCTCGCGTAGGCTCGACCGCGCTCGCCAAAGCCCAAGGCGACTGCAGGATCGGATGCAAGTTCGAGGGTCGTCCGCAACAACGCTGCCGGGTCCCCCGGCTCAGTCCGTACCCCGCCCCCGGAGAGCGCGATCTCGGTCGCCGCAGCGCTGCGCTCGTCGGTCGCCGCAACGACCGGCCGCCCAGCGGCGAAGTACGAGGTCAGCTTGCTTGGCACGCACATCTCAGCGATGCCGGGCAACTCGTTCAGCACGAGGACGTCGGCAGCCGCGAGTGTGTCCGGGAACTCGTCCTTCGGCAGTGGGTCGACGAACGACACCCGGTCGCAGCCGATCGCCAGTTCCTCCAGGGCCGCCCGCTGGTTACCGTCACCGAGCAGCACATACCTGACATTGCGGCCTGCTGCCTGCGCGAGCCGTGCGGCCTCGACGACGGACTCGAGGCCCTGCTTGGCCCCGATGTTCCCGGCGTGCAGCGCGATCGTCTCATTCTCGTCCCAGCCGAGCCGCGCACGAGTCTCGGCGCGCCCACTCGTCGCCGGCCTCGCGTGCGTCCAGTTCGGGATGATCGAGATGCGCGACGGGTCCACACCCAACTCGACCATCGACTCACGGAACGTGTCGTGGATGGCAACGACGCCGTCGGCCCGGGACAGCAGGGCCCGCTCGAGCGTCGTGGCCGCGCGGGCGGCCCGCCCTCCCATCACACCGGTCTCGGCGAGTGCGCGACCGTAGAGATCCTGGACCACGACGCCGAGTGCCGTCTGTCCGGACCGGCGCCGTAGCAACCCGGCGGCGACGGTGAGCAGCGCTGGACTGATGGCGACTACGACGTCCAGGCGGGCCGGGAGGGCGGTGGCAGTGTGTGCCGCGAAGGCCGCCTCGGCGAGGATCCTGCTTGCTCCGGTCGGGTTCGACGGCACCGGGTGCCGGAGTCGAGTCACTGTTGCGGCACCGTCGGTCTCGTGTCGGCGCAGTCCGGTGTACCCGTCGGGGATCCGCCACCAGGGATAATGCGGAAATCCGGTCAGTACGTGGACGTCATGACCAGCATCGCCGAGGAAGCGGACCATGTTCGACGTATAAGGTGCAATACCCGTGGGCTCGGGCTCGTAGTTGAGCCCGAGCACGGCGATACGGAGCGGCACGACCATCCGCGATCCCCCGATTCGATTGGTTCGCTGTTCACTGCCGTGGCTCCGACTGTCCCGGAGCACTGTCCTCCTGAGGAGGCTTCGTCGCGGCCCGGAACGAGGCGACACGCACCCCAAGGGCACGCCCCCGGGCCCGGACGCGCGGTCCGAGCACCTCGGCCAGCCGACGACCGGCACGCTCGGCAACGCGCCCGATGCACAGCCCGGCCAACATAGGGAACGAGCGAGGCTCCCGTGGAACGATTGAGCACCAGCGCAACGGAGCATCCCCGGTCGCGAACCGGATCTTGTACGAGGCATCGCCTCCCGACAGATCCAGCCGACGATCACCACGGGCAAAGCAGTCCTGCACAGCCAGCCACAATGTGATGACCGACGGCTTGAGACTCGCCCAGGCCTCGTCGAAGCCGCTGTTCCAGTGCAGCGTTTCCCCACCAGCACTGATCAGGGCGTGGCCGCATACCAGACGCCCTTCGGCCTCGAGTATCCACAGGCGCATCCGGCCGTCGCCGAGCATGTCCTTGGCGGCCCGCACGACGGCCGGCTCGGTACTCGCCCCGAGACCAGAGCCACCCATATGGCTCCACCTCCGGTGATGGAGCTCCATCATGTCGTGGATGACCGTCGGAGCCTCGGCTGCGTCCGTCACCGCCCGGAACGACCCGCCAAGCTTCTCCAGGTTGCGCCGCCCTCGACGCATCTGCTGGCGGAAGTTGCTACTGCGCGCCGCAAGCCAGGCCTCGTGGTCTCCGTCCATCTCGACGACAGGCGCCGGAGCCCGTCTCCAGTCGACCACCCGGGCCGGGCGCCCTGGCCACGTCGTCGCAATCAGCTCTGGCCAGGGCTCCTCCGCGTCGATCGCCTCCAGAGCGACCGCGGTCGGGACCGGGGTGGACCAGGCGAGGGCATCGGCGACGGCGACGGCGATCTCACACTCACGACCCGGCTCAGCCAGTGGTCCGACCCGGTGGGTAAACCCGGCCGCGAACGGCTTGTAGACGCTCCGCCTACCGCGCGCCCGCTCGAGGTGGAAGGGGGCGATACCGACGAGCCGGTCCCCTTCGAGCACCACGACCACCCGAGCACGTGCCCCAGCGGGCGCAGCCACGTTCTCCCACCACGCCAGCAGCCAGGCCGGGGAGCTCGCAGGACGCCCAGTCGCAACCGCAAGAGCGTCCCAGGCAGGGATCCATCTCTCGAGTGAACGGATGTTGTCAACGACGATCGCGTTCAGAGTGCCCGGCATCGTGTCACTCCTCAGGTTGCCATCCGCCTGCTCCTCGCACCTCCACGGTGTGGCGTTACTGCTCCGCGCTCCCGGTCACCCACCCCATTGGAGCAGACACGACCAAGGTGACCTCAGTGCACGCACGCCTACTTACTCATACAGTCAATTTTTTGTCCGCTTTGCCCGATCCGTCGCAAGCAATGAGCCTCAGATTAGCCCATACCGTCCCATGTGAGCGGCATTTGCAGCAGTTACCCCATCCGAGCAGTCTTGTCGCGCACACTTGAGTACTCTCCTTGCCTCCGCAGTCGGCGTCACGGATCGCATCCCGCGAGGCCACCTGAAGATCGATCGAGCGCGCCCACTCTCCGTAGCTTGACGACCACGCTCGGTCATATTCCGTCGTGGAGGCCGCCCCTTGAGCTCATGGAAGATCCGGCTCAATCCCCGTAGAGGCGTAACGCGCACCCCTGGCGCATCGAGGCTTTGACAAGAGAATCATCTCCACACCAGCATCCGGGGGCTGCAACATGTCCGACAATTCGCGACGCGCATTGATCACCGGTATCACCGGACAGGACGGCTCGTACCTGGCCGAGCTCCTGCTGGCGAAGGGCTACCAGGTCCACGGCCTCATCCGCCGTGCCTCGACCTTCAACACCGGCCGGATCGAGCACCTCTACCAGGACCCGCACGATCCCGACGCACGCCTGTTCCTGCACTACGGCGACCTCACCGACTCCAGCCGGCTCGTCACGCTGATCGAGAAGATCCACCCCGACGAGGTCTACCACCTGGCCGCCCAGTCCCACGTCCGCGTCTCGTTCGACGAACCCGAGTACACCGGCAACACCACCGGTGTCGGCACCACCCGCCTGCTCGAGGCCATCCGCATGGTCGGCGTCGACTGCCGCTTCTACCAGGCCTCGTCCTCGGAGATGTTCGGCGCGACCCCGCCCCCGCAGAGCGAGGACACGCCCTTCTACCCGCGCTCGCCCTACGGCGCCGCGAAGGTCTACGGCTACTGGATCGCCCGCAACTACCGCGAGGCCCACAACCTGTTCGCCGTCAACGGGATCCTGTTCAACCACGAGTCCCCGCGCCGCGGCGAGACCTTCGTGACCCGCAAGATCGCCCGCGCCGCCGCCCGCATCGCGCTGGGCATCGACCGCAACGTCTACCTCGGCAACCTCGACGCCGTCCGCGACTGGGGCTACGCCCCCGAATACGTCGAGGGCATGTGGCGGATGCTCCAGGCCGACGAGCCCACCGACTACGTCCTGGCCACCGGCACCGCCTACACCGTCCGTGACTTCGTCCGGTTCTGCTTCGAGCACGTGAACCTCGACTGGGAGGACCACGTCCGCTTCGACGAGTCCTACCTGCGCCCCACCGAGGTCGACTCGCTCATCGGCGACGCCAGCAAGGCCCACGAGCTGCTCGACTGGAAGGCACAGACGCTGCCCCCCGAACTGGCGAAGATCATGACCCAGGCGGAGCTCGACGGTCACGCGCCGTCGCCGGGGATTCATCCGATCCGGTAACGCAATCCTGCCTGTCTACGACAGAACGGGTACGCGAGAGATCGGCGCCGATCCCCAGCGGAGCCATCGCTCAGGACTCGCCATGCTGAAGGAGCAGTACCGCTGTGAGCACGCATCACGAGGTATCCCGTGGTTCGGAGGGGTCATCCCGTCCGGACCGGGAACGGGGCTCGCCCGCCGTCCCACGCCCGCGTCGCCGTCCCCGCGCGGTCGAGGTCGAGGCACCGCGCTGGCAGCGCCGGTTCTCGATGGCCGTCGCGATCGGTGACCTGCTGACCATCACCGTCGTCGTCACCCTGTGTGTGGTGCACGGGCTCCCCGGCTTCGAGGCCGGTGACCGTGCACGGATCGGGAGCGGCCTGCTCGCCGCCGCGCTGCTGGCGGTGGCGCTGCCGCTGTGCCACGCGTGGGACTCCCGCGTCCTCGGCCAGGGCTCGGACGAGTTCGTCCGCCTGGCCCGTGCCGTCCTGCTCGCCGACGTCGTGCTCGCGCTCGGTGGCCTGTCGATGATGGTCCAGTCGTCGCGGGAGTGGGTCTTCCTGCTCGTCCCGCTGACCGGCGTCGCGATGCTCGTGACCCGCTTCGTGCTGCGCAAGTGCCTGCACCACCAGCGCGGGCGCGGCCGCGGGCTGCTGCCCGTACTGGCCGTCGGCTCCGAGGAGGCGGTGACCGACCTGATCCGCCGCACCCGGCGCGACCCGTACTTCGGCTGGAAGGTCACCGGCGTCTGCACACCGACCGGCACCGGCACCGCCGAGAGCCACCTGGTCGACGACGTCCCGGTGCTCGGTGACCTGGACTCGGTCCCGAGCCTGGCCGGCAGCGGGGAACACGGCGTCGTCGCGGTCTGCCAGGCTCCGGGCTGGGGCCCCGCCCGGCTGCGCCGGCTCACCTGGCACCTGGAGGGGGCGGGCACGGAGGTCGCCGTCGACCCGGGCCTGATGGAGATCGCCGGGCCCCGCCTGCACATCAGCCCGGTGGACGGGATGCCGCTGCTGCGGCTGTCCGAGCCGAGCTTCAGCGGGCTGTCCCGGGTGCTCAAGCACACCACCGACAAGGCCGTGGCCGGCCTCATCCTGCTCCTGGTCGCGCCTGTTTTCCTGGTGATCGCCCTGTCGGTGAAGCTGCACGACCGAGGCCCGGTGTTCTTCCGCCAGGAGCGCGTCGGCACCAACGGCCGCACCTTCGGAATGATCAAGTTCCGGTCGATGGTCGTCGACGCCGAGGCCCGCCTCGCGCAGCTGACCAACGACCACGCCGAGGGCCCGCTGTTCAAGATGCGCCGCGACCCGCGGATCACCCCGGTCGGCGCGCTGCTGCGCAAGTACTCGCTCGACGAGCTCCCCCAGCTGCTCAACGTGCTCAACGGCTCGATGAGCCTGGTCGGCCCGCGCCCGCCGCTGCCGCGTGAGGTCGCCTCCTACGCCGACGACGCGCGCCGCCGCCTGCTCGTCCGTCCCGGCATGACCGGGCTGTGGCAGGTCAGCGGCCGCAGTTCCCTCACCTGGGAGGAGTCGGTCAGACTGGACCTGCGCTACGTCGAGAACTGGTCCCCGGCGCTGGACCTGCTGATCCTGTGGAAGACGTTCGGCGCCGTCGTGCGCTCGAGGGGGGCCTACTGATGCTGGACCGTTCCGCACGGCTCTACATCGCCGGGAGGCGCGGCCTCGCCGGGTCGGCCATCTCCCGCGCCGCCGAGGCCGCCGGGTTCACCGACGTCGTCGGCGCCACCTCCGCCAAGGTCGACCTGCGCGACCGCACCGCCGTGTTCGACCACCTGCTCGAGGTCCGCCCGCACGCCCTGGTCCTCGCCGCGGCCAAGGTCGGCGGCATCGTCGCCAACGACACCTACCCAGCCGACTTCCTGTCCGAGAACCTGCGGATCCAGACCAACGTCCTCGACGCCGCGCACGCCGCCGGCGTCGGGCGCCTGCTGTTCCTCGGCTCGTCCTGCATCTACCCCAAGTACGCCGAACAGCCGATCCAGGAGTCCAGCCTGCTCACCGGCGCGCTGGAACCCACCAACGACGCCTACGCCGTCGCCAAGATCGCCGGCATCATGGCCGTCCAGTCCGCCCGCAAGCAGTACGGCCTGCCCTGGATCTCGGCCATGCCCACCAACCTCTACGGGCCCGGCGACAACTTCCACCCCACCCACAGCCACGTCCTGCCCGCCCTGATCCGCCGCTTCCACGAGGCCCGCGAGAACGGCACCGACCAGGTCGTGCTCTGGGGCACCGGCACCCCGCGCCGCGAGTTCCTGCACGTCGACGACCTCGGCCGCGCGATCATCCACCTGCTCGACCACTACGACGACCCGCAGACCATCAACGTCGGCACCGGCACCGACCTCACCATCCGCGAGCTCGCCGACACCGTCGCCGACGTCGTCGGCTACACCGGCGAGATCGTCCAGGACACCACCAGGCCCGACGGCACCCCGCGCAAGCTGCTCGACACCAGCCGGATCAACGCCCTCGGCTGGGAGCCCCGCATCGAGCTGCGCGAGGGCATCACCGACACCTACCGCTGGTTCCTCGACCACCACACCGAGGCCCGCCTCGGCACGTGACGAGGCCTGGCCAACCTGGTTCGCTTAGGTAAGCTTTCCCTGTGCACCGGTATCCCGTGGCCCTGCTCGCGGTCCTGCTCCTCGCGCTGGCGGGCTGCTCCTCCGGGGACACCCCGCCCCCGGCGGCGGCGCCGTCGGCCGACGGCGCCTTCCCGACGACGATCGACTCCGCACTCGGCCCGGTGACCATCCCGGCCGAGCCGCAGCGCGTCGTCACGGTCGGCTGGGGCAGCCAGGACGCGGCGCTCGCGCTCGGCGTCGTCCCGGTCGGGATGCCCGACATGACCGGTGACACCGACGACGGCGGCGGCATCCTGCCGTGGGACAAGGACAAGCTGCAGGGGCAGAACCCGACGCTGCTGAACTCGACGTCGTCGGACCTGCCGTTCGAGCAGATCACCGCGCTGAAGCCGGACGTGATCCTCGCGGTGAACTCGGGCCTGACCCCCGAGCAGTACTCCACGCTGTCCAAGATCGCGCCGACGGTCGCCTACCCGGGCAAGCCGTTCCTGACGTCGTGGCAGGACCAGATCAAGCTCGTCGGCCAGGCGCTCGGCGAGCCGCAGAAGGCCGCGGACCTGCAGCGTTCCACCGAGGAGACGATCGCGAAGGCCAAGGCCGCGCATCCGGAGTTCGCCGGGAAGAAGGCCGCGTTCGGCTCGGCCACCGAGCCCGGCTCCTACAACCTGTACCTGCAGTCGGACTCGCGGGTGCAGCTGCTGCACGAGCTCGGCTTCGCGGTCTCCCCCGGCCTGCCGACGACCGCGCCGTCGTTCGCCGCGAAGGTCAGCATGGAACAGGTCGGCAGGCTCGACGCCGACGTGCTCGTCTCCTGGTACCTCGCCGAGGACGTCCGCAGGCAGGTCGAGGCCAACCCGGTCTTCCAGCGCAGCCCCGCGGTGCAGCGCAAGGGCTACGTCCCGCTGACCGACCCGGCGATGGTGTACGCGACGTCGGCGGTGACCGTGCTCAGCCTCCCGTGGATGCTCGACCGCTACCTGCCGGAGCTCTCCAAGGCCGCCAAGGGGTGACCTGCGCGGACCTGATCGACGAGCTCGCCGCCGGTGCACGGGTCCTCGGCTGGTCCGAGGGCCTGCACAACCGGGCCGAGTTCCTCCGCGCCCGCAACGCCGTCGTCGCACACCTGGTGCGGCGCGGCACGCTGCGGGTCGTCGCGGCGGAGACGAACTTCGCGCTCTCGCGCCCCGTCGACGCCTGGCTGGGCGGCGCCGGCCCGGACACCCCGCCCGAGGACGTCGTGCACGGCGTCTGGTCGTGGAACCGGACCGGCCTGCGCGACAACGCCGTGCTGCTGCGGTGGCTGCGCCGGCACAACGCGGGTGTCCCGCCGCAGCGGCGGGTGCGGTTCGTCGGGCTGGACGCGTTCGGCGCCACCCGCCCGGCGCCCGCCGCACTTCCGGCCGAGGACGTGGCCCTGGCCGACGAGCTGCGCGCCGTCGCCGCGGCGCACGCCGACCACCGCGACGTCGACGTCCGCGACGGCGCCCAGCACCGCGCCCTGTGCGCGGTCGCCGACCGGTTCCCCGGCGAGCGGATCCTGCTGTTCGAGCAGGTCGGGCACCTGGACCCGGGCCTGCCCGGCTCGCTGGGCGCCCGGCTGCGCGAGCACGGGCCGGGCCCGTTCACGGCCGTCGCCGCGGTCTGGCGCGACGGCGAGCCCGACGTGTCGTTCCCGCTGGGGCGCTACGCCGGGCTGAGCCGGCGGCTCGCGTCGTCGCCGCTGCGGCCCGGGCCGTCGGGCACCGGGCTGCTGGACCTGCGCGGCACCGGGTCGGACTTCGCCGCCGCGTTGTACACACCCGCACTCTCCAACGCCGAGGAGTTCCGATGACCCCGCGCGTGCACCTGGCCGTGTTCCCGATGAGCCCGTTGCAGATCCAACGCGACTGGACCCGCTCACCCGGCTTCGCCCGCCGCGTGCTGGATCCGGAGTTCCTGGCGCAGATCGCGGCGATCGCGGAGAGCGGCGTCGTCGACCAACTGTTCATCCCGGACAAGAACACGGTCAACGGCACCTCCGACGAGGACCTCACGACGCTCGGCAACGCCTGGTTCGAGCCGGTGACTCTGATGAGCTACCTGGCGGCACGGACGCGGCACATCGGCCTGGTGGCGACGGCGTCGACCCGCTGGTTCGAGCCGTTCCAGGTGGCCCGGATGTTCGCGAGCCTGGACCACCTGTCCGGCGGCCGCGGCGGGTGGAACGCCGTGTCGTCGCACCCCGGTCTGGAAGACCACAACTACGGCCACCTTCCCGCGGTCGAGGGCGACGCGAGCAGCCGCCGGCACCGGGAGTTCGTCGAGGTCGTGCTCCGGCTGTGGGACTCCTGGGACGCCGACGCGATCGTCGCGGACGTCGCCGAACCGCGCTGGGCCCGCCCGGGCTCGGTCCGCCGGATCGGCCATCACGGCGAGTTCTTCCAGGTCGAGGGCCCGCTCAACGTGGCTCGCTCGCCACAGGGGCGCCCGGTCGTGGTCCAGGCCGGGGAGTCGGAGCGGTTCCGCGAACGCGCCGCCGCGACCGCCGACGTCGTGTTCACCCGCTTCCTCGGCGTCGAGCAGGGTGCCGCCTTCACCACCGATCTGCGGGAGCGGACCGAGCGGGCGGGGCGAGGGCCGGACAGCGTCCGGGTGCTGCCCAGCGCCGTCGTGACGCTCGGCCGGGGCGATTCCGGCGACCCGGTGATGGCCACACACTGGCACTTCCGCGGCTCCGCGGTCGGGTTCACCGTCCTGCCCACGCTGCTGCCCGACGACTTGACCGAGTTCGTCGGGGCCGTCGTCCCGGAGCTGCAGCGGGCCGGCGCGGTACCGCCCGGCTACTCAGGGACGACGCTGCGGGAGAACCTGGCGCTGCCCCCGGTTGGATGATCCTCGGTGCGCGGGCGTGTCGCTAACGCTGTCCGCTTCGGGCCCGAAACACTCTTCAAGGCTCGTACGTCCGTTCTCGAGGAGCTCCCCGTGCCCGACATCGATCGGCTCAAAGGCACTATCCGCTCGTTGCTCGCCCTCGCCTTCCGCGTGGCGATCCTCCCGATCCGCGTGGTGGTCCTGCGGCTCCAGGAGACCCGTCCGGAACTGCGGGAACGCACCGCGACGTGGTCCTGGCTGTGGCAGCCGGGCTGGAGCCGGTCGGTGTACGAGTCGCACTACCGCGGCGGCGCGGACCCGGACGGCTACGCGGTCCGCGACTACGAGCAGGGCAAGTTCCGCGACCAGCTGGCCGCGCTCGGCGAGCGCCGCTTCGCCCGCGGCCTCGAGGTCGGCTGCGCCGAGGGCGTGTTCACCGAGAAGCTCGCCGGTATCTGCGACGAGCTCGTCGCCGTCGACATCTCCGACGTCGCCGCCGCGCGGGCCCGGGAGCGCTGCACCGGCCACGACGGCGTCCGCGTCGAGCGGATGAACCTGCCTTTCGTGATGCCCGACGGCACGTTCGACCTGATCGTCTGCTCCGACGTGCTCTACCTGTGGGAGGGCACGACGCTGCGTTTCGGGGTGTCGGCAATGCGCCGGATGCTGCGTCCCGGCGGGGTCCTGCTGCTGCAGCACTACCTGGGCGAGTTCGGGCAGGCGCTCAACGGCGACCAGGTGCACGAGCGCGTGCTGGCTTCGCTGCACGAGGAGCCGGAACTGCGTGTGCTGCACCGGGAGCGCCACCCCGATGTGGGCCCGGACGGCGCCGGTGCGGGGTACCGGATCGAGGTCCTGGAACGGGTCGCCTGACCCGGCTCATCAATGATGATGATCCGCACGGGGTGTCGCTAATAGACCGTCCTGAGCAGGCGAATCCAGGGGCAGAACGGCATTCGGAGTCACCCCACCGACGCCCCCTGGAGAGCCCCGATGAGCATCAGCACGACGACCGCCCCCACCGCCCTCGACCCGGTCGTCGAGGCCGAGCAGGCCACCTCGGCCGCGTCCGCCGCGGCGACCGAGGCCGAGATCGTCGTCGCCGGTGCCGCACTCGGGACGGCCCCGGCCCGCGTCGCCGGCCGCGGCTACGCGGTGCTCAACGCGGTGCTCGCGCTGGCGCTGATCCTGGTGCTGGCGCCGGTCATGCTGGTCGTCGCGGTCGCGGTGAAGCTCGACGGCGGCCCGGTCCTGTTCCGCCAGAAGCGCGTCGGCCGCGACGGCGCCGAGTTCGGGATGCTGAAGTTCCGCTCGATGGTCGTCGACGCCGAGGCCCGCCTGGCCGCGCTGGCCGCGCACAACGAGGGCTCGGGCCCGCTGTTCAAGATGGCCTCGGACCCGCGGATCACCCGCGTCGGCGGCGTCCTCCGCAAGTTCTCGCTCGACGAGCTGCCGCAGCTGTTCAACGTCGTCGGCGGCTCGATGGCGCTGGTCGGCCCGCGCCCGGCGCTGCGCCGCGAGGTCGACCAGTACTGCCCGCTCGCCGCCCGCCGGCTCGCGGTCAAGCCCGGCCTGACCGGTCTGTGGCAGGTCTCCGGCCGCAGCGACCTGTCCTGGGTCGAGTCGATCCGCCTCGACGCCGAGTACGTCGAGCGCTGGTCCCCGGCGCTGGACCTGGCGATCCTGTTCCGCACCGTCGGTGCGGTCCTCCGCGGCGGTGGCGCCTACTGACCGGCTCCGCTCCGCCGTTCCGACCGGCCCGTGCCGGTGGCTTCCCCCGCCACCGGTACGGGCCGGTCTCGTGTCAGAGGGTCGGGGGCAGGGTGGGCTCGACGACCTTCATCGACGAGTAGAGGCGGTCGCAGATGCCGGTCGATCCGCGGGCACCGTGGGCGGTCACGGACAGGACCTCCGCGCTGTCGGGAGCGATCTGCGAATCCTTCTTCACCAGGAGCCGACCCACACAGAGCGAGCCGCCGTCGCCGTAGTGGTCATCGACCATTCTCAGCGGACGCCGGCCCACGGTGACCAGCTCCGACGGATCGTCGAAGGCGATCGCCGGGACCACCTGCCACTTGAGCGTCATCTCCGGCCGGCCTCCCGACAGGTCGCCGAGAGTGCATTTCCCCGCTGTCATGTCGCGCTCGACCGTGCCGACGTCGAGCCCGGGAAGGGCCCGGGCGAGCGCCGCTCTGGAGGCGGCCGGGAAGCACGGGTCGATCGAAGCCACCCGGAGCCGGCTCAGCCGCGTGCTGTCGTAGGGCAGCCCGTTGCGCGCGAGCTGCTGCACCGCGCCGACGACGACGGTGTCGGCGAGACGGCACGGATCGGGCTGTGTGGTGGAGCGGTGACCGGTCACCTGCGCTGCGGTCCGGTCGGAGATCCGGACCTCGTCCACGCAGAAGTCGCCGATCCCCTCGTGCTGCTGCACCTGGACCCCACCGAGGGAGACAGGAGCACCACGAACCGGGTACTGCGTGTCGGAGCTCGTCGCGTCCTGGAAGGCGATCTCGACGTGGCCCAGATCCTTCGTGTCCGGAGTCCACGCGGTGCAGCCGCTCATCGAAGGCCCGGGGTCGACGTAGGTGTTCGTGCCCAACCGGTCGACCGTGTCGGGATCGAGCAGCCGGCAGGGATCGAGGTTCCGCGGGTCGCCGGTCTCCACCAGCTCCGGCACGTGGGCCGGCACTCCGTTCAGCCCGGGCGGAGCGGGGGTCAGAGGCTGCTCGGGAGCCGCCTCCGCGGTGACAGCAGGCTCCGCGGTGGCAGCCGGCTCCGGTCCGGGGCGCACCGCGACGCCCACCCCGACACCGGCGACGAGCAGTGCCGCCGCACCGACGGCCACCAGCACCCACACACCCCGCCGCGACCCGGACGAGGCGGCGGGTGCTGCCTTCGCGACGGTCGCACCGTTGTGCTCGCCTCCCTGCTGCCGAGTCTCGGCGCCGGTCTCACCGTTCATCTCCACTCCCTGGCTCGAGGGCACCTGCAGATCGGGATACTGGGGACGCTGGCTCGGGAGGGCTCCCGGTCGACGCTCACCACGGCACCGTCGAGGGCGGGACCGGCTTCGCCGTCGCGTTGCCGTTCTCCGTCTCCAGAGTCAGCGTGATCTCCGTCGACGACGTGGCCGTGGACGTGAACCGGGCGCTCCGGTCGAGCTCGCGCGCATCGGTGACGGTGTCGAACATGTCCTTGCGCCCGCCCCAGGACGAGCCGGAGACCGTGTAGACGCTCAGCGTCCCGTCCCGGACCCCGTCGATCTTCGTCGTCGAGCGTGCCCGGACGTAGAGCACCACGACGGCCTTGCCGCCGCTCGCGAGCGTGACGACGGTGTCCCTGGGCCCACGGTTCACGACCACGAACCGGCCCGAGCCTCCGGGCTTCGGGGCCAGCAACACGGTGCCGTTCTTCGGCCGGCTCGCGGGCGGCCGTGACGGCGTGGCCGGCGGGATCGACACCGCCGACTCGAGGACCGTCCTCGGAGCCGCGTGCGACGGCGGCGCAGCAGGTGCGGCGGGTGGAGCGGGCAGGGCGCCGGTCACGCGCGCGCCGCAGCCCGCGGAGACGGCGATGCAGCCGAATGCCATAACGGCGGAGAGACGACGGCGGTTGAGGAGAGGGGGCGGGTGGGTGCTCATCGCTGTGGCTCCGTCACGGGTCCGGTTTCCGGGAACGGCACCACCCTCTCCGCGGGCGGCGAGGACCCCTCCTCGTCCGCTACGTGACCTGCGGCAGGGACGCCTCCACCGTCGTCGCCACCGAGACCACCTGATTGCAGATGTCGGTCTCGAACGACGGTCCGTCGAGGCTCACCAGCAGGTATTCCGACGTGTCCGGCGCCAGCGCCGAACGCGGCTTCATCTGCAGGTAGCCGACGCAGTGCGACGCCGCCGATCCCGCCGGCTCGGGGGTGAAGACCTCGAGCTTCCGGCCGCGGAGGGAGACGACCCGGGAGCCCTCGTCGATCCGCCCCGTGGCGAGGAGCTGCCACTGGAACTGGACGTCGTAGGAGCCTCCGGCGGCCGATCCCGTGCCGATCGAGCACAGACCTGCTTCCGGCACGGAGGTTCGTTCCGCGGCGTTCAACGTATCCGGGTAAGGGAACGGCTTCTCCAGTGCCGCGTCCGGAACCGCAGGCAGACACGGGTCGAGGCGGGCCACGCCGACGGCGTCCAGGCGCTTCCGGTCGTACTGCAGGCCGTCCCGCGCCAGACGGCGCGCGGCACCGGCCGTCACGACGTCGGCGAGCCGGCAGGACGCCGTCTGCCCCTCGGCGCTGTGGGCGGTCACGTGGACCGGTGTCCGGTCGGCGAGCGTGGTGACGGTGTCGCAGCCTCCTCCGCCGTACTTGTACTGACGGATCTCGGCACCGCCCAGGTTCACCGGTGCGGCCCGCAGCTCGGTCGGGTCGTCGTCGCCCCAGGGGTCGTAGAACGAGATCTCCGCCGCGGCGCCGGCCTTCTGCGGGGTGCCGAGGTAGGCGCTGCACCCGGTCAGCACCCGGCCCGGCGCCACCGTGGCCGGTCCGATCTCCGAGATCGCATCGAGGTCGAGCAGCCCGCAGGGGTCGAGCGTCCGCGGGTCACCGGTCAGCCTGATGGCGGGAATGCTGTCCGGGAGGTCGTCGAGGCCCTGGCCCGCGTGCTCGCCGGCCGTCGACCGGTCGACGACGAGCAGCACCGCGGCGGCGATGACCGCTGCCGCCGTCACCAGTCCGGCGAGCACCCGCCCCCGGCGTCGGCGTGGTGTCCGGCGGGATGGTGTCCGGCGGGGCGGGCTCTCGTCGGGCTCGGCGGGCTCGGTCGCCGGCCGCAGCACCTCGCGGGTGGCCGGGCCGAGCTCGCCCTTCATCTCGTAGAGGCGCTCCGCGACGTCGGTCGCCGACGGCCGGCTCCGCGCCGGCGACAGCAGGCAGTCCGCGAGCAGGCTGCTCAACGGACCGGCATGCCGCGGCTCCGGGATCTCGCCGGCCCGCACCCGGTCGAGCAGCCCCTCGGGCTCGTGGTCACCGAAAGGCGGCTGCCCCTCGACGGCCTCGTACAGCACCGCGGCCAGCGAGAACACGTCGGACGCCGGCGTCGCCGACGCTCCCCGCCCCTCCTCCGGGCTCTTGTACGCCGGTGTGCCGACCATCGCCCCGACCGTGGTGCGACGCGGGTCGGCGAACTGGCGTGCGACGCCGAAGTCGGCGAGCTTCGCGGACTCCCCCGACCGCGCGACGAGCACGTTCGACGGCGACAGGTCGCGGTGCACGATGTCGCGGTCGTGCGCGGCCTCCAGTGCCGTCGCGATCTGCGTCCCGATCCAGGCGACCTCACCGGGGTCGAGCCGTCCGCGGGCCGCGATCAGGTCGCGCAGGCTCATCGAGTCGAAGTACTCCTCGACCAGCCACAGGCTCCCGCGTTCCTCGAACATGTCCTGCACCGCGATGACCTGGGGGACGTCGCTGAGCAGCAGCGCGATGCGGCCCTCACCCATGGTCCGGTCGGCCCGCAGCACCGAGGTCATGTCGGCACCGTCGATCCGGGACTGCTTCAACGCGACGATCTCGGGGGCGTCCGGTGTGGACGACGTCCGCCGTGCCCGCCAGACCGTCGCGTGACTGCCCTGCCCGACGACGCCGAGCAGCGCGAAACCGTTGACCGTCCTACCCGGACGGAGTGCGCGGGCCATCAGAGCTTCGCCGGCAGCGTCTTGTCGAGCACCTTCGCCGCGGCGATGAGCCGGTCACAGGTGCCGGTCGATCCGGGTTTCCCGGAGGCGAGCATGGAGAGGTACTCCGCTGCTCCGGGAGCCGCGTTCGAGTCGGTCTTCAGCAGCAGGTACCCGGTGCACGACGGCTCGTCGAAGTCCGCCGTCTCCGGCAGCACCTCGAGCGTGTGCCGGCCCACCGGGACCACCCGGCTGCCACTGGTCTTGTCCGAGGACGGCCACACCTCCCACCGCAGGTCGAGCCCCGGCAGGCCGGTGTCGGAGTCGGCGATCCGGCAGCTCATGTCCGTCTGGTCGTGGGTCGCCTTGTTCCCGCCGAGTCCGGGGAAGGCTGCGTCGAGCTGAGCCGCCGGGACCGAGGAGAAGCAGGGGTCGAGCGTGGCGACCCGGATCCGGCTGAGCCGCTTCGCGTCGTAGGAGAGCCCGCTGCGGGCGAGCTCCCGGACGGCGCCGTCCGCAGCGACGTCCGCGACGCGACACGTGTCGATCTCGCTCGCGGTGTTGGTCGCGAGGACCCAGATCGGGGTGGTGTCCGAGAGCTGGATCCGGACGTGGCAGTACTGCCCCCGTGGCGCGTACCGCTTCACCTCGACGCCGCCCAGGTTCAGGGGCTCCCCACGGACCGTCAGGGCGCTGTCGTTGGGCAGCTTGGCGTCGGCGAAGGAGATCTGCACCGACGTCCGGTAGTCGGTGAACGTCCCCAGGTAGGCACTGCAGCCGCTCAGCGGCTGCCCCGGCCCCACGACCGTGGGCCCGAACTGCCCGATCGCCCGCAGGTCCAGCAGCCGGCACGGGTCGAGGGCCTTCCGGTCGCCGGTCACCGCGATCGTCGGCACGCTCGCCGGCAGCCCCTCCGGCCCCGGGTCCGGAGCGGGGGTGGCAGCGACCTGCGCCGTGGGAGCCGGCGCGGACGCCGGCCAGGTCACCCCGACCGCGATCCCCGCGACGAGCAGCAGCACCGCGGCCACCGCACCGAGCGCCCAGCGACGCCTCGCGCGTGCGGGCGGCGCGACCGGGCCGGGTTCCGTGGTGGCCGCGGCGCCCTCGGTGCGGCGCAGGACCCGCCGCGTCACCTCGCTCGGCCCGCCGTGGAGCTCGTGGAGCCGCTCGGCCATGTCGGTGGCGCTGGGCCGGGTGTTCGCCGTGGCCTGCAGGCCGTCCTCCAGGATCTCGCGCAGCGGCCCGGCGTGCGTGGCGGGCGGGATCCGTCCGGCCCGGATGCGGTCGAGCAGGTTCTCCGGCTCGTGCTCGCCGAACGGGGTCCGCCCCTCGACCGCGTGGTAGAGCACCGCGGCCAGGGAGAACACGTCGGACGCGGGACCGGACCGGCCGCCGCGGGCCTCGTCCGGGCTCTTGTAGGCGGGCGTCCCGACCATCGCGCCGAACGCGGTCCGGTGCGGGTCGCCGAACTGGCGTGCCACCCCGAAGTCGGCCAGCTTGGCCGTCTCGCCGTCCCGGCCGACCAGGATGTTGGCGGCCGAGATGTCGCGGTGCACGATCCCTCGGTCGTGCGCCGCCTCCAGTGCCGTCGCGATCTGCGCGCCGATCCACGCGACCTCCTCGGGCTCCAGCCGCCCCCGGACGTCGATCAGCTGCTGCAGGCTCATCGCGTCGAAGAACTCCTCGACCAGCCACACGCAGCCGCGCTGCTCGAACACGTCGCGTACCGCGATGACCTGCGGGACCCCGGCGAGGCGCTGGGCGATCCGGCCCTCGTCGAGCGCACGGTCCGAACGCAGGGTGGCCCGCAGGTCGGACCGGTCGAGCTCGGTCTGTTTGAGCGCGACGATCGACGGTTCGCGCAGCCGTTCCCGGGTGCGCCGGGCCTTCCAGACGGTTCCGAAACTGCCGCTGCCGACGACGTCGAGCAGCTCGTACTCCTTGACGACCGCTCCCGGGCGTACTGCTCCGAGACGACGCCACACACCCGCCATGCCCGGAAGCTAGCGACGCCTCCCCGGGAGGGGTCCCGAGCCGCGATCAGGCTGGCACGTCGTGCGCGCCGAGCAGCCGCAGGTCCTTGGGCGTGATCGCGCCGCGGTCGATGAGCGCGCAGATCAGGTTGTGGTTCAGCGTGTTCCCCAGCGGCTCGGCGCTGCCGAAGTCCCGCGAGCTGAGACCGGTGACGTCGGCCGAGGCGAGCCGTTGCCGGATCCGGTAGATGCGGTTCTCGACGACCCGGCTGGTCCAACGCGGCCCGTCGGTCTCCGGGGCGGCGGTGTCGAGGAGCCCGGCGACCTGCTCGTAGCTCAGCGGGCGGGGATGGTCGAGGTGCATGAGGTACTGCCGGGCCAGCGCGACGACGGCGAGCCGGTCCTCCGGTTTCACCAGCGACGGGTCCGGCAGGCCCTCGGGCTCCTCGATCGTCGCCCGGCTGTTGCGCGGCGTCGTGTCGGTGTCCGGGGCGAAGGCCCGGGCCTCGTTGCGCCGGCTGACGCGCATCTCGACGACGTAGGTACGGCCGCCGATCGGGGTGTCCAGGAAGATCGGGTGGTACGCGCGGGGCAGCCGGGCGCTGTCCCCGGTGACCAGCCGCCGCGACACCGGCAGCCGGACCTCCATCCGGCCGATGTTCTCCAGGTACCAGTGCCTGCCGTCGAAGTAGATCTGCCCCTGGCGGCGGGAGACCTCGAGGTCGCCGTCGGCGACGTGCACCTGCACGGTGTCGTCGTCGCTGTTGCGGCCGAAGACGACCTGGTGCAGCTGCGGGTCGAACTCGGGTGCGTGCGGGTCGATGCGGACGCCGCCGTCGTCGCCGAGGACGAACAGGACGTCCGCGGGCAGCCCGGCAGGCATCTGCCGGGCCAGGCTTCCGGTGGTCACCGGCAGGTACTCCAGCGCGCGGGCGGCGCCGCGGTGGGGGTGGGACATCGACGTACGCACCTTTCGGGGATGTGATGCGGACAGCGAACCCGACGAGGGTGAGGAGGGGTCCTCAGTGCCGCCGCGGCGCGAGGACGTCGCCGATCCCGTGCACGGCCTCGAAGATCAGCCGGACGGCCTCGTGGTGCGCCGCCTCCGGCTCCCCCATCGGGTCCGGGATCTTGTCGTCGGCCGGCGGGATGGTGCCGCGGCGGGCGCGGGCCGCGTCGACCAGCGCGCGGCCGCGTTTGACCAGGTCCGGCGGCAGGGCGTGCGCGTCGACGGCGGCGGAGAGCCGGGCGAACTCGCGCAGCGCGAACGTGCGGTCCAGCAGGTGCGGGAAGCGTTCCAGCACGGTGGAGCGGTGCCGCACGTTCGCGCCGAGTACCAGGTCGACCCCGTGGATCACGTCGCCGTCGAGCTGGCGTGCGACGAAGGACTCGGCCCGCTGCTCCAGGCCCCACGGTGCGAGCTGCCGGCGCGTCATCGGGTGCATCCCGCTCCCGACGACCGCACGCACTCCCGCACTCGACACCTCGACCCGCGCGGCCTCCCGGCCGCCGAGCCGGCCGACCAGCAGGTTGCGCAGCAGCAGCTCCCCGGCCGGGGACCGGCAGATGTTGCCGGTGCACACGACGAGGACCCGGAACCGGTCGTCCGGTCCGGGGCCCGGTGCCGCGTGTCTGGTCATCGGCACATTGTCGGTCACCGAGCCCACGGGAACCAGCGGTGCGCCCTGATCCGGTCATCCTCGGCGGGCCGCCACACAGATCGTTCTGTCTCAGGCTGAGACAGCCGCGGGACTTCCGACAGGCGACGCTGTACGACAGTAAGGCTGCCCTAAGAGAGCAACGACGCCTCGGAGGTCCGCTTCACCTCCGGCCGAGAAGAAGGCGAGACGACGATGTCCACCCTGTTGTCCGACGACCAGCAACGGACACTGGTCGACGTGCTGCGTGCGGCGTTCCCGCACGACTCGTTCCCGACCGGCCCCTACGAGCGGACCGCACAGGCCGTGGTCGACGCGGCCGCGACGAGCCCGCGCCTGCAGTCGCTGCTGCTGCAGGGCCTCACCGATCTCGACCAGCAGCGCGAGGTGCCGTTCTCCCGGCTGGAGCCCGACATCGCCGCCGTCGTCCTGCGCGGCATCGCCGACACCCCGTTCTTCGCGCAGATCGTCGAGATCTCCGTGGTCGCGCTCTACAACGACCACGAGGTCTGGGACGTGCTGGGCTACGAGGGTCCCTCCTTCGACAAGGGCGGCTACATCGACCGCGGGTTCGACGACCTGGACTGGCTGCCCGACCCGCGGATCGAGAGCTACTGCACCGACAAGGAGGCCTCGGCATGACGCGCTTCGACTACGACGACTCCGACGTGGTGGTGGTCATCGGCTCCGGCGCCGGCGGCGGCACGCTGGCCAACGAGCTGTGCGGGCGGGGCTTCAAGACCGTCGTCCTGGAGGCAGGCCCGCACCTGACCGCCGAGGACTACCACAACGACGAGTGGGAGGCCTTCGGCCAGATGGCCTGGAGCGACCCGCGGACGACGTCGGGCAGCTGGGCCATCGCCCGGGACTTCCCGAACCTGCCGGCCTGGATCGTCAAGGCCGTCGGCGGGACGACGACGCACTGGGCCGGGGCCTGCCCGCGCTTCAAACCACACGAGTTCGCCGCCCGCACCGTCTACGGCGACCTCGAGGGCACCAGCCTGCTCGACTGGCCGATCACCCTGTCCGAGCTCGAGCCCTACTACGACAAGGCCGAGATCAAGATGGGCGTGACGCACCGGCACGGGCGCCCGCCTCTTCCGGCGAACAACAACTACAAGGTGTTCGCCAACGGCGCGGAGAAGGTCGGTTACCGCGACTACGCCACCGGCCCGTACGCGACCAACGCCGAGCCCTACGACGGCCGCCCCGCGTCCATCCAGGACGGCTTCAACTTCCAGGGCGACAAGCAGGGCTCGAAGTGGTCGACGCTGGTCGCCGAGCTGCCCAAGGCCGAGGCGACCGGCAACCTGGACCTGCGGCCGGAGAGCCAGGCCGTGCAGATCCTGCACGACCCGAGCGGCCGGGCCACCGGGGTGCTCTACGTCGACCGCAACGGCACCCTGCGCCGCCAGCGCGCCGCGGTCGTCTCCGTCGCGGGCAACTCGATCGAGACCGCCCGGCTGCTGCTGCTCTCCGCGTCCACCCGGTTCCCGGAGGGTCTGGCGAACTCCTCCGGGCAGGTCGGGCGCAACTACATGCGCCACACCACCGGCACCGTGTGGGGCCAGTTCGACAAGCCGGTCCGGATGTACCGCGGCGAGACGATGGCCGGGGTGATCGCCGACGAGTCCCGGCTGGACACCGAGCGGGGCTTCGCCGGCGGCTACTACATGGAGACGATCTCGCTGGGCCCCGCGTTCTTCGGCAAGTTCGTCGCGCCGGGCAGCTGGGGGCCGCAGCTGGCCGAGGTCGTGGACCAGTACCTCAACACCGCAGGCATGTGGATCGTCGGCGAGGACATGCCGCAGGAGACCAACCGGATCACGTTGTCGGACACGGTCGACGAGCACGGCCTGCCGGTCGCGAACGTCCACTTCGACGACCACCCGAACGACGTGGCGATGCGCCGGCACGGCCAGACCCAGGGCGCCGCGGTGTACAAGGCGGTCGGGGCGCACCGCACGATCGAGACGCCGCCCTACCCGTCGACGCACAACCTCGGCACCTGCCGGATGAGCCAGCGGCCCGGCGACGGCGTCGTCGACCGGTTCGGGCGTGCGCACGACGTGCCGAACCTGTTCATCACCGACGGCAGCGTGTTCACCACCGGCGCGGCCGCGAACCCCACGCTGACGATCGTCGCGCTGGCCACCCGGCAGGCCGACTACATCGCGTCCGAGTACCGCGCGAGCGGGAACTGAGGAGGAGAGACGATGACCTCGTCCGTGTCCGCACCACCCGACCCGTACCAGTTCCTGCCCGAAGTCGAGACGTTCACGCTGACCAGCACCGACATCGCCGACGGCGTCCCACTGGCCGCGCCGCAGGTCAGCGGCATCATGGGCGCCGGCGGGCAGGACCGCTCGCCGCAGCTGAGCTGGCGGGACTTCCCCGTCGCCACCCGCAGCTTCGCGGTCACCGTCTACGACCCGGACGCCCCGACCGGCAGCGGGTTCTGGCACTGGGCGGTCGCCGACATCCCCGCCCACGTCACGTCGCTCGAGGCGGGCGCGGGTGACCCGGGAGGGACCGGGCTGCCGCAGGGCGCGCTCGCCCTGCCCAACGACGCCGGGATCCACCAGTACCTCGGCGCCGCGCCACCGGAGGGGCACGGCGTGCACCACTACTACGTCGTCGTGCACGCCGTCGACGTCCCACGGCTGGGTGTCCCGCGGACCGCCAGCCCGGCGTTCCTCGGGTTCAACCTGTTCACCCACACCCTGGCCCGGGCGACGATCACCGCCACCTACGAGCGCTGACTCCGGAGGGCCGTGACGGACGTGGCGTCGCGGCCCTTCCGGCTCGGGCGTGCTCATACCGGCACCGGTGGTCGTGGCTCGGGGATCCGCTGGTGCAGCGGGTTCCGGCGTGGACCGCCGGGCAGCCACTCCGGTGGATGGAACAGCGGGAACCCGCCTTCCATCGTGATCTCCCACTCGGAGTGGTGGATGACGCGGTGGTGCCAGGAACACAGCAGCACCAGGTTGTCCACATCGGTCGGACCGTCGTCGATCCAGTGGCGGACGTGGTGCGCGATGCACCACTGGGGCGGTGCGTCGCAGCCGGGGAACGCGCAGCCGCCGTCGCGGTGGGCCAGTGCCCGGCGCTGTGCGCGGTTGGCGAGACGGATCTCGCGGCCGGCGAACAGGGGCTCGCCGGTCGTCGCGAGCACGATCGGGACGACGCGCGCGTCGCAGGCCAGCCGCAACGCGGTCTCCGCGTCGACGGCGGCGGACAGCTTGCCGTCTCCGAAGGACAGCTCCGCGGCGCCGGTGCGCTGCTGCAGTGTCTCGAGCGAGGACGTGACGACCAGGCGCACGGACTCCCCCGCCTCGACGCCGAGTGCGTCGGTGGCGAGCATCCGGCGGGCGATCTCGACCAGGCCGTCGCCGTTGCGCTCGGCGACGCTGCGCTCGTCGCGGGCGGCGTCGGAGTTGTAGAGCCCCGGCGGGGTCGGCGTGCCGTCCGGCCCGGGGACGGGCGGGACCGGCGCTGTCAGCGGGGACAGGGCGCTGCGCAGGACGGCGGCGGACTCGGGGTCGAGCCAGCCGCGCAGCTCCGTGCCGTCGCCGAGCGGGCGCAGGGTCAGCCGGTTGTGGGTGGGCGGCGGCTCACGCGGGCGCGGACCGTCCGGATCCAGCAGTGCGATGGCGCGCTTGCCCATCTGCGCGACCTCGTCGGGGTCGACGACCCGCGCGTACCCGGTCAGCGTCTCCTCCAGCGGCCGGCGGTGCTCGGCCTCGAGGTGCGGCGGGATGGCGGCGAGCTGGGCCTGGATGACGCGCACGTGCTCGGCGGAGACCGCGCCCTCACGCACCGCGGCGGCGAGCACCGGGAGCCGCGGCTCCACCGCACCGCCGGAGAGCGCGCGCTCGGGCGTCAGGTCCTCCGCGGCGCGCACGCGGTTGCGCGCGACCGCACGCGTGACGTTCTGCGCGCCCCGCAGCAGGTCGGTCGTGTCGCGGAAGCCTGCGGGCTCGGCGAGCCCGCGCGCGGCGATCTCGTCGATCACCTCGTACATCTCGGCCTGGAGCAGGTTCAGGCGCTCCTGGGCAGCGGGAAGCGCGGCGAGGAGGTCCTCGTCGCTGCGGTTCCACCACTGGCCCATGCGACCCAGCATACTCGAACTGGCGTTCGATATCACTGCTTTGAGGTGGGCGGAAGGATTCGATCGACGAGCGGTCGACGGTCCCGAGGTGCCCGGTCAGACGCGCCGTTTGGCCGCCCCGAGCGCCGCGGTGGCCACGAACAGGACCACCGCCACGATCCCGAGCCAGAGCAGCACGCGGGCCGTCTGACCGGACGCTCTCAAGAGATCTCCATGACCTCCCCGACCGTCGAGTGCGGCGCGTGCTGGCAGTCGTAGATCAGGTTCATGATCCCCATCGGTCCCTTGAAACCCTCTCCGTCCGTCTGTGCCGCCAGCTGCTCGACACCGGTCATCTGGGTCTGCTGGTCCATGCCGAGAAACTCGGTGCACGTCGTCGACGCGGTGACCTCGGGCTTCCCGCAGGAGCCCAGGAGGACGGTTCCGGCCACGATGCACGCCAGTGCGAATCGTCTCCTGATCACGCCGGGCCACCGATCGAGGCACGGACCGACGGATCGACGTGGCGCAGCTCCCCGGCGACGGTCTGCAGGAACAGCAGGTACATCCAGTACCCCTTGACGCTCGCAGGGCCGGCGGGGATAAAGCCGTAGTAGTACATGCGGCTCTGGGTCCAGGTGTCGAGCCCTCCGACGATCAGCTGGGTACGCCGGCCGTGCCCGGTCGCGACGGCCCGGAACGTGGCGTGGAGCTTCCACGAGTTCGTGATCGACAGGGCGAGCTCATCGGGCCGCTTCCCCTGCACGTCGACATGGTCACCACCGACGACGAACCAGTTGCCTCGCACTCCGGTGGCCGCCCGGACGTGGTCGAGCACGGTCGCCGCGTCCAGGCCGGTGTCGATCTGCAGCCGTAGCCGCGAGCGCCCCTTGGCGGTCACCGGCGTCGCGAACGTCAACGGCCGCCCCGGCGGGCCGAGACGCGGACGTTGCCCGATCCAGCCGGGCGACGTCGACGTCACGCCGTTGCGCTGATTCGCGATCGCGCCCCACACGGATCGGATGGCGATCGCCAGGGGAAGGCTTCCAAAGAGGATCATCCATCGGTCGGAGTACGTGCCCGAGAACCCGGCCGCCCCGGCCACGATGCCGAGCAGCGCGGCTCCGGCACAGCCTGCGCGCCAGTAGGTCGGCATCGTCGGCGTGAACACCGCCGCTGCCGCGACGAGAGCGCCGACGATCGACACGACGGCCAGGGTGGCGTGTTGCGACTCGCCGTCCGACGCACTCGTACCGGCGAGCACCGCAGCGACGATCCCGAGCACGATCATGCCGATCGCGCCGAACTTCATCCAGGACGGAACGTTGCGCAGCCGCTGGGGTAACGCGTCGTTCGCCCGGCGGGCGAGACCCTCCACTGTGCCCGGCGGTCCGGCCGAACCGATCGCCGGGACGAGACTGTCGCGGACCCCGCCGACTGCGGACTCCAGGTTCCGGACCGGTGCGAGCGGCGTCTCCCCCGCGAGCGCACGCATCCGGCTCGGTGCGGTGATCAGTGCTAAGACGGCGAGGCCGAGCACCCCGACCGCCAGCAGCTCGATCTGCCCGGCCTCGGTCATCAGTGCGGCCACGACTCCGGCGAGCGAGCTCACCGCGGCGAGGAGCCGCAGAGTCCGCAGCACCGCGCCGCTCTCCCGACCGCAGGCGATCTTGCCGAGACGGTCGTTCATCAGTACGGCGCCACCGACGACGGTCACGAACACCAACCCGGCAAAGGCCTGGCGGGCTGCGGCGTCGGCCTCGGTGGCCCACCCGAACGCGACGCCGGCGCCGGCGGCACCGGCGAGGGCGAGCCAGACCGCGCAGGTTCGGACGGCCCTCATCTCGACCGGATCGTTCGGACCGCGTGCTGCATCGCCGGCAGGTGACACCACGAGGACCGCGCAGGCCAGCAGGATCGCGCCGACCGCGACGAATCCGCCGGGCCCCGGCACGTTCTCGTCGCAGGCCGCGACCACCGTGCACGCCGCCAGCACGACACCCGCCCACGGCGCGACGACGCTCGCCCTGACCAGCGCGACGGCGAGGGCGCCGTACCCCGCGGCCAGCAGGAGCGGCGGGAGAGTCGAGGTCACCATCAACCAGGAGAAGCCCTCGTACTCGGTGGCCCAGCCGAGCGCGTCGACGAACAGGCCGACGGCGAGGAGCCCGGCGAGCCCCGCGGCCGCCCATCCCCAGGGCGACACCGCTTGGCCGGACGCCGAACCGGCGGGGGTCGGCGGGACGAGTGGACGCCCGAGTGGCTGTTCGGCGGTCATCGGGGCACCTCAGCGCCTTCCGCGGCCGTCGCAGGCGAAACAGGTCTTCTGTCCACGACAGACCGGGCAGTTGGTCCGGATCATGCCGCCGACCGACCCGCTTCCGTTGCACTTGTGGCACACACGCTTACCTGGTGGTTTCTAGCGAGCGTCGCAACACGGGTCTGCTGCAGCAGACCCATGTTCGAGCGGCGGAAAGAACCGAGACGTAACGATGAATGCCGAGTTAGCGAGGTTGTGTTCGTTGTCGATCGGATCAAGCGAGAGGAAGTCCGGATGAAGCGTCGGCGCGCCGTTGCCAGGGTCGCGGTCACGGCCCTCATGGTGGGAATTCTCGGGACTGGACTGGGTGTCGCGGAGGCCTCCGCGGGGCCGCCGAACACAGTGGTCCCCCCCGCAAAGCATGGCTGTGGCTACGTCACCACTGGCGCCCTGTGGTGGAAGAAGACAGTCTGGCGCTGCTGGTGAGCGACGACTGGCCCCCGGCGGAGGTCCGGTTCGCCGCCCGCCGCTGGGAGGTCGTGGCCGGTCGTCATGTCACATTCGGACGGGGCGCGTCCTGCGATATCCGCTTCGGTGCAGATCCGCTCGATGACTTCGTGTCCCGCACCGCGGGTTCGTTGACCGGGCTCGCCGACGGGGTGCTGGTTCGCAACACGTCGTCCACGAAATCGATCACGCTCTTCGCCGTGCCCGGGCCGGAGACGACCATCCGGCCCGGTGCGGCGGTCGGGACGATGCCGCACTTCCGGTGCCAGCTAGGGCGTGTCTCCCAAACTGGTGGATCGGGGTGCGCGATGCTTGATCGGTGTCGCGCACTGCTGTCCTGACCGACGCTCAGTGGGCCCGTCTGGCCCCGTTGCTGCCCTCGTCGGAGGGTCGTCG
>NZ_JBKGXS010000014.1:0-90364 GCF_046546475.1 Pseudonocardia phyllosphaerae
GGGTGCTGGTCATCGGCAGCGGTCTCCGCCGTCGTGTCGTTGTCGGTCAACGATGATCCTTCCCGGCCGAAGCTGCCGCTTCAGCCTGCCGGATCACCGGCCCACACACGATCTTTCTGACAGGCCCGAGTGTCACCGGTCTGCACGAAGCTGAAGGTCAGCGGCTGACCGTTCTTGGCGCGGATGCCGTCGGGGCCCGGGGCCCAACCGGCGGCGTCGAGAGCCTGCTTCGCGGCGTCGGGATTGAAGGTCACTGCCGAGGACACGTTGTCCTCGAAGCCCTTCTGGAACGGCGCAAGAACGAGGGAGCCCGAGGGAGCCTCGGAGTAGTCCAGGCCCTGGAACCGAATCTTCGTCAGCTGGGTGCGGTCGATCCCGTCGAAGATCGCCTTGCGGACCGCAGGGTCCTTGAGCGTCGGCGCCTTGCTGTTCAAAGTGAGCAGGTAGTCAGCCGGGGTACCGGAGATCCGGATGTCGGCGTCCGGCACCGTCTTGGCCTGGGCGAGCAGGTCGGCGGACTCGGCCTCAGCGGCGTCGATCTGTCCGTTACGGAACGCGTTGACCTTGGCAACCGTCTCCAGCTGGACCAGCGTGATGCGGTCCAGCTTGCCCTTCTTCCCCCACCACTTCGGGTTGCGTTCGAAGGTCAGTGTCGAGTTCGCCTTGTCGAACTTGGTCAGCATGTAGGGGCCCGCACCCCACTCCGGGTGCGGGTTGTTCAGATAGCCCTTGTTGAACACATCGGGTGTCGCGACCTTCGGGTGGACGAGCAGGTTGAACAGGCTCGGCCACCACGGATTCGGGCCGTTGAAGCTGACGACGGCCTGCTTGTCGTTCGCGCCGCGCTTCACCGAGACGATGCGGTCGTAACCGTCGGTCGAGCTCGGGAGGAACGCCGGGTCCTTGCCGTTGTCGGCCTTCCAAGTGGAGTCGAAGGCCTTCCAGTCGATCGGTGTGCCGTCGTTGAACGTGGCCTTCGGGTTGATCGTGTAGGTGACCGTGGTCTTGCCGCCGGAGTCGACCGGCTTGGCCTCGGTCACGTAGTCCGGGTTGATGATCGGGTCACCGGTCGGGGTGAAGGTGATGACCTGCGGGTTGTAGAAGGACCAGGCCAGCCGGGTGTCGGTCGTCGCGTCGCCCTGGAACTGGTTGAACTGCGGGTTCAGGTCCGAGCGGAACGGCAGGGTGACCTGCCCGCCGTCCTTCACGTTCTCGTAGGGCTGCTCGTTGAACGACGGCGTCGTCGAGAGCTGTTCGCCGGTGCGTTCCTGCCCACCGGAGTCGCCGCCACCGCAGGCCGCCATCACCAGGGCGAGCGCCGCGACGGCGGCTGTCGTCGCCCCACGTCGGATCGGTCTGCGCATGTCTCTCCTTCGTTCGGCCCCCGGGCGGGGTGTGCCGTGCCGGCCCGGGAGGCAGTTGCCGCCGGGCGATGGATCGTGCGGGGGAGCGGCTACCGGAAGTGGCAGGCGTCCTTGTGGTCGGTGTCGCGGGCGGACGCACCGTCCTTGACCAGCAGCTCCGGCGTCTCGGAACGGCAGCGGCTCTGCTCGTGCTCGGACAGCGTCCGGGCCAGCGGGCAGCGGCCGAAGAACGAGCAGCCGGCTCCGGCGTCGGTCGGGCTGGGCAGGTCGCCGGTCAGGACCGTGCGCTGCCGGGTGCGTTCCACCTCCGGGTCCGGCACCGGGATCGCCGAGAGCAGCGCCTGGGTGTACGGGTGCTGCGGGTTGCCGAACACGTCCTCGACGGCACCGGACTCGACGATCCGCCCCAGGTACATGACCGCGACCCGGTCGGCGACGTGGCGCACCACCGACAGGTCGTGCGCGACGAACAGGTAGCTCAGCCCCAGGTCCCGCTTCAGCTCGGCGAGCAGGTTCAGCACACCCGCCTGCACCGAGACGTCGAGCGCGGACACCGGCTCGTCGAGTACCAGCAGCGACGGGCTCGTCGCCAGCGCGCGGGCGATGCCGAGCCGCTGGCGCTGCCCGCCGGAGAACGCCGCCGGGAACCGCTCGGTGTGCTCCGGGTCCAGCCCGACCAGCACCATCAGCTCGTCGACCCGGGCGGCGACCTTGTCGCGGTCCGACCAGCCGGCCGCGCGCAGCGGCTCGGCGAGGATGTCCCCGGCCGTCATCCGCGGGTCCAGCGCGCCCATCGGGTCCTGGAACACGATCTGGATCTCGCGGCGCAGCGCGGCGACGTCGGCGCGACCGGACAGCGAGGCGACGTCGTGGCCCGCGACCTCGATCCGCCCGCCCTCCGGCGCCTGCAGGTTCATGATCTCGAGCAGCGTCGTCGTCTTGCCGCAGCCGGACTCGCCGACCAGGCCCAGCGTCTCGCCGCGCCGGACGTCGAGGTCGACGTCGGACACCGCGTGCACCGTGCCCACCCGGCGCCGGATCAGCGAGCCCTTCATCAGCGGGAACGACTTGCGCAGGTGCTCCACCGCGAGCACCGACGGCCGGTCGGCGCGGTCGCCGTCGTCGATCCCGGCGCCGACGATCTCGGGCACCGGGAACACCGGGGCGCCGTCGATCCCGGCGTCGACGATCTCGCCGGTCCGCACGCAGGCCGCGGCGTGGCCGTCGCGACCCTCGATCGCGACCAGCGGCGGCTCGGTGGTGCGGCAGGCGTCGGCCGCGACCGGGCAGCGCGGGGCGAACGGGCAGCCCGGCGGCAGGTCGGTCGGCGCAGGCGGGTTGCCGGGCACCGGGACCAGCGGACGCCGCTCGACGCTGTCCACCCGAGGCACCGCCCCGAGCAGGCCGATCGTGTACGGCATCCGCGGCGCCGCGAACAGCTCGGTCGCCGACGCGGTCTCCACCGGGCGTCCGGCGTACATGACCAGCACGTCGTCGCAGGTCCCGGCCACGACGCCGAGGTCGTGGGTGATCATGACGACGGCGGCGCCGGTCTCGTCGCGGGCCACCTTCAGCACGTCGAGGATCTGAGCCTGCACGGTGACGTCGAGCGCCGTCGTCGGCTCGTCGGCGATGATCACGGCCGGGTCGTTGGCGATCGCCATCGCGATCATCACGCGCTGCCGCATGCCGCCGGAGAACTCGTGCGGGAACGACCGCACCCGCCGCTTCGGGTCCGGGATGCCGACCAGGTCGAGCAGCTCCACGGCCCGCTCCCAGGCCTTCGACCTGGAGATGTCGCGGTGGATCTGCATCGCCTCGACGATCTGGTCGCCGACGGTGAAGATCGGCGTCAGCGACGACAGGGGGTCCTGGAAGATCATCCCGATGTCGTTGCCACGGATCCGCGACATCGCGTGGTCACCGAGCCCGACGAGCTCGCGCCCGTGCAGGGTGATCGAGCCGGACACCGACGCGGCCGGGGGCAGCAGTCCCATCACGGCCAGCGACGTCACCGACTTGCCGGAGCCGGACTCGCCGACGATGCCCAGCGTGCGGCCCGGCTTCAGGTCGAAACCCACCCCGCGGACGGCGGCGACGCGGCCGGCCTCGGACGGGAACGCGACCTCCAGGTCGCGCACGGACAGGACCGGATGTCCCACGTTCGCCCTCTCGACGGTGGTGGTCGTGGAGATCAGCGACTCGGTCATGCCCGGCCTCCCGCGGCGGACGTCGGGTCGAGGGCGTCGCGCAGGCCGTCACCGACGAACGCCAGCGACGCGGTGACCAGCACGAGCAGCACCGACGGCACGATGAAGATCCACGGCGCGGTCGCCATCGAGTTGGCGCCGTCGGCGAGCATGGTGCCCAGCGAGACGTCCGGGATCTGCACACCGAAACCGATGAACGACAGCGCCGTCTCGCCCTGCACGGTGTTCACCACGTTCAGCGTGAACGTGACGATCAGCAGCGAGCCGATGTTCGGGATGAGGTGCCGGAACACGATCGCCGGGCCGGGCACGCCCATGAACCGGGCGGCCGAGACGTACTCGCGTTCGCGCAGCGCGGTCGCGACGGTGTAGACGACGCGGGCCGTGGTCATCCAGCCCAGCACGGTCAGCGCCACGATCAGCACCCGGTAGTCGCCGCCGCCCCACTGCGAGGCCAGCGCCAGCAGCAGGAACGAGGGCACGACCATCAGGAAGTGGATGACGACGAGCAGCGCGCGCTCGCCGCGGCGGGCCCAGCTGCGCCCGCCGCCGAGGTAGGCGGCACCGGCACCGACGACCGCGGCGATCAGCGTGGTGAGCAGCGAGACCGAGACCGCGATGGCCAGCGAGCGCTGCAGGCCGTGCACCGCCTGGGCGTAGACGTCGTTGCCGCCGGCGGTGGTGCCCAGCGGGTGGTCCAGTGACGGGCCCTGGGTGAGGGCGGCGAAGTCGACCTCGGTGTGGTCGTAGGGCGAGAGCAGGCCGCCGAACAGCGAGAACAGGACCAGAAGCGCGAACACCACCAGCCCGGCGACGGCCGGGGTGTTGCGCCGGTAGCGGCGCCAGACCAGTGCGGCGCGCCCGCCGCGGCGCCGGGCCCGGGGTGCGGCCGCGGCGGACGCGTCGGCGCTGTCTCCGCTGCCGGCTCCGTCGGCGACGGCCGGGGTGAGCTCGGGAAGGTTCAGGCTCATGGTCAGTTCACCCGCACTCTCGGGTCGAGCACGACGACCGCGATGTCGGCGAGCATCGCGCCGACCGCGGTGGCGACGGCGGCGAACGCGGCCGTGGCGACGACGCCGTGGATGTCGTTGGTCGAGATCGTGCGGATGAAGTAGTCGCCCATGCCCTGCCAGGCGAAGATCTTCTCGGTGATCACCGCGCCGGTGAACAGCGCCGGGATCGCGAACGCGACCTGGGTGGCGACCGGGATCATCGAGCTGCGCAGGCCGTGCCTGCGGATCGCCTGCTCGCGGGTGAGGCCCTTCGCACGGGCGGTGCGGACGTAGTCGGAGTTGACGACGTCGAGCAGCATCGAGCGCTGCAGCATGTGGTAGCCGGCGTAGGTGATGACCAGCAGCGAGACGGTCGGCAGCACCAGGTGCTGCACCCGGTCGACCAGCAGCGCCCAGAATCCCTCGGTGCCCGGGGTCTCGGAGCCCGCCACGTAGAACAGCGTCCCGCCGACGCCCTGGTTGATCGCGATCGCGACGAACACGACCGCCAGGCCCGCGACCGCGGACGGGATGTTCAGGGTGAGCACCGACGTCAGCTGCGCGGCCCGGTCACCGATCTTGTACTGGCGCGAGGCCGAGTACACGCCCAGCGCGACGCCGAGCACGATCGACAGCAGCAGGGAGAAGAAGACCAGCTGGCCCGACACCCCGACCCGGAACGCGACCTGGGCGTTCACCGGGTCGCCGATCGGGCTGGTGCCCCAGTCCCACCGGGTCACGATCCCGGTGAGCCAGGTCCACCAGCGCTCCACGATCGGGACGTGGGAGTCCAGGTTGTACTGGCCCAGCGACCGCGAGATCTCCTCCTCGGTCCGCGGCGGGCGCAGCTGCAGGTAGTTGACCCGGGGGTCGAGGAACGAGTTCGCCAGGAAGTACACGAGGTTCGTCGCGACGACGATCATCGCGAGCCACCCCGCACCCCTGCGCACGACGTAGCGGAGCACGCTGCTCTCTTTCTCCCCGGCGCGACGGCGGTGGCGGTGACCTGCTGCCGGTGCGGGTGGAACGGCCGCTGTGGTGAGCGGGTGTCACTGGTTCGGGTGAGGCGAAGGCTGGCACGCTCGTACCAGAACCGGATAGACCCACGTCACATCGTTTACCTATTCGTGACGATGTACGTGTTTCGTCAAGCCGCTGACACGGGTAGTTCACTCGGCTGGTGGTCGCATCCGCCGCCGACGGCTGAGCGCTGCCGGCCGCCACCTAGACTCCCGCCCGGACTTCACGAACCGAAAGGGTGTGTGCTGGTGAGCGGGACGATCCGGGTGGCGGTGCTCGGCGCGAAGGGCCGGATGGGCAGCGAGGTCTGCCGGGCGGTCGAGGAGGCACCGGACACCGAGCTGGTGGCCGCGCTCGACGCCGGTGACGACCTGTCCGCGCTGGACGGTGCCGACGTCGCCGTCGACTTCACCCACCCCGGTGCGGCGCTGGACAACATCCGCGAGTGCCTCGCCCGCGGGGTGGCACCGGTCGTCGGGACGAGCGGGTTCGACGCCGCGAAGTTCGACGAGGTCCGCGCCCTGCTCGCCGAGTGCGGCTCGGGCAGCGTGCTGGTCGCGCCGAACTTCGGGGTCGGGGCGGTGCTGATGATGCACTTCGCCGGGCAGGCCGCGAAGTTCTTCGACTCCGCCGAGATCATCGAGCTGCACCACGCCGGCAAGGTCGACGCGCCGTCGGGCACCGCCGCCCGCACCGCGTCGGTGATCGGCGAGGCGCGCCGCGAGGCAGGCCTCGGCCCGGTGCCGGACGCGACCACCACCGACCCGGACGGTGCCCGCGGTGCGGTCGTCGACGGCGTCCACGTGCACGCGGTCCGGATGCCCGGCCTCGTCGCGCACCAGGAGGTCGTCCTCGGCACCGAGGGTGAGGTGTTCACGATGCGCCACGACTCGATGAACCGGGCGTCGTTCATGCCCGGGGTGCTGCTGGCGGTGCGTGCGGTGCGCGAGCGCCCGGGCCTGACGATCGGGCTCGAGCCGCTGCTCGGCCTGGAGTGAGCCCCCGGCTCTCGGCGCCCCGGATGCACAGGGGCGCCGAGAGCGCGGTCCGGACCTCAGCCGGTGCTCACCACTGGTAGGGCAGGAACTTCCCGTCGAAGGTGACGACCACCCGGTCACCCGCCGGGTCGGGGTGACGCTCCATGGAGAGCCGGAAGTTGATCGCGCTCATGATCCCGTCGCCGAACTCCTCGTGGATCAGCTCCTTCAGCGCGGCCCCGTAGACGTCGAGGGCCTCGTGGAACCGGTAGATCGTCGGGTCGCTGCGCAGGGCCGGGTCGGCGACGCGGTAGGGCTGCGCGACCAACGCGGTGACGATGTCGTCCCCGAGCCCGAGCAGCCGGCAGGCGGTCTCGGCCTTGTCCTGCGGTACCGGATGGCGCCCCAGGAGTGCGGCCACCGTCCACACCGGAGGGCAGTCGAGCTCCTCGGCCAGGGACTTCCACGACAGGCCGCGGCTGATCCGGGCGGCCGACACGATGCGTGCGGTCTCCTGCTTGTCGGGGAAGGCGGCGGTCGTGCCGGATGACGTCATCGGGTTCCTCACTCGTTCTGTTGTCCGTTACGGGAGACGCCAGAACAGCACGGAACGAACGTGGGGGACAGAGCGATCCGCGCAGGCGACGGGCATTCCGCGCAGATCCCCGGCGTCGTGACGACCCTCTGACGTGCGCGAAACGCCGCTAGTCGACCAGCCGCAGGTCGAGGGTTCCGGCGAAGCGCATCTCACGCAGCGTCCCCGACCCGGTGTCGAGAGTGCGGACGGCGCCGTCGGGCTCCCAGCCGGCCCGGGCGTAGAAGTGCCGCGACGCCGTGTCCGCCTCCGGGACCCACGCCCGTCCGGTGTCGGCGCCGGTGGCGCGCAACGCGGCCGCGGCGTGCGCGAGCAGCCGCCCGCCGTGCCCGCGCCGGCCCCAGCGGGGCTCGACGAGCAGAGTGCTGATCTCCGAGATCGACAGGCCGTCGGCGCCGGCGTAGTGCGCGGCGGCGCAGAACCCGACGGTTGTGTCGCCCTCGACGGCGACGAGCAGGTGGAACCCCTCGCCGGCGTGCACGGCGTCGATCCAGTGGCTGCGCGCGGCCTCGGAGCTCAGGCCGTCGAGCGCGGCGGGCGGGAGCAGGTCGGCGTACGCGGTGCGCCAGGCCCGGTCCTGGACGCCCATGATCGCGTCGACGTCGTCGTCGGTGGCGGGGCGGACGGTCGCGGTGGCCATGCCGCATGCCTACCCGGTCGGCGCCGCGGCCCGCGCACCGGCCGGGATTCCTGTCGGTGCCCCGTGGCAGCATCGCGCCGGTGCGGACGATCTCGGCGGACGTGGCCCGGCGCTCCTTCCTCGCGGCGCAGGGCTTCACCGATGCGCGCCCGTCCGGCCCGGTGACCCGGCGGCACCTGCAGCGGGTGCTCGGCCGGGTCAAGCTGCTGCAGCTGGACTCGGTCAACGTCGCCGTCCGCGCGCACTACATGCCGGTGTTCAGCCGGCTCGGCGCGTTCGACACCGCGGTCCTCGACGACGCCGCCTGGGCGCCCTCGGCGCGCCGGCCGCGGCTGCTCACCGAGGCGTGGGCGCACGAGGCCAGCCTGGTGCCGGTGCAGGACTGGCCGCTCGTCGGGCACCGGGTGCTGCCGCAGCGCTGGTGGAAGCACTACGGCCCGCTGCTGGAGAAGCACCCGACCCTGGCCGAGGACATCCGGGCCGTGGTCGCCGAGCAGGGGCCGGTCGGGGCCGGGGCGATCGAGAAGGCGCTCGCGCCCGAGGGCCGCGCCGGGGACGTGCGGCCCCGCCCGCCCGGCGCGACCTGGTGGGAGCGCTCCGAGGTCAAGCAGGTCTGCGAGTACCTGTTCGCGGTGGGGGAGCTGGCCGTCGGGACCCGGCGGCACTTCGAGCGCCGCTACGACCTGCCCGCCCGCGTGCTGCCGCCGGAGATCATGGCGGGGCCCGAGCCCGACCCGGCCGACGCGATCCGGGCACTGGTCGCCCGGTCGGCGTCGGCGCTGGGCGTGGGCACCGAGACCGACCTGCGCGACTACTACCGCCTCGGCCCGGAGCGCACCCGCATCGCGATCGCCGAGCTCGTCGACGCCGGGGAGCTGGAGCCGGTCACGGTGCGCGGCTGGGACCGCCCGGCCTACCGGGACCCGGCCTCGACCGTGCCGCGGCGCGTCGAGGGCCGGGCGCTGCTGTGCCCGTTCGACCCGCTGGTCTGGGAGCGCAGCCGCACCGAGCGGATCTTCGGGTTCCGCTACCGCATCGAGATCTACGTGCCCGAGCCGAAGCGCGAGTACGGCTACTACGTCTTCCCGTTCCTGCTCGACGGCGAGCTGGTCGCCCGGGTCGACCTCAAGGCCGACCGGGCCGCCGGGGTGCTGCGCGTCCACGGCGCGTTCGCCGAAGCCGATGCGGCGCAGCCGGAGCCGCGGATCGCGGCGGAGCTGGCCGCGGAGCTGGCGACGATGGCGGAGTGGCTCGGGCTCGACGGGGTCGTCGTCGGGGAGCGGGGGGACCTGGCCGGGGCGTTGCGGCGGGCGGTGGCCTAGGCGGGCCCGAGGATCACGAGAGCAGACCTCGCCCACGAAGTGTCCCGGCCGTCGGGATCGGTCAGGCGGCGGTGGCTGCCGCCCGGCCGACGAGGACGTCGCCACTGCCGGTGCGCCCGCTCAGCTTCAGTGCGGGCGCGGTCTGCGGGGTGTCGCCGCGGACGTCGAGCTCGCTGCGGGCACGGCCGGACCCGGTCGAGAGATCCAGCTCCGCGGCGACCCCGGAGTGCACCCCGACCCGGACACCACCGGAGCCGGTCGAGACGCGTACGTCGCCGGAGACCGCGTCGGCGATCACGACGTCACCGGAGCCGGTGCGCACCTCCAGGTCCGCGGCCAGCTCGCCGACCCGGATGTCGCCGCTGCCCGTCCGGATCCGCGACGACCCGGCCAGCGACCCGGCCTCGACGGCACCGGTGCCGGCGCGCAGCGTGGCCCGTCCGGTGCAGGCGCCCAGATCGATACCGCCGCTGCCGGTGGTGACGTCGACGTCGCCGTCGACCTCGGGCAGCCGTGCCGCGCCGGAGCCGGTGCGGATCGCCGTCCACCCGGACCGGCCGGTCAGCTCGACCGGTGCCGCCCCGGTCCGTACGGCCGGCCGGGAACCAGCGGGCGCGGAGACCGTGACGTGCAGCGGGACCGCACCCAGCGTCGGGTCCTCCGGTGCGCGGACGACCAGCCGCCGCCCGGCGTCGGACCAGTCGACGGTGGTGGCGTCGACGGCCGCCTGGGCCGGGTCGCCGGAGCGTTCCCAGGACGCGCCGACGATCGGCTCGAACCCGCGGGGCGGCTGGTCGTCGCCGCTGTCCGCGCCGGTCGGTGCGCCCGACATCGACGAGCCGATCCAGTCCAGCAGCCCGCCCAGCCCGCGTGACCACGGCTGCGCGGCCGCCCGGTCCGCGGACACCTCGACGGTGACGGCGCCGGACGCCGGATCCGTGGTCTCGACCAGGTCGATCCGGACGCGTCCGCTGCCGACGGAGATCTCCAGCTCGGCGGGACCGGGGGAATCGAAGCGCTCGCGGCGCACGCCCGGGGTGCCGCCGCCGGTCGCGGACGACGAACCCGCCGGGCCGGACGTGCTGCCGTCGGTGGAGTCGCCGGTGCGGCTGTCGGCGGAGTCGCCGGTGCGGTTGTCGGCGGAGTCGCCGCTGGTGTCGCCGGAGCCGGCCGGTGCGGAGGAATCGCGCTCGACCGGCTCGTCGCCGGACGTCTGCTCGTCGCTCATCCCTGCACCCAGCCCTTCAGCGTGCGGCCCTGGCGGGGGGCGCGGCCGTAGCTCTCCGCAGAGCGCAGCGCGCCCTGCACCGCCTGCGACACCCAGGTGTTCAGTGAGACGCCCTGGGTCTGCGCGGCCCGCTCGGCCTGCGCCTTCATCTGCTCGACGATCCGCAGGGTCACCCGGCTGATGTCACCGGCGTCCCCGGTGAACGGGTTCGACGGGGCGTCGTCCGAGGGCGGCGGACCCGGCGGTGGCGAGTCCGGGGGTGGGGTGGTTCCGGCAGCACCCCCCGTGCCGCCGGAACCACCCCGGTTCCCGGTGTGGCCCGGCGTGGCGGTCTCGGTGGAGCCGTCCACCGAGACGCGTACCTCCCGGCCGTGCAGGCGCACCTCCACCGACCGGTCGCCGAGCGCCGCCGTCGTCTCCGACGCCAGGTCCGACAGTGCGTTCATGATCGCGAGCCGCGCCGCGGGCTCGATCGCCGACGCGAGCAGCGCCGCCGTACGGCGGGTCTGTTCGTCACCGGCGGCCGCGGCCGAGGCGAGGTCGTCGCGCAGCTGGGCGACGTACGGAGCGAGGTCCATGACGTCAGTGTGGCGTCACCTGTGACGTCACGCCAGTCCGAGCGACGTCGATCATGCTGTCATGCGTCCGCCGATGGCGTCACGGGAGGTGCCGCCCGGGCGCGAACGAGCCGGTCGTTACCCTCGTCGGCATGCCGGAGACCACGCCGCAGACCGTCCCGCTCCAGGTGCAGCTGGTGGCGAAGACCGAGTTCTTCCCGCCCGCGGACGTGCCGTGGTCGACCGACACCGGAGGCGGTGAGGCGCTCGCCGAGTTCGCCGGCCGCGCCTGCTACCAGTCCTGGAGCAAGCCGAACCCGCGGACCGCGACGAACGAGGGCTACCTCAAGCACATCCTCGAGGTCGGCCACCTGTCGGTCCTCGAGCACGGCACGGTCAGCTTCTACATCACCGGGATCTCCCGGTCGCTGACCCACGAGCTGATCCGGCACCGGCACTTCTCCTACTCCCAGCTCTCGCAGCGCTACGTCCCCGAGCGGGACGCCGCGATGGTCGAGCCCGACGTCATCGCCGACGACCCCGAGCTGCACGCCCTGTTCGAGCAGGCCACCGCGGACGCCATCGGCGCCTACGAGCAGCTCCTCGAGGGCCTGGAGAAGCGTTTCGCCGACGTCCCGCACGGCACGCTGCGCCGCAAGCAGGCCCGCCAGGCCGCGCGCTCGGTGCTGCCGAACGCGACCGAGACCAAGATCGTCGTCACCGGGAACTACCGGGCCTGGCGGCACTTCGTCGCGATGCGCGCCTCCGAGCACGCCGACGTCGAGATCCGCGAGCTGGCGGTCGAGTGCCTGCGGCAGCTGCAGGACGCGGTGCCGAACGTGTTCGCGGACTTCGCGATCCAGAAGCTCGACGACGGCACCGAGATCGCCTCCAGTCCCCTGGTCAGCGAGGGCTGAGGCGGGGCCGGGCGGCACAGCGGGCGTCCGGCGGCTCGGATGCGGGACCGCTAATGTCGGGCCCGTGAGCCTCGCCAGTGACGAACGTGCCGCCCTCTGCGACGAGTTCGAGCGGTCCGGACCGGACCGGCCGACCCTGTGCGAGGGCTGGAACGCCCACGACCTGCTGACCCATCTGCTCGTCCGCGAGCGGCAGCCGTGGAACGCGGCCGGGATGTTCGTCCCGGCGCTGTCGTCGTTCACCGACAAGGCGATGGCCTCCTACGAGCGCGAGGCCTGGCCGAACCTGATCGACGACCTGCGCAAGGGTCCGCCCCCGTGGTCGCCGTTCAAGGTCGGGAAGGTCGACGAGCTGGCCAACGGCGGGGAGTTCTTCGTCCACCACGAGGACCTGCGCCGCGGCGAGCCGGGCTGGGAGCCGCGCCCCGCCGACGCCGCCCGCGACGGTATGCTGTGGAACCTGCTGTCCGCGCAGGCGAAGCTGCTGTTCCGGCGCAGCCCGGTCGGGGTGGTGCTCACCCGTCCCGAGGGCGCCCAGCTCGTCGTCGCCACCGGTCCGGGGCTGGTCACGGTGTCCGGCGAGCCGTCGGAGCTGGTGCTGCACGCGTTCGGCCGGGACGCCGCGCGCGTCGAGATCACCGGGCTGCCCGCCGACGTGGAGGCCTACCGGGCCGCGCCGTCGGGGCTCTGACCCCGCGGTAGCGGTACCGTCGCCCCATGGACTCCGGCGCCCAGATCTCCCAGGCCGGCCAGCACCCGCCGCGCCGCCCGTTCGGCGAGGTGCTGACCGCGATGGTCACCCCTTTCGACGCCGACGGTGAGCTCGACCTGAACAAGGCCGAGCAGCTGGCCGCCCACCTGGTCGACCTCGGCAACGACGGCCTGGTGGTCAACGGCACCACGGGCGAGGGCCCCACCACCTCCGACGCGGAGAAGCGCGAGCTCATCCGCGCCGTCGTCTCCGCGGTGGGGGACCGGGCGACGATCGTCGCCGGGGCCGGTACCTACGACACCGCGCACTCCATCGAGCTCGCCCGCGCCGCCGAGGAGGCGGGCGCGCACGGCCTGCTGACGGTGACGCCGTACTACTCCCGGCCGCCGCAGGAGGGGCTGATCGCGCACTTCAGCGCGGTCGCCGACGCCACCGAGCTGCCGATGATGCTCTACGACATCCCGCCGCGGAGCGTGATCGGGATCGAGGTCGAGACGTTCCAGCGCCTCGCCCAGCACCCGCGTATCGTGGCGGTCAAGGACGCGCGCAACGACCTGCGCGTCGGCACCGAGGTCCTCGCGACGACCACGCTGGCGTACTACTCCGGCGACGACCCGGTGAACCTGCCCTGGCTCTCGGTCGGGGCGGTCGGCTTCGTGTCGGTGATCGGGCACGTCGTCGCCGACCGGCTGCGCGCCCTGATCGACGCCTACCACGCCGGTGAGCACCAGCGGGCCCGCGCGCTGCACTACGCGATGCTGCCGGTGATCCGCGCGATGGGCCGGGTCGGCGGTGCGGTGTTCGCCAAGACCGCGCTGCGGCTGCGCGGCCTGGACGTCGGCGACACCCGGCTGCCGTTGCCGCCCGCGACGCAGGAGCAGGTCGCGGCGATCGCCGGGGACCTCGCCGTCGCCGGGGTGGCGCTGGACCCGCAGGCCCGCCCGCAGGTCGGCGCCGGGCTGGCGGGGCACGGAGCGCTCGGCGGCCGCACGGCGGCCGATCTGGGCGCCGAGGTTGCGTACCACCGCACGTAGCGCAGGCGGAGTGTGCATCGATACCGCACGCAGCGTAGGTGGGGTGCGCATCGGCACCCACGTAGCGCGGCGGAAGTGCGCGTCGATACCGCACGTAGCGCAGGCGGAGTGGGCGTCGGTACCGCACGTAGCGCAGGCGGGATCGTGTCTGCAGCACACGTCGCGCAGCGCGCGTCGGCACCGCACGCGGGCCGAGACCCGGTGCGCACCGGCACCGCACCCGATCGGTTCGTAGCACCACGCGCGTGCCGACCGATACACGACATGAGCGGCGCGGCCCGACGGCCCGCCACAGCACCGAGACCATCAACGTCCGAACGAACACTGTGAGGCACGAACCCCTGTGAGTCCCCAGCGCAACGACCGCCGCAACAAGCCCGGACGGTCCCTCAGCGCCCCACCCGAGAAGATCGACCGTCCGGAGCTGCCGGACCAGGCGCCGCGCCCGCTCGCCAAGGGCGGCCTGCGCACCTTCGCGCTCGGCGGCATCGGCGAGGTCGGTCGCAACATGACCGTCTTCGAGTACGACGGCCGGCTGCTCGTCGTCGACTGCGGGGTGCTGTTCCCGTCCGACGACTCGCCCGGCGTCGACCTGATCCTGCCCGACTTCCGCGCGATCGAGGACCGGCTCGACGACATCGACGCCCTGGTCCTCACGCACGGCCACGAGGACCACATCGGTGCCGTGCCGTGGCTGCTGCGGATGCGCCCCGACATCCCGATCGTCGGCTCGAAGTTCACGCTCGCCCTGGTCGCGGCCAAGTGCAAGGAGCACCGGCTCACGCCGCGGCTGCGCGAGGTCACCGCGGGCGAGCGCACCACGCACGGCGGGTGGGACTGCGAGTACTTCGCGGTCAACCACTCGATCCCGGACGCGATCGCCGTCGCGATCCGCACCCCGGCCGGAGTCGTGCTGCACACCGGTGACATCAAGCTCGACCAGCTGCCGCTCGACGGCAGGCTCACCGACCTCGCGGGCTTCTCGCGCCTCGGTGAGGAGGGTGTCGACATGTTCCTGGTCGACTCCACCAACGCCGAGGTCCCCGGCTTCGTGACGCCGGAGGCCGAGATCGGGCCGGTCATCACCGACCTGGTCCGCCGGGCGCCGTCGCGGATCATCCTGGCCTGCTTCGCCAGCCACGTGCACCGCGTCCAGCAGGTCATCGACGCCGCCGCCGCGAACGGCCGCAAGGTCTGCCTGACCGGCCGCTCGATGGTCCGCAACATGGGACTGGCCGACGAGCACTCGCTGCTGCGGATCCCCGAGGGCATCCTCGTCGACATCGACGAGGCCATGCGCCTGCCCGACGACCAGCTCGTCCTGGTCTCCACCGGGTCGCAGGGCGAGCCGCTGGCGGCGCTGTCCCGGATGGCGCGCGGCGACCACCGCAGCATCACCATCCGCCCGGACGACACGATCATCCTGGCCAGCTCGCTGATCCCCGGCAACGAGACCGCGGTCTTCGCCGTGATCAACGGCCTGACCCGGCTCGGCGCCACCGTCGTCCACCAGGGCAACGCCAAGGTGCACGTCTCCGGGCACGCCCCGGCCGGTGAGCTGCTGTTCCTCTACAACGCGGTGCGCCCGTCGAACGTGATGCCGGTGCACGGCGAGTGGCGCCACCTGCGCGCCAACGCCGCGCTGGCCGTCAAGACCGGCGTGCCCGAGGAGAACGTGGTCATCGCCGAGAACGGCGTCGTCGTCGACCTGGTCGACGGCCGGGCCGCGATCAACGGGCGCGTCGAGGTCGGCCAGGTCTACGTCGACGGCCTCGCGGTCGGCGACGTCGGCGAGCACACCCTCGGCGACCGGCTCGCGCTCGGTGAGGGCGGGTTCATCCAGATCATCGTCGCGATCGACCACAAGACCGGTCGTGCGCTGTCCCGCCCGACGCTGACCGGCCGCGGTTTCTCCGACGACCCGAAGGCCCTGGACGCGGTCCAGCCCAAGGTCGAGGACGAGCTGTCCCGGCTGGAGAACGAGGGCGTCAGCGACCCGCACCGGATCGCGCAGGGCGTGCGCCGCGTCGTCGGGCGCTGGGTGTCGGACACCTACCGCCGCCGTCCGATGATCGTCCCGACCGTCATCGCGGTGTAGCACCGGTGAGCGGTCCGGTCCGGGCGATTCCGCGTCGCTGACCGGGATGATCCCGCTCCCGGGCTACCGTGGGTGACATGGCGGGACGGACGACCACGGGCAGGACCACCACGAGAGCGGCCGCGGGCCGCGGCTCGGGGCGGTCCGGCTCGGGTCGTTCGTCCGGTTCGCGCCCGGCCGCCCGCGGGAAGGGCAGCGCCCGCGGCGGGGCCCGCAAGAGCCCCGCGTCGCGGCGGCGCCCGCCGCAGCCGGACCTGATCGACCGCGGGATCGACGCCGTCGGACGCGGCGTGGCGCGCACGTTCCGCGCGTCCGGCCGTGCCGTCGGGCGCACCCGCGACATCGACCCCGCGCACCGCCGCGACGGCCTCGGCTTCGGGGTCCTGGTCCTCGCGGTGATCGCCGCCGCGGGCCTGTGGTGGCACGCCGGCGGCGCGGTGGGCTACTGGTTCACCTACGTCGTCCAGGCCGTCATGGGCGTCACCGGGGTGCTGCTGCCGGTGATCCTGCTGGGCATCGGCATCGTCCTGGTGACGACGCCGTCGCACCCCGAGGCGCGGCCCCGGATCATCACCGGGTCGCTGCTGCTCGCACTCGGGGTCCTGGGCCTGGTGCACCTGGGCCACGGCGCCCCCTCCGAGCCGGACGCGTGGCGCGGCGCCGGTGGGGCGCTCGGCTACGTCGCCGGCACCCCGCTCAAGGCCGGGCTGACGCTGTGGACGGCCGTCCCGGTGCTGGTCCTGCTCACGCTGTACTCGTTGCTGCTGGTCACCGGCATCCCGGTGCGGGAGCTGCCGGACATGTTCCGCAGGCTCACCGGCCAGGTCCCGCTCGACGACGAGACCGACGCCGACGCGGACACCGAGGCCGGCGCCGACGGCGAGACGACCGGCTCCAAGCGCAGGCCCCGCACCGTCGCCGACGCCGTCGCCGAGAAGGAGGGCGCGGACGCCGAGGCCCCCGAACTCGACGGCGAGACGCCCAAGCGGCGCCGGCCGTCGCGTCGCCGGCAGCAGGCCAGCGAGGGCGACGCCGCCGCCCTTGCCGAGGGCGAGCACGCCCCCGCGCCGGTCGACCCGGCCGAGGCCGACACCCCGGCCGCCGGTTCGCCGGTCACGCCCGGCAAGGCCGCGGCGAAGGCCGTCCCGGCCGCGCAGGTCGCCGAGACCCCGCACGCGGAGGAGCCGCCGTCCGAGGGCGAGCAGATGTCGATGGCCATCCGCGAGCCGGTGGGGGAGTCGGAGTACACGCTGCCGCCCGGCGACATGCTGGAGGCCGGACCGCCGCCGAAGTCCCGCAGCTCGGCCAACGACGCGATGATCGAGGCGATCACCGGCGTCCTGGACCAGTTCAACATCGATGCCCAGGTCACCGGCTTCACCCGCGGTCCGACGGTCACCCGCTACGAGATCGAGCTCGGCCCCGCGGTGAAGGTCGAGAAGATCACCCAGCTGCAGCGCAACCTCGCCTACGCGGTCGCCAACGACAACGTCCGGCTGCTCGCGCCGATCCCCGGCAAGTCCGCCGTCGGCATCGAGGTGCCCAACACCGACCGCGAGATGGTGCGCCTCGGCGACGTGCTGCGCTCCGGTGCGGCGCGCCAGGAGCAGCACCCGATGGGCATCGGGCTGGGCAAGGACATCGAGGGCCACTACCTGGTCGCGAACCTGGCGAAGATGCCGCACCTGCTGGTCGCCGGGTCCACCGGCTCCGGTAAGTCGAGCTTCGTCAACTCGATGCTGGTGTCGCTGCTGACCCGGGCCACCCCGGACGAGGTCCGGATGATCCTCATCGACCCGAAGATGGTCGAGCTGACGCCCTACGAGGGCATCCCGCACCTGATCACGCCCATCATCACCCAGCCGAAGAAGGCCGCCGCGGCGCTGGCCTGGCTGGTGGAGGAGATGGAGCAGCGCTACCAGGACATGCAGGCGAACCGGGTGCGCCACATCGACGACTTCAACCGCAAGGTGCGCTCCGGGGAGATCACCGCACCGCCCGGCTCGGAGCGGGTGTACCGGCCGTACCCGTACATCATGTGCATCGTCGACGAGCTCGCCGACCTGATGATGACCGCCCCGCGCGACGTCGAGGACGCGATCGTCCGGATCACGCAGAAGGCTCGTGCGGCGGGGATCCACCTGATCCTGGCCACGCAGCGGCCGTCGGTGGACGTCGTCACCGGTCTGATCAAGACCAACGTGCCGTCCCGGCTGGCGTTCGCGACGTCGTCGCTGACCGACAGCCGCGTCATCCTCGACCAGCCCGGCGCCGAGAAGCTGATCGGTATGGGTGACGCGCTGTACCTGCCGATGGGGGCGGGCAAGCCGACCCGTATGCAGGGCGCCTTCATCGACGACGAGGAGATCGGCAAGGTCGTCGCCTTCACCAAGGAGCAGGCCGAGCCCAGCTACACCGAGGGCGTCACCCAGGCCAAGGCCGGGGAGGCCAAGGAGATCGACGCCGACATCGGCGACGACCTCGACCTGCTGCTGCAGGCCGCCGAGCTGATCGTGACCTCCCAGTTCGGGTCGACGTCGATGCTGCAGCGCAAGCTGCGCGTCGGGTTCGCCAAGGCCGGTCGCCTCATGGACCTGCTCGAGACCCGGCACATCGTCGGGCCCTCGGAGGGCTCCAAGGCCCGCGACGTGCTGGTGAAGCCGGACGAGCTGGAGAACGCGCTGTACCTGATCAAGGGCGGTGGCACCGCGGACGGCGGCGAGGTCGGCGGGGACACCGGGGACGACGAGTTCTGACCACCGATCGGCCGCCCGGTGCACACGCTGCGTGTGCGTCGGACGGGGATCACTGGGCCGCCCGGGCGACGTGATGCGCACCGCTGCGGCACGCCGCGGGTACAAGTTTCCGCGGCAACCACGTCGTGCCAGAGTGTGCGCTCCGGGTCACCGCAGTGGCCCGCAGGTCGCACGCCCGGGCCTCCGGGCGCGAACGAAGGAGCCCCCCGGTGTTCTGGAAGAAGCGGGACCCCCGCCGCGGCGGCCGCGCGGGTGCCGACCGGCACGCCCTGGTCCCGATCCCGCTGACCGGCGGGATGCTCACCGGCGAGGTCCGGGACATCGAGGGCGGTGCGCTGCCGGGGACCGAGGTCTCGGTGCTCGACGCCGCCGACCGTCGCGTCGCGCATCTCGAGACCGACCCGTTCGGCCGGTTCACGGCGTCGCTGATGCCCGGCCGCTACCGGGTCCGGGTCGACTCCGGCGGGTACCGGCAGGTCACCGACGTCGTCGAGATCCCGTGGGGCGCGCACACCGAGATGCCGCCGATCGAGCTCGGTGAGGACCCGGACCTGCACCCGCCGCGGCCGGGCGTGTTCGTGATCGACCCCGACCATTCCTCGGTCCGGTTCGTGGCCCGCCACATCGGCCTGTCCAAGGTCTACGGCCGGTTCGACCGGTTCCAGGGCCGGATCCACATCGCGGAGCCGTTCGACGAGTCCACGGTCGAGGTCGTCATCGACGCGGCCAGCATCGACACCAACGTCGAGGCCCGCGACACCCACCTGCGCTCGCCGGACTTCCTCGACGTCGAGCGGTTCCCGGAGCTGCGCTTCACCGGCAGCCGGTTCACCCAGCGCGGCGGCAACCGCTGGACCGTCGACGGCGACCTGACGCTGCACGGCCTGACCAGCGACGTCTCGCTCGAGACCACGTTCGGCGGCTCCGCGGAGTGGAACGGCGACCGGATCGGCGCCGTCGCCACCACGCAGCTGCACCGGGAGCACTTCACGCTGAACTGGCAGCAGACCATCGCCAAGGGGCTGCCGGTCGTCGGGTCGACGATCGACATCCAGCTCGACGTGCAGGCGGTGCGCCAGTAGCAGGGGCGCCGGCAGCAGGGGTCAGCTGAACCCGGCCTGCCGCCACGCCTCGTAGACGGCGACGGCGGCGGCGTTGGACAGGTTCAGCGACCGGTTCGACGGCCGCATCGGCAGCGACACCTGCCCGGTGACCCAGCCGGCACCGGCGACGTCGTCGGGCAGTCCGGTGGACTCACGGCCGAACAGCAGCACGTCATCGGGCCGGTAGGAGACGTCGGTGTGGCGGGTCGGCGCGCCGGGGACGAACGCGAACACCCGGGCCCCGTCCGCGGTCACCCAGGCGGCGAAGGCCTCGGTGCCCTCGTGCACGACGACGTCGGCGAGGTCGGCGTAGTCCAGCCCTGCGCGGCGGACCGAGCGTTCGTCGAGGGAGAACCCGAGCGGGCGGACCAGGTGCAGCTCGGCGCCGGTGTTCGCCGCGAGCCGGATCGCGTTGCCGGTGTTCGGCGGGATCTCCGGGGTGTGCAGGGCGAGGCGGACCACGCCGATGTTCTACCGGCCCGAGATCACGGCCGTTCGCCGAGCCAGCCCCGGGCCGTCGTGCCTGCGAGATCGCGGAAGTCGCGCGCCAGGTGCTGCTGGTCGGCGTAACCGCAGGTGGCGGCGACGTCGGCGATGGGTGGGGCGGCGGGGGAGCGCAGCAGCGCGCACGCCCGCTCGAACCGGATGACCCGGGCCGCGGACTTGGTGCCGAGCCCGGTCTCGCGGCGCAGCCGTTCGCCGAGGTGCCGGGCGGACCAGCCGACGTCGGCGGCGACGTCGGTGACCCGTGCGGTCCCGCCGCTGCGGCGCAACAGAGCCCACGCGCGGCCCAGCTCGTCCGCCGGGGCCGCGGCGTTCCGGGCTGCGGCGATGCGGACCAGCTCGTCGTCGAGCAGGGCGAAGCGCGCGGGCCAGGACGGTGCCGCGTGCAGCCGGTCCAGCAGCGTCTCGACCTCCGGCAGCAGCGCGCCGAGGTCGACGACGTCGCCGGTCAGCTCGGCGGCGGGCAGCCCGAGCAGGGCGCGGGCGCCGCGCCAGGTCAGGGCCAGCTGCATCCCGGTCTGGGGCTCGCCGGTCGCGATCACCGCGGGCGCGGTGTGCAGCCCGGCCACCGATGCGGCGAACCGGCCGCCGCGGCGCGCGGGGTCGGGCATGTGCAGCAGCTCGACGGCGCCGTCGAGACAGAGGATGAGCGTCAGGTGCCCGCTCGCGACGCCTTGGTGGGTCCCCGCGGGGCCGGCGCCCGTCCGCCAGGCCCAGATCTCGGAGACCAGCGGGCGCAGCCGGGCGCTGGTGCGCCACCGCCACGCGCCCGGGTCGTCCATGCGACACAGGATCGCAGGGGCCGCTACAGGCGCAACAGCATCCGCACGTTGCCCAGGGTGTTCGGCTTGACGTGCGCGAGGTCGAGGAACTCGGCGACACCGGCGTCGTAGCTGCGCAGCATGGCCGCGAAGACCTCGGCCGAGACCGGCGTGCCGTCGATCTCGGCGAAGCCGTGCCGGGCGAAGAAGTGCTTCTCGAAGGTCAGCACGAACAGCCGGGACAGCCCCAGCTCGCGGGCGCCGTCGATCAGCGCACTGACGATCTTGTGGCCGACCCCGTGCCCGAGCACCGACGGTGACACCGCCACCGTGCGGATCTCGCCGAGGTCCTCCCAGAGCACGTGCAGCGCCCCGCACCCGACGACGACGCCGTCCAGCTCGGCGACCAGGAACTCCGGCACCGCCTCGTAGAGGGTGACGGTCTCCTTCGCGAGCAGGACCTTGCCCGCGTACTCGTCGACGAGGTCGCGGATCGCGCGCACGTCGGGGGTGCGCGCCCGGCGGACCCGGACGGCGGGCAGGTGATCGGCTGCATCGGCCACGGACGGCGAGCCTAGACGCCGGGCCGCACCACCGGCGGCCCGCCGTCTACCCTTGCAACCGTGGTTTCCCCCGACGGAGGTCCCCGGCGCGCTGCCCTGCTGACGCTGGGCTGCGCGCGCAACGAGGTCGACTCGGAGGAGCTGGCCGGACGGCTGGCCGGATCCGGCTGGGAGCTGGTCGACGCCGACGGCGGCGAGCCCGACGTCATCGTCGTCAACACCTGCGGTTTCGTCGAGCAGGCGAAGAAGGACTCGATCGACACCGTGCTGGCTGCGTCCGACGTGGCGCGACCGGCCGGGGCGAAGGTCGTGGCCGTGGGCTGCCTGGCCGAACGCTACGGCTCCGAGCTGGCCGCCGACCTGCCCGAGGCCGACGCGGTGCTCGGCTTCGACGCCTACCCCGAGCTGGCCGAGCGTCTCGGCGACGTCCTCGGCGGGCACGCACCGGCCCCGCACGTCCCCACCGACCGGCGGCAGCTGCTGCCGATCTCGCCGGTGGAGCGCCAGTCCGCGACGACGGATGTGTCGGTGCCGGGGCACGAATGGCTGCCCGACATCTCGCGGACCCGGCTGAGCGGTGGCCCGGTGGCGTCGCTGAAGCTCGCCTCGGGCTGCGACCGGCGCTGCGCGTTCTGCGCGATCCCCAGCTTCCGCGGCAGCTTCGTCTCCCGCCCGCCGGCCGACGTGCTCGGCGAGGCCGCCTGGCTGGCGACCCAGGGTGTGCGCGAGATCGTGCTGGTCAGCGAGAACTCGACGTCCTACGGCAAGGATCTGCCCGGCGGTACCCGCGCGCTCGGCGACCTGGTCCGGCAGATGGCCGATATCGACGGCGTCGAGCGCATCCGGGTGGCCTACCTGCAGCCCGCCGAGCTGCGCCCCGACCTGCTGTCGATCCTTGCGACGACGCCGGCGGTCGCGCCGTACTTCGACCTGTCCTTCCAGCACGCCTCCGGGCCGCTGCTGCGGCGGATGCGCCGGTTCGGCTCGCGCACCGACTTCCTCGACCTGTGCGAGCGGATCCGCACGCTCGCCCCCGAGGCGGGCATCCGGTCCAACGTGATCGTCGGGTTCCCCGGGGAGACCGAGGAGGACCTGGCCGAGCTGGAGGCGTTCCTGACCGGCGCCCGGCTCGACGCGGTCGGCGTGTTCGGCTACTCCGACGAGGACGGCACCGAGGCCGAAGGCTACGACGGCAAGATCGACCCGGACGAGGTCGCCGAGCGCGTCGCGCGGATCTCCGCGCTGGTCGACGAGCTGATGCAGCAGCGCGCCGAGGACCGGGTCGGCACCGAGGTCGTCGTGCTGGTCGAGGGGGCCGAGACCGATGAGGACGACTGCACCGGCCGCGCCGGCCACCAGGGCCCGGACTCCGACGGCGAGTGCGTGGTCGTCGGTGCCGCGGACTCCGGCGAGGAGGACTCCGGCGAGGCGCCCGAACCGGGCAACCTGCGGCCAGGGGACCTGGTGCGCTGCCGGGTGACCGGCACCGAGGGCGTCGACCTGCTGGTCGAGGCGCTCGAGCTGCTGCCCGCGGGTGGTGTCGCGGCCGAACCGGCCCCGGCGGGGACCGGATGAGCACCCCGCAGCCGGCCGAGGGCTCGACCGTGCCGACCAGCGGGAACCCGCCGGTCGTCAACGTGGCGAACGCCCTGACCTGCGTCCGGCTGCTCCTGGTCCCCGTCTTCGCCGTGGCCCTGCTGCTCGAGGACGGCCGGTCGGTCGGCTGGCGGCTCACCGCGTTCGCGGTGTTCGCCGTCGCCGCGCTCACCGACCGGCTCGACGGCCAGCTGGCCCGCAAGCGGGGCCTGGTCACCTCCTTCGGCGAGCTCGTCGACCCGATCGCGGACAAGGCCCTCATGGGGGCCGCGCTGATCGGGCTGTCGCTGCTGGAGCTGCTGCCGTGGTGGGTGACCCTGGTGATCCTCGGGCGTGAGCTCGCGGTCACCGTGCTGCGGTTCGTCGTCATCCGCACCCGTGGTGTCATCCCGGCCAGCCGCGGTGGCAAGGCCAAGACCGTGGCGCAGAGCGTCGCGATCGGTCTGTTCGTGCTGCCACTGGCGATGCTCTTCCCGCCGGCGGCGACGGTCGCCGAGGTCGTTCAATGGACGATCATGGGCATCGCGCTGCTGCTGACCGTCGCCACGGGCGTCGACTACTTCGTGAAGGCGTTCCGGAGCAGTGGCGGGGAACAGCAGGTTTCCTGACGGCGTTGTACCCGGGGTGAACGGTGTTCGCCGTGGGCGGACGCCGGAGCGCCAGGTGACCGCGCCGACGGGTGGCGCGAGCCGGTACGGTGAGCTGACCCGAGTCCGAGGAGGGCCCATGCTGTTGCGGGAAGCGATCGGCAGTGGCCTGCGACGTGCGCGCACGGCGCGGCGGCGCACACTGCGCGACATCTCGCGTGCCGCACGCATCAGCCTCGGGTACCTCTCCGAGGTCGAGCGCGGACGCAAGGAGCCCTCCAGCGAGCTGCTCGCGGCGATCTGCGAGGCCCTCGACATCACCGTCCCCGAGCTGCTCACCGGGGTCGCCGCCGACATGGCGGGCCAGGGCCGGGCCACCCGCGACGACGTGCTGGTCCCGATCGGGCAGCGGCACTCCGAGCTGCGCCTCGCCGGGCGTCCCGGCACTCCCGTGGCCGCGCCGGCGAGTTCCGGCGGCCCGGTCGCGTCCGCGGCCTGAGGTCCCGGCGCGCTCGTTTCGCCGGGCAACGCCTGAGGCCGTGATCCCCGACTCGCATGCGCGGTAGGCTGCGGGCGAACCGGCAGCAGTGCCAGGATGGGACGACGAGCCGGTACCGGCCGCCGGGGGGACGCCAGGTCGGTCCGGCCCGGTGCACCCGCCGCGCAGGTGGGTAGGTCGCGAGCGAACGCAGGCGGAGGACGCGAAGAGATGGCCAACGGATTCACCAAGTTCTTCAGCTATCTGTCGGCTCTGTTCTCGTCGAAGGTCGACGAGCACGCCGACCCGAAGGTGCAGATCCAGCAGGCCATCGAGGACGCCCAGCGGCAGCACCAGCAGCTGTCCCAGCAGGCCGCGGCGGTCATCGGCAACCAGCGTCAGCTGGAGATGAAGCTGAACCGCCAGCTGGGCGAGATCGAGAAGCTCCAGTCCTCGGCGAAGCAGGCGCTGGTCCTCGCCGACCAGGCCCGCGCGCAGGGCGACGAGCAGAAGGCCCAGCAGTACGAGCAGTCGGCCCAGTCGTTCGCCACCCAGCTGGTGACGGCCGAGCAGGGCGTCGAGGACCTCAAGACGCTGCACGACCAGTCGATCGGCGCCGCCGAGCAGGCCAAGCAGGCCGTCGAGCGGAACTCGATGGTGCTGCAGCAGAAGATCGCCGAGCGCACCAAGCTGCTCAGCCAGCTGGAGCAGGCGAAGATGCAGGAGCAGGCGTCGAAGTCGCTCCAGCAGATGAGCGAGCTCTCCGCCCCGCGCAACGCCCCGTCGCTCGACGAGGTCCGCGACAAGATCGAGAAGCGGTACTCGACGGCCCTCGGGTCCGCCGAGCTCGCGCAGAACTCGGTGCAGGGCCGGATGCTCGAGGTGCAGCAGTCGACGACCGACATGGCCGGCGCCTCGCGTCTCGACCAGATCCGCGCGTCGATGTCCGGGCAGCCGATCGCCGGTGGCGGTCAGCAGCAGGTCGGGCAGAACGAGACGCAGCAGATCTCGTCGAACCCGGCTCCGGCGCAGCCGCAGCAGCAGAACCAGGGCCAGAACCAGCAGCAGCCCGGGACCGCCTGAGTCTCCGCCTTCCGCGGACGCCGCCGCCCTCATTGTCGGGGACGGCGGCGTTCGTGTGTCCGGCCCCACTGGTCGCACTCCGCCGGACCCCGCGCCGGGCGTTCCCACACCCCGTGGCGGCGGCGCACACCCCGGCGCCGGTCCGCACACCCGAAATATCGGGTGTGCGAACCCGCCGCGGGGTGTGCCGGCCACTCGGAGCGGGCGATCCGCCGCGGTGCAGCACACCGTTTCCGGCCGTGGCACATGCTGCGGCGTGTGCTGCGTACGGAAACGGTGTGCTGCGGGTCGCGGGCGGCGCGGGTCAGCGGGCGCGCAGGCCCGGGGGAGGACGGCCGGGGGCGCCGCGGCGGGGCCCGGTGCTGCGGCGGACCGGGCGGGGCGCCGGGCCGCGCTGGCAGGTCGGGCACCAGTAGGTGACCCGGGCCCGCGGCGCCATGCCCTGGTCGGCGGTCCGGATCCGGGTGCCGCAGCGCCGGCACGGGCGTCCCGGGCGTTCGAACACCCAGTGCGCCTCACCGGCGGCGAGCGACCCGGTCGTCGTCTGCTCCGGACGGTCCTTGTTCGACGACAGCAGCTTGCGCGACAACGCGATCACCCCGGCCGGGTCGGGGACGTCGCGGACGAGGGTCCAGGGCGTGAGCCCCAGCAGGAAGCAGATGTCGTTGCGGTAGAGGTTCCCGAGCCCGGCCATCACCCGCTGCTCCAGCAGCACCAGGCCCAGCTCGTGCTCGCCGCGGGCGGTGAAGCGGCGCAGCGCCTCGGCGTCGTGGCCGGGGCCCCAGTCCGGATCGAGCAGGTCGGGGCCGAGGTGCCCGACGAGCGTCTGCTCCTCGGCGGTCGGCAGCAGCTCCAGGTCGTGCAGCGCGAACCCGACGGCGACCCGGTCGGCCGTCTCCAGCACCGCACGTGCCTCGTGCGCGACCCGCCGCCACCGCATCCCCGGCCGGTAGAGGTGCCAGGCGCCGTCCATCCGGAAGTGGGAGTGCAGGCTGCGGCCGTCGTCGAACCGGGTGAACAGGTGCTTGCCGACGCAGGCGACGCCGGTGACCGTCAGTCCGGTGAGGTCGTGCTCGACCAGCCGCGGGTGCCGCAGCTCGCCGCGCAGCAGCTCGTGCCCGGCCAGCGCGGCGTGCAGTCGCTTGCCGGCCAGGTAGACGGTGTCTCCCTCGGGCACGGGGGCGACGCTACCCGCGGCCGCCGGATCCGGCCGTCTACCGCAGGGTGCGCAGCGACGGCCACGCCTGCGACCAGGGGCGATGCGGGCCCGTGCCGACCCACACCGGGTACTCGTCGTCGGAGTCCACGCGCTGCAGCCCGGTGACGGCGGGGGCGAGTACCGCTGGGTCCTCGCCGAGGAACAGCACGACGTCGCGGTCGTCCGGCGGTGGGTCGAGGTAGCCGTAGGCGCGGTGCACGCTGTACACCGGCGGCAGCTCGGGCCGGCTCCGTTCCACGTCCAGGTAGGCGGCCGCGGTGTAGTCGGCGGTCACGACGACGGCGCGGCTGCGCTGCTCCGGAGACAACGTCGCGGACGCCCGGTCGACCGACGCCGCGATCTGCTCGGGGAGCTCCGGCGGCGCCGACGACGCCATCTCCGGAAGCGTCGCCCCGGCCGCCACGACCGCGAGCACCACGCCCGGCCACGCCATCCACGACAGCCGCGCGTGCCCGTCCTCCCGGCGGTGCTGGAACGCGACCGCGCCGAGGGCGGCAAGCACGCCGTAGTACCCCGCCAGGTAGTACATGCGCCCCGGCGCGACGGCGAACACCACCCACAGCACGACACCGGTCAGCGCCAGGAACCGGTACGGCCGCAGCCGTGGATCTCGTGCGGCCCCGACGACGCCCGCCACCGTCAGCACCACGCCCAGCACCCCGGCACCCAGCAGCAGGAGCGCCGCGTTCATCGGGCGCCCCCCGAACGTCTCCGACTCCTCGGCGACGACGCCGGCCATCTGCATCTGCGGCCAGCCGTGCGCGGCCTGCCAGAGCAGCGTCGGCGCCGCGATCACCGCCCCGACGACGACACCGCCCCACAACGCCGGGCGCCGCAGCACCGACCGCGGCCCGGCCACCGCGAGGGCCACCAGCAGCACCGCACCGAGGCCGATCACTTGGAACTTGGTGAGCGCGGCGAGCCCGAGCACCGGCCCGATGGCCAGGAGCAGCCGGTCGTCGCGCACCCGGACCCAGCGCGCGAGCAGCCAGCTGAGCGTGAGCCAGCCGACCGGTTCGAGGGCCCCGGGCACGAGCACGTGCCCCAGCCCGCTCGTCCAGATCCCGGTCCCGGCGGCGATCGCGGCGAGCGTCTGCGCCCGGCGGCCACCACCCAGCTCGCGGGCGATCAGCGCGGTGACCAGTACCGATGCCGTCGTCGCCAGGACCGGGACGATCCGCAGCGCCACCAGCGAGTCCGGCGCGACGGCGTCGGCGAGGGCGGCGATCGCCGGTGTGAGCGGCGGCTGGTCGGCCGACCCCCAGTCCAGGTGGTTCCGGCCGAGGGAGAGCATCAGGGCCTCGTCGAAGTAGCGGCCCGGATAGATCACCGCCGCGACCAGGTGCACGAGACCCACGACCCCGGCCGTGACGCCGACCGGTACGGCCGCGAACGGCCGGACCTGCGACGTCGTGGGTGCGCTCATCGGTCACTGCACCTCGAGGGGCTCATCGGTCACTGCACCTCGAGGGTCCGCAGCTGCGGCCACACCTGCGACCACGGCCGCGTGGTCCCGGTGCCGACCCACACCGTGTTGCCGTCGCCGAGGTCCGCGGCGGGGCGCATCGTGATGCCGAGCGGCGCGAGCAGCGTCGGGCCGCCGCCGACCTGGATGACGGTGTCGTGGTCGTCGGGCGGCGGGTCGAAGTAGCCGTAGCTGCGGTTGCCGCCGTGGGCCTGCGGCAGGCCGAGACCCGGGTCGGCGCCGTCGACGAAGGCCGACCAGATGTAGGACGACCCGTAGATCACCGTGTGCGCCTGCTGCCCGGGCGGCAGCGCGCGATACACCTGGGCGACGGTCGTGGCGACCTTGTCCTGGATCTGCTCGGCGCTGGAGGTGAACCCCGAGCTCCCAGTGTGGACGAGGCCCGCGAGCAGCACCGACAGGATCGCGCCCGGCCAGACCGTCCAGCGCAGCCGCCGGTGCCCGGCCTCACGGCGGTGCTGCAGCCAGACCGCGCCGAGCGCGGCCGCGGCGCCGTGCATCCCGACCAGGTAGTACGCCCGCCCGACCAGCACCGCGAACACGATCCAGAGCAGCACGAACGCGACCGCGAGGAACCGGTACGGCCGCAGCCGCGGGTCGCGGACGGCGCCGACGAACCCCGCGACGATCAGGACGACGCCGAGCAGCCCGGCGAGCAGCAGCATCGCGGCGGCGTTCGGGCCGGGACCGCCGAACAGGCTCGCCTCGGACGCGGCGATCGCGCCCATCTGCACCTGCGGCCACCCGTGGACGGCCTGCCACACCAGCGTCGGCGCGGCGATGAGCGCACCGAGCAGCGCCGCGACCCAGAACGCCGGGCGGCGCAGCAGCTCCCGCGGCCCGACGGCGAGCAGCGCCACCACCAGCGCGACCCCGAGCCCGACGACCTGGAACTTCGTCTGCGTCGCGATCCCGAGCACCACGCCGACGACGAGCAGCAGCCGGTCGTCGCGCACCCGGATCCAGCGCACCAGCAGCCACACGATCAGCAGCCACTGGATCGGCTCCAGCGAGTACGGCGTCACCCAGTGCCCGACGAACACCGTCCACAGCCCGGTGGCCTGGGCCAGCGCGGTCATCGTCTGCGCGCGGGCGTCACCACCCATCTCGCGCGCGATCAGCGCCGCGACGACCACCGCGGCCGCGGTGAGCAGGGCCGGCACCGCGTGCAGGACCGGGTTCACCCCGGGCGCGATCGCGTCGAGCAGCCCGGCGAGCAGCGGGGCCACCGGCGGCTGGTCGGCCGAGCCCCAGTCCAGATGGTGGCGGCCGATGGCGAGCATCAGCGCCTCGTCGAAGAAGTGCCCGCGCTCCAGCGACCCGACGACCAGGTGGTAGAGCGCGACGACGACGGCTACCGCCCCGACCGGCACCCGGGCGAGCGGTGGCACCGGCGGCGCGGCCCGCTGCGCGGTGCTCTCCGACGTCGTGATCATGACAGTCCCCCCGGACGCGGCCACGGCCCGGCGCGGCTGCCGGGCCCGAGGGTCGGAGTGAACCGCGGGAGCTCCCGGCAGCGGCACGGGCGTTCGGCGACAGTGTGACCGCCGATCGTCGGGAGGGCTCCCTACTTTCGTCGGGGGTTGTCGGGAGGCGTGGTGTTTCCGGCGCGGGCCACCCGCAGCGACCACAGGATCAGCGGGATCTGCAGCGGCAGCCGTCCCCAGCCGATCGCCCGGTACACCGGCTCCTTGCGGTTCCAGGCCAGCGCCATCGACACGTTCGCCGGGAAGACCGCGGTGAACAGCGCCACCGCGGCCCAGCCGCCGAGTCGGCGGGTGCGCGGGACGGCGAGTGCCGCGGCGACCCCGCCCTCGGCGACCCCGGAGGCGTAGGTCCAGAACCGGGGCGTGCCGGGCAGGTTCCGGGGGACGATCGTGTCGAACGGCTCCGGGCGGACGCCGTGCAGGACGGCGGCGGTGCCGAGCAGCCCGGCGAGGGCGACGGCGGTGCGGTCGGCGCGCTTCATGACCGTGATCGTCGCACCCGCCGGACGCCGCGGCGTGCTCAGCCGATCGGGTCCGGCAGCCGGTCGACCGTGTACGACGCGGTGATCGTCTCGCCGGTGCCGGGGTCGGCCAGCTCGACCGTCCACGCGTCGGCGAACTGGTCGACGCCCTCGAGCATCCGCACGGTGCCCGACAGCAGCACGGTTCCCGACAGCAGCCAGCCGCGCTCGGCCAGCACGTCGAGCCAGTACTGCGGGGTCAGCAGGTCACCCAGCGTCGCGTCCTGCACGAGCTCGGGCTCGGCGTCACCGTGCCGGACCCAGCCGCGCAGCGTGATCCCGTCGAGCCGGCCGGCGACGTCGGTGAGGCGCCAGGCCTTGCGCCCCAGTACGTCCGGGCTCGCGTTCTTGCTCCACGCGACGCCGTGCACCTCCAGCGCCCGGTCGGTGTGGTCGCAGGCGACGGTGAGCAGCGGGTCGGTGACGTCGTCGCCGAGGACCAGCGCCCACTCCGCCTCGCCGGACGTGCGGTCGTGCTGCGCGGGGACGGCGCCGGTCTGCGCGGCCAGGTACGTCGCGACCGGGTAGAGCGCGGGCACTGTCGACGGGCCGGGGACGCCCAGCTCGGCGAGCTCCGCGACGTGCGCGGCGACCTCGTCCTGGGCGCGGCCGGCGTACCCGGCGTTGAACACGCGGCGGACGTCGACGGTGCGGGTGCTGCCGTCGGGGAGCGAGAACTCGAGCGGCACGGGGCCTCCTGATCGGGCTGCGGGGCGGTCGGGCTGTAGCGGGTCGGGTGTGGGGTGTGACGGTCCGGTCACCGGTGCGTTCCGGGCCGTTCCCGACCCTTGCTCACCCACCGTGCACACCGCAACGATCGGTCGGTCCGCCGCCCCGCACCTCGGAGAGTCCATGAGCATCTCGTCCCGGCCGCCCGTCGAACGCCGCGACCTGCGCCGGGCGTTCCTGGCGAGCCTGTCCGGGACGTCGCTGGAGTGGTACGACTTCGCCGTCTACTCCGCGGCCGCCGCGCTGGTGTTCCCGCGGCTGTTCTTCCCGTCGTCGGACCCGCTGACCGGGGTCCTGCTGGCCTTCTCCACCTACGCCGTCGGCTACGTCTCGCGCCCGCTCGGCGGGGTCGTGTTCGGCCGCCTCGGTGACGTCATCGGCCGCAAGCAGGTGCTGGTCGCGACCCTGGTGCTGATCGGGGTCGCCACGTTCCTGATCGGTCTGCTCCCGACCTACGGCACGATCGGGGTGGCCGCACCGATCCTGCTGGTGCTGCTGCGGTTCGCCCAGGGCGTCGGGGTCGGCGGCGAGTGGGGCGGCGCGGTGTTGCTGTCGAGCGAGTTCGGTGAGCCGCGTAGGCGGGGGTTCTGGGCGTCCGCGGCGCAGATCGGCCCGCCGGCGGGAAACCTGCTGTCCAACGGGGTGCTGTCGCTGCTCACCGTGCTGCTGACCGACGTCCAGTTCCTCGACTGGGGCTGGCGGCTGGCGTTCCTGCTGTCGGCGGTACTCGTCGGGTTCGGGCTGTGGATCCGGCTGAAGCTCGAGGACACCCCGGTGTTCCGGGCGATCGCCGAGTCCGGGGACCGGTCGTCGGCCCCGGTGCAGGAGGTGTTCGCGACCGAGCTGCGCCCGCTGGTGTCCGGGGTGCTCAGCCGGGTCGGCCCGGACGTCGCCTACGCGCTGTTCACCGTGTTCGTGCTGACCTACGGCACGACGACGGCGGGCTTCTCCCGCTCCGAGGTCCTCGGCGCGATCCTGATCGGCTCGGCGCTGCAGCTGCCGTCGATCCCGCTGGCCGGGGCGCTGTCGGACCGGGTCAACCGCCGCCTGCTCTACGCCGTGGCCGCCGCCGGCGGGGTGGTGTGGCCGTTCGTGTTCTTCCCGCTGGTGGAGACGGGCTCGTTCGGGCTGCTGGTGCTCGCCGTCGCGGTGGGGCTGCTGCTGCACTCGCTGATGTACGGGCCGCAGGCGGCGTTCGTGACCGAGCAGTTCTCGCCGCGGCTGCGCTACACCGGCAGCTCGCTGGCCTACACGATCGCCGGCGTGGTCGGCGGGGCGGTCGCACCGCTGGCGTTCGCCGCACTCGCCGGCGGTTTCGGCAGCTGGGTGCCGGTCGCGGTCTACCTGGCCGTGGCGTGCCTGCTGACGCTCCTCGGGCTCGCGATCGGGCGGGACCCCGACCACGCCGAGGACGAGGCGTACCTGGCGCGGTGAGGACCGGCGGGCCCCCGGACGCCCGGCCGGTACTGCTCCGCCGCGCGGTACCGGTTCGCAGGGACGGCCGGGCGGCCTCGCCCCCGGCGGCGTGCCCGCAAAAGCGCGGGATCCGGTGCCGCGCGACCTCAGGCCCGCAACCGCAGCCCCTTCGGCGTGACCCGGAAACCGGCCTCGGTGAGCACCTCCGACAGGTCCGACGCCAGCGAGTCCTGCCCGTCGGCGCGCTCGACGGCGAGCGAACCCAGCCATCCCTCGTGCACCGCACCGGCGAGCGCCTCGGCTCCGGCGCGCAGCTCGTCGCGGGACCCGGTGAACGACAGCAGCGACTTCCCGCCGCGCTCCACGTACAGCGCCGGTGCCCCGTCGACCAGAACGACCAGTGCGCCCGCCTTCCGGCCGGGACGGTGCTTCGTCTCGCCGAGCGTGTCCGGCCACGGCAGCGCCGCGCCGTAGGGCTGCGCCGGGTCGGCGGCAGCCAGGACGACACGGGGCAGCGCCCGCCACGCGTCCCGCTGCGCGCGGGGCCCCGTGCCGGCCCCACCGTCGAACTCGTCATGCCGCCCGGCCCCGGAGCCGGGGAACATGCCGGGGCGGCGGAGGTCGTCGGGGACGTCGTCGGTGGCGCCGGCGTCGGGGAAGTCGCTGGAGTCTGTGATGTCCTCGGTGATGTCCTCGGTGAGGTCGACGAACCCGGCGTCGTCGCCGGGTGCCGGGTCAGCGGCGGTGTCCGTGCGTGTGGACGGTGCCGATCCCGGCCCTGATCCCTGCCCCGTGTCCGTGCCCGGATCCGACCTCGACGGACCCGACCCCGACGGGCCCGGCCCGTCCGGCCCCGCCAGCGCCCGCACCCGGTCGATCGCCCCGGGGACCGCGAACTGCGCCGCCCCGAGCCCCTCGACGACGTAGCCGCGCCGGCAGCGCCCGGACTCCTCCATCGCCCGCAGCACCTTGTAGACCGCCGCGAACCCGCCGGTCACCCGCTCGGTGCCGAGCGCACCGCGGGTCAGCACGCCGTGCCGCTCCAGGAACGCCTCGGCCATCGCGTGCGCCCGGCGCGTCGCGTCGGGCTCGCGCGGTACCGCGATCGACCAGCGCCCGCCCACCGACGGCGGCCCGGTCCGGCTCGGCATCGACGGCCTGCCCGCGCGCAGCTGCGCGTACCGGCCGCGCGGGCTGCGCCGCCCGGTGCGGTGCGCACCGCCCTGGCGTCCCGTCCCACCGCGTCGGTCGCCACCCCCGGAGAGCCGGGCCCGCAGCGGCCCGAGCGTGTCGTTGGTCAACGCCCCGGCCCAGACCAGGTCCCAGATCGCGCCGACGACGTCCTCGTCCGACGGCGCCGGTTCGTCCTGCTCGGTCAGCAGCATCCCGGCGCGGGTCGCGAGCTCGCGGAAGAACAGCGCCCCACCCGCGATCTCTCCGGCCTCCGGATCGGTCAGCGCCGCCGGATCGGGCAGGCCGAGCGCGGCGAGCACCGCGGCGTGCAGCGGCGTCCCCGCGGTGTCGAGGTCCGGGGCGGGCAGCAGCAGGTCGGCGACGTCGGACGGGGCCAGCGCCAGCCAGCCGTCGCGCCCGGCGAGCGCCCCGCAGCCGGCCCAGGTCACCTCACCGGCGGCGGTCAGCTCGTCGAGCAGGGCGGGGGTGTAGCCGGGCAGCCGCGCCGGAAGGATCAGCGACTCCACCCCGCTGGCCGGCAGCGGCGCCCCGGCCAGCTGCTCGACGACGCCGAGCACGTCCTCCGGTCCGGGCGCGCGCCGCACCCGCCCGCGGCGGCCGCCGTCGTGCACCGCGACGCCCTGCCACGCGGGCAGGAACCGGCCCAGCGCCCGCTGCTCGACCGGCTCCACCTCGTGCCGCAGCCGCGCCAGCGACGCCCGCCGCAGCCGGCGCAGCACCTCGGCGTCGCAGTACTCGGTCTCGCCTGCGCTCCCGGCCGGTAGTGCTGCCTGCGGGCGCAGCTCGCCCTTCACCAGCCGCCCGGTGCCGGTCAACCGGTCCAGCACGCCGGTGACGACCGCGACGCCCAGCCCGAACCGGGCCGCGATCTCGGCGGCGGTGAACGGGCCGTGCGTGCGCGCGTAGCGCAGGACCAGGTCGCCGAGCGGGTCGGTGACGGGCTCGGTGAACGCCTCCGGCACCCCGACCGGCAACGCGGCGCCCAGCGCATCGCGGATCCGGCCGGCGTCCTCGATGGCGATGAACCGCTCGTCGCCGGCGATCCGCACCCGCAGCGCCCGGCGGTCGCGCTCCAGCTGCGCGAACCACTCCGGTGCGACGCCGCGGGCCCGCCCGTCGGCCTCGGACAGGTCCCCGACGAACCGCAGCAGGTCCGCGGCGCCCTCGGCGTCGCGGGCGTGCCGATCGGGGTCGGTGCGCTGCAGTTGTGCCTCGACCTCGGCGAGCACCTCCGGGTCGAGCAGCTCGCGGATCGCCTCCGAGCCGAGCAGCTCGGCGAGCAGCGTCGAGTCCAGCGACAGCGCCGCGGCGCGGCGTTCGGCCAGCGGCGCGTCGGCCTCGTAGAGGAACATCCCGACGTAGCCGAACAGCAGGCTGCGCGCGAACGGCGACGGCTGCGACGTCTCGACCTCGACGACCTTGACCTTCCGCGCCCCGACGTCGCCCATGAGCTCGCGCAGCCCGGGCAGGTCGTAGACGTCCTGCACGCACTCGCGCATCGCCTCGAGCGTCACCGGGAACTGCTCGAACTTGCCCGCCACGCTCAGCAGCTGCGCCGAGCGCTGCCGCTGCTGCCACAGCGGGCTCCGCCGGCGCGGGTCGCGGCGGGGGAGCAGCAGCGCGCGGGCGGCGCACTCGCGGAACCGGGACGCGTAGAGCGCGGAGTTCCCCAGCTCACCGACGACGATCTGCTCGATCTCGGCCGGCTCCAGCAGCACGTCCTCGGCGGTCGGGACGACCTCGGCCCCGGACTCGTCGACGGCGTCGGGCAGCCGCAACACGATGCCGTCGTCCGCGCCGGACGCGCTCACCTCGACGCCGCGCCGTTCCCGCATCCGTGCCGCGATCGCCAGCGCCCACGGCCCGTTGACCTGGGCCCCGAACGGCGAGTGCACGACCAGGCGCCAGTCACCCAGCTCGTCACGGAACCGCTCGACCAGGATCGTCCGGTCGCTCGGCACGTGCCGGGTCGACTCGCGCTGTTCGCGCAGGTAGGACAGCAGGTTGTCCTGCGCCCACTCGTCGAGACCCGCGGTCGCGGCTCGTTCGCGTGCGGCCTCCTCGGCCAGCCCGGACATCTCCCGGACGAACGCGCCGACCGCACGGCCCAGCTCCAGCGGCCGCCCGATCGACTCGCCCTTCCAGAACGGCATCCGCGCCGGGACACCCGGCGCCGGGGTCACGATCACCCGGTCGTGGGTGATGTCCTCGACCCGCCACGACGACGTCCCGAGCAGGAAGGTGTCGCCGACCCGGGACTCGTAGACCATCTCCTCGTCGAGCTCACCGACCCGTGACCCGGCGCCGTCCGCCCCGCCCGGGGTCATCACGGTGAACAGCCCGCGGTCGGGGATCGTGCCGCCGGAGGTGACCGCGAGCCGCTGCGCGCCCGGCCGGCCCCGCAACTCGTCGGTCACCCGGTCCCAGGTGATCCGCGCCCGCAGCTCGCCGAACTCCTCCGACGGGTAGCGCCCGGCCAGCATGTCCAGCACCGAGTGCAGCGCGGAGTCCGGCAGCGCCGCGAACGGCGCCGCCCGGCGGATCGTGGCGGCCAGCTCCGGCACCGTCCACGTCTCCAGCGCGACCATCGCGACGACCTGCTGGGCCAGCACGTCGAGCGGGTTGCGCGGATAGCGCAGCGACTCGATCGACCCCGATGCCATGCGTTCCGCGACGACTGCGCAGGACACGAGGTCGCCCCGGAACTTCGGGAACACCACGCCCTCGGACACCGCGCCGACCTGGTGCCCGGCCCGGCCGACCCGCTGCAGCCCGGACGCCACCGACGGCGGCGCCTCCACCTGTACGACGAGGTCGACCGCGCCCATGTCGATGCCCAGCTCCAGGCTCGACGTCGCGATCACGCACGGCAGGACCCCGGACTTGAGCTCCTCCTCGACCAGTGTCCGCTGGTCGCGCGACATGGAGCCGTGGTGCGCCTTCGCCACGGTCGGCGCCGCGCCGCCGCCCACTCCGGACTGCCCGACGGCCTCCGCGGGGAACGCCGACGGCGGGTCGAGCACCGCCACCGGCGCTTCTCCGCATCCCTCGGCTGCTTCCAGCGCCGCGGCTTCCTGCTCGGCGGCCAGCTCGTTCAGCCGGGACGTCAGCCGTTCGGCCAGGCGCCGCGAGTTCGCGAACACGATCGTCGACCGGTGCTCACGGACCAGCCCGAGCAGCCGTTCCTCGACCGCGGGCCAGATCGACGGCCGCTGCGCGGTGCCCGCGGCCGACCCGACGACCTCCTCGTCGGTGCTGCCGGGTCCCGGACGCTCGTCGAGCGCGGCCAGGTCGGGCACCGGGACCTGCACCTCGACCTCGATCGTCTTCGGCGTCGCCGGCTGCACGACCTCGACCGGGCGGGCGCCGGACAGGAAGGTCGACACCTCGTCGACCGGCCGGACCGTCGCCGAGAGCCCGATGCGTTGCGGCGGGGATCCGGTCAGCTCCTCCAGCCGCTCCAGCGACAGGGCCAGGTGCGCGCCCCGCTTGGTGCCTGCGACGGCGTGCACCTCGTCGACGATCACCGTCTGCACGCCGCGCAGCGACTCTCGTGCGGCCGAGGTGAGCAGCAGGAACAGCGACTCCGGCGTCGTCACCAGCACGTCCGGCGGGGTCCGGGCGAAGCGGCGGCGCTCGTCGGCCGGGGTGTCGCCGGTCCGCATCCCGACGGTGACGTCCGGGACCGGCGCACCGAGCCGCTGCGCGGCCTGCCGGATGCCGGTCAGCGGGGAACGCAGGTTGCGCTGCACGTCGACCGCGAGCGCCTTGAGCGGTGAGACGTAGAGGACCCGGCAGCGGTGCCGGGCGTCCTCCGGCGGCGGCTCGGCGGCGAGCCGGTCCAGCGCCCACAGGAACGCCGCGAGGGTCTTGCCGGAACCGGTCGGGGCGACGACCAGCGCGTTGCGCCCCGCCTGCGCAGCCGACCAGGCGCCCTCCTGGGCGGCGGTGGGCGCGGCGAAGGCCCCCTCGAACCACTGCCGGGTGGCGGGGGAGAAGCCCTCGAGTGCGCTCACGCCGTCCATCATGCGCGGGGGGACCGACAGAATGCCGGGGGACCGGCGGTGACCAGCGGTTTCCGTGCCGGTCTCAGTGCCGGCGCGGTCAGCGCGCGGCGTCGGCGTGGGCGCGCGGCCAGACGTCGGCGCCGTCGGTGGCCGGGTACTCCGCGACCAGCGCGGCGACGGTCCAGACCATGCTCGCGAGGAAGTCGACACCGAGCGCGTCGATGTAGTGCGATGTCTCGCGCGCGTTGTCGGGGTCGACCAGCGGCGTGATCGTGTAGCGGGCCCGGGCGGCGTAACGCGGTCCCAGGTGCTCGCCGATCCAGGCCAGGGCACGGTCGCCGCGGTCGTCGGCGTCGGCGAGTGCGGTGCGGGCGGCGTCGAACCAGTCGGCGAGCACGAGGAACGCCAGGGACCAGCCGGGCGGGGTGGCGTCGGCCGGCACGTCCTCGTCGACGGCGGTGAGGCGACGGATCGCGAACCGGGCCGGGTCGGGACCGGGGCTCGCGAGCGTCTCGCGGACGGCACCCGCGAGGGTGTCCGAGACCAGCCGGTACGCCTCGGCCAGCTCGGCGTCGTCGCTGTCCGTCGCGGCCATGTCGGGCCTCCCGTGTCGGTTCCGTGCCGTGCCGGCGGGACCCTAGCCGGTGGGGGTCAGCGCCGACGCTGCTGGATCCACCAGCGGACGAGCACCACGAGCGCCGACAGCAGAGCCAGCAGGGACACGATCTGCCACGCCAGCGGCGACCCGATCCCGGTCGCCGACAGGACCTCGCCGGCGACGTCGGCCGGGGCGGCGGCGATGGTGACGAGCGCGGCACCCGTGAAGGGTTCGGACATATCGCCCACGGTACCCCCATCCGGCCGTCCCGGGGCGCCACGATGAGGCGACTACGCTGCCGGATGTGCGACTGAGCCACTTCCGCGAGCTGATGGAGGGCGAGTTCGGGCGGGTCCGGGCCGACTCCCTCTCCCGCGACCACGTGTTCGCCGAGCTGGACGGCCAGACGGTGGAGCAGGCGGTCGAGTCCGGCGTCGACCTCCGCCGGATCTGGCGCGTGGTCTGCGAGGCCTACGAGGTCCCTGCCGGTCGGCGGTGACTCGCCCGGGGTGACCGCTCGGCTCCTGCAGGTGCCCGGTCGGCGTGTCGTGTTCGACTCGAACACGCGTTCGCCCTACCGTCGTCTGCGGGACGTGTCGCTCCACACCCCGCCGAGTTGTCCACAGCTGCCGATCCGGCCGCCATAACTGTCGGTGGGACCCCATACCGTTGCGACGTGCCTCCCCGAAAGACCACAGCAGGCCCCGATCGCACAGCAGCGAGGAGTCAGGACATGTCCGCACCGGATCGCGAGAAGGCGCTCGAGCTCGCCCTCGCACAGATCGAGAAGAACCACGGCAAGGGGTCGGTGATGCGCCTGGGCGACCAGGCCCGCGTCCCGATCAGTGCCATCTCCACCGGGTCCATCGCCCTCGACGTGGCGCTCGGGGTCGGCGGCATCCCGCGCGGCCGGGTCGTGGAGATCTACGGCCCGGAGTCCAGCGGTAAGACGACCGTCGCGCTCCACGCGGTGGCGAACGCCCAGGCCGACGGCGGTGTCGCCGCGTTCATCGACGCGGAGCACGCGCTCGACCCGGAGTACGCCAAGGCCCTCGGCGTCGACACCGACGACCTGCTGGTCTCCCAGCCGGACACCGGTGAGCAGGCGCTGGAGATCGCCGACATGCTGATCCGCTCCGGCGCGATCGACCTCATCGTCATCGACTCGGTGGCCGCGCTCGTGCCGCGTGCCGAGATCGAGGGCGAGATGGGGGACAGCCACGTCGGTCTGCAGGCCCGGCTGATGAGCCAGGCGCTGCGGAAGATCACCGGCGCGCTGAGCACCTCGGGCACCACCGCGATCTTCATCAACCAGCTTCGCGAGAAGATCGGCGTGATGTTCGGGTCCCCCGAGACCACGACCGGTGGTAAGGCGCTGAAGTTCTACGCCTCGGTCCGCATGGACATCCGCCGGATCGAGACCCTGAAGGACGGCACCGACATGGTCGGCAGCCGGACCCGGGTCAAGGTCGTCAAGAACAAGGTGGCCCCGCCGTTCAAGCAGGCGGAGTTCGACGTGCTCTACGGCGTCGGCATCTCCAAGGAGGGTTCGCTGATCGACGTGGGCGTCGAGCAGGGAATCATCCGGAAGTCCGGTGCCTGGTACACCTACGAGGGCGACCAGATGGGCCAGGGCAAGGAGAACGCCCGGAAGTTCCTCAAGGAGAACCCCGACGTCGCCGCCGAGGTCGAGAAGCGGATCAAGGAGAAGCTCGGGATCGGCGCCGTCGTCGACGCCGAGGAGGACTCCACGTCGTCCGAGCCGCTGCCGGCCCCGGTCGACTTCTGAGCATGACCGGTCACACCGGGGGAGCGGGCGAGCCGGAGCGGTTCCGCGTCCTCTCCTTCGAGGGGCTGGCGGTCGACCCCGAGCCCGGCTCCGCGGAGCCGGGTGAGGACGCCGCCGGGGCCCCCGACGGCGCGGCCACCGGGAGCAGCGACGGCGCCGGCCCGGCAGCCCGCCGGGCCGACCCCTGGGCCGACGGTCTGCCGGAGCCGGAGGAGCCGGCTCGCCGGTACCGCGTGGCGTCGTTCGCCGGCCTCGAGAACAGCGGCGCAGGTGGAACCGGCAGCACCCGCCGCACCGGCCGCACCGAGACCGGCACCGACACCGACACCGGCAGCGGCGAGCCGACCGGCTCGGATGCAGTCATCGCCACCGGCCGTAGTGGCGGCGGGGGCGGCCGTGGCAGCGGCTCCGGCCGGAACGGCTCGCGCCGGCGCGGTGGCCGTGGCACCGGCACCGACACCGGCTCCGGCACCGGCGATGACCGGCAGGCCCCGCAGCGGACCCCGGCCGAGGAGGAGACGCGGGCCAAGGACATCTGCCTGCGGCTGCTCACCGACCGTGCCCGCACCGTCAAGGAGCTCCGGGACGCGCTGCTGCGCAAGGAGGTTCCCGAGGACGTCGCGGACGGCGTCCTGGCCCGGTTCGACGAGGTCGGCCTGGTCGATGACGCGGCGTTCGCCGACCAGTGGGTCCGGTCCCGGCACCGGCACCGCGGGCTCGGCCGCCGGGCGATCGCCCGGGAGCTGCACCGCAAGGGTGTCGACCGGGAGATCGCCGACGAGGCCCTCACCGGGATCGACGAGGACTCCGAGCGCGAACGGGCCCGGGAGCTGGTGTCGCGCAAGCTGCGGAGCCTGCCCGTCGGGACCCGCGAGGAGCGGCAGTCCACCGCCCGCAAGCTCGTCGGGATGCTGGCGCGCAAGGGCTACGGCCCCGGCGTCGCCTACGGCGTGGTCAAGGAGGAGATCGCCGCCGCGGGCGCCGACGCCGAGGAGCTGGGCGAGGCACCTCCGGAGGACTGAGCGCCGCCGGGCGGAGCCGCAGGAGCTCAGCCCAGCAGCTCGCGGCCCGACCCGTACCGGTGCAGCACCTGCACGTCGTTGGTGCCGTCGCGCAGCGAGTTCTCCGACATGTACTCCAGCAACGTGTCGGCGAAGGCGATCACCGCCGGCGTCGGCGCGATGTCCGCACGGCGGGCCACGGCGACCGTGCGGTGCAGGGCCGGGGTGAGCACCGTCCGCCGCAGCCGCGGCCGCCCGGCGAACACCAGGTCGGGCACCACGGCCACCCCGGTTCCCGCCTCGACCATGCGCAACACCGCGTCCATCTGCCCGCCCTCGACGGCGATCCGCGGCGTCACACCGGCCACCGCGTAGGCCCGCAGGGTGACCTCGCGCAGGTCGTAGCCCTTCCGCAGCATGATCAGGTCGTGCTTGGCCAGCTCGGCGACGGTGATCTGGCCACGTGCAGTCAGTGGGCGCCGGGCACGCGGGGAGGCCACCGAGAGTCGTTCACGCAGAAGGGGAGCGGTGTGCAGAGCCGAGTCGATGCCGTCCGGCGGGACGACGACCAGCGCCACGTCGAGCTCGTTGCGGACCAGCAGCGAGATCAGCGGCTGGGCGCCGTCCTCGGCCAGCTCGACGTCGATCTCCGGGTGGCGGGTGTGGAACACCCGCAGCACGTCGGCCAGCACGCCGATGCACAGCGACGGCGTCGCCCCGATCCGGACGCGCCCGCTGCGGAGCCCGACGAGCTCGGCCACGGTCGTCCGCACCATGTCGGAGTCGGCCAGCATCCGGCTCGCCAGCGGCAGCACCGCCTCGCCGGCCGGGGTCAGCGTCACGACCGTGCCGCGGTTCAGCAGCGGGGCGCCCAGCTCCTCCTCCAGTGCCCGCAGGGCCCGGCTCAGGGTCGGCTGAGCGACCCCTGCCTGATCCGCCGCACGAGTGAAGCTGCGCACATTCGCCACGGTGACGAAGTACATGAGCTGCTGAAGAGTCACCGGCATAGCCTACGGCTATGGGTCGTGGCACTGCGATGCATTGGACGGCAGGTGCCATCGGTATGTCCAATCGTCTGTCGTGGTCACCATGTCCGACAAGTCCCGGGCAGGCAGCGCAGCCGCGACTGCACGCAAGCCCCGGAAGAGGCGCACACCGAGCGCCCTGCTGAAGTTCGTGATGGCGCTGAGCGGGGTCCTGCTCCTGCTCTACGTCGTCCTCCACATGATCGGCAACCTGAAGATCTTCCTGGGTGGCCAGGCGATCGACGAGTACGCCGCGTACCTGCGCATGCTCCTCGAGCCGCTGGTGCCCTACGGCGGCGTGTTGTGGATCGTCCGCATCGTCCTGCTGGTGTCGGTGATCGCCCACATCTGGGCGGCGACCGTGCTCACCCTGCGGGCCCGAAAGGCGCGGCCGATCAAGTACGCAGGCGGCTCGCACCAGGTGAAGGGCAGCTACGCGGCCCGCACCATGCGGTGGGGCGGCGTGATCATCGCGCTGTTCGTGGTCTACCACCTGATGGACCTCACCGCGGGCTGGCTGAACCCGAACGGCGTCCACCTCGCCGTCAACGACAACGTGCACGCGGACTTCGCGCCCGGCCGCTGGTACGTGACCCTGTTCTACGTGATCGCCGTCGTCGCGCTGGGCTTCCACGTGCGCCACGGCATCTTCTCCGGAATGCAGACTCTCGGCTGGTCGAACAACAACCGGGAGCGGACCATCAAGGCAGTGGCCACCGTCGTCGCCGTCGTCCTGACGCTCGGCTTCGTCTCCGTGCCCCTCGCCGTCACGTTCGGAGTGGTCTGATCCATGACTGACGCCTCGTCCCACCACGTCACCTACAGCGACTACGCGACCGGCGAGCCGGTCGTCGACCGCGCCGCTCCCGAAGGTCCGATCGAGGACCGCTGGGAGAAGCGCAGGTTCAGCGTCAAGCTGGTCAACCCGGCCAACAAGCGGTCCAAGAAGGTCATCGTCGTCGGCTCCGGCCTGGCAGGCGGTGCCGCCTCGGCCACGCTCGGCGAGGCCGGCTACCAGGTCAAGACGTTCTGCTACCAGGACAGCCCCCGCCGCGCGCACTCGATCGCGGCCCAGGGCGGCATCAACGCGGCGAAGAACTACCGCAACGACGGCGACAGCGTCTACCGGCTGTTCTACGACACCGTGAAGGGTGGCGACTTCCGCGCCCGCGAGTCGAACGTGCACCGCCTGGCGGAGATCAGCCGCCAGATCATCGACCAGTGCGTCGCGCAGGGCGTCCCGTTCGCCCGCGACTACGGCGGCCTGCTCGACACCCGATCGTTCGGCGGCGTGCAGGTCTCCCGCACCTTCTACGCCCGCGGCCAGACGGGCCAGCAGCTGCTGCTCGGCGCGTACCAGGCCCTGGAGCGCCAGGTGCAGGCCGGCACCGTCGAGATGTTCACCCGGCACGAGATGCTCGAGCTGATCATGGTCGAGGGCCGGGCCCGCGGCATCGTCGCCCGCGACATGGTCACCGGCGAGATCGAGGTGCACACCGCCGACGCGGTCGTGCTCTGCTCCGGTGGCTACGGCAACGTCTTCTACCTGTCGACGAACGCCAAGGGCTGCAACGTCACCGCCTCCTGGCGTGCGCACCGCAAGGGCGCGCTGTTCGCCAACCCGTGCTTCACCCAGATCCACCCGACCTGCATCCCGGTCTCCGGCGACCACCAGTCGAAGCTGACCCTGATGTCGGAGTCGCTGCGCAACGACGGCCGCGTCTGGGTCCCGAAGCGCCTCGGCGACGACCGCGGGCCGAACGAGATCCCGCACGATGAACGCGACTACTTCCTCGAGCGGAAGTACCCGGCGTTCGGCAACCTGGTGCCCCGCGACATCGCCTCGCGTGCGGCCAAGGAGGTCTGCGACGAGAAGCGCGGCGTCGGCCCCGGCGGGCTCGGCGTCTACCTGGACTTCGACGACGCCATCCAGCGGCTCGGCCGCAAGGCCGTCGAGGCCAAGTACGGCAACCTCTTCGAGATGTACGAGCGGATCACGGGCGAGAACCCGTACGAGGTCCCGATGCGGATCTACCCCGCCGTGCACTACACGATGGGTGGCCTCTGGGTCGACTACGACCTGCAGTCCACGATCCCGGGGCTCTACGTCGGCGGCGAGGCCAACTTCTCCGACCACGGCGCGAACCGGCTCGGCGCCTCGGCGCTGATGCAGGGTCTGGCGGACGGCTACTTCGTCCTCCCGGTGACCATCGGCGACTACATCGCCAAGCACAACCTGGACCCGGTGCCCGACGACGCCCCGGAGATCCAGGAGGCCGTGCAGTCGGTGACCGACCGGATCGACCAGCTGCTGTCGATCAACGGCAACCGCACGGTGGACTCGTTCCACCGTGAGCTCGGCCAGATCATGTGGGACTACTGCGGCATGGAGCGGACCGAGGACGGCCTGCGCAAGGCGCTGGACCGCATCCCGGAGCTGCGCCGCGAGTTCTGGAACAACGTCAAGGTGCCGGGTACCGGTGCGGAGCTCAACCAGAGCCTGGAGAAGGCCGGCCGCGTCGCCGACTTCCTCGAGCTCGGGGAGCTCATGTGTCTCGACGCGCTGGTGCGTCGCGAGTCCTGCGGTGGGCACTTCCGGGCGGAGAGCCAGACCGAGGACGGCGAGGCGATGCGCGACGACGAGAACTTCTCCTTCACCTCGGCCTGGGAGTACACCGGCCGCGGGCAGGCACCCGTCCTGCACCAGGAGGAGCTCGTCTTCGACTACGTGCACCCGACCCAGCGCAGCTACAAGTAAGGCGAGCGACGTGAAACTGAACCTGAAGGTCTGGCGCCAGGCGGAGTACAACGACAAGGGCCGTCTGGTCGACTACGAGGTCGAGGCCGACGAGGACATGTCGTTCCTCGAGATGATCGACGTCCTCAACGAGAAGCTGATTCTCTCCGGGGACGAGCCGGTCGCGTTCGACCACGACTGCCGCGAGGGCATCTGCGGCGCCTGCAGCATGGTCATCAACGGCCAGCCGCACGGCCCGCAGCGCGCCACCACCACCTGCCAGCTGCACATGCGGCACTACAACGACGGCGACACGATCACCGTCGAGCCGTTCCGGTCGGGCTCGTTCCCGGTCATCAAGGACCTGATCGTCGACCGCTCCGCGTTCGACAAGATCATCCAGGCCGGTGGCTACATCTCGGTCAACACCGGGTCCGCCCCGGAGGCCAACGCCAACGCGGTGCCGAAGAAGCACGCCGACCGCTCGTTCGCCGCCGCGAACTGCATCGGTTGCGGCGCCTGCGTGGCGGCCTGCCCGAACGGGTCGGCGTCGTTGTTCCTCGGCGCGAAGCTGACCCACCTCGGCGAGATGCCGCAGGGGCAGCCCGAGCGCTGGGACCGCGTGGTCAACATGATCGACACGCACGAGGACGCCGGCTTCGGCGGCTGCACCAACACCGGTGCCTGCGCGACCGCGTGCCCGAAGGAGATCCCGCTCGACGTGATCTCCCAGCTCAACAAGGACTACCTCAAGGCCAGCGTCGGCGGCCGGAAGAAGAACGGCTGAGCTGCGCGTTCGTCCACCACGGCCCGGTTCCCGCTTCGGCGGGGCCGGGCCGTCGTGCTGTGCGGGGGTCGTGCCGTACGGGGTCAGCGCCCCATCTGCCGGCGGATCTCCGCGAGCCGATCGGTGCCCTTGCGCTCCCGCTCGGCGTAGGCGTCCTCCGCGTCGCGGGCCTTCGCGTCCCCGCCGGCCAGCTCCTCGGCCGCCGAGGCCGTCGCCGCGCGGCCCTCGATGCGGTCGCGGACGTAGTCGAACGTGGGGACGCCGGCGTCGGTGTAGTCCGTCTGCGGCGACGCCGTCGGGCGGACGGGGGAGACGGTCCCGGGACTGGTGGGGACGTCGGCGCGCGGGACGTCGTCGACCAGCTCGGCGTCGAGGACGGGATCGCCCGGTTCCTGCCGCGAGGGGTCCTGCGGTACCGGGTCTGGGCGTGTCGGGTCGCTCATGGCGGCGTCTCCTCGGGCGGCGGTGGCTGCTACATCCGACGGTACCGACGCCCGCGCCTCGACGACGGTTCCGCGCGGCCGGGAGACGCGCTCGGGAGATCCGGCTCCGCGCGCCCCGAGGGGCACCCTCGCCACCACCGGCGGGAACGAGGGTGCCCCTCGGGGCACGTGGCGGCCACCGGCGGGAACGAGGGTGCCTCTCGGGGCACGTGGCGGCGCCCGGCCGGAAACGAGGGTGCCCCTCGGGGCACGGGAACGCCCGGTCGGGGCGAGGGTGTCCCTCGGTGCATTGCGCGGCGCGACGAGAGCCACAGGGCGCGCGGCGCGACGTGGGTGCCCCGAGCGCCGGCCGTACGACGCGCCAGACTGTCGCCGTGACGCGGGTCCGGGAGCTGGTCGTGGTGCACGACGCCGCGTGCGTGCGCTGCGCCCGCATCGCCCGCGAGCTGCCCGAGGTCGTGACCGTCCGGGTGCGGGCCCGCTCCTGCCGCGAACCCCGCCTCGCCGAGATCTACCCGAACCTGCCGCGCGCGGTCGGGGAGTGCCGGACCCCGGCGGTCGGCGTCGTCGGCACCGACGGGCAGGTGCGCTGGTGGACGGGGCTGCGCGCGGTGTTCGGCGTCGCGCCGGTGCTGCGCCCGGGCGCGCTGCCGCGGGCAGCGTCCCTGCTGCGATCCACCCTGCGACGACCACGGGGGAGATGACCACGAGGGGTACATCGCCGCGTCACCGATCCCGACTAGCGTGGGCCGCGTGAGGATCTCGGGGTACGGGTCGTGGCCGACACCGGTCACGTCCGAACTGGTGGTGACGGCCGCGGTGCGGCTCGGTGATGTCCGTCCGGACGGCGCGCCGGGCACGAGCGACACCGGAGTGATCTGGGCGGAGGGACGCGCCGACGAGGGCGGCCGGACCCAGCTGGTCCGCCGCAGCGACGGCGACACGCGCACCGACCTGCTGCCCGAGGGCGCGAACGCCCGCTCCGCCGTCCACGAGTACGGCGGCGGGGCCTGGTGGCTGCACGAGGGCAGCCCCGGCATCGTGTTCTACGTCGACTGGTCCGACCAGCGGATCCGCCGCCTCGACCGGGCCGGCGGCGACCCCGTCGTGCTCACCCCGGAGCCCGTGGTGCCCCGCGGCGACCGCTACGCCGACGGCGACGTCGCCCCGGACGGCTCCTGGATGGTCGCGATCCGTGAGCACCATCCGGTGGAGGACGCTGCGGCGACCGACGTCGTCAACGAGATCGTCCGGCTCGACGCGCGCATGCCGTCGCAGCCGGAGGTGCTGGTCAGCGGCCCGGACTTCGTCGCCGCCCCGCGCATCTCGCCGGACGGGGGCACGCTGGCCTGGCTGTCCTGGAACCACCCCTCGATGCCGTGGGACGACGTCGAACTCACCGTCCGTGACCTCGACGAGGGGATCGACACCGTCGTCGCCGGCGGCCCGGGGGAGTCGGTCACCGAGCCGCAATGGCAGGCCGACGGCTCGCTGACGTTCCTGTCCGACCGCACCGGCTGGTGGAACCTCTACCGGTGGATGCCCGGTGAGGACATCGAGGCGCTGGTCCGGATCGACGCCGAGATCGGCGTCCCCGCCTGGTCGCTGGCCGGCTCCCGCTACGCGGTCCTTGAGGACGGCCGGGTCGTCTTCGCCCGCTCCTCGCACGGCTTCGACGCGCTGTGCGTGCGCGAGCTGGACGGCACGATCGTCGAGCTGGACACCCCGTTCACGCTGATCGGGTCGGTGCGCGCGGACGGGCCGAACGCCGTCGTCTGCGTCGCGGGCAGCCCGCTCGCCGAACCGGGCGTGCACCGGGTCGTCCCCGCCCCGGCGAGCGCGGGCGAGCCCGGTGCGGCCGGTGTGCAGACCCTGCGCGCACCCCGTGACCTGGGGCTGGACCCCGAGTCGATCTCCGTGCCGGAGCCGATCCAGTTCCTCTCCGGCGACGCCGAGGGCGGCCCGCGCACCGGCTTCGCGCTCTACTACCCGCCCACGGGCCCGTTCCTGCCGCCCGACGGCGACCTGCCCCCGCTGCTCGTGGTGATCCACGGCGGGCCGACGGGGTCGGCGTCGCCGGTGCTGTCGGTCGGCGTCCAGTACTGGACGAGCCGCGGGTTCGGCGTCGTCGACGTCGACTACGGCGGCTCCGCCGGTTACGGGCGCGCCTACCGCGAGGAGCTGAAGGGCGCCTGGGGCGTGGTCGACGTCGCCGACTGCCTGGCCGCGGCCCGCACGCTGGCCGAGGGTGGCCGCGTCGACCCGGCCCGGATGGCGATCCGCGGTGGCTCGGCCGGCGGGTTCACCACGCTGGCCGCGCTCGCCCGGCCGGACACGCCGTTCTCCGCCGGCGCCGACCACTTCGGCGTCGCGGACCTGGAGGCGCTCGCCGCGGACACGCACAAGTTCGAGTCCCGCTACCTCGACGGCCTCGTCGGGCCGTACCCGGAGGCCGCCGACGTCTACGCCGCGCGCTCGCCGCTGACCCACGTCGAGGACTTCTCGACGCCGCTGATCGTGCTGCAGGGCGCCGAGGACGCGATCGTCCCGCCGAACCAGTCCGAGATGATCGTCGACGCGCTCCGCAAGCGGGGCGTGCCGGTCGCCTACCTGTTGTTCGACGGCGAGCAGCACGGTTTCCGGCGGGCCGAGAACATCCGCCGCGCGCTCGACGCGGAGCTGGCGTTCTACGGCGAGATCTTCGGGTTCACGCTGCCCCCGGAGGAGGGCATCGCGCCGGTGGAGATCGAGAACCTCTGATCCGGAGCGCGGGTGGCGGCGCCACCCGCGCCACCCGCACCACTCGGGGGACCGGGCCCGCTCAGGGCACCGGGACCGCGGTGTCCTGATCCGTGCCGGGCTTCTCCGCCCTCGGACCGCGGTGCAGCCGCCGGTCCACCAGCCGCGAGATCCCGGTGAGGATCAGGCACAGCCCGATGTAGATCACCGCGATGACCATGGCGACCGGCAGGATCGGCCCGCCGAGCTGGTTCTGGCTGCCCAGATAACGCGCCTGGTAGAGCAGCTCGGGGTACTGGATGATGAACCCGAGCGCGGTGTCCTTCAGGATCACGACCAGCTGCGACAGGATCGTCGGCAGCATCGAGCGCAGCGCCTGGGGGAGCAGCACCGTCGTCATCACCTGGGTCTTGCGCAGCCCGAGCGCGTAGGCGGCCTCGGACTGCCCGCGCGGCACGGCCAGCACACCGGCCCGGAAGACCTCGGCCAGCACCGAGCCGTTGTAGAGCATCAGGCCGATGACCACCGACCAGAACGCCGAGATCTCGATGCCGAGGCCGCGGGACACGCCGAAGTACAGGATGAAGATCAGGACCAGCAGCGGGACGGCGCGGAACAGCTCCACGACCGCCGACGCCGGGGCGCGCAGCCAGGCATGGTCCGACAGCCGGCCGGCCGCGAACACCGCGCCGAAGGCCAGCGACAGCACCGCGGCGACGGCGAACGCACTGATCGTCGCCCACAGCGCGTCGAGCAGCAGGTACTGGATCCGCACGTACTGGATCCACTCCCACATCCGCGGGACGAACTGGCCGGCCTGGGCGAGCTTCCAGACCACGAATGCGACCGCGGCGACGACCGCGACGGTGCCCACGGCGCCGAGCACCTGGTTGCGCCGCCGTGCGGCCGGACCGGGGATGTCGTAGAGGACGGTGCCACTGCTCATCGGGACACGCTCCAGCGGGCGTCGAGGCGGCGCTGCAACCAGGTCAGGGGAGCCACGAGCAGGATGAAGAACAGCGCGACCCAGAGCAGGCCGATGAACACGTTGTATCCGCGCTCGGAGAGGTTCTGGTAGATCCCGCCTGCCTCGACCACCGAGAATCCGGCGGCGATCGTGGTGTTCTTCAGCAGCGCGATCTGGATGTTGGTCATCGGCGGGACCGTCGCCCGGATCGCCTGCGGGAGCACGATCTCGCCGAGCGTCTGGGTGAAGCCGAAGCCCAGCGCGCGGGCGGCCTCGGCCTGCCCGACCGGCACCGTGCTGACGCCCGAGCGGACGACCTCGCAGACGAACGCGGCGGTGTAGAGCGTCAGCCCGACCGCGGCGCGGGCGAAGAACGACAGGTCGACCAGCCCGAGCAGCGGGTAGGCGAACGCGAAGAAGAACAGCACCAGCGTCAGCGGGGTGTTGCGCAGCACCGTCACGTAGCCGGTGCCGATGGCACGGAACACCGGCACCGGGCTGACCCGCAGACCGGCGAGCAGCGTCCCGAGGACCAGCGATCCGATCGCGGCCACCACGAACAGGCCGAGCGTGCCGAGGAACCCGCCGACGTACAGGTCGAGGTTGTCGATCAGGACGTCCACCGGAGCCCTCCTTCCTTCACGTTCTCGTGCGGCCGGACAGCCCGCCCGCGGTATCGCACGGTGCTGCCGGGCCCCGCGACGACGGGACCCGGCGGCACCGGCCGGGGATCAGTAGCGCTCGACCTTCGGCGGCGACGCCTGGGTGCCGGACTTGCCCAGCGTGCCGTCGTAGATCTTCTGCCAGGTGCCGTCCTGGGCGGACGCCTCGAGCAGGTCGTCGATCTTGTTCCGCAGCGCGGCGTCGTCCTTCTTGACCCCGATGCCGTACTTCTCGGTGTCCGGCGTCGGGAACGGCTGCCCGACGATCTTGAGCTGGTCCGGGGCCTGCGCGGCGAATCCCTTGAGGATCGCCTCGTCGGTGGTGACCGCGTCGACCTGGCCTGCGCGCAGCTGGTCCACGCACTGCGAGTACTTCTGGAACTCGATCGGCTGATCGGTGAGCTTCTCGTCCTTGATCCGCTGGATCGGGGTCGAGCCGGTCACCGAGCAGACCTTCTTGCCCTTCAGGGTGTCCTTGCCGGTGATGGAGTTGTCGTCGGCGCGGACCAGCAGCGACTGGCCGGTCACGTAGTACGGGCCCGCGAACCCGATCTGCTGCTTGCGCTTGTCGGTGATCGAGTAGGTGCCGATGTAGTAGTCGACGTCGCCGCGGGAGATCGCGTCCTCGCGGGCGGTCGACGGGTACACCTTGAAGTCGATCTTGTCGGGCGAGAAGCCGAGCCCGCCGGCGACCATCTTCGCGGTGTCGATGTCGAAGCCGCTGAACTCGCCGGTGGTGGCGTCGTTGAACCCGAGGCCGGGCTGGTCGTCCTTGACCCCGATGGAGACGCGGCCGCGCTGCTGCATCGCGGCGAAGGTCTGCGAGCCCGGGACCTGCACGTTCTGTGCGACGGTGGGCTGGTAGCCCGAGGCCTGCTCGTCGCCCGGGGCGCCTTCCTTGCCGCAGCCGGCCAGGGCGAGGGAGGCGGCCAGCGCGGCCGCCACCAGGATGCGGGTTCTCGTCATCGTCAGCCTCCGTGGCGGATGAAGGGGGAGTTCGGGGAAGAACGGGTTCGGTGCTGCTGGGTGCTGCTCGGTGCTGCTCAGTGCGAGAGGATCTTGCCGAGGAAGTCCTTGGCGCGGTCGCTGCGCGGGTTGGCGAAGAACTCGTCGGGTGAGGTGTCCTCGACGATCTCGCCGTCGCTCATGAACACGACGCGGTGCGCGGCGCGGCGGGCGAAGCCCATCTCGTGGGTGACGACGACCATCGTCATCCCTTCCTGCGCCAGCGAGGTCATGGTCTCCAGGACCTCGTTGACCATCTCGGGGTCGAGGGCGGAGGTCGGCTCGTCGAACAGCATCACCTTGGGCCGCATCGCCAGCGCCCGGGCGATCGCGGCGCGCTGCTGCTGCCCGCCGGAGAGCTGCGCGGGGTACTTGTCGCGCTGGTTGGCGATGCCGACCCGCTCCAGCAGCTCGAGGCCGGTCTTCTCCGCCTCGGCCTTCGACACGCCCCGCACCTTGATCGGCGCGAGCGTGACGTTCTCCAGGATGGTCTTGTGCGCGAACAGGTTGAACGACTGGAACACCATGCCGACGTCGGCGCGCAGCCCGGCCAGCGCCTTGCCTTCGGCGGGCAGCGCGGTGCCGTCGATCTCGATCGAGCCGGTGTCGACGGGCTCCAGCCGGTTGATCGTGCGGCAGAGCGTGGACTTGCCGGAGCCGGACGGCCCGAGCACGACGACGACCTGCCCGCGCTCGACCTCCAGGTCGATGTCGCGCAACACGTGCAGGTCACCGAAGTGCTTCTGGACGCCGCGCATCGCGATCATGGGCGTACCCGGCGACGCGGGCGAGGCCCCTGCTGCACTGCTGGTCATACTGCCTCCGGGCATGGCGAGAGCCTGGACGTATCGGACAGTGCAGTCCATCACCTTGAGGAACCCTTAGGGTCTCGGCAACGTAACGAGGGGACCCGATGCACATCCTGCTGATCGAGGACGACGACCGTGTGGCCGCCGCCCTTCGTCCGGCGCTGCACCGGCACGGGATGACCACGACCCGGCTGGACCACGGCCGGGGTGCGGCCGAGCACCTCGACGGCGTCGACGTCGTGCTGCTGGACCTGGGGCTGCCCGACGTCGACGGCGTCGACGTCTGCCGGGAGATCCGCGCGGTCAGCGAGGTGCCGGTGCTGGTGGTGACCGCGCGCGGCGAGGTCGGCGACCGCATCCTGGGCCTGCACTCCGGTGCCGACGACTACCTGGTCAAGCCCTACGACATCGGCGAGCTCGTCGCCCGGGTCCACGCGGTGCAGCGGCGCCGCAAGGTCGGCGAGGACGGCACCGCGGCCCCGGCGGCGTCGTCGGCGGTGACCGTCGGGGACGTGCACGTCGACCCGGAGCGTCACGAGGTCACCGTCGCCGGCGAGGCGGTCGCGCTGACCCGCAAGGAGTTCCAGGTGCTGTCGCTGCTCGCCCGCGCCGGCGGTGCCGTCTGCACCCGGGCGCAGATCGTCGCCGAGGTGTGGGGGCGCGGCTGGGCGGGGGCGAACCGGACCCTCGACGTGCACGTCGCGACGCTGCGCACCAAGCTCGGCAGGCCCGAGTTGATCCGTACCGTGCGCGGCGTCGGGTACCGGTTCACCGCGGACGAGGAGTAGACACAGACCCGTGCGCAGCCGGTTGTTGCTGGTCGTGCTCGTGCTCGTCGGGCTGCTCGCCGCCGGGCTCGGGATCCCGCTGGCGACCTTCTACGCCCGCAGCGCGCAGGAGGCGGTGTTCACCGACCGGCTCACCGACACCATCTCCTTCGCCTCGGCCGCGCAGCGCCCGCTGCTGGAGTCCGGCCGCGGCGGATCGGCACGCTCCGCGTTCGAGGCCGAGATCGCCCGCTACGACGAGGTCTACGGCGTCGCCGTCCTGGTCTACGACCGGGCGGGAGCACTCGTCGCGGCCTCGCGCCCGGGGGACCGGCTGCCGCAGGTCTCGGCCGGGCCCGGGGACCGGCTGGCCGTCGCGCTGGCCGGACGGCGGTCCCAGCCGTACCCGTTGATCCTGCCGTGGGAGGCCGACGACCTGGTGCTCGGCGAGCCCGTCCTGGTCGACGGCGAGGTCGTCGGGGCGGTGGTGACGGTGTCACCGACCGCGGCGCTGCGCGCAGCGGAGACCCGTACCTGGACCCTCGTCGCGGCGGCCACGCTCGCCGCACTGCTGACCGGGACGCTGGTCGCGCTGCCGCTGACCGCATGGGTGCTGCGCCCGGTGCGCCGGCTCGACGGGGCCATGCACGAGGTCGGCTCCGCGGTGCTCGCCGGCGGGGGAGCGGCACCGCCGACCCGGCGCAGCGGGCCGCCGGAGCTGCGGCGGCTGGCGGAGTCGTTCGACGCGATGACCCAGGCGGTCCGCGAGGCGCTGAGCTCGCAGCGCGCGTTCGTCGCCGACGCCAGCCACCAGCTCCGCAACCCGCTCACCGCGCTGCGGCTGCGCCTGTCCAACCTGGACGGCCGGACGGCGCCGGACGCGAGCGACGACCACCTCGCGGCGATGGAGGAGTCCGAGCGGCTGTCCCGGGTGCTCGACGGCCTGCTCGCCCTGGCCCGCGCCGAACGCGCCGCCGAGCACGCGGGTGGGCCGGACGGGGTGCCGGTCACCGGGCTCGACGACCTCGTCGCCGACCGGATCGACAACTGGCGACCGCTGGCCGAGCACGAGGGCGTCGAGCTGTGCCGCGGCGGCACCACGGGGCTGCGGGCCCGGATCGACCCGGCCGGCCTGGAGGGCGTGCTGGACGCGGTGCTGGACAACGCCCTGAAGTACACCCCGGCCGGCGGGCGGGTGCGGGTGAGCACGCTGCTCACCCACGAGCGGGTGGCGGTCAGTGTCGTCGACGGCGGGCCGGGGATGAGCGCCGAGGACCGGGAGCGGGCCACCGACCGCTTCTGGCGGGCACCGGGACAGACCAACGTCGAGGGCAGCGGGCTGGGACTCGCGATCGCCGCCCGCACCGCGACCGCGGCCGGCGGGGAGCTGGTGCTCGGCGACGGTCCGGGCCGCGGCCTGCGGGTGACGCTCTGGCTGCTGCCCGGGTAGCGGTACGGCCTGCTCAGTACCCCTTGGCCGACTCAGTACCCCTTGGCCGAGCGGTAGAAGTCCTCCGCCCCGGGATGCAGCGGGATCGGCTGGGTGCCGATCGCCGAACGCGAGTCGATGGTGACCGCCGCCGGGCTGGCCCGGGCGAGCCGGGGCTGCTCGTCGATGACGGCCTGGATGAGGGCGTCGGCGAGGTCGTCGGGCATCGAGGCGGGCACCAGCAGCGCGTTGCGCACCGACACGCACGACACCGGCTCGGGCAGCCCGTAGGTGTTCGCCGGAACAGTCGCCACGGAGTAGACGCCGCCGAAGCGCTCCCGGGTCCGGTCCAGCACGTCACCGAGGTCCAGCAGCCCGATGGGGACCTCGGCAGCCAGCTCCCGCAGCCCGCCGGTGGGCACACCACCGGACCAGAAGAACGCGTCGATCCGCTTCGCGCGCAGTGCCTCCACCGCCTCGGGCAGGCCCAGCTCGACGCGGCGGCCGAGCCCGCGGACCCCGATCCCGGCGACGTCGAGCAGCCGGATCGCGATCGGCTGGTAACCGCTGCCGGTGGGCCCGATCGACACCCGCCGCCCGCGCAGGTCGGCGATCCGGGTGAGCCCCGAGTCCCGCCGGACGACGACGTGGGTGACGTCGTCGTAGAGCCGGGCCAGCGCCCGGGGGCTGTTCGGCCCGGTGACGCCACGGGCGACGTCGGCGGCGACGTCGACCTGGCTGATCGCCACCGACGCGCCACCCGTGGTCAGCAGCCGCATGTTCTGCCCGCTGCCCGCGGTGCCCAGCACCCGTGGCGGCGCGGCGACGGCGAGCCGCTCGGCCCAGATCGCGGCCAGTGTGCGGGCCAGGTTGATGTAGACGCCCGGCTGCACCCCGCCGGCGACGACGATCTCCGGGGCCCGGGTGCGGGCATCGCAGCCGGTGACGGCCGGGAGGGCCGTCGCGAGTCCCGCGGCCAGGCCCGCACGCAGCACGGCGCGGCGGGACGGGACGGACGGCGGCACGCGCGTCATCCTGCCGCACCGGCGGCGGGGGAGCCCGCGCGGCGGATCCGCCGGGATCGCGCCTACCCTCGGGGTGTGAGCCGCAGCTACACCGTGCGCACCTACGGGTGTCAGATGAACGTGCACGACTCGGAGCGGATGGCCGGTCTGCTGGAGGACGCGGGGTACGCCCGCGCCGACGACCCGGACACCGCCGACGTCGTCGTGTTCAACACCTGTGCCGTGCGCGAGAACGCGGACAACAAGCTCTACGGCAACCTGGGCCACCTCCGGCCGCGCAAGCAGGAGAACCCGGACATGCAGATCGCCGTCGGCGGGTGCCTCGCGCAGAAGGACCGCGACACGATCACCCGCCGGGCGCCCTGGGTCGACGTCGTGTTCGGCACGCACAACGTGCACGCCCTGCCCACCCTGCTGGAGCGGGCCCGGCACAACGAGACCGCGCAGGTCGAGATCGCCGAGGCGCTCGAGGTGTTCCCGTCGACGCTGCCCGCGCGCCGGGACTCCGCCTACGCCGGCTGGGTCTCGATCTCGGTGGGCTGCAACAACACCTGCACGTTCTGCATCGTCCCGTCGCTGCGCGGCAAGGAGCGCGACCGGCGCCCGGGTGACGTGCTCGCCGAGGTGCAGGCACTCGCCGCCGACGGCGTGCTCGAGGTGACCCTGCTGGGGCAGAACGTCAACGCCTACGGCCAGGACTTCTCCGACGGCGACCTCGACCGCTCGGCGTTCTCGAAGCTGCTGCGCGCCTGCGGCGACGTCGAGGGCCTGGAGCGGGTCCGGTTCACCAGCCCGCACCCGCGCGACTTCACCTCCGACGTGATCGCCGCGATGGCCGAGACGCCGAACGTGTGCCCGCAGCTGCACATGCCGCTGCAGTCCGGCTCCGACGACGTCCTGCGCCGGATGCGCCGCTCCTACCGCTCCGAGCGGTTCCTCAAGATCCTCGCCGACGTGCGCGAGTCGATCCCGGACGCGGCCATCACCACCGACATCATCGTCGGCTTCCCCGGCGAGACCGAGGCCGACTTCCAGGCCACCCTCGACGTCGTCGAGGCCGCCCGGTTCTCCGCCGCGTTCACCTTCCAGTACTCCCCGCGCCCCGGGACCCCGGCCGCGGACCTGCCCGACCAGCTCCCGAAGAAGGTCGTGCAGGAGCGCTACGAGCGGCTCGTCGCGCTGCAGGAGCGGATCTCCTGGGAGGAGAACCGCGCGCAGGAGGGCCGCACCGTCGAGGTGCTCGTCTCCGCGGGGGAGGGCCGCAAGGACGGCGCGACGCGGCGGCTCACCGGCCGCGCCCGCGACGGCCGGCTGGTGCACTTCGCGCCGGGCGACACGACAGGTATCCGTCCCGGCGACGTCGTGACCGTGACCGTCGACCGCGGCGCCCCGCACCACCTCGTCGCCGACGGGGGCGTGCTCACCCACCGCCGTACCCGGGCCGGCGACGCCTCGGAGGCGGGGGACCGGCCGACCGGTGCGCCGACGACGCTGGGACTGCCGGTGTTCGGCAAGCCGGCCGCCGAGCCCGCGCCGGTGTCGCCGTGCGCGGTGCCGACGACGGCGGGTGCCCGGTGAGCGACATGACCCCCGAGACCCGCGCCGCGATGGAGGACGCCGAGCGCTCCGTGCAGCGGCGTATCGACCCGGGCCCGCGCGCCATGCTGTTCTCGGTCGCGGTGCTGGCCGCGGTCGTGGCGCTGCTTCTGCCCTGGGTGCAGGGCTCGCCCGGCTGGCAGGTACTGGCCGGGACCTCGCCCGCCGGGCCGCTGCCGACGCTGTTCTCCTGGACGCTGACCGCGTTCGGCGTCGCGGTGTCCGCGGCGGCGATCACCACCCGGCTGTGGGTGCTGGCCTTCGCCGGCGCCGTCGGCTGCGGGATCTCCGCGGTCAACGGTGTGTGGGCGATCTGGTCGCTGCAGACCGGCGCCGGTGGTCCCGGCTGGGGTGTGGTGCTCGGCCTGGTCGCGGTGCTGGTGCTGGCCTTCAACTGGGCCGGGATGGCGCTGCGGCGCTCCTGAGGTCCGTGGCCGCAGCGCCATCCCGGGCCGTCAGCGCTGGTCGAGGGCCTGCTCGGCGGCCTCGGCCCACTCCCGCCACTGCGCGGCCTGCGCGCGGGCCTGCTCGGCCTTCTTCGCCTGCCCGGCGTTCTCGGCCTTCTCCGCCTGCGCCTCGAGCTGCTCGACCCGCGCCCGGAACTGCTCGACGCGGGCCTGCGCCTCCGGGTCGGTGCGGCGCCACTGGGCGTCGGCGGCCTCGGCGACGCGCTCCTCGATCCCGCGCAGCCGCCCCTCCAGGGGCCGGATCTCCTCGCGGGGGACCTTGCCGATCTCCTCCCAGCGCTCCTGCACGCCGCGCAGCGCGGCCCGGGCGGCGTCGGGGTCGGAGAGGTCGATCTTCTCGGCCTCGGCGAGCAGCGCCTTCTTGGCCTCGGCGTTCGCGGCGAACTCGGCGTCGCGGGCGGCGAAGTGCTCGTTGCGGCGGGCGAAGAACCGGTCCTGGGCGCCGCGGAAGCGGGCCCACAGGGCGTCGTCGGCCTCGCGGTGGGCGCGCCCGGCGGCCTTCCACTCGGTCATGAGGTCGCGGTACTGCGCCGCGGTGGCCGACCACTCCTCGGAGTCGGCGAGCGCCTCGGCCGCTGCGGCCAGCTCCTCCTTGCGCTCCTTGGACACCACCCGCTGGCGGTCCAGATCGGCGAAGTGCGAGCCGCGGCGACGGTTGAAGTTCTCCCGGGCTTTCGAGAAGCGCTTCCACAGCGCCTCGTCGGTCTTCTTGTCGACGCCCTTGACGCCGCGCCACTCGTCGAGGATGGCGGCGAGCCGGTCCCCGGCCTGTTTCCACTGGGTCGACTCGGCGGCCAGCTTCTCCGCCTCGACGACGAGGCTCTCCTTGCGTGCGACGGCGTCGGTGCGGGCCTTGTCCCGCTCCTCACGCGCGTGCTCGACGCCGTGCTCGGCCTGGGCGACGAGGTCGTCGAGCCGGGTGCGCAGCGCGGGCACGTCCCCGACGACGGCGGCGTCGTCGAGCCCGTCGCGCAGCGAGCGGGCCGCGGTCAGCGACGCCTTCGCGTCCCCGCCACCGGCGATCCGGGCGGCGAGCACGTCGGACTCCACGACGAGCGCGTCGAAGCGCTTCGCGTAGTGCTCCAGGCCCTCCGCGGGCGGCCCGGCCTGGTAGGAGCCGACGACCCGCTCCCCGTCCGGGGTGATCAGATGGATGGTGCCGTCGTCGTCGGCGCGCCCCCAGCGGCCCGGGTCGGCCGACGCAGGCGGGACCGACGGGTGCGCGGCAGCGGGGGCGGCGGCGGTGCCGGGCGGCGGGCCCGGACGTGCGGCGGGCGGCGGTCCGGGACGAGGACCCGGCTTCGGTGTTCCGGGCTTCGGTGTTCCGGACGTCGGTGGTCCGGGCTTCGGCCCCGGCGGAACGGCGTTGGTCTCGGACACCGGCAGGTCCTCCTCGTTCGGCCCGCCGGACACCCGGCGAGCGCCCCGCCGGGATGTCCGCACGGGGCCGTACGCGCGCCGACCGGCCACGTCGCGGCCGTCGGAAGAGAAGATTCAAGCAGGTCGACCGGCTCGGGGGAACCGCACGACGCCCCGTCCGGGGGACCGGCGGCGGGCTCGGAGCGCCGAGCTGCGGCCACGGTGCGCCCCCGATGGGTGAGGTGCTGTGTCACAGGGGTCGCCGGGTGGCGGGGCGCCGTCCGGCGCTCGTTTACGCTCGGTCCCCGTGCCCGCCGCGATCGCCGTCCTGCCCCAGCCACCGCTGCTCGTCCCGGAGCTGATCGGGGACGCCGCCGCGGACACCGAGGCGCTGCGGGACGCCGTCCGGGTGGTCGCGACGGGTCTGGCCGCGGCCGCGTCGTCGTGGGTGGTCGTCGGCGCCGACCCGGGCGGGCGCCGCACCGTCGCGCCGGGCACCGCGGGCACCTTCGCCGGCTACGGCCGCGACGTGCGTGTCAGGCTGCCCGGCCCGGACGACGCGGTCGACCCCGAGCTGCCGCTGCCGCTGCTGGTCGCCGCGTGGGCGGCCGCGGGGACCGGCGTGACCTCGGTGCGCGGCGAGCTCGTCGCCCCGGACGCCGGCGCCGCGGAGTGCCTGGCGCTCGGTGACGGGCTGGCCGACGACGCGACCGGGCTGCTCGTCGTCGGGGACGGGGCGGCGATGCACCACGCGAAGGCCCCCGGCGGCTTCGACGAGCGCGCCGAGGCCTTCGACGCCGTCGTCGCCGCCGCACTCGACGCCGGCGACCCCGAGCCGCTGGCCGGTATGGCAGCGGAGCCGGCCGCGTCGCTGTGGGCGGGCGGGCGCGCCCCATGGCAGGTCCTCGCCGGCGCCGCCCGCGCCGCCGGGGTGCCGTGGAAGGCGCGGCACCGCCACACCTCGATGCCCTACGGCGTCGCCTACCACGTGGCGCTCTGGGAGCGGGCGTGAGCAGCCCGGGGCCGGGCCTGGTCGCGGTGGTCGGCCCGACCGCCACCGGCAAGTCCGACCTGGCCCTGCACGTCGCCCGCGAGCTGGGCGGCGAGGTCGTCAACGCCGACGCGATGCAGCTCTACCGCGGTCTCGACATCGGCACCGCGAAGCTGCCCCCGGCCGAGCGGCAGGGCATCCCGCACCACCAGCTCGACGTCCTCGACGTCGGCGAGACCGCCTCGGTGGCGGCCTACCAGCGCGAGGCGCGTGCGGAGATCGAACGGCTGCGCGCCGCGGGCCGCACCCCGGTGCTGACCGGCGGCTCCGGGCTCTACGTGCAGGCCGTGCTCGACGAGCTGGAGTTCCCCGGCACCGACCCGGAGCTGCGCGCCGAGCTGAGTGCCGAGCTCGACCGGGTGGGCCCGGAGGCCATGCACCGCAAGCTCGCCGAGCAGGACCCGGCCGCGGCGGCCGAGGTGCTGCCGTCGAACGGACGGCGGATCGTGCGTGCCCTGGAGGTCATCGCGCTGACCGGCAGGCCGTTCCGCGCGACGTTGCCGAAGGCCGCCACGCCCCGCTACGGCGCGGTGCTGCTCGGCATCGACCGCGACGTCGCCGAGCTCGACGAGCGGGTCGCGCTGCGCGTGGACCACATGCTCGACGACGGTCTGGTCGCCGAGACCCGCGGCCTGCTCCCGGCCGGCCTGGCCGACGGTCCGACGGCGTCGCGGGCACTCGGCTACCGGCAGGTGCTCGAGGCGTTCGACCGGGCCGGGTACGAGCTCCCACCCGAGGAGGTGGAGCGCGTCCGCGCGGAGACGGTGCAGGCCACGAAGCGGTTCGTGCGCCGCCAGCGGTCCTGGTTCCGCCGCGACGACCGCATCCACTGGCTCGACGGCGCCGACCCCGACCTGCCCGCCCGCGCGCTGTCGGTCCTCGCTCGTAACCTGGTGCCATGAGCGGCGGCGAGGGCAGTGGGGTCGAGTTCGGTGGCGGGATCGAGTTCGGCAAGGGCCACGGCACGCAGAACGACTTCGTCGTGCTGCCCGACCCGGACGCCGCGCTCGACCTGACCCCGGCCCGCGTCGCGGCGCTGTGCGACCGGCGCCGCGGCCTCGGCGCCGACGGTGTGCTGCGCGTGGTGCGCTGGGCGAAGCTCGCCGGGGCCGAGGGCGTGCCCGAGCCGGTGCCCGGCGTCGAGTGGTTCATGGACTACCGCAACGGCGACGGCTCGATCGCCGAGATGTGCGGCAACGGCGTACGGGTCTTCGCCCGCTACCTCGACGAGCGCGGCTGGATGCCCGGCGGCGGCACGCTCGGCACCCGCGCCGGCATCCGCTCCGCGCAGGTGTCCGGGCAGACGGTCTCGGTGGACATGGGGCCGGTCGCGATCGGGCCGGTGTCGGTGGCGACGCTGGGCGCCACCCGGGTCGACGGCGTCGCGCTCGACGTCGGGAACCCCCACCTGGCCTGCGTGTTCTCCGCGGGCGACCCGGACGCGCTGGACCTCACCGAGGCCCCCGGCTTCGACCCGCAGGTGTTCCCGCACGGGGTGAACGTCGAGTTCGTGACCCCGCTGGAGGGCCCCGCCGACGGCGGGCACGTCCGGATGCGGGTGCACGAGCGCGGCGTGGGGGAGACCCGAGCGTGCGGGACCGGCACCGTCGCCGCCGTCGTCGCGGCGCTGCGCGCGGCCGGGCACGACGCAGGCGACGTCGCCGTCACGACGCCCGGCGGGCAGCTGCGCGTGACCGTCTCCGCCGGCTCCGACGACACCGCGACCGGGACGACGGTGCTGCACGGCCCGGCCGAGCTGGTCGCCTCCGGCGAGCTCGACCGCGGCTGGTGGGACGCGCAGGGCTGAGCCGCTTTTCCCTGGGCCGCCTTTCCTGGGGCGCCTTCCCCCGGGCCGCGTTCTCCCGGGCCGCATCACCGGGGCCGCCGTAGCGCCTCCCGCGCGCTCGCCGAAAGGCGGCGGACAGCCGGGCCGTGGTCGTGGGACACTGGATCCCACGATGACTGATGCCCGCCTGCCTTCCACCGGTGACCTCGACCTCGAGGAGCGCTCCTCGCTCCGCCGCATCACCGGGCTGTCCACCGAGCTCACCGATATCACCGAGGTCGAGTACCGGAAGCTCCAGCTCGAACGCGTCGTACTCGTCGGGGTGTGGACCGAGGGCACGGCCGAGCAGGCCGACAACTCGCTGACCGAGCTCGCCCGCCTCGCCGAGACCGCCGGGTCGACGGTGCTCGACGGGCTCGTGCAGCGCCGGACCTCGCCGGATCCGGCGACGTTCATCGGCTCGGGCAAGGTCGAGGAGCTGCGCGGCACCGTGCAGGCCACCGGCGCCGACACCGTGATCTGCGACGGCGAGCTCTCGCCCGGCCAGCTCCGCCAGCTGGAGGAGCGGCTCAAGGTCAAGGTCATCGACCGGACCGCGCTGATCCTCGACATCTTCGCCCAGCACGCCCGCTCCCGGGACGGCAAGGCCCAGGTCGAGCTGGCCCAGCTGTCCTACCTGTTGCCGCGGCTGCGTGGCTGGGGCGAGACGCTGTCCCGGCAGGTGGGTGGCCGCGCCGCGGGCGGTGTCGGTATCGGTGGCCGTGGCCCCGGTGAGACGAAGATCGAGCTGGACCGCCGCCGGATCCGCGCGCGGATGAGCAAGCTGCGCCGCGAGATCGGGGCGATGCGCCAGGTCCGCGACACCCAGCGCGGCAACCGCAGGCGCTACGACGTGCCGTCCGTGGCGATCGTCGGCTACACCAACTCCGGCAAGTCCAGCCTGCTCAACCGGCTCACCGACGCCGGTGTCCTCGTCCAGGACGCGCTGTTCGCGACCCTGGACCCGACCACGCGCAAGGCCGAGACCGAGGACGGCCGCGCCTACACCCTCACCGACACCGTCGGGTTCGTGCGGCACCTGCCGCACCAGCTCGTCGAGGCGTTCCGGTCGACGCTGGAGGAGGCCGCCCAGGCGGACCTGCTCGTGCACGTCGTCGACGGCTCGGACCCGCTGCCCGACGAGCAGATCGCCGCGGTCCGGAAGGTGCTCGTCGAGATCGGGGAGGAGTCCGGCGAGACGATGCCCCCGGAGCTCCTCGTGATCAACAAGACCGACGCCGCCGGGGATCTCGCGCTGGCCCGGCTGCGGCACGCCCAGACCGGCGCGGTGTTCGTCTCCGCGCACAGCGGCGCCGGCGTCGAGAAGCTGCGCGAGCGGATCGCCGACGAGCTGCCGCGCCCGGAGTACGAGGTCGACCTGCTGCTGCCCTACACCGAGGGTGCGCTGGTGGCACGGCTGCACCAGGAGGGCGAGGTCCTCGCCGAGGACTACGTCGGCGACGGCACCCGGCTGCGTGCCCGCGTCGGCCCGGAGCTGGGGACCGCGGTCCTGCCGTACGCGGTGGCGGGTTCCGCCCCGGCGGAGCTCTCCGGCGACACCACCGGCTCCGCGCGTACGGCCGATGCCGCCGGGCCCGTTGCCCCTGCCGACCCCGACCTTCCCGCGACGGCGGCCGGGCGCTGAGCCTCCGGCCCCGCCCCGCGGTGCCGGCCGCACTCGCCGCGTCGGTGGTGGCGGTCGCGGTGTTCGGGCCTCTGCCGGCCGCTGTCGTACCGGCGGCGGCCGTGCCGGCCCCGATGGTGCTGCCGGCCGCGGTGGGCACCGGTGCGGCGGCCGCGCCGCAACCCGGCTGCACCGTCGACGACTCCCGGCTCGACGAGCTGTCCGGCCTGGTCGTGGACCCGTCCGGTACCCAGGGGTACCGCGCGATCGTCGACGGCGGGGGTACGGCCCGGGTGTTCTCGGTCGACCCGCGCAGCTGCGCGGTCACCGGTGAGCGGACCGTGCCGGTCCCGGTGACCGACGTGGAGGACCTCGCGCTCGGGCCGGACGGCACGCTCTGGCTCGCCGACACCGGCGACAACGCCGTCCGCCGTGCCACGGTGCGGCTGGTCGGGCTGCCGGTCTCCGGCCCTCCGCGGGTCTACGACCTGCGTTACCCGGACGGCCCGCGCGACGCCGAGGCCCTGGTGGTCTCCGACGACGGCGTACCGCTGATCGTCGACAAGACCACCGGCGCCGCGGGGGTGTACCGGACGGCGGGTCCGCTGACCGCATCCGGTCGCGCCGGGAGCGCGCCGGTGCCGCTGGTCCGCGCCGCGGAGGTCGTGCTGCCCTGGTCGGAGACCGGTGGCGGTCCGCTCGGCGTCGCGGGCAGCCGTACGGTCACCGGTGGCGCGCTGTCACCGCGGGGTGCGTCCGGCCGGGTGGTCGGGCTGCGGACCTACACCGACGCGTGGCTGTTCCGGCTGCCTGCCGAGGGGCCGGCGACGGCGGACGCGCTGGTCACGGCGCTGCGTGGGGCGCCGACGCCGGTGCCACTGCCCGACGAGCCGCAGGGGGAGGCGCTCGCCCTGGATGCTCGCGGGACGCTGCACTCGGGCGGCGAGGAGCGCGGGCTCGAGCACGCGGCGATCCGGACGGTGCCCGGGGCGGTGGCCGTGGCGACCGGACCGGGCGCACCGGTGCTCGCCCAGCCGCCTGCCGCACCGGACGTCGCCGTCTCCGGCTGGTCCGCGGCCACGACCGGGGTCGCGGCCGTCACGGCGGTGGCGCTGGCCGGGATCGCCGCCATGCTGGCGCAGACGTGGTTCCGGACGCGCCGTACCCGCCCGCCCCGCTGACCGGGGGCTCAGAGCCGGCGCAGGACCGCCACGACCCGTCCGAGGATCGACGCGTCGTCGCCCGGGATGGGCTCGTAGGCGTCGTTCGCCGGCATCAGCCAGATGTGACCGTCCTTGCGGCGGAACGTCTTCACCGTCGCCTCGCCGTCGATCATCGCCGCGACGACCTCGCCCTGCTCGGCCACGGGCTGCTGCCGGACGACCACCCAGTCGCCGTCGGTGATGGCGGCGTTCACCATCGAGTCGCCCTTGACGTTGAGCAGGAAGAGGGTGCCCTCGCCGACGATCTCGCGGGGGAGTGGGAACACGTCCTGCACGGCCTGCTCGGCCAGGATCGGCCCGCCGGCCGCGATGTCACCGATGAGCGGGACGAACGCCGGCGCAGGGTGCTCGGACCGCGACGCCTCGGTGTCTGCCGAGCCGTCTGCGGAGCCGGTGTCGGGGCTGCGCACGTCGACCGCACGCGTGCGGTTCGGGTCGCGCCGCAGGAAGCCCTTGCGCTCCAGGGTCCGCAGCTGGTGGTGCACCGACGACGTGGAGGTCAGTCCCACCGCGTCGCCGATCTCGCGGACGCTCGGCGGGTAGCCGTAGCGCTCGACCCACTCGCGGATGACCTTCAGGACCTTCCGCTGCCGCGGGGTCAGCTTCGCGAGGTCCGGGTCGTGGAGCTGCCGGACCTCCGCCGACACGGCCCCCCGGGCCTCTGCGGACACGGCCCCGGCGGGCCCGCCGCGGGACCCGCCTGCCTCGTCGCCTGCCATGGAACTTCGCCTCCTCAGGTGTACCGCCTCGAACACTAGCGGTAAACGGCCCGAGCGCCAAACATTCGTTCGAACGGTGTACCGGCGTGTCGTGCCACGGTACCGGCTCCGGTGGTACAACATCGCACGAGCGTTCGATCGAACACCGGTTCGATCGATCATGTGGCCACTCCGGCCGGGGGTTCCGTACGCGGGGTCCCGGCCGGGGTGCCGCCCGCGGAGACCGGAGGTTCCGATCGGGTCCGCGGGTGCTCCCACCAGCGGAGACGTCATTCCTGTCGGTGGGCGCTGCTACACAGCTCGCACGCTCGTTCGACGACCCCGGGGAAGGGTCGCCGGCCGGGCCCACGTCGACGCCCGGCCGGGCGACCGACGGCGACACGGCCGCCCGTCCCCGGGCGGCGGCCGGAGACCAGCAGGAGGAGACATGCCGGAGCTCGAGGTGAGTCGGTGGGCCGGTGGCCGGTCCGCGGAGCGGGTCGCCGGTCGGCGCACACGAGCACGGGTGCGGCCGTGCGGCGGGGCCGCCGGCCGTGCGGGCCGTGGCCTCGCCGCGCAGCGGGCGTCCACCGGGCTGCGCTCGGTGAGCTGCCCGGACGCGCCCGTCGCGGCGCCGTGGGGCGTGCCGCGGACCGCCGGGCCGGCGCCGGGTGTGCCTGCGTCGCAGGTCCCCGAGGGGGCGTCGCAGGGGCGGGGTGCGGTTGTCACCCCGCTGCGTCCGGTGCCGCCCCGGCGTCCGCTCGGTTCGGACCGGCACCCCGCGGGCCGTGCGCTGCACGCGTCGCGTGCCGATGGCTCGGCGGGCGTGGCCGTCCCGGCGGTGCCGGTGGGGCCACCGGTGCTGCGTGCGGTGCGACCGGCCGGGCGGGCCTGTGTGGCGCGGCCGCGCCTGCGTCCGGTGTCGCGGCGGGCGGCCGGCCGCGGTGAGCGGGTCCTGGTCGGGGTGGCGACCGCGCTGGCCTCGGCCACGGCTGTCGTCGTGCTCGGCCTGCTCGGCGACTCCGCGCACGGCTGGAACACCGCCGCGGCGCACGACGTGCCGGGTGCGCCCGCGGCGAGCGTGCTCGACGGTCGCTGAGGCGCTGCGGGCCGCTGCCGGGGCCGTGCCCGGGCCTCTCGCAGGCGGCGCGCGGGGCCGCGACACGCCGGTGCCGCCCGGCGCGGTCGTGCCGCATGTCCCCGACGGGGGACGCCGCCCGGCGCGACCGGACGCGGACGTCCGGCGGTCGGTCCGGCGGGGCCTCCCGGTCTGATCAGCGGATATGCACGTGTCCATGATCGACCGGGCCCGGCCGGGCCTCGGACACGGTGTGCGAGGCTGCTCCGCACGATCGGGCGAAGCCGTGATGTGGGGTTGCCCGGCGATGGTGGCCCCTACATGTGGGGGTTACAGTGGTGTCGTTCGCCCAGAGATGGGGAGTGGACCACGCAACAGACCGGTGACCGGTCGCCGTCGGGGAAAGGGGTGCGCGCGCTGTGAAGTGCCCGTTCTGCCGCTGCCCGGACTCCCGCGTCATCGACTCGCGGACCACCGAGGACGGGACCTGCACCCGCCGTCGCCGGTCCTGCACCTCCTGCCAGCGGCGGTTCACCACGGTCGAGGAGGCCGTGCTCGCCGTCGTCAAGCGCAGCGGGGTGACCGAACCCTTCAGCCGGCACAAGGTCGTCGGCGGGGTGCGGCGCGCGTGCCAGGGCAGGCCGGTCGACGAGGACGACCTGCAGCAGCTCGCGCACAAGGTCGAGGAGGCGGTGCGCGCCAACGGTGCGGCCGAGATCCCCAGCCACGAGGTCGGCCTGGCGATCCTGGGCCCGCTGCGGGAGCTCGACGAGGTCGCCTACCTGAGGTTCGCGAGCGTCTACCGGTCGTTCTCGTCCATCGAGGACTTCGAGAAGGAGATCGCCGACCTGCGTTCGGCGGCTGCCGGGGAAGCAGCCGACGACGAGGCCGGCCCACCCGACGGCTGACCGTGGCCCCGCCCGCCGTGCGTGACGCACCCGCGGGCGAGGTCACACGAGCAGGACGGGGGAGCGGGTGGCGCACGTCGCCGCCCGTCGTCCGCGCACCCCAGCGCGCGGACACAACACGACATGTCGGATGTGCGGAGGAAGTTCATGACCGAGACCGTCGGGGGCCCGACCACCGGAGCGGACGGCGCGGACGCGCCGGCGAAGACCGCGCGCAACCGGGGCAAGGCCGGCGCCAAGCGCCGCGGCCTGCCCGTGCAGCGCGTCTTCACCACCGAGGGCGTCCACCCCTACGACGAGGTGGAGTGGGAGCGCCGCGACGTCGTCATGACGAACTGGCGCGACGGGACGGTCAACTTCGAGCAGCGCGGCGTGGAGTTCCCGTCGTCCTGGTCGGTGAACGCCACCAACATCGTCACCAGCAAGTACTTCCGCGGCGCCGTGGGCAGCGCAACCCGCGAGTCGAGCCTGCGTCAGCTGATCGACCGGGTCGTCGGCACCTACCGCCGAGCCGGTATCGAGCACGGCTACTTCGCCACCGAGGCCGACGCCGAGATCTTCGACCATGAGCTCACCTGGATGCTGCTGCACCAGGTGTTCAGCTTCAACTCGCCGGTGTGGTTCAACGTCGGCACCGCCAGCCCGCAGCAGGTCAGCGCCTGCTTCATCCTCTCGGTCGACGACACCATGGAGTCGATCCTGAACTGGTATCGCGAGGAGGGCCTGATCTTCAAGGGCGGCTCCGGTGCCGGCCTGAACCTGTCCCGCATCCGGTCGTCGAAGGAGCTGCTGTCCTCCGGCGGCACCGCCTCGGGCCCGGTCTCGTTCATGCGCGGTGCCGACGCGTCCGCGGGCACCATCAAGTCCGGTGGCGCCACCCGGCGCGCGGCGAAGATGGTCGTGCTCGACGTCGACCACCCCGACATCGAGGAGTTCGTCGAGACCAAGGCCCAGGAGGAGGCGAAGATCCGCGTCCTGCGCGACGCGGGCTTCGACATGGACCTGGGCGGCTCCGACATCACCTCGGTGCAGTACCAGAACGCGAACAACTCGGTCCGCGTGAACGACGAGTTCATGCGCTCGGTCGAGGAGGGCACCGAGTTCGGGCTGCGCGCCCGGATGACCGGTGAGGTCATCGACCGCATCGACGGCCGCAAGCTGTTCCGGGAGATCGCCACCGCCGCCTGGAACTGCGCCGACCCCGGCATCCAGTACGACGGCACGATCAACGACTGGCACACCTGCCCGGAGTCCGGGCGGATCAGCGCGTCGAACCCGTGCTCGGAGTACATGCACCTGGACAACTCCAGCTGCAACCTGGCCTCGCTGAACCTGCTGAAGTTCCTCGACGCCGACGACACGTTCGACGCCGAGACCTTCGCGAAGGCCGTCGAGCTGATCATCACCGCGATGGACATCTCCATCTGCTTCGCGGACTTCCCGACCGACCCGATCGCGGACACCACGCGGAAGTTCCGCCAGCTGGGCATCGGCTACGCCAACCTGGGCGCGCTGCTCATGGCGACCGGGCACGCGTACGACTCCGAGGGCGGCCGTGCCCTGGCAGGCGCCATCACCTCGCTGATGACCGGTGCCGCCTACAAGCGCTCCGCCGAGCTCGCCGGTGTCGTCGGCCCCTACGAGGGCTACGCCCGCAACGCCGAGGCCCACCAGCGGGTCATCCGCAAGCACGCCGCGGCGAACGACCAGATCCGGCACTACGCCGCGTCGGCGCCGATCCAGACCCTGGCCACCCAGGTCTGGAAGCAGTGCCAGCAGATCGGCGACGCCGAGGGCTGGCGCAACGCGCAGGCCTCGGTGCTGGCGCCCACCGGCACCATCGGCCTGATGATGGACTGCGACACGACCGGCATCGAGCCGGACCTGGCGCTGGTCAAGTTCAAGAAGCTGGTCGGCGGCGGCTCCATGCAGATCGTCAACCAGTCCGTGCGCCGCGCGCTGGACAACCTCGGTTACCCGGCCGAGCAGGCCGAGGCGATCGTCGAGTACGTCGCCGAGTACGGCCACGTCGTCGACGCGCCGGGCATGAAGCCCGAGCACTACGAGGTGTTCGACTGCGCCATGGGGGAGCGGTCGATCGCCCCGATGGGCCACGTCCGCATGATGGCCGCCGCGCAGCCGTTCCTGTCCGGTGCGATCTCCAAGACGGTGAACATGCCCGAGCGGGCCACCGTCGAGGACGTCGAGCGGATCTACCTCGAGGGCTGGCGGCTCGGCCTGAAGGCGCTCGCGATCTACCGCGACAACTGCAAGGTCGGCCAGCCGCTGTCGGCGGGCAAGGGCGGCTCCGGTGAGAAGACGGCCGCCGACGGTGCCGAGCCGGAGAAGCAGGTCGTCGTCGAGCAGCGCCCGGTCCGCAAGCGGCTGCCCAAGAAGCGCCCGAGCCAGACCGTGTCGTTCACCGTCGGCGGGGCCGAGGGCTACCTGACCGCCGGGTCCTACCCCGACGACGGCCTCGGCGAGATCTTCGTGAAGCTCGGCAAGCAGGGCTCCACGCTCGCCGGTGTCATGGACGCCTTCTCCATGTCGATATCGGTCGGCCTGCAGTACGGCATCCCGCTGGAGTTCTACGTCTCGAAGTTCTCCAACCTGCGCTTCGAGCCGGCGGGGATGACCGACGACCCGGACGTCCGGATCGCCACCTCGGTGCTGGACTACCTGTTCCGGCGCCTGGCGCTCGACCACCTGCCGTACGAGAAGCGGGCCCAGCTGGGCATCTTCTCCGCCGACGAGCGGACCGCCCAGGTCGCCAACGACTACGCCGGTTCCGAGAGCCTCGACATGGAGGAGTTCCGCTCGACGGTCCCGTCCACCGAGGAGAAGCACGAGGAGGCCGGCGTCGCCCCGGCCCCGGTCGAGGTCGGCAGCTCCACCGAGCTGCTCGAGCTCCGGCTGGGCAAGGCCGCGGACGCTCCGCTGTGCATGACCTGCGGGACGAAGATGCGCCCGTCCGGGTCCTGCTACCTCTGCGAGGGCTGCGGCTCCACCAGCGGCTGCAGCTGACCCACGCGCGACGCCACGGGGCGGTACCGGATCTCCGGTGCCGCCCCGTCGGCGTCGCGGGGCCGGCCCGGCGAGCCGGCGGCGTGGCACCCCGGTCCCGGTGAGGCTAGGTGGCCGACACCGGGCCCGGCAGCTGCACCGGCGCCGGGCAGCGCAGCAGCTGACGCCACTGCTCGGGGCTCCACCGGGCCGGTTCGGTGGAGCCCAGGAACTCCTCCAGCACCCCCACGAACCGGGCCGGGTCGGTGTGGAACGGGAAGTGCCCGGCGTCGTCGAACACCTCCAGCCGGCTGCCCGGCATGGCCCGGTGCGCGGTCCAGGCGTGTTCCACCGGCACGACGGCGTCGCGGGCGCCCCAGACCAGCAGCGTCGGCATCCCCCGGGTCAGGTAGCAGCGGTCGAGCATCGTCACGACCTGCCCGCGCCAGTCGACGACGGCCCGCAGGGTCCGGATGAACGCCGCCCGCGACGTCGCGTCCGGCAGCGCGTCGACGACCCGCAGCAGGTCCACCGCGTCCTGGCCGAGGTCGGTGCCCAGCAGCCGCAGCGTCTCGACGACCAGCCCGGTCTGCCATCGCACCCCGGGCAGCCGCAGGGCCGCGAGCAGCGCCTGGGCACCGGGGAGGCTGACCGCCCGCAGCAGCGCGGTCACCTCCGGTCCCGCCCCTCCGGAGTCGACGAGCACGAGCCGCTCGGTGCGTTCGGGGAACTGGTAGGCGAACTGCATCGCGACACCGCCGCCGAGCGAGTGCCCCACCAGCGTCGCCCGGCCGATGCCGAGCACACCGAGCAGGTCGCGGATGCCGTTGGCGTAGGCGGCCACGGAGTAGTCGGCGCGCGGCTTGTCGGAGTGCCCGTGCCCGAGCAGGTCCGGCGCGATGACCAGGTGGCCGCGGGCCAGCGCCGGGATCACCGCCTCCCAGGTCGCCGAGCTGTCCCCGATCCCGTGCACCAGGACCACGGCCTCCCCGGCCCCGGCCACCCGGAACGCGCGCCGGTAGCCGTGCACGGTCCGGAACCGCAGGTCGGAGCCGCGCTGCGGCACGACCCCCAGGCGGTCCGAGACCCGCCTGCTCCGGGGCTCGCGGACGGTCATCGCACGGACGGTAGGGGGATCCGGTTACCCCGGTGTTGCGCCGTAGGGTCGCCGGGTGACCGATCGCTACCAGCTGGTCCCGGCGTCGTACGTCCTGTTGCTGCGCCCGGCGCAGCCGGGTGGGCCGGATGCCGAGGAGGTCCTGCTCCAGCTCCGCGCGAACACCGGCTTCATGGACGGCCACTGGGCCGCCGCCGCGGCCGGGCACGTCGAGGCGGGGGAGGGCGCGGTCGCCGCCGCCGTGCGCGAGGCCGCCGAGGAGATCGGCGTGACCGTCGACCCGGCCGACCTGGTCCCGCTGACCGCGGTGCACCGCACCCTCGCCACCGGCGACCCGCTCGACGAGCGCGTCGACTTCTTCTTCACCTGCCGGCGCTGGACCGGCGAGCCGCACACGAGGGAACCCGACCGCAGCGCAGGACTGGACTGGTTCCCGCTCGACGCGCTGCCGGCCGAGACCGTGCCGCACGAGCGGGCCGTGCTCGAGGCGCTGCTCGCCGAGCGTCGCGGCGGCGCGGACGTCGCTGCCGTGCGCACCTACGGCTACTGAGCAGCGGCCGACGCCGCCGAGCAACGGGCTACTCCGGCTCCACCAGGCAGATCTCGGTCGTCACGTCGGGGAGGTCCTCGGGATCGTCGGCGGGGTCCATCGAGTAGTGCAGGACCCAGTCGACCTCGTAGTCGTCACGCGGGACGCCGGGCGGGGCGAAGTTGACCCACTCGCCGGTGCGGGGCAGGACCCGGAACCACCGGATCTGCGACGGCTGCTGGCCGATCCGTACCAGGGCCGGGACCAGGTCGGTGGCGGTGCTCGTCGGGTCGGTCGGAGTCGGGCTGCTCATCCCGGCCGATTCTGGCGGGCCACACCGGACGGAGGCCACCCCCGGTTCCGGCGCGTGCCGCGGCGGCCCGGCCCGCGCGCTCAGCCCGCGGTGAACCGGGCCGACTCGATCAGTCCCTCCACGGCGTCGGGCGGGACCCGGAATGAACGTCCGAACCTGACCGCCGGTAGCTCCCCGGAGTGCACCAGCCGGTACACCGTCATCCGGGAGACGCGCATCCGCTCGGCCACCTCGGCCACGGTGAGGAACGGCGCATCCTGCCCGGGGCGTTGTTCCGGAATGCCGGTACCCATCGTGTGCGCCCTCCCCTGCCGGCGCCGCCGCGGCGGTCACCGACCCCTCTCGTCACGTCCGTCGAACCCTCGGCCGGTGCGCACCGTCCGGGACGCGGAGGTGAGTACGACCGATCGTTGCGCGGTGACGTTAGCGGAGACCGCACCACCCTCCGGGGGGTCGAGCTGTCCCCGGATCGGATGGAGTGTCCGACTGTGATCGGCGCAGCGTGACCATTCCGACGTCGACGGTGGCGGAGCGTGCGGTTGTGGGCAACCGGGCAACAGGCGGGCCGCGCAGCTGGACACCCCGGCCGCCGGACACCCCGGCCGCCGGACACCCCGGCCGCCGGACACCCGCACGGCCGGGCGGGCGGTCCGGGCGCGCAACCCGGACATCAGGTGCCCGAACGGCCGAACCGCTTCCCGCCCCGCGGACGAACACCCTGTACCGCACCGGATCCCGGAGAGGACTGCAGATGGTCGATCCGCCCCGGCCGATCCCCGGCCCGATCGCCGTGCCATTGGATGCCGAGCCCGAACCGACCGACCGTGACCTCGCCCCGGCCCGGTTCGTCGACTCCGACGCCCCGGCCGTCCTGGCGTTCGCGGAACGCGCCTGCGGCGGGGCCGCCGCAGCGGAGCGCGCCACCCCTGTTGCTCGCGCCGTGGCCGTGTTCGACGCCGTGCGCGACGGCGTCCGTTACGACCCGACCCGGATCACCACCGACCCGGACGCCTACCGGGCGAGCCGGGTCGCGGCCGCGTCGTCGCACTGGTGCGTGCCGAAGGCGGTCCTGCTGACCGCCGCGGCGCGCGCCGCCGGGATCCCGGCCCGGCTCGGCTTCTCCGACGTCCGTAACCACCCCGGCGTCCGCAACAACCCCGGCGTCCGCAACAACCCCGGCGTCCGCGACCACCCCGGCGCCACGCCGCTGCGCGAGCAGCCTGGCGAGCAGGAGCTGTTCTTCTGGCACGGCTGGGTCGCGCTGTGGCTGGACGGCCGGTGGGTGCGGGCCACCCCCGCGTTCGACGCCGAGCAGTGCGCCCGCGCCGGCGTCGACCCGGTCCCGTTCGACGGCCGCGCCGACGCCCTCGTCCACACCCGCGAGGGCACCGGCGAGCATCTCCCGAGCCACGAGCGCGACCGCGGCACGTTCCACGACCTACCGCTCGACGACGTCGTCGCGACCTTCAGGGAGCGCTACGGCGAAACCGTGTTCACCGGCTGAACGATCCGGGTCATCTACGATTCACCTGCGCCGTCCGTGTCCGCTGCGTGATCGCATCACTCGTACGGGTGACCCTCCGACGGTGGAGTGATCATCTACACCCCGCGACCCGCGCGCCGGGTCGCGACACGCCGTGCACGGCGCACACGGTCGACGTGTCGGGCTGGCCGGTCGTCGCCCGATACGGCAGAGTGGACCCACATTCGCTCCCCGACCCGCGGAGGCCCACCGCAGAATCTGCCACATGCGCCACAGCAGCCCCATGTGACACACGCAACCGACGCCGACAGTCGCGAGGACGTAGGGGAAGACGATCCTCGTCGACGTAGCGGAGGTAGCAGTGAGCACACGCGGGGTGGTTTTCGTCCACTCGTCGCCGACTGCGGTCTGTCCGCACGTCGAGTGGGCGTTGTCCGGTGTCCTCGGCACACGGGTGTCCCTCGAATGGTCCCCGCAGCCGGTGGCGTCCGGGCAGATGCGGGCCGAGTGCTCGTGGGTCGGGCCGTCCGGTAGCGGCGGCGCGCTCGCGGGAGCACTGCGGGCCTGGTCGATGCTGCGGTTCGAGGTGACCGAGGAGCCCGGCCCCGGGGTCGACGGCGAGCGGTTCATGCATGTCCCGGGCCTCGGCATGTGGACCGGGCGTACCAGCGCCAACGGTGACGTCGTCGTGGGCGAGGACCAGCTGCGCACCGTCATGGCCGAGTCCGGTGGCTCGGGCCTGTCCCGGCGCATCGACCAGCTCCTGGGCACCGCCTGGGACGACGAGCTGGAGACGTTCCGCTTCGCCGGTGACGGCGCGCCGGTGACCTGGCTGCACCAGGTCGGCTGACCGACCGGCAGACTGGGGTCGTGCACGGAGCAGAACAGTGAGCGCCCGCGCGTGGGCGCTCGTCGCGGTCCTGCTGGTCGCCGTGGGGATCGTCGCCGGCGTCGGCTGGAAGTCCGCGTACTCCGCTCCGAGCGGGACGACGACCGCCGCCGCACCGCCGGGACTGCCCGCCACCGGAGCCGGCAACCAGAACGTCGTGCTGAGCGCCGACGCGGCCGCGCACCCCGCCGCCACCCTGGTGCGCGACCGTATGCAGCTCTACTTCAACGCGATCAACACGCGTGACCACGCGACCTGGTCGCAGGTCGTCGACCCGGAGCGGGTGGTGAAGCAGAGCCGCGAGGAGTGGCTCGCCGGCGTCGGGACCACTCAGGACGGCACCATCCGGATCGACCGCATCGACCCCGACGAGGGCGGGGGAGTGCTGGCGCTGGTGCGCTTCGTCAGCACCCAGGACCCGAAGAGCGGGCCGCCGGGGCTGCAGGTCGGGCGGATCTGCTGGTACGCGACCTACCCGATGGCCGGCTCGCCGCCGCGGATCCGCGCAGGCGACACCGCGTCGATGTCGACCGCCGGGCCCTGCTGACCGGAACCGCGCGACCCCGCGAACGCCGAACCCGGCGAACGCCGAACCCGTGAACGACGACGGCGGGGCCGGCGCACTCCGCGGAGCGCGCCGACCCCGCCGGGTCGGAGAAGGCCTCAGGCCTTGGTGAACAGCAGCGAGGCGTTGTGCCCGCCGAAACCGAACGAGTTGTTCAGCGCCGCGTCCACCGTGGTCTTGCGGGGCTCCCCGGCGACCACGTCGAGCTCCACCTTCGGATCCTTGTCGACGAGATTCCGGGTGGCCGGGATGACGTCGTCGCGCACCGACAGCAGCGCGATGATCCCCTCGACCGCCCCGGCCCCGCCGACCAGGTGCCCGAGCGCCGACTTCGGCGCGGTGAGCACCGGGTGGTCACCGAGCGCGTTGCGTACGGCCACTGTCTCGCCCACGTCGCCGACCACCGTGGAGGTGGCGTGGCAGTTGACGTGGGTGACGTCGGCGGGCGTCAGCCCGGCGACCTCGACCGCCTTGCGCATCGCCCGGATCTGTCCCTCGCCCTCGGGGTCGGGCCCGGTGATGTGGTACGCGTCCGAGGTCATCCCGATCCCGGCCAGCCGGCCGTGGATCGTGGCGCCGCGGGCCTTCGCGAACTCCTCGCGCTCGAGGATCATCACGCCGGCACCCTCGCCGAGCACGAACCCGTCGCGCCCCGTGTCGAACGGCCGCGAGGCGCCCTCGGGGTCGTCGTTGCGCTGGGACAGCGTGCGGGACTGCACGAACCCGGCCACGGTGATCGGCACGATGCAGGACTCGGCACCGCCCGCGATGACCACGTCGGCGTCGCCGTCGCGGAGCATCTTGTAGGCCCACGCGATCGACTCGGCGCCGGTCGCGCACGCCGACGCGGGCGCGTGCGCCCCGGCCCGTGCCTTGTACTCCAGGCTGACCATCGCGGCAGGCCCGTTCGGCATGAGCATCGGGACGGTCAGCGGCGAGACCTTGCGCAGCCCCTGCTCCTGCAGCACGTCGTTCTGCGAGAGCAGGGTCGGCGCGCCGCCGATCCCCGCGCCGAGCACGACCGCGAGCCGGTCACCGTCGACGACGGCGCCGTCCTCGTCCGGGACCGCGCCCAGACCGGCGTGTTCCCACGCCTCCCTGGCCGCGACGACCGCGACCTGCTCGCAGCGGTCCATCCGGCGGGCCTGGACCCGCGGGATGACCTCGGTGGGCTCCACCGCGAGCTGGGCGGAGATGTGCACCGGCAGGCCGAGCCTCTCGACCCACTCGGCCTGCGTGGTGCTCACGCCGGACTTCCCGGCGAGCAGCGCCTCCCACGTGGAGGCGGCGTCCCCGCCGAGCGGGGTGGTGGCCCCGAAGCCGGTGACGACCACTCCGTCGGTCATGGTGTCTCCTCCTACTTCCCGGCGGACCCGCGGAACGCGCTGCCGCCGGAGCGGCTCACTGGTGCTTGGCGATGAAGTCGACGGCGTCGCCGACGGTCTTGAGCTCGGCCAGCTGGTCGTCCGGGATCTTCGCGCCGAACTTGTCCTCGGCCTGCACGGCGATCTCGACCATCGACAGCGAGTCGATGTCGAGGTCGTCCACGAAGGACTTCTCGGGGGTCACCTCGGCGGTGTCGATGCCGGCGACCTCCTCGACGATCTCGGCAAGCCCGGACAGGATCTCAGCGTTGTCAGCCACGGTCGGTGTCTCCTCGGAAAGGTGGGGATCGGTGTCAGTCAGGTCGGTGTCCGCCGTTACGGGCAGACGACGACCTGTCCGGCGTAGGACAGGCCTGCGCCGAAGCCTACGAGCAGCAGCACGTCGCCGGACCGTACCCGGCCTGCCGCGCGCATGTGGTCCAACGCCATGGGGATCGACGCGGACGAGGTGTTGCCGGAGGTCACGATGTCGTCGGCGACGACCATGTCCTCCCGGGCGCCCTTGAGGCGCAGCTTCTTCGCGATCGCCTCGACGATGCGCAGGTTCGCCTGGTGCGGGATCAGCACGTCGACGTCGGCGGGGGTGAGCCCGGCCCGGTCGAGCGCGTCGAGCGCAACGGGGGCGATCGCCGTCGTCGCCCAGCGGAAGACCGACTGGCCCTCCTGGAAGAGCTTGTTCGTGGTCTCGTCGAGCACCCGGATGGTGGGGGAGAGGTCGCCCGCGCTGCCCCAGCTGACCGGGCCGACGCCCACCTCGTCGTCGGAGGCGGCCGGTCCGAGGACGGCGGCGCCGGCGGCGTCGGCGAAGATGATGCAGGTCGAGCGGTCGTCCCAGTCGACCCAGTCCGACAGCTTCTCCGCGCCGATCACCAGCACGTGCCGGGTCGAGCCGGCGCGGATCATGTCCGAGCCGACGCCGAGGGCGTAGCAGAACCCGGCGCAGGCGGCGTTCAGGTCGAACGCGGCGACGCCGTTGGCGCCGACCGCGGTGGCGATCTGTGCGGCCGCGTTCGGGATCGGGTTGGGCATCGTGCAGGTCGCGACGACGACCGCGTCCAGCTGCGACGGGTCGACGCCGGCATCGGCGAGCGCGCGGCGCCCAGCCTCGGAGGCCATGTCGGGCAGCGAGGTCTTCTCGTCGGCGATGCGGCGCTCGGCGATCCCGACCCGCGAGCGGATCCACTCGTCGCTGGTCTCGACACGCTGCTCGAGGTCGGCGTTGGTGACGACGTGCTCGGGCTGGGAGCTGCCGATGCCCAGGATGCGGGCGCCCGGGGCGCCGGTGGCGAGCTGCATGCGGCTCACTTCCCGTGCTCGGCGACCAGCTCGGCCGCGGCGTCGAGCTGGTCGGGGGTCTTCAGTGCCAGGGTCGGCGTGCCCTTCAGCGCGCGCTTGACCAGGCCGGTCAGGGTCGCGCCCGGGGGCAGCTCGATCGTCGCGCCGACGCCGCGCTCACCGAGCGCGGCCATGCAGGAGTCCCAGCGGACCGGGCGGGTCACCTGCGCGACCAGGCGGCGCAGCGCGTCGTCGCCGGAGGACACGGCGTCACCGTCGGCATTGGACAGCAGGGTCAGCTCCGGGTCGGCGACGGCGACCGAGGCCGCGTGCGACTCCATCGCCGAGCGCGCCGGCTCCATGTGCGCGGTGTGGAACGCACCGGCGACCGGCAGCTCCTTGACCCGAGCGCCCTCGGGCGGGGACGCGACCAGCTCGGTGATCGCCTCCTTCGCGCCCGCGGCGACGATCTGCCCGGCACCGTTGCGGTTGGCCGGGTCCAGGCCGAGCTCGGACAGCCGGGCGAGCACGGTCTCCTCGTCGCCGCCGAGCACGGCGGCCATCGAGGTCGGCGCGACGGCGCAGGCGGCGGCCATCTCGCGGCCGCGCACCCCGGCCAGGGCTACGGCGGCGTCGTCGGTGAGGACACCGGCGATCGCGGCCGCGGTCAGCTCGCCGATCGAGTGCCCGGCGACGACGGTGTCCGCGGGCAGCTCGACGCGCTCGCGCAGCCGGCGCGCGGCCAGCAGTCCGAGGGTCACGATCAGGGGCTGGGTGACCGCGGTGTCGGTGATCTCCTCGGCGTCGGCGGTGGTGCCCAGGCGCACCAGGTCCAGGCCGACGGCGTCGGACCAGCCGGCGACGGCCTTCTCCGCGGCCGGGTCCTCCAGCCACGGGCTGAGCATGCCGGGGGTCTGGGCCCCCTGGCCGGGCGCGAGCAGGGCGATCACCGGGACATCACACACCTCTCGGGGTCGACGACGGGATATCGGGAACGACGAACTTCGGTCCGGACCGTTTGGAGGTTTCCTCCAACGCGGTGCTGTGACCGCCACCTCGTTACCGGTACGTAGTGACAGCTGTTTGTAGGGTTCACGACATGCCGTCCGCTCCTCGTCCGGCGTGGGCGAAGGGGTCGGCGACGTCGTCGTGATCATGCCCCGGCGTCGTGTCGGGGGCGGGACCGGGGGAGCCCGGGCCGGGTACGTCGGTCGCGGTGACCGGCTCGGTGACCTCGCGGGCCCGGTCGACGCGGTCGGCGACCAGGGCCGCACGCAGCACGAACGCCTCGCGCGCATCGGTCGGGGCGCGACCGGTCAGCTCCGCGATCCGCCGCAGCCGGTACCGCACGGTGTTGGGGTGCACGTAGAGCGTGCGCGCGCAGCCCTCCAGCGACCCGCCGCCCTCCAGGTATGCGGCCAGTGTGCCGAGCAGCTCGCCGCCCGCGTCGTGCAGCGGGCCGAGGATCTCGGTGGCCAGCCGCCGTCGCGCGGTCGGGTCACCGCACAGCGCGCGCTCGGGCAGCAGGTCCGCGGCGCCGACCGGACGTGGCGCATCCGGGCGGCCCGGCGCGGCGGCCAGCCCGGCGAGCGCCTCGGCGACCGAGGGGCCCGCGCCGGCGAGGTCGGCGCTCGGCGGCCCGGCGACCACGGGCCCCGGGCCGAAGTGCTCGGCGATCCCGGCGAGGGCAGGCCCGGCGTCGGCGGAGCCCGTACCCGGCTGAGCCGTCCTCCCGGAAGTCGTGTTCCCGGAAGCCGCGCCACCGGAAGCCGTGGCCCCGGACGGCGTGCCGCCCGCGCCGGTGCCGCCGGAAGCGGCGCTGCCCGAGCCGTGGCCGGCCGAGCCGGTGGCGTGCAGCAGGACCACCAGCCGTCGTCCCTGGGCGCCGACCAGGACGTCGTGCCCGAGGCGCCCGGCGGACCGGCGAAGCTCGACGATCAGCCGCGGCGACTCCGGGCCGGAGCCGGGCACGCTGCCGACCAGGCAGTGCACCGGCGCGGCCGGGTCCCAGCCCAGCGCCGCGGCCCGGGAGACGAGCGCGGCGTCGCCTTCGCCGCGCAGCACGGCGTCGACGACGAGGGCCTCCAGCCGGGCGTCCCAGGCGCCGCGGGACTCGGCGGCTCCGGCGTAGACGGTGGCTGCGGTGAAGGCGATCTCGCGCCCGAAGCGCAGCACGGCATCGGTGATCGCGTGCCGTTCCCGCTCGTCGGCGGCCAGCGGGGGCAGCCGCTGCTCGAACACGTCGACGGCGATGCGCACCAGCTCGACGGTCTGGCGCAGGCTGATCCGGCGGGCCAGGTCGCGCGGCGCGGTCCGGAACGCCTCGGCGGTCAGTGGGGTGGTGCGGCCGGGTTCGCGTACCCAGGCCACGAAGCTCGCGACGCCGGTCTGGGTCACCAGGGCGACGCCGGCGCGCTGCTCGGCGGGCAGCCGCGCGAACCACGGCCGTCGGCGCTCCATCTCCGCCAGGCAGGCGGCCGCGAGCCCGCCCGAGGCGAGCTCGAGGCGGCGCAATGTCGCGGCCGCGACAGGCGGGTGACCCACGTCGGGCAGCATGACACGACGATGAGCCCCTCCACACGACGCGACCACGTCCCGACCGTGCTGCGTGCCGGTGAGCGCTTCCGCACGGAGACCGGCTGGCTGGACTCGCGGCACAGCTTCTCCGCGGGCGCGCACTACGACCCGGCGAACACCCACTTCGGACTGTTGCTGCTGCACAACGAGGACCGGGTCGTCGCCGGGCGGGGCTACGACGAGCACCCGCACCGCGACACCGAGATCCTCACCTGGGTGCTCGACGGCGCGCTGGAGCACCGCGACTCCGGCAGCGGCCGGGCGGCGCGGGTGTACCCGGGGCAGGCGCAGTACCTGGGTGCGGGCGCGGGCGTACGGCACTCCGAGCACGCGACGCCCGAGGGCGGCGTGCGGTTCGTGCAGATGTGGGTCGTACCCGACGAGCCGGGCGGCGACCCCGTGCACGCGATCCGCGACGCCCCCGATGCGCGCGACGACGCCACGGTCGTGCTCGCCTCCGGGCTGACCCGGCACCGGGACACGACGCTGCTGCCGCTGCGCCAGCACCAGGCCGGGCTGACGGTGATCCGGCTACGGCCGCACGGCACCGCGGAACTGCCCGCCGCCCGGTTCGTGCACGCGTTCGCGGCACGGGGGACGGCGCGGCTGGAGGGCCAGGACCCCGCGGACGCACCGCTGGCCGTCGGGGACGCGGCGCGGCTCGTCGACGACGGGGCACGCCGCATCACCGCCGGTGACGACGGTGCGGAGGTCCTGGTGTGGGAGATGCACGGGGCCCTTGGCCCGGGCTGACGCTCGCGGGGAGGTCGCGCGGGGCGGTCAGGGCGACGTGCTCGCCGGGGAGTCGCTCAGAGCGGGGTGACGCCGCTGGCCTGCGGCCCCTTCTGTCCCTGCTCGATGTCGAACGACACGCGCTGACCCTCGTCGAGGGTCTTGTAGCCGTTGCTCTGGATCGCCGAGTAGTGCACGAACACGTCCGCGCCACCACCGTCGGGAGCGAGGAAGCCGTAGCCCTTCTCGCTGTTGAACCACTTGACGGTGCCCTCTGTCATTCTTGCTCCCTCGTTCCTGCGGCCCGGGACACCCGCCCCGGGACCGTCGACCGGCGACGTTCACGGTCCACGCACCGGCCGGACGGACGTGGGCTCGATCACGCCACGCCCGTCGAGCGGAGCCTATCGCGATCCGCGCCGGTGGGGGAGGGCGAAATCCGGGCCGGTCAGCAGGGGTGCACACACCGGCGGCCCGCCACCCGGACGAGGGTGACGGGCCGCCGGAGGCGTGCGGGGCGGGTCAGGCCGCTCCGCCGTCGCCGATCTGCGGGCCTGCGGCCTGCGGGTCGTCGATCTTGTAACCGGCCGCGGCCTCGGCCGCGGTCTCGGTCTTGACCAGGCCCTGCTTGGCCAGCGCCGACAGCGCCCCGACGACGATCGACTCGGCGTCGACGGCGAAGTGACGGCGCGCGGCCGGGCGGGTGTCGGACAGGCCGAACCCGTCGGTGCCCAGCGACAGGAACGGCGCCGGGGACCACTGGCGGATCTGGTCCGGGACGGCCCGCATCCAGTCCGAGACCGCGACGACCGGGGCGTCGGCGTTGTCGCCCTCGCCCAGCTTCGTGGTCACGTACGGCACGACGGGCTCGTTGCCCGGGTGCAGCAGGTTGAGGTGCTCGGCGTCGACGCCGTCGCGGCGCAGCTCGCCCCACGACGTCACCGACCACACCTCGGCGCGCACGTCCCACTCGTCGGCCAGCATCTGCTGGGCCTGCACCGCCCACGGCACCGCGACGCCGGAGGCCAGCAGCCGCACGACCGGGCCGTCGCCCGCGGGGGCCTCGGCGTAGCGGTACATGCCGCGCAGCAGGCCCTCGGTGTCCACCCCGGCCGGCTCGGCCGGCTGGACGTAGGGCTCGTTGTAGACCGTCAGGTAGTACATGACGTTCTCGGCGTGCTCGCCGACCATGCGGCGCAGGCCGTCCTGGACGATGTGCGCGACCTCGTAGGAGAACGCCGGGTCGTAGGACACGACCGCGGGGTTGGTCGAGGCGAGCAGCAGCGAGTGCCCGTCGTTGTGCTGCAGGCCCTCACCGGTCAGCGTCGTGCGGCCCGCGGTGGCGCCGACGAGGAACCCGCGGCTCATCTGGTCGGCCGCGGCCCAGATCGAGTCGCCGGTCCGCTGGAAGCCGAACATCGAGTAGAAGATGTAGACCGGGATCATCGGCACGTCGTGCGTGGCGTAGGACGTGCCCGCCGCGGTGAACGAGCCGACCGAACCGGCCTCGTTGATGCCCTCGTGCAGGATCTGGCCCTGCTCGGACTCCTTGTAGGCCAGCATCAGCTCGGCGTCGACCGAGGTGTAGTTCTGGCCCTTCGGGTTGTAGATCTTCTGGCTCGGGAACATCGAGTCCATACCGAAGGTACGGGCCTCGTCCGGGATGATCGGCACGAAGCGCGCGCCGATCTCCTTGTCCTTGATCAGCTCACGCAGCAGCCGGACGAACGCCATCGTGGTGGCGACCTCCTGCTTGCCGGAGCCCTTCTTCACGAAGTCGTAGACCTTGTCGCCGGGCAGCACCAGCGGCGTGGACTTCGTGCGCCGCGACGGGACGGGGCCACCGAGACGGGTGCGGCGCTCCTTGAGGTACTGGATCGCCGGGTCGTCGTCGCCGGGGTGGTAGTAGGGCGGCTTGTACGGGTCGGCCTCGAGCTGCTTGTCCGAGATCGGGATCCGCTGCTGGTCGCGGAACTGCTTGAGGTCGTCGAGCGTCAGCTTCTTCATCTGGTGGGTGGCGTTGCGGCCCGCGAAGTGCGAGCCCAGGCCGTACCCCTTGATGGTCTTGGCGAGGATGACGGTCGGCTGGCCGTGGTGCGCGGTCGCGGCGGCGTAGGCGGCGTGGACCTTGCGGTAGTCGTGGCCACCGCGCTTGAGGTTCCAGATCTCCGCGTCGCTCATCTGGTCGACCATGGCCTTGGTGCGCGGGTCGCGGCCGAAGAAGTGGTCGCGGACGTAGGCGCCGTCGTTGGCCTTGTAGGTCTGGTAGTCGCCGTCGGGCGTGGTGTTCATCAGGTTGATCAGCGCGCCGTCGCCGTCGGCGTGCAGCAGGGAGTCCCACTCCCGGCCCCACACGACCTTGATGACGTTCCAGCCGGCGCCGCGGAAGAACGACTCGAGCTCCTGCACGATCTTGCCGTTGCCGCGGACCGGGCCGTCGAGGCGCTGCAGGTTGCAGTTGACGACGAAGGTCAGGTTGTCGAGGTTCTCGTTCGCCGCGACGTGGATCAGCCCGCGCGACTCCGGCTCGTCCATCTCGCCGTCGCCGAGGAACGCCCAGACGTGCTGGTCACGGGTGTCGGAGAACCCCCGGTCGCCCAGGTAGCGGTTGAACCGCGCCTGCATGATCGCGTTCATCGGCCCGATGCCCATCGAGACCGTGGGGAACTCCCAGAAGTCCGGCATCAGCCGCGGGTGCGGGTAGGACGGCAGCCCCGCGCCGGCGCCGCCGTGCGAGAGCTCCTGGCGGAACCCGTCGAGGCGGTCCTCCGACAGCCGGCCCTCGAGGAACGCGCGGGCGTAGACGCCGGGGGAGGCGTGGCCCTGGATGTAGACCTGGTCGCCGCCGCCCGGGTGGTCCTTGCCGCGGAAGAAGTGGTTGAAGCCGACCTCGTAGAGCGTCGACGACGACGCGTAGGACGAGATGTGCCCGCCGACCCCGATCCCCGGCCGCTGCGCGCGGTGCACGGTCATCGCCGCGTTCCACCGGATCCAGCGGCGGTAGGCGCGCTCGGTCTCCTCGTCGCCCGGGAACCAGGGCTCCCGGTCGGTGGGGATGGTGTTGACGTAGTCCGTGGTGGTCAGCGACGGGACGCCGACGTGCTTCTCACGGGCCCGCTGCAGCATCGTCAGCATCAGGTACCGGGCGCGCTGCTGGCCGACGTTGTCGAGCACCGCGTCGAAGGACTCCAGCCACTCGGCCGTCTCCTCCGGGTCGATGTCCGGGAGATGGTCGGCGAGACCCTCCCGGATGACACTCACGCGACGCGCTTCCTCGCCGTCCTTGTTGCTCTGCGCGGTCAAGGGTTCTCCCTGCCTTGGTCCGTCGGTGGCCGGGGAGTGCCCGACCTCTGCCTCACGTCCGCGGTCGCACCAGGGACCCCGGATGGCGGGACGGCGAGGTGCGACGCTGCCGGCCGGATCGGGCGGGCGTGTCAGCCTTCATCGTGCCCTCTCCGGCGCTCGCCCGAAACTCGCGCCCACCCGGGGAAGACGACGGTTCCGATGCGTTCCGGCGAGGATAGGTACTACTCGTACGTAACAGAATGGACCCCCGGGTGACGCTCCCCGCAGGGCTCCGGCGGTTGCACAGGGTCGCTGCCACGTGATCGGATGCGCCATCCGATTCCGCGCGGGGGCTGGCGCTCACCCGCGGAAGCGTTGACGATGGACTGCGTGAGCAGCGTGAGAGGGGAACGAGTGGTGACCGCGGCAGATGCCGGTGCAGCCGACATCGCGGGCAAGCTCGGCGTGGAGCCGGGCATGATCGTCCAGGAACTGGGTTACGACACCGACGTCGACGAGCAGGTTCGCTCGGCCGTCGAGGACACGATCGGTGAGGAGATCCTGGACGAGGACGCCCAGGAGGTCATCGACGTGGTGCTCCTGTGGTTCCGCGAGGGGGACGGCGACCTGGTCGACACCCTGGTCGACGCCCGCACCCCACTGGCCGACGACGGCATCGTCTGGGTCCTGACACCGAAGACCGGTCGCGACGGTCACCTGGCGCCGTCGGAGATCGCGGAGGCGGCCCCGACCGCCGGGCTGTCCCAGACCTCCAACGCCACCCTGGGTGACGACTGGGTGGGATCCAAGCTGGTCCCGCCGAAGCAGGGGAAGGGCAAGCGCTGACCGTTTCCGCCGGATCGGTGGCGCCGCCGTTCGCGCTGCCCGACCAGCACCGCGCTCCGGTCACGCTGGAGTCGGTGCTCGGGCAGGGCCGGGCGGCGCTGCTGGTCTTCTACCCCTTCGCGTTCTCCGGGATCTGCGGTGGCGAGCTCACCGCGGTCCGGGAGTCGCTGGAGGACTTCCAGAACCCGCGCGTGCAGGTCCTGGCGATCTCGTGCGACCCGACCTTCGCCCTCGCGGCGTGGGCGGAGTCGGCCGGCTTCGCCTTCCCGCTCCTGTCGGACTTCTGGCCGCACGGAGCGGCTGCCTCGGACTACGGCGTGTTCAACCCCGCCAAGGGCATGGCGCTGCGCGGGACGTTCCTGGTGCAGCCGGACGGCGTCGTGTCGTTCGCCGAGGTCAACCAGCCCGGGGAGCCCCGCGACCAGGACGGGTGGCGCCGGGCCCTGGCCGCCGTGTGAGACTGTTCGACGCCCGGGGTGGACCCGGGTTTCCGGGCGCGTAGCTCAGCGGGAGAGCACTCGGTTTACACCCGAGCGGTCGCAGGTTCGAACCCTGCCGCGCCCACGCCTCTGACCTGCGGTTTCGCCGAGTGCATGATCGTTTTCCGACGCTCGTGGATACATTTGTGGTGCGAGTTGGTTCGTACACTTGTTCCCGTGGCGGCACCAACGGCGCATCGGACCCGGGCGCGGGGGGCGATCGAGAAGCTGGCGAGCGGAGGCTTCCGCGTGACCGTCTACGCCGGCATCGACCCGGTCTCGGGGCGTCGCCACTACGTTCGGGAGACCGTTCCGGCCGGTCCCACCGCGGCCCGGGAGGCGCGGAAGGTTCAGCGCCGGATCACTCATCAGATCGATGAGCGCCGTACCCCTCGGACGAGTGCCACCCTCGATCAACTTCTCGATCGGTACCTGGCGACGATCGACGTGGCAGCGACTACGCACCGTGCTTACACGCGCTACCTCGAGCGGCACGTCCGCCCGTTTCTCGGTCGGAAGACCGCCGGGGGAGTAGGTGCGGAGGCGGTCGACGCGCTCTACGCCGAGCTGCGCCGGTGCCGTGAGCACTGCACCGGGCGCGGCAGGCGAATTGATCATCGGACTCCGCGTGAGCACACGTGCGACGAGCGCTGTCGGCCGCACGAGTGCGTGGGTCTCGCTCCCGCGACGATCCGGCACATCCACTTCGTGCTCAACGGCGCGTTCAAGGCGGGACTTCGTTGGAGCTGGGTGTCGGTGAACCCGATGGATCTGGTGACCCCGCCGGCGAAGCCGCCGCCGGACCCGCAGCCCCCGTCCCCGGCGGAAGCAGCACTGATCGTGAGCAAGGCGTGGGAGGACCCGGACTGGGGCGCGATGGTCTGGTTGTTCATGACCACCGGGGCCCGCCGTGGAGAGCTGTGTGCGTTGCGGTGGTCGCACATCGACCTGGACACGGGCACTCTGACGATTCGTCGTGCCGTCGCCCAGAACGGCCGCACGGTCGTGGACAAGGACACGAAGACCCACCAGCAGCGTCGTCTCGCGCTCGACGACGAGACCGTGGAGGTGCTGCAGGAGCATCGGATGCGGTGGGAGGAGCGGTTCCGGGTGCTCGGCCTGGGCCCGCTCTCTCAGGCGGCCTTCGTGTTCTCGCTGGCTCCCGACGGCGCTGAGTGCCGGAGGCCGGGCTCGGTCTCGCAGCGGTACTCCCGTCTCGCGGCGAGCGTCGATGTGGTGAGCCACCTGCACAACTTGCGGCACTACTCGGCGACCGAGCTGATCGCCGCTGGAGTGGATGTCCGGACGGTGGCGGGCCGACTCGGTCACTCCGGCGGAGGGGTGACGACGCTGCGGGTCTACGCGGCGTGGGTGTCCGAAGCCGATCAGCGTGCGGCTGCCGGCCTGGGAGCGCGGATGCCGGTGCGTCCGGCTGCGGAGACGAGCCTGGAGCGGGTTCGCCGGGATCCGCGGTCGACTCGGGAGAAGCTGGCGGTCGAACTGCTGGAGCGGATCGAGTCCGGGGAGGTTCCGGACGGTGGGCGGCTGCCCGGGGTGAAACTGCTCGCAGCGGAGAAGGGCATCGCGCCGAGCACGGTGCATCGGGCGTTCGAGCTGTTGTGGCAGTGGGGTGCCCTGGTGGGAGCGCGGGGGCAGCAGCCGCGTGTTCGTCGTCCTGCGGCGGAGCCCGAGGCCGCTGTCCACGCTGCGCCGCAACTACGTGATGCGCGCATGCCGGGATCGGCGGCGACTTACTTCACGGCGGTCGTCCGAGGGCCGGGTGGTCTGCGCTGCGCTCCTCGCGTTGTCACGGGAGATTTGAACGATCCCACGTGTTTTCGCGAGCATCTGCTGGGAATAGCCCGCATCGAGGACCCAGAACACGTGGACGAGGGTGAGTCCTGGATCGGCCGGTACGAAATTGAAGTGGCGCCAATTGCCTCGCCAGAGGCGCCGGCCGTCGTCTTCAGGTGGTAGGTGACTTACCACACTAGGGTCGTGGTGCAGGACGCGAAGGCCGATTCTGCCAGCACGACGTGCGCTCCCTCGGCGGCAAAGGCCGCGCAGAGCCCAGATCGCCCGCAGCGCCGGTGATGAGCACGACCCGGCCGGTGAACCGTTCCTCCGCCCTCATCAGACGTGTCCTCCAGACCTGTTTGGATCCGCTCCAGTGCGCGGTTCGTCGACTGCTGCGAGTCCACGCTGGGAATCGCGCGGTGCGGCGCCGTGACGCCGACTGTAGACGAATGGTGCCACACTGACTAGTGCCAGCAGCGCGAACACCGCACCGGTCCACAGCGGCGCGACCAGTCCGAGGCCGGCGCTGATGGTCAGCCCGCCGATCCAGGAACCGAGCAGGATGCCAACGTTGATGACCGAGGTGTGCACAGTATTCACGAGGGGGCGGCCGTCGGCGACCCGCATCACTCGCGCCACCATGGCCGGATTCATCGACACCCCGACCGCTCCGATCGCGACCAGCGACACGACCACGAGGATCCTAGAGGATGCGCCGAGCGCGAATACCGACAGGAACACCGTCAGAACGATAAGGCCGCCAATCTGGACGAACATCGTCCATCGGTCCGCCAGACGTCCAACTATGACGTTTCCAGCAACCGTCGCGATTCCATACGCCGCCAACAGAACTGGCACGGCGGCCGCATCGAACCCGCTGACCTGGGTGAAAATCGGGGTGAAGTAGCTGAATCCAGCGAACACCGCGCCGATGATTAGAGTACTGGAGGCGTAGGCGGACCACAGCATGCCGTTACGGAATGCCGCTAGCTCGGCCCGCGCGTCGATTCGCTCCGGAACGCTGTCACGGGGCACGAGGGACGCGATAAGCACGCCCGCTGCGGCGGTCAGGCATCCGATCATCCAGAAACTGGTTCGCCAACCGGTCAGCTGGCCCACGGCAGTCGCGAGAGGGAGACCGATCACCGTGCCGATCATCAGGCCGCCCAGCACGATCGACGAGGCCCGACCCCGTTGATTCTCGGGGACGAGGTCCGCGGCGACCGCCAGTGACGTCCCGAAGAAGGCCGACGATGCGACCCCGGTGATCAGCCGTGCGGCCACCATCACAGGGTAGGAGGGTGCAAGTGCCCCGAGCACATCACCCGCCACGAAGATTGCTGCCAGCACCAGCAGAGCCTTCTTCCGAGGCAGGCGGAGCAGGGCGAATGTCAGCAGTGGCCCACCGACCACCATGCCGATTGCGAACGTCGAGATCAGATAGCCAACCTCCACAATCGACACCCCTAAGCCCTCAGCCACCTGCGGCATAAGGCCGGACATCATGAACTCACTACTGGTCATCGAGAAGATTCCGAAGCCCAGCACGAACACCGCCAGGGGAATATCCACACCCTTTCTGTGTTGATCGGTACAAAACATGGTCACAAAGAGTCTGACGGCTGCCGATCGATGAGAGACTAGAGGGAGTCGACCGTACCGCGTACCACGTCTTCCAGCGTTTCTCTTTCGGCTACAGCGCCGAGCACGCGCAGTCCGTAATATGTGCTGAGGAATGATCGTGCTAGTTCTGATGCGGGGCGGTTTGTGGTGATCTCTCCGGCGCGCTGGCCCGCGATGATCGTGTCGTGGATGGCAGCCTCTAGTCGTTGGAACTGACCGCTCACTAGCTTCACCACGGCGTCATCACGGCCGGTCGTCTCTGTGGCGGCATTGATGGTCATGCATCCGCGCCGCGTCGGGTCGGACAGGTCGGTGTCGATGACCCATTCCATCAGGTTCCGCAGCTTCGTCTTCGCCGTTCCCGGAGCCTCGAGAATCGCTACCTGCAGCGCTACGCCGCGGTCGGCGTAGCGAGAAAGAGCGGCTTCGTAGAGTTCGTGCTTGCTGCCGAAGGCGTTGTAGAGGCTGCTGCGTCCGAGTCCTGTGGCGTCACACAACTCAGCTGTTGACGCCGCTGCGTAACCCTTGCTCCAGAAGACCTCCATTGCCGACTCCAGGACGGTCTCAATATTGTACTCGCGCGGCCGCCCTCCTGGTGCTCTCGACGCAGGTACGCCGATGTTGTCGTTGTTGCCGCACTTCGAGTTCACTTGCCATCTCCGCAAAGTTCAACCGCGTTACCGGCGTCGTATTCCAAAGTATCAGACTGACCAGTACAGTACTTGGTCGAGAGTGAGGCAGCAAGCCGTTGGGGGAGTGGTTTGGTGATCGAGTACGGACTGGCGATGCCGTCGGATGATGTTGCCGGGCAGTCGAACCCGACGACGAGGTCGACGAGGTCGACGAGGTCGACAGCGCTCCTCGTTCGCCTCTCGGTGGAGAACTCGGTGCTCCGGTACGGACTGGAGCACCTGCTGGAGTCAGTGCCGTGCGCCAAGATCTCTATTGACCACAGCGACGCGCAGCAAGTCCCGCGGCACGCGTCGACGTCGGTCCGTGTCGTGCTTGCTACGGAGTACCTCCGTACTGCCTCGTATGGCCCGAACGCAGCCGGGCGAACGCTCGTCGTCGTTGACACCTCGAGTGAATCCACCACCGCGCAGCTCGTCTCCTCCGACGCCTCGGGCTTCGTCGAGCTCTCTCGGCTCAATGCTGGCAGGCTCGGGAATGCCCTCGAACGCGTCGCGCGAGGCGAGACTCCTATTCCGGAGTCGATGGTTCGATTCCTGCGGGGGAGTCCGCGCGGATGCGACAGTAATCAAGCCATGAAAGGGGTGGAGCGCACTGCGATCGACACCCTCACGCCTCGTGAGTACGACGTCCTCGTTGAACTCGTGAGGGGGCACAGTAACAAGCTGATCGCGCGGGAGCTGGCTATTTCTCAGCACGGGGTTAAGCGCCTGGTTTCCAATATCCTCGCCAAGCTTCACTGCCCGAACCGGACGCTTGCAGTGGCATGTGCCATGAAAGAAGGAATTGGGGTCATCGAACGCAATTGAACGCTTTCCAGTGGTGGATCCGCCGCTATCGGCGAGGCCTCGTGCTGCCGGCAGGCCCGTCGCCTACGCAGCCAGCCCCGTAGGATGTGCTGTCGTTGCGGGGGTCGGTGCTGCTGACGGCACCGTTGTGGGACTCGTGAGCGGTGCCGGACTTGTGTACGGGTACAGGAGTAGCTGATGTCGCCAGCAGGCCAGGGGT
>NZ_JBKGXS010000015.1:0-69321 GCF_046546475.1 Pseudonocardia phyllosphaerae
GTTCTGCCACGTCAAACAGTGGCGCGGGCTCGCCACCCGATACGACAAGCTCGCGCTGACCTTCCGTGGCGGAGTGGTGCTGAAGGCGATCGTCACCTGGCTACGCGAATTGGGAGACACGCCCTAGGTGTGCTGTCCGGGCACGTTGGTGACGGCCCGGCACGCGATCAACGATCTTGAAATGGGTTGAGGGAGCCTGACCCGGATTCCCGGACACGGACGGTGTGGGGATCATGCCGCGGCAGCGGCGGGTCTGTGGAGTCGTTCGTAGTCGGCCGGGGACTGGTGTCCGATGCTGGTGTGGCGTCGGCGTGGGTTGTACCAGGTTTCGATCCACTCGAAGATCGCCGATCCGAGTTGTTCGGGGGTGTCCCAGTCGCGGGTGTCGAGCAGTTCGCGCTGCATGGTCGACCAGAACGACTCGATCATGGTGTTGTCCACGCTGGAGGCGACCCGGCCCATCGAGCCGAGCAGCCCGGCCTCGCGCAGGCGGTGCCCGAAGATCCACGAGGTGTACTGGGCTCCGCGGTCGGCGTGCACGATCGCGCCGGGTGCGGGTCGGCGCCGCCAGGTCGCCATCTGCAGGGCGTCGACGACCAGCTCGCTGCGCATGTGCTCGGCGATCGACCAGCCCACGATCATGCGGGAGTAGGCATCGATGACCGCGCAGCAGTACACCTTCCCGCCGGTGGCGGTGGGGTGTTCGGTGATGTCGGTGGCCCAGAGCCGGTCCGGGGCGTCAGCGACGAAACGACGGCGCACGAGGTCGTCGTGCGGGGCCGGCGCGGGGCGCTGACCGGAGCGTGTACGCCGGTGACAGATGCCCGTGATCCCCGCTGTGCGCATCAGCCGGGCGACCCGCTTGCGTCCACAGCGGATGTCTCGAGCCATCCGCAGCTCGCTGTGCACCCGAGGCGCCCCGTAGCTGCGCCGGGCTCCGGTGTGGATCTCGACGATCGTGGCGCTCAGCGCGGCGTCGGCGACCGCTCGCGCTGAGGGCGGGCGGGTGGCCCAGTCGTAGTAGCCCGAGCGGGACACGCCCAGAACCCGGCAGGTCACCGCGACGGCGAAGCCATAGTAAGGAGTCCAGTACCTGAGGAACGGCGCGTCAGGCGGGCTGGGGGACGCCCTCCTGATGCAGTGAACGGGCTTGGAATCTCACGCACGAGGAGGGCGTCCCGTGTCCAAAACTACTGGCCTGACCCGCGGCGACCGCAACCGCAATCGTCGACTCGAGCGGCTCCGGACATTGGTGCCGATCACCAATGCGGTGCTCGGGATCGACCTGGCTGACAAGAAGCAGGCCGCTGCGCTGACCGATCACGACTCTCGGGTTCTGGCCCGGAAACGTATGCTCTGCCGGGCCTGGCAGCTGGGACCGCTGCTGGACTGGGCGACCGAACAAGCTCAGGCGGCCGGCTATGAGTCGATCACGGTGGCTTGCGAGGCCACCGGGCACCGCTGGCAAGTTCTGCAGCAACTGGCCGCCGAACGAGGCGTGTCCATGGTGTGCGTACAGGGCCTGCAGGTGTGCCGGGCCCGCGAGCGCGAGGACTTGACCTTCGACAAGTCCGACCCGAAAGACGCCATGCTCATCGCCCGGCTCACCACCGAGCTGCACTGCTACGAGCCCGAGCACAGCGACGAGACCTGGTCGCGGCTGCGTCAGCTCGGCGCTCGCCGCCGCCGTCTGTGCACCGAATCCACTGCATCGGCGCTGCAGCTGCGTGATCTGCTGGAATGTGTGTGGCCGGCTGCGCTGGAGGCCGCGGCCAAGCCGCTGGAATCCGCGTCGTGGTGCGCCGCGCTCGCGGTGGCGCTGCGCAAGGCCCACGGCGGTGACCTCGCCCCGGCCCGGCGGATGGGGTTGACCCGGTTCACCGCCGCGGTCCGCCGCGAGCTACCGGCCTGGGGCGCCACCCGCATCTGCCAGCGCATCATCACCGGCCTGTTCCACGCCCTCGACGACATCGTCGGGGTCGTCTCGCATCGCCACGGCGCGCTGGAACGCGCCGAGTTCGTCATCGACGACTGGAGCCAGACCCGGGTCCGCCGCAACGAGGTTGAGACCCGCATGCTCGCCGTCCTCGACGCGCTCGAGCTCACCGACCTGCTCGATTCCATCCCCGGCGTCTCGGTGATCGGGGCGGCCGCGGTGCTGGCCGAGACCGGTGACCCTGCCCGGTTCACCAGCGCGAGGGCGCTGGTCAAACACTCCGGGCTCTGCCCCCGCGAGAAATCCAGCGGCGAACACCGCGGGCGCTCTCGGCTCTCTAAGCGCGGACGTCCCGAGCTACGCGCCGCCGCCTGGTGCGCGGTCTGGGGCGCCCAACACGGCAATCCGGTGCTGGCCGCGCGCCACGCCCACCTGACCGGCCGGGAGCGCAACCGGCTCAGCGACGGGCAGGCCCGCGCCGCCTGCGCGGCGACCCTGCTGCGCTGGCTGCACGCCATCGTCACCCGCCGCGTTCCGTTCGACGCCGACATCGCCGCCGGACGCCGTCAGCCCACCACCCCGGCGCCGGCCGCCAGCGGGAGCACGATGGCTGCCTGACCTGCCACCAGCGCGGCACACAGACCGCGACCCCGGCCCCGCGCAGGGCCGAGGCCGCCAGGGTGAGCAAGCTCCAACCGAAGCCTGGCAGACCCACCCGGGATCTCGCCGTTGATCATGAGCCGCTCGCCCGCCCTGGTCACCAAGCCCGATTACGCGTTGCCGGGACCAACCCGCTTCCAGCTATGCAGGGACGACCAGCCCACGCGAGCTCACCCGACACCGGATCTCGCCGTGCCCGCACGAACACCTGGCAGCCACGCCGCCAGCGCACCGTTCGCGAGACCACCCCTTGCGTTCGGCGCCTTACGACGGTCAACGGCCGCCTCGAGGCACTGCGCCGCAACGCCCTGGGCTTCCGCAACCTGCTCAACTACCGGATCCGGTCACTCCTGCACTGCGGAGCCCTCGCACTCTAAAACCGGAAGAGCCCCTTGACCGTGCCTGAACCGGAGCATTAGGGTCTGGATGACGATGGTTTCGACCGATGACACGATCGGCACCCACCCGCAGAGCCCGTGGCGAACAATGCCCGACGACGGGAGGCGGAGGAAAATATCGTGCACACAGTTACCGATGTCCACGGAATGCACCTGGGATCCCGATTCGGATACGTGGAGTCGGCGGCCGACGATTTCGACATCGGCATCGTGGAGAACCTCCTGCGCGATGGCCATCACGACGGCGCCATCGCCTACGTGGTGCGCGGAGCCGTCCCGGCCGCCGTGTGCGAGACCGTGCACGCGAATTTCCGGACGATCATCTCCGTCGAGGGCACGCAGCGGGCCCTCGACGACATCATCAAGGCCGACCAGGTCGGGGCGACCCAGTTCAAGAAGTCCGGCCAGGAGTACGCCCTCAACACCGCCCGTCTGCAGGTATCGATGCTCTCGCTGTTCGACGGGCTGTCCGCGGACGAGACCTCCCGCTTCATGCTCGATGACGAGCTGCGCACCGGTTTCCTGGCTCGCGGGCTCCACTTCGGCCCGGCCCGCTTCAAGAGCACGTACTCGAACTACTGCACGATCCGTGCCTGGCTCCGCAACGGCGAGATGTCGCTCCAGCCGCACGAGGACATCTCCCAGGTCGAGGCCGCCCGGGCGGACGAGTTCGAGATTCAGACGACCGGCCAGAACACTATGTCGTTCAACATCTGCGTCCGGAGCGACGGCTCCGGCGGCGCGGTCCGCGTGTGGGACCTCCGGCCGTCCCCGACGACGCGGCGTTCGCTCGGCCTCCACGACACCGGCTACCCCTACCCGGCGGAGTTCGTCGAGGACATCCCCCACACCACCATCGTGCTCGAGCCCGGCGACAGCTACTTCCTGAACGCGTCGTTCCTGCACGGCGTCGAACCGGTCGTCGGCGAGCGCATCACCGCGGGACGGTTCGTGGGGCTCTCGGACGACGACCACCGCGTCATGTTCTGGACGTGAGGGCGGAGGCTCACGTCCCGGCCCGCAAGGCAACTCCACGAGGAGCCCATCATGGCTGGCCTGCTCACCGTCATCACGAACACCCAGGAGCCCCGGGTCCACCGGTACACGCGGGAGCTTCTCGACCGCGCGCAACGACGTCACGGCCGGGACTCGTCGGCCTTCCGCGGCATCTGGAACCAGTACTTCCGGATGCCGACGACGACGCCCGGGGTCGCCCGGAGCGACAGGCACTACCACGCGTTGGGCGACCTCCCGCCGGGCGTCGAACGCCTGTACCGCAGGGTCGCCGTCGTCGACCTCGTCACGGCCTGCGCGAGCGAGTGCGTGTTCTGCATCCGCGGCCTCTACGAGCCGCACACCCTCAGCAGGCAGGAGATGGACGCGATCGCGGACTACCTCGGCGGTGACCCCGAGCTGTCCGAGGTGCTCGTCACCGGTGGGGACCCCCTGATCGCGCCTGCGAAGCTGGCGGACCTGCTCTCCCGGATCGCGACGGCGGCGCCGAACATTCGTTCGGTTCGGATCGGCACGCGGCTCCCCGTCCAGAACCCGCCGGGCGTCGACGAGCAGCTCGACGACCTGTTCCGCGAGCACGCGCGGCGGTTCCGGTTCGAGATCGCGCTCCAGGTGAACCACCCGTTCGAGCTGCAGGACGAGACCGTCGGGGTCCTGGACCGGCTCACCGCCTGCGGTGTCCGCGTCTACAGCCAGAACGTTCTGTTGAAGAACGTCAATGACGACCTCGACACCCTCGTCGACCTGTACGACCGGCTGCGGGAGCTGGGCGTCGACCCGCACTACCTGTTCCACGCCGTGCCGATGGTCGGGACCGACGACTTCCGGACGTCCGTGCGCCGCGGCCTGGACCTCGCCCAGCAGCTGAGCTCGTCGGGCCGGCTGAGCGGCCTCGGGAAGCCGATGTTCACCGTCATGACCGACATCGGGAAGGTGACGCTCTACGACGGCAGCATCCTCTCCGAGCACGACGGGATCGTCACGTTCCGGACGGCGTACCGGCTCGCGGACCGCCTGTGCTGGAACCCCGGTTACCGCCTGCCGGACTCGGCGACCTTGAACGAGCACGGCACAATCGACGTCCGGTACGTCGACGGCACCGACGGCACCGACCACGGCACGGAGACGCGGTAGTGGCGCGGGTGGACGGCTTCGCGGGCACGCTCCTGTTCCCAGGCGACGACGGCTACGACGAGGCCCGGCAGGTCTGGAACGGCATGATTGACCGCCGGCCGTCGATTATCGCGCGCTGCACCGGCACCGCCGACGTCGCGGCGATCGTGCGGTACGTCCGCGAGCGCGGGCTGCGCGCCACCGTGCGCGGTGGGGGGCACAACGTCGCCGGGCTGGCCCTGGCCGACGACGCCGCCCTGATCGATCTGTCGCCGATGCGCGGGGTGACGGTCGCGCCGGAGCAGCGCGTCGCCGTCGCGGACGGGGGCTGCCTGCTGCGTGACCTCGACGAGGCGACGGCACCGCACGGGCTGGCCTGCCCGAGCGGTGTCGTGGCGGACACCGGGCTCGGCGGTCTCGCCCTCGGTGGCGGGTACGGGTGGCTGGCCCGCAGGTGGGGCCTGACCTGCGACCACGTCGTGGGGGTCGAGATCGTCCTCACCGACGGCAGCGTCCGCGACGTGGACGACGAGTCCAATCCCGACCTGATGTGGGCGCTGCGCGGTGGTGGTGGCGGCAACCTCGGTGTCGTGACCCGGTTCCGGCTCGCACTGCGGCCGGTGACCGACGTCCTCGTCTGCCGGTCGACGTACTCCGCCGGGCGGATCGTCGAGGCGATCGGGTTCTACCGGGACGCCGCCGTGTCCCAGCCGGACGACCTGCACACCGTCGCGGCGGTGAAGCCGGCCGGGGCCGACGGGCGCCCGGAGCTGGTCGTCACCGCGCTGTGGACCGGGGACCCGGACGACGGTCGCCGCGCGACCGGCCGGCTCGCCGACATGTCCGGGCCGGACAGCTCGGTGGAGCAGCTTCGCCCGTTCCTCGACCTGCAGCGGGCGGGGGACGGGACGGAGCCGCCGGGCCACCGCTACTTCACGAAGTCCTGCTACCTCACCGACCTCCCGGCCGCGGCCGCGGTCACGCTCGCCGAGGCCGCGCGGGACAGCCCCTCACCGCTGTCGTCCATCGACTTCGAGTTCCTGAGGGGGGCGATCGCCACCCCGTCCACGCGATCCGCGTTCCCGCACCGGGACGCGCCCTACATCTGCACGGCGTCCGCGCACTGGACGGCCCCGTCCGAGGACGCGCCGAACGCCGCGTGGGCACGGCACACCGTCGAGCAGCTCGGCGCGTGGCACGTCGGGAGCCCGTACTCCAACTACGTCCAGGACCCGGTCGGCGCGATAGCGCTCTTCGGGCCGGAGCGCGGGGAGCGGCTCGCCCGGTTGAAGCAGCGCTACGACGGCACGAACACGCTCTACGGCACGAAGGCACTGTCCTCATGAACGGAGCTGCGACCAGTGGTAACTCCTGCAACCAGCGCGGCGACCGGTCGCGTCACCCCGCCCGGCACCTGGGGGAACACGCCCTCGGCGTTCCTGGCCGGACTCGACTCGCCCTGGTGCCGGCTGATGGTGGACCTCGGGGACATCGTCACCCGGGCGACCGCCGACTTCGCCCGCGGCGAGGGCCTGCGGGCGGTGCACCTTCCCCTGACGACCCGTACCGTCACCTGCCCGAACGGCCTGGGTAGCGACGCGGAGCCGGTCGCGGTGACCGTCAGCGGGGTCAACACCTACCTCTCGGACTCCGCGCAGTTCCCGCTCGAGTACGGGTGCCGGTTGGCCGACAACGGCTGCTACACGATCCTGCCGTCGTTCCGCAACGAGATCCCGGACGGGTCGCACCTGACCCAGTTCACGCACAGCGAGGCCGAGATCCCGGGCGGCCTGGACGAGGTCATCGGATACGTGGAGCGGTACCTGCGCCACCTCGGCCGGAGTATCCTCGACGAGTACGGCGGCGAGCTGGCGGAGGCGGTCGAGGACGTCTCGCACGTCGAGCGCATGGCGAACGGGTCGGGCCCGTTCCCGCGGGTGACGCTGGACGAGGCGGAACGACTGCTGTCCGGCTCGCCCGACTGCTTCACCGGGACCGACCGGTGGCGGTCGCTGACCCGCCGCGGCGAGCGGCGCCTCATGGAGATCGTGGACGAGTTCGTGTGGCTCACCCACCTCGACCACCTGTCGGTGCCCTTCTACCAGGCGTTCGACGGCGACCAGACCGGTGTCGCGCGGTGCGCGGACCTGTTCTTCGGTATGGGCGAGGTGGTCGGATCGGGCGAGCGCCACCGGACCGGGGACGAGGTGCGGCGGGCGCTGGAGATGCACGCCGTGCCGGAGCACGACTACGACTGGTACGTGCGCATGAAGGACCGCTTCCCGCGACGCACCGCCGGCTTCGGGATGGGCGTGGAGCGCTATCTCATGTGGGTGGTGGGTCACGACGACATCCGGGACATCCCGATGATCTCCCGGGTCGACGAGCCGAGGTCCTGGCCGTCGAGCGTCGACCGTCCCTGAGACGAGTGGAGCGGACATGCCTCGGGTGCTGCTGGCCAATCCGTTCAGCCACGCCATGGCCGCCCGTCCGGAGGACATCCCGGACGACGTGGTCCCGTACTACGACGCCATGGCGGACCGTCTGCTGTGGACCCTGGGGCCCGGCGACGTCGGCGTCGTCCCGGGGCCGGTGAACCACCGCTTCCTATCCTACATGTGCGATCTCCTCGGCTTCGCCCCGGAGCAGCTCACGATGCTGAGCCTGACCGGGTACGAGTCGTCGAGCTGGTACCCGGGCGCGAACCCGAAGCTGGTCGCCGACGTGGCGGACGCCGTGGACCGCCTCGGCCGGGACCGGGACTGGCACGTCACCTGCTATATCCGGGACCGGCACGTTGTGGCCTGGGAGCGCGCGCTCGGGACGGCCGACGCGGCGTCGGCGGCGTTCGCCGACAACGTCGCCGAGATGCTGAACACGAAGTCGATCTTCCGGGCGGTCGCCCGCGCGGCCGGGTTCCCGATCGCCGACGGCCGGGTCGTGGCCGGCGGGGCCGAGCTCGTCGACACCGTCACCGAGCTGCTCGCGACGACCGGCGTCGTCATCGTCAAGCAGGACATGAACTCGGGTGGGGACGGCAACGTCGTCATCGCCCGGCCGGGCCGGGTCGGTGCCGTCGCGCCCGGTGCGCGGTCGGTGCTGACGGTCGACGGGCCGGGACGGGAGGACGTCGAGCGGGCCCTGTCCGGCCGGCACCTCGCCGACCCCACGGCCGCGCCGGTCGGGTACGGCCCGGCGGCGTACGTCGTCGAGGTGTTCCACCCCCGCTGCTCGTCGTTCTACGTCGAGATGGAGGTGCCGCGCGACGGGCCCGTGCGCCTGAGCAACTACGGCGAGTCGCGGATGACGCCGCTGTGGTCCGGCTTCGAGATCCCGCCGCGGACCCTCGGCTCCGAGCACACCGAGTTGCTGTGCACGGGCGCCCGGCAGCTCGCCGAGCTCTCCCGCTCGTTCGGCTACGTCGGCAACCTCGACTGCGACGCGATCGTCACCGAGGACGGCGAGATGATCTTCAACGAGTTCAACGGGCGGGTCGGCGGCGCCACCCACATCGACGCGTTGTGCACGCGGATCCTCGGACCCGGCTACCTCGACGAGAGGATCCTGCTCACCAGCAACGCGGTGCCCTCCCCCGGGTTCGACGACCTGGTGCGGGGTCTCGACGCGGCGTCGCTGCATCTCGATCGTGGACGGGGTGCGGGTGTGATCATCGCCCAGGACAACACGGTGGCGACCGGCACCGTCGAGTACGTAGTCGTCGGCCGCACGCGGGAGGAGGCGGAAGAGTACGAGGCCGGGCTGCGGCGCGTGCTGGGCGGGTCGGACCGTCCGGACTGAGCCCGCCCGGCGACGACGCCGCGGCACGGGTGCTGGCTCCGGGCGGTGGGACGGAGGGGACGGAAGAGGGTCATGGGTGACGACACGGCGCGATGGAACGTCTTCCGGACCGCCCTGCTGCGATCGGCAGGCTTCCCGTCGGAGTGGCTCGGTTCCCTGGCTGCAGAGGGACCGGACCGCCTCGCCGAGCGGTACGTGGAGGCGCGCGACCGGTGGGAGCGCACCCGGACCACGACGTTGCAGACGCTGTGGGACATGCGCGGATCGGTGGACGGGCCGGAGCGGACGGTGGTCAACCGGGCCGTCCGGACGGTCCGTGGCAGCCGCAACGTGGTCGACTCCAGCGAGCGGGTCCTCGCGTGCGTGTCGGCGTGGAACGCCGTGAACGCCGACCTCGCGACGGTGCACGCGTCCGTCGTCGCCGAGCTGACGACGGCGCTGGCGAGCGAGTACGACCGCGAGGTGGACCTGCTGCTCGCACACACGTCGTCGGCGGAGTTCCGCGACGCCGTGCTGCTGAGCAGCCCGGCGGCGTACGAGTCGTTCGTCCGCAACGACGAAGCCGACCGGTTCCGCGGCAGCAAGTTCGCGCTGGCGGCCTACCGGTTCCTGCAGCGGTTCTCGGCCAAGTGCGAGACCGGCGGGTCGATCGGGCCGCTGAACCTGATGTCGGTCGGGGGCGAGCCGGCACGGCTGGCCGCCGCGGGGACGGCGGTCGGCGTCAGGTCCGTTGAGGACGCGACCGTCGGACGGGTGCACTACGCGGCCGTCGGTGACGGCCGGTCGGCGCGGCGGCGGTCGCTGCTGAGCTACTGGGCGGCGTGCGAGCTGGGGCGCTCGCTGCTGCGCGACCCCGGCGCACACCGGGAGCGCCGGCCGTTCCGGGTGTATGCGACGCCGGTGACGGGTGCCTCGCCCGCCGAGCTGGACCTGCTGCGGCACATCGACGGACAGACCCCGGTCAGCGCGCTCGCGATGCTCACCGGGACGGCCGTCGACGACGTGGACGCGCTGGTGGACGGCCTGGTCCGGCGCGGCGTGCTCGACGACACCTGGTGGGCGCCGTACTTCACCAACGACCCCGGCGACGACGTCCAGAAGCTGGCCGAGGCGATCGGGACGGCGGGGACGGAGCGCACGTCCGAGCTGGTGTCCGACGTCCGCGGGTTCGCCCACGCCTCCCTGGAGGAGCGGCCGGCGCTGCTTGGGTCGATCGCGCGGCGGTTCACCGAGCTGACCGGCCGACCGGCCTGGCGCGGCGCCGGCGGCCTGCGGACGGATCGGGCCGTCGTCTACGAGGAGGCGATCGACAACGTAACGGAGTCCTGGATCGACGCGGCCGGTGCCCGCGGCTTGACCGATCGGCTGTCCACCGCGCTGGACCTCGTCGCGTCGTTCGCGGTCGAGGACCGGGCGGCTGGCCAGTCGCTGCTGGCCGCAGAGCTCGACCGGCGGAGGGTCGACGAGTTGCCGGCGGCCGACGTGCGGGCTCTGCCGGGCGTGCAGCGCGCGGGCGGGCCGTCGACGCGGCGGGAACGCCTCCAGCGGCTGGTGGACACGGACCTGCCGTGCATCGAGCTCGGCCGGGCCGACCTGACCGAGGCCGGCGTGCTCGCCGACGACATCGCCGACTGGCCGGTGTTCGGTGCTGCGGACGTCATGCTATCCGGCGCGGACGGGCCGCCCGTCCTCAGCGAGCTGCACCACATCTGGCCGACGCTGGCGTGCTGGGTCCGGGCCCTCTACGACGACGACGTGCTCGGCAACGGCGAGCTGTGGCGGATCGTCGCCGACGAGCTCGCGCCGGCCGTGCCCACGCTGCAGGAGATCGTCCGCAACGAGAAGGCGACCGACTCGACCGCCCACGGCCACGCCGTGCTGTGCCTGGACCGGGGCCTGCCCGTCCCGGACGGGACGCCGGTACCGATGGACCGCGTCGTCGTGCGCCGGTGGGCCGACGGTTTCATCGGGCTCCACGACCCGCACGATGGCAGGGACCTGTGGCTGATGCCCGAGTACCCGGACTCCGGCGTCGAACTCGGCGGCCTGATCCACTGCTGCATCCCCGCCCTGCACCTGGCGTCGTTCGCGGTGGGCGCGCACACTCCGCGGATCGTCGTCGACGGCGTGGTCGTCCAGCGCCGCCGCTGGCAGGTGGCGGTGGCGGACATCCCGGCCGTGACCGGTCGCGTGCCCGGTGCGCAGGACTGGTTGGACGTCCAGGTCTGGCGGCGCGGTCTCGGCCTGCCGAGGCGGGTCTACTTCATGCCGGACACCGAGCAGAAGCCGATGTTCCTGGACTTCTCGTCGGTCGTGTCGGTGGCCAACTTCGCGGCGTGCGTGCGGACGGCCCGGGGGGTGGTGCTGACCGAGGCTCTTCCGGACCCGGACCACCTGTGGCTGAACACCGGCGACGGCACTGTTCCGTCGGAGCTGCGGACCCTGCTGTGGCGCGACCGCGGCCGGGCGGTACCCACATGAGCCTGTGGAGGCACCGGGATTTCCTGTCCCTGTGGGCCGGGCAGTCGATCAGTGAGATCGGCTCGGCCGTCACGAAGCTGGCGCTACCGCTCACCGCCGTCGTCGTGCTGGACGCGAGCCCGTTCGAAGTCGGGTTGCTGACGGCCGCGGCGACCGTCGCGTTCATTGTCGTCACGCTGCCGGCCGGACCGATCGTGGACCGGTTCCCGAAGCGAACGATCATGATCATCTGCGACGCGGCCCGCCTCCTGATCATCGGATCCGTCCCGGTGGCGTGGTACGTGGGGCTCCTGGGGATCGGCCAGCTCTACGCGGTCGCGCTCGCGGCGGGTGCATGCACGGTGTTCTTCGACGTCGCCTACCAGAGCTACGTGCCGGCGATCGTGGCGCGCGACCAGCTCGCCGACGCCAACGGCAGGCTGACCACCACCCAGGAGCTGGCCGAGCTGACCGGTCCCGGCCTGGGCAGCGTGCTCGTCGGCATGATCGGCGTGGCCGGGGCCATGATCGCCGACGCGGCGTCGTACCTGGTGTCGCTCGTCGCGCTGACGCGGATCCGGCACCGCGAGCCGCGCCGGCCGTCACCCCCGCCCGGACGGGCGGGACGGCGATCGCGGATGCGGGCGGAGATCGCCGAGGGCATGCGCTTCGTGCTCCGGCACCCGATCCTGCGACGGGTGGTCGCGTGCAGCGCCACGTCGAACCTGTTCAGCTCGATGGCGACGGCGATGCAGGTCCTGTTCCTGGTGCGCGTGCTCGGGGTCGACCCGGCGGTGACCGGCCTGCTGCTCGCCGCCGGCGCGCTCGGCGGCATCCTCGGGGGCGTCCTGTCCGGGTGGCTCGCCCGCACGGTCGGCTCCGCCCGCATCATCTGGCTGTCGATCCTCGTGTTCGGCATGCCGCAGTTCGTGGCCGCGCTCGCCCACCCGGGCTGGAGCGTCGTGCTGTTCCCGATCGGCTTCGGGCTCAGCTACTTCGCGATCGTCTCGTTCAACGTCGCCGTGGTCACCTACCGGCAGACGGTGTGCCCGCCCGAGCTGCTCGGCCGGATGAACGCGGCGATCCGCTGGGTGGTGTGGAGCACCATCCCCGTCGGCGGGGTGGTCGCCGGTGTCCTCGGCACGGCCGTCGGGATCCGCCCGACCCTGCTGGTCGCGTGCCTCGGGACGTGGGCCGCCGGGTTGTGGGTGTTCTTCTCGCCGTTGCGGCGCATGCGCGACTTCGCGGGCGAACCGCAGGTCACGGGCGTCGCCGAGCGCTGACGTCGGAAACGGAGGTCGGGCGTGCGAACGGTGCTGCTGGCGGGAGCGGACGTGCTGGACGTCGGGACGGGCACGGCCCGGCGGGCGGACGTCGTCCTGCGGGGCGACCGGATCAAGGCCGTCGGCCCGGGCCTGAGCGGGGACGACCGCGTCGACTGCTCGGGCGGCCTCATCGTGCCCGGGCTGATCGACTGTCACGCCCACGTCGCGTTCCTGCTGGAGGAGCCGCTCCCCCGGAGCGTCCGGCTGTTCGAGGCCGTCGCCGTCCTCCGCGGGATGCTGGAACGCGGCACGACGACCGTGCGCGACGCCCTGGGCGCGGACGCCGGCTTCCACCACGCGCTGGAAGCGGGCTGGATCAGCGGGCCCGACCTGCTGATCTGCGTCGGTCAGCTGTCGCCGACCGGTGGGCTGGGCGACGACTGGACCCCGGAGCACGGCGAGGTCGACCTGTTCGGCGACCCGTCGATGCCGAACCCGCGGTTCGACGGCGTCGACGGGGCCAGGGCCGCGGTCCGGCGGATGGTCCGCGCCGGTGCGGACTGGATCAAGATCGGCGCCGAGGGCACGCTCGGCGCGCTGCGCAGGGGCCGCGGCGTGTGGCCGACGGACGACGAGCTCTCGGCGCTCGTCGATGAGGCGGCCCGGTGCGGCCGGGACGCCTTCGCCCACGCGCACACGTCCGCCGCCGTCGTCGCGTCCGCCCGGGCCGGCGTGCGCAGCGTCGAGCACGGCGTGTTCCTGGACGGGGAGGCCGCGACCGCCCTGCGGGAGAACGGCTGCTGGTACGTGCCGACGATGGCCGGGGTGCACGCCGAGGGCGACGCGTCCACGGATGAGGCACACCGTCGGTCCGTCCGGCTGGCGCTCGACGCGGGGGTGGACATTGCTGCCGGCTCGGACATGTCGTCCCGGCCGCGCGTCAACCTCCTGGACGAGCTGCCGTTGCTCTCCCGGGCGGGTCTCGGCGACCTGGGTGCGCTGCGGGCGGCGACGAGCGACGCGGCCCGCCTGCTCCGACTGGAGCACGACCGCGGGCGCGTCGCCCCGGGCCTGCGGGCGGATCTCGTCCTGCTCGACGGGCCCGCGTTCTCCACGGCCGATCTCCCCGCCCGAATCCGGCGGGTCTGGAGGAATGGACATGTCGTCACGACCGCTGGCTGACGGTCGCCCCATTTCCGGCAAAACAATCGGCTGGCGACCTCTGCAGGTCTACCCAACGCGACTCGAAGGGAGTTCAGAATTGAGTACTCCGAGCTGGTATCGCCGGTGCGGCGCATTATCGATCTCGGCGAGTGCGCTGACGGCGAGCCGGTTCAATCCATTCGTGCAGCACGACGCCATGCCGACAGTTGTACTTATATATCTCGTTAACGACTCTACGACTACGCGGGTTGCTGTGCGACTAGAGTAGCAGTGCGGATAATTTGCTCTATTCCGGTTGGTCGAGTTTGGTGTTATTTCGAAGCCTGCACCGACGCCAAGGAGTCGGCAAAGTCGCGGTGACTGGGCGCTGAGCTGCGACGACGCGCGGCCGTAGGTATGGGTGCGGGCACGGCTCTGACGGTGCTTGTCAAGTCCCGGGTTTGGTAGAGGCTCGGTTCTCACGCTCCGGCAGGCTGCCGGACCGGTTCCGTGGCGGCATGCAGGGTCTCGTGCTCGACGGGCGGGATCAGACCCAGCTCGCCGTGTAGGCGACGGTGGTTGTACCAGTCGACGTACTCGGCGACGGCCAGCTCGAGGTCGTCGATCCCGCGCCACGGCCCCCGATTGCGAACCAACTCAGCCTTGAACGGCGAGTTGAACGCCTCCGCCATCGCGTTATCGTAGGAATCGCCGACCGAGCCCACGGACGCGACCGCGTCGACCTCGGCGAGACGTTCACCGTAACGGACGGCGACATATTGCACTCCACGATCCGAGTGATGCGTCAGCCCTGACAGGTTCACACCCTCGCGTTCCCGGGTCCAGATTCCCATGTCCAATGCATGCAGCGCTAGGTCGGTGTACAGATTCTTCGACAGCTGCCAGCCCACGACCCGTCGGGAGAACACGTCCATCACAAACGCCGCGTACACCCACCCCGAATACGTTCGGACATAAGTGATGTCGGCGACCCACAGCCGGTTCGGCGCAGTAGCGGTGAAGTCGCGTTCGACCAGGTCCAGGCGCTGGTCCGGTTCTTTTCCACGGACGGTCGTGCGCGGCGCGACGACCCGGGACACCCCGCGTAGCCCGGCGGCGCGCATCAGCCGCTCCACCGTGCACCGGGCCACCCCACGCGCTCCCGGACGGGCCTCGCGTCGCAGCTGCGCCCAGATCTTACGACTGCCGTACACGCCGAAATTCTCCTGATGTACACGCTCGATCTCGGCCAGGTTCTCCGCATCGCGAAGGGACCGCGCCGACGGCTCGCGGGTCTTCGACGCGTGATAGGTGCTCGGGGCAATCTTCAATCCGGCCTCTTTCAGCACCGCGCAGATCGGCTCGACCCCGAATTCAGTCTTGTGCTCCTCGATGTAGTCGAGGATCACCTGTTGGGGCGGTCGAGCTCCGCCGCAAAGAAAGCCGAAGCGGACTTCAGAATGGCGTTGGCCCGGCGCAGTTCTCGGACCTCACGTTCCAGCTCGGCCATCCGGGCTGCGTCGTCGGTGGTCGTGCCCGGCCGGGTACCGTTGTCGATCTCGACCTGCTTGACCCAGCCCCGCAGCGTCTCCGGGTTGATCCCCAACTGCTCACCGATCCGGCGGAACACGTTCGTGCCGGCGTAGGCCGGGTCGACCTTCGCGTCGAGCACGAGCCGGATCGCTCGTTCCCGGAGCTCGTCGGGGTACTTCCTCGGGGCGGCCATCGCTCGATCATCCTCCAGGCTTGATGGCCTCCATCAAACCCGGGACGAGACAGGTTGAGTCTAAGCTCGCCGCCTTGAGGATCTCGTTGGCCCGGCGCAGTTCGGTGTTCTCCTTGCGCAGCCGGCGGAGTTCCTCGGTCTCGGTGATGGCGCTAACTGAATCTCCCCAGTCCTGCTAGATCAACTTCCCCAGGTTGCACGGGTCCCGGCGTGGCGTCGAGACCGAGTCAGGGCTTGCCGCTGAGCTGCTGGTGATGAGTGATCACCGGCGGAGTGGTGGGAGGCCCGGGTGTTGTCCTGGGAGGCTGATGTGGAAGCGCACGCGCTTCGGGAGCAGGGCTGGACGATCTCGGCGATCGCCCGGCATCTGGGCCATGACCGCAAGACCGTCCGCGCGTACTTGTCTGGCGCGCGGGTTCCTGATCGGCGGGTTCGCCGCGAGCCGACCGTGGCGGAGCCGTTCCTGGAGTACTGCCGGCTGCGGCTGGGCGAGGACCCACATCTGTGGGCGTCGACGCTGCACGACGAGCTGGTCGGGCTGGGGTTTGCCGGGTCGTATCCGTCGTTGACCGCGGCGATCCGCACCCACGGCCTGCGGCCGCACTGCGAGCCCTGTCAGGCCTCGCGGGGCCGGGACGCGGCGGTGATCACGCACCCGCCGGGTGAGGAGACCCAGTGGGACTGGGTCGAGCTGCCCGACCCGCCGACGGCGTGGGGTCTTGGCGCGCACGCGCATCTGCTGGTCGGGTCGTTGGCGCACTCGGGGCGGTGGCGGGCGGCGCTGGCCGAGTCCGAGGACTTCCCGCACTTGATCGAGGCTCTGGACCGCGTGACCCGCAAGCTCGGTGGGCTGACCCGCGGCTGGCGCTTCGACCGGATGGCCACGGTCTGTTCACCGTCGTCGGGGACGGTGTCGGCGGCGTTCGCCCAGGCCGCGAAGCACTACGGGGTCCGAGTGGATCTGTGTCCGCCCCGGCACGGCAACCGCAAGGGCGTGGTCGAGAAGGCGAATCACTCGGCGGCGCAGCGGTGGTGGCGCACCGTCGCCGACGACGCGAGCGTCGCCGCGGCCGAACGCAGCCTCGACGAGCTCTGCGTCCGGCTCGACCAGCGGACACGACGTCGCGGTGGGGAGAAGACCACGGTCGCGGCGCTGGCTGCGGCCGAGCGGCTGCGCCCCGTCCCGGCGGCAGCGTTCCCTGCCGAGCTCAGCGTGGTCCGCACCGTCTCGGCTCAGGCGCTGGTGTCGTTGCGCGGCAACCGCTATTCGGTCCCGCCGGGGATGGGCGGCGCCCAGGTCGTGGTCCGGATCCGTCTGGGCTCCGACCAGGTTCGGGTCGTCACTGCGGCTGGAACGACGGTCGCGCTGCACCGGCGCGCCCCTGACGGCGCCGGGGCGGTGATCCGCGACGAGGGCCACGTCCGCGCGCTGGAGACCCGGGTTCTCGCCGCGTTCACCGACGCACCCCGCTGCCGCGGCAAGGTCCGCAGGCCGGTTGGGGAAGCAGCTCTCGCTGAGGCGGATCGGCTGCGTGGTGAGGGGTCTGGCCACCTGGCGGTGGGCACGGCCGAGCGCGTCGTGATCGACTTGTCGACCTACGCGGCGCTGGTCCCAGCGGCCGCACGAGCCACCGTCCATGGCACCGAGCAGAGTGTCAACGGTGGTGGGGACCAGTGACGATGAGTGAGGCCCGCCGCTATCAGAACCTGCGCGCGCACCTGGGCTATCTCAAGCTCAACGACGCCGCCGAAGCGTTGAACACCGTTCTCGACGCCGCGCGATCAGAGCGGTTGTCGTTGACCGCCGCGCTCGAGCGGCTGCTGGAGGTGGAGGTCACTGCGACCGAGTCCCGCCGTCTCGCCTCGCGGTTGCGTTTTGCCTGTCTTCCCGCGCCATGGGCGCTTACCGACTTCGACTTCGCTGCTCAACCCGGTGTCGACGAGAAGCTGGTCCGTGATCTGGCCACGCTGAGGTTTCTCGACGACGCGGCGAACGTGCTGTTCGTCGGGCCACCCGGGGTCGGGAAGACCATGTTGGCCGTCGCGTTGGCCCGCGGGGCAGCCGAGGCCGGCGCGCGGGTCTACTTCACCACCGCTGCCGACCTCGCCGCGAAGTGTCACAAGGCGGCGCTGGAGGGGCGGTGGAACACCTGCATGCGGTTCTTCGCTGGGCCTCGGCTGTTGGTCATCGATGAACTGGGCTATCTGCCACTGCCCGGCGATGGGGCCTCGGCGCTGTTCCAGGTGATCAACCAGCGCTACCTCAAGTCGTCCACGATCTTGACGACCAACGTCGGGATCGCTGACTGGGCGAACGCCTTCGGTGATGCCACCGTTGCCGCCGCGATGCTCGACCGGCTCCTGCATCGCGCCACCGTCGTCGGCATCGACGGCCCCTCCTATCGCCTACGAGCCCATCAACAGACCGCGGACACCCTCCGAGCGGCGGTCAACGCCGCTGGGTTGCGGGGAGGCAGCAATGCCAGCTGATCCCCGCATGGCCTGGCACGGCGAACGACGGTGTCCGATCTGCTGGACCACCTTCATGGCCTCCCAGCCGAAACACACCTTCTGCTCACCGCGGTGCCGCAAGACCTCCCACGCCCGTCGTCACGCGACACCCGCCGCACCCACATCGACAACAGCGCCGACGACGGCATCGATCGACCCGGCGCCGGTGACAGTGCGGGCTTGTCCGCACTGCGGTGAGCCAGTCACCGTCGTCGCTCTGCTCACCACCCCAGAAGCAGCTCGACCGCTGATGCCCGGGCCACAGGTCATCCCGTTACGGCGGGCCTGACCACAGCAGCTGAGGCGCTTCCTGGCAGGTGGCCGGCGTGACTCAGGGCAGGCATCGTCCATCAGGCTGTCCGGGCAGTGTCGAGCGAAAGGGGTCGGTAATGGATGTCGATGCAGGTGGTGGCGATCAGCAGGTGCTGGCCGAGCAGGTCGCCTACTACCGAGCGGTCGCCGCCGAGTATCTCGACGGGCGAATCGATGAACCCGGCGGCGACGAACTCGACCTCGCGGTCGAAAGGTTCTGCCCTGCAGGCGATGTCCTGGAGCTGGCATCCGGGCCAGGCACCTGGACACCGCAACTACTCCGTCGCGCCGACACCGTCACCGCCGTCGACGCCTCACCCGAGATGCAGGCCCTGGCCAAGCAACGAGTCGCGGCCGATCTCGGACGAGTGCGGTTCGTCCTAGCCGACCTGTTCACTTGGGAACCCGACCGACGCTACGACGCCGTCTTCATGGGCTTCTGGCTCTCCCACGTGCCCTGGGAACGCTTCGCAGAGTTCTGGGCGCTCGTCGACCGCAGCCTACGGCCAGGAGGCCAGGTGTTGTTCGTCGACGACGCCCACCGCACCGAACAGGAACTCGTCAACGGCGAGGCATCCACCACCATCGAGCGTCGACTCCGCGACGGCACCGCGCACCGCGCGGTGAAGGTCCCTCACACCCCTCACCGTCTCGAACACGAACTCGCCCGCTTGGGATGGAACATCCGAGTCCACCAGACCAGCGGACCCTTCTACTGGGGCATCGGGGGCCGCACCACCAACTGGCGCTAGCCACCCCCGCGCAGCCCCAGCTAAGCTCTGCCAATCTGAGGAAGATGATCTAGCAGCTCCGAGGAACTTCGACTAGCGCCATCATCGGTGGTAGCCGGGCGGTCGTGGCGTTCGCCGTGGCCGGCCTGGTCCTGGCGGATCCAGTTCCGCAGCGCTTCGTGGCGCACGCCCAGCTACTCGGCCAGCCGCCGGATCACCGGCTTGGGGTCGGACTCCCGGTAGAGACGGACCACGCGCTCACGCAGCTCGTCGGGGTACTTCTTCGGTGCTGCCACCGAGACTCCCTTCACGGCCCTTCGGCCATGATCGTCGATCTCCGAGCAAGCGGGGGAACCTCACCCGTCTACCAGGAGCTTCACCCATCTCAGCGGCGCCACGCCGCACGCCTACCGACAGGCTCTCCACCAGGTTGGAAAACGTTTCAAGAGTTTGACGAGCCGGAGGCGCCCCGCCTCGTCGAGGTCGTAGGCATCGACAAGCAGCTGCAGTCGGCACGCCTGCTCGACCACAGGAATCGTGACTGACCCGAAAAGCGGGACGAATCCGGTCACGATCCAGGCTAGATCCCATTCCATTGTTCTTGACCCGGCACCGTCCCAGCCGACCAGCTCCCGCCTGTGCAGCGAGGAAGTCGACGTTAGGCAGCCAGCATCCGTGGGCTACCGGAAGAAGGCTAGCGTGATCCACTGACGCAGGAGCCCCCGGTTCGGGTCAACTGGCGCCATCCTGTGCCACGACGATGGTGTTGGGGTATAGAGGATCGCGCTCCCACCTATAGGAAGCAGCCGTGTGTGGGGTCCAGGAGTTTGGTCCGAGCCTGCGTACAGCTCTGAGCAGCCGTCGCCGTCTTCCGGCCAATTAGGGTTCAAGTGGAGCGAAAATTGCAGGCGCTTATCAAGTTTACCGGTGCTAAGGCCTTGGAAATCACCGTCTTGGTGCCGAAAAATCGAGCTGTTCCTCCGCAGGCCGATCGTGTTGACTCCGGTCACAGCTCCCAGCCACCTTGTGACTTCCTCGGACAGCAGCTCGGTCACCAACTGTCGCCACGGTTCTGCGAACGTCGCAAGATCCGGCTTCAGACCGGTCGCCTCGTCTAACAGAGGGAGAACCGACAAGCTGTAGCGTCGCCGGACGTCGCCGGCAGAGCGGTCCAGGTGCTCGAACCTCTCCGCTGCCGGTGCGGAGGAATCGAGTGCCTCTAGATCGCCTTGGTCTACCAGACCCGTTCCACGAAAGTACGGGAACGGAAAGCGATACTCTGCGATATTCGCGGTCAGGTTGATCATGCTAGTTCCACTCCTCGTCGGTCCCGTCCAGCCACCGAGCCCCCTCTTCCCACCATCGGACGACCGCCTCAGCACCAGCCTCAGTTCTCGATGGATTCACGCGGAACACCGCTTTGGCAACATGATCTAGCGGGGCGGTCGCCTTGGTGTAGGTGCGACCGAGCTCGGCGCGCAGGTCGAGCCACACCTCGCCGGGCAGCGCATCTTGCGGCAGCGCGGCGAGAACACCGTTGCGGCGCGGGAAGAACGCCCAGCCGAACAGCCCGGTGGGCCCTCCGCTCGGTGGGACGAACGTCGAGTCTACGGCCTGCCCGAGGATTGCCTCGCGATGCAGGCTGTACCCGTAGGCGCGCCACTGAACGTCCGCCAGCGTCGGGTTTGCGGGGCGCGACGCGATCTCGCACAGCACTGGTTCGCTGTCGTCGAGGAAGAACTCCGCGTGAAACGCCATCGCCGCCGATGTTGCGGGCAGCGCGCGCACTACACGGGCGGTCTGTGTGCGCAGGGCGAGCACGCGGGCATCACTTACCGGGTCGAGCATCGCGCTTACACACGGCCGGAGGCGCTCTATCGACTCCAGGTTCGGCATTGCATAACGGGACGGCGACGAGTGCAGCACATCCCCGTCGCGCATCAGGCCGTCGACATGGAACGTCGGCATGTTCAGCCAAGCCTCCACAATGTGGTCGAGCGTTCTCGGCAGTCGGCACAGGTCAGTTTCGTTGTCGAGGGTCACGATTCCCTGGCAGGCGGCTGAGGCGCGCGGCTTGACGACCACGGGCCAACCGTGGACATTGGCGAATTCCGCAACGTCGGCCAGGGTGCGGACGGCTGCCATCGGTGGAACGGGCACTCCCGCCGTGGCCGCAACGGACTTCATCACGTATTTGTCCCGATACGCCAAGGCGGAGGAGATCGGCTGCCCCGGCAGCCCAAGAAGTTCCCGCGCCGCCGCAGCCCGCAAGATGTCACGCTCGGAGATCGCGATGATTCGATCGACGACGCGCTCAACGCATAGCGGCACGATCCAATCGCCCCGGTCGTACTCCGGTACCGGGACGACCCTCATCGACCGGTTGCGTGACGCCTCCGTGACGTCGACGCTAGGGCCGCACGCGACCACGAACTCCTCCTCTGCCCCCGCAATCCACTGATAGACCTCCGCCAGGGGGTACTTTCCGTTCAGCAGCAGCGCGGTCATCCAGCCCCTCCCTCGTAGTCGTATACGTCGCAGTGCCGGGATCGGTGTACGAGCTGGAAACCCAGCTCATGGACCGTCGCGGCCTCCGTGGGGTTGGCGTATATCAGGCGAACCGGGCGGCCTTCGGCACGCGCGTGGTCACGCACCCGCCGTACCACTTCCTCGAGCACAGCGCCCCGGAAGGGGTTAAACAGGAACGCCACCCGAAGGCTGGGCGGGAGTTCCGCGCTTCGTGCGTCACCGCACACAACCTCGACGCGCCGTAGCCGGCGGGTCCCTCGTCCCCGCGTGGTGTTATGGCGGGCGACATCGGCCAGTGCGGGGTCCTTCTCGACTCCCACGATTCGGCCGAACGGGTACCACGACGCGAGGTACAACGCGCGCCCCTTGCCACAGCCCAGGTCGACGAACGCGTCATCCGCCCTGATTGGCAGATCGCGCAGGGCGAGCGGAACGGTCAACCAATAGGACGCCTGATAACCCTGCATCCGCCCGTCGTCAAATCGGGGCGAAACCGCGGCCGTCGAGTCCAGCCGCAGTACTGCGTCCGCGGCACGGCTTACTGCCGGACGCAGTCGCTTCCCAAGCGTGCGCAGGCGGTCGCTACTCATCGGACGGCCTTCCCGGCGTCCCGCGGTGTGTCGGGCAGACGCCACACATCGCGAGATGCCAGAGTGAAGATCGAAAACGAGGCGGCGAGCGCGCCGAACACGACCAAGACTTGCGAGACGCCGAATGTGCTGGCCAGCGGCCCTGCGACCGCTAGACCGACAGGTTTAAGCAGGTAGGATCCCAATGCGTCGTAGCTGCTGATCCGGGAGAGCAGCGCAGTCGGAATGTGCACCTGCAACGATGTCGACCAGAACACGGTGAAAAAGTCGGTGGATACACCGCTGACGAACGTCGATACCGCGATGGCCCATAGCGGGGCACCGACGGCGATCAGGAAGAACTGCGGCACAAATCCGAGCGTTGCCAGGACCCCGATCCGTAGTGGCCGGCGTGGGTGCACCCGCAGGAGGGCGAACGTGCCCAAGAACACGCCGGCCGACTGCGCGCCCAGGACGACTGACCAGGCCGCGGGACCACCCAGGCGCTCGTCGGCTACTACAGGCCCGAGTACCTGAATCCCGCTGGCCGTGCAGGCATTCACCACCGCAAATTGGACCACCACCCGCCACACCCACGGGCGGCCGGCAAACTCGTGCCACCCCTCGCGCAGATCGGCCAGCAGCCCTGAACGTCCGGGCGCCAAGCCGCCCCCGATGGGTACGCGCCACAGCAGTGCGGCTGAGACCAGGAATGTGACCGAGTCGGCTACGAGCCCCCAGCCCGGACCGGCACCGGCGACCACAACCCCGGACAGCGAAGCGCCGGCAACAGCAGCGGCGCTGGTCCCTAACCGCATCAGCATGTTGGCTGGCCGCACGAGGTCGGGCGGAACCAGCTGTGGCAGCAAGCCCGACGATGCAGGCAGCACAACCGCCGCAGCAGCTCCATTGACGGCGGCGATGCCGGAGAGGGCGCTGACCGAGGCTGAGCCGGTCAACAGGAGGATCGCTGCGACGAGCTGGGATGCACCCGCGATGACGTCGGCTCCGATCATCAGTCGAGCCCGGTCGCATCGATCCGCGATTACCCCGCCGAACAGCACCACTACGATCTGCGTTACTGTTCTGGACAGTAGGACGAGGCCGAGGTCCGTGGCATTGCCAGAGGGCAGCCCGAGGACGCCAAAGGCCAATGCCACTGGCGCCGCACTATCTCCAAACAGCGATACCGTCCGCGACAGCGCCAATGACCGGAACGAGCGAAGCCGCCACGTCCGTCGCATGTCGTCACTCGGCGTCCCGAGTGTCGGCGAGCCAGTTAGGGGACCGTCGCCACTGGGCGTCATCGGTCGGCCCGGTGTTGTCTGGCCGCGCGGAGCGTCGTGCCACACTGCCGACCATGATAGATCGAGTCGAGATCATCGGTGGCCCCGAACAGGCCCAGATCGTCGTGGTCGATTATGACCCCGCCTGGCTGCAGCGGTTCGCTGTAGAACGACTGCGGATCGTGGATGCTCTGGGCCACGCTGCGCGACGGGTCGATCACGTCGGTTCGACGTCGGTGCCTGGCCTCGCCGCGAAGCCGGTGGTCGACATTGACGTGAGCGTCGACGATGTCAACCTTGAGTCGTCGTATCTGCCCGCGTTGGTGGACGCCGGATACGTCCTCCGTGTCCGGGAACCGGGCCACCGGCAGTTGCGCACGCCGGGGCGAGACGTCAACGTGCACGTTTGCACTATCGGCAGTGACTGGGAAAGGGATCATCTGCTATTCCGCGACTGGCTGCGGCGCGACGCCGCCGACCGGGAGACCTACGGACGTTTCAAGAAGGATCTGGCAACTCGCGATTGGGAGAGTGTCGGTGCCTACTCTGCCGCTAAGTCGGACCTGATCGCCGAGATACTGGGTCGGGCCCGAGACTGGGCTCACAGCGTCCACTGGGCCGTGCCGGCGGATCATGCCGACGGGCGGTAGGCCGACCCCATCAGCTCGGTCGTCAGCCAGTACTCGATCTGGACGGTTAACCTGTCGACAGCGGCGGGGTGGCTTATCTCGGATACAGCGTGCCAGGACTTGTCCGTGGGCCGGAACGCGAGAAGCTGCCCGCCAACAGGCGCGATCACATCGACTGGCGACCGCCCCACGTCGCCGCTGGCGAACATCTGGAACTGGCCACCGGCCTCTTCGGGCCACTCCGGGTTCAGGTAGAGGATCGCGGTGATCGCTTTGGTCGGTTTATCCTTGTGTACCGAGAGGAAGTCTCCGTTGCGGTGCACGTAGATACCGATGCTGCGGGACAGTCCCGCCAGATTGATCCCAGTGCCAGACTCCAGCCACGACGTGAATCTTGGGGCGCGGAGGTCGTCCAACAACGCCCGCCAGCTGGCCGGCAGCTGCCGTGCTGCCCTGGTCTCGGCTTCGTCCTCGACTAGGCTGATCAGGTTCATGCGGTACTGCTTTTCGTGTTCAGGGTCCTCGACTGCGATGCGTTCAAGCTCAGTCGTAGGCGCGTCCTCGTGTAGCTTCCGCAGCTGGTCATCGCTGAGCAAGTCCCGGCCGAGAAAGAGCTGGAACGGCGTCTCACGCTCAACGAGATTGGGTTGGCTTAGCATCGGTTCCTTCCAAGTTCGACGGCGCAGGCAGGGTCACGGCGCCGCAAGCGGTCAACTTGTCGAACAGGTGGTCGTACCCCCGCTCGAGATGGTGGGTGCCGTGCACAGTTACGGGGCCGCCGCTCGACGCGAGAGCCGCTGTGACCAGCGCCGCGGCACAGCGGAGATCCGTGGCGTGCACGTCCACACCGACACGGTCCGCCCGTAGGCTGCTCGCACCGATTGTGATGCCGGTGCTGTCCTGCCGAACGCGGCCACCGAGCTGGGTCAGGCCGGGAACGTAGGAGTAGCGACGGGTCCAGACGGTGTCCACGATCCTGCTATCGCCTGCGCAACGGGTTGCCAACACAGCGAACAGGGGCTGGGAGTCGCTGTACACAGAGTTCGGAAGTGTGGTGATGTCTGGTAGCTCGCTGAGGGTCTTCGTCGCTGTCGCCGCCATGACGTGGTTGTCGCCGCCGGTGACTTCGACCCCGACCGCCTTCCACAACCGCAGCTCTGGTCCGAGCCCGTCCTCTACATCTCGCGCGGAGACACCGCTCAGCGACACAGTGCCGGCGGTGACCGCCGCAACTGTCACCCAGGTGACCACCTCGAGCAGGTCCGGTGGCAGCCTGTATTCGGAAAGCGTCGACCGCTCTGTCCGTCCGTGAACGGACAGAGTCGTCCCGTCGTATCGCACCCCAACCCCGTCCGCCCTCAGCAGCTCGAGGAGGCTCAGGACCTCAGCCTTGAGGTAGGGGTACCGCAGCAGAGTAGTGCCCTCGGCGAGCGCCGCTGCCAGGATCGCCGCCTTGCTGGCTCCGGAGTATTCAGGACCAGTAAGGGTGGCTCGATCTACGGTGTAGTCCCGCAGGTCGATGGTTGTGCCGACGAGATGGTCAGTCCTCAGTTCGTAGTCGGCCCCAGACTTAACAAGACGGGCCCCGAAGCGGCCCAGCACGTCGACGACGTGTCGCCACGGCCGCTCTCCGGTGTGGCCCGGCCCGATGCGGCACCCCCCGAACGTGCTGTCGAAGCGAACGCATCCGGTCCGGGCCAGCAGGGCCGGCAGCAGGTAAAGGCTGCCGTGAATCTCTGCGGCCGCGGCCGGAAGAGTTCCCCGAAGCTCAGCAGTGGCGTCGAGGCGTAGGTCGTGGCCGCGGACCTCGACGTCCACGCCGAGATCGCGAACCAGCGGCCCGTAGACCGCCGTCTCAAGGATGTCCGGAACATTGCCAAGAGTCGCCCGCCCGCGAGCGCCGATCAGGTACGCCAGCGCGAGCACCATCACGTGCTTGAAACCGGAGACCCCGACTTCGCCACCAACCGGGGCTCCGCCGCGGATAGTCCTTGCGGTCGACATCAGCGAAGCTCCGCGGGCCAGGTCCGGGCAGGGGCGAGCTGGCAGAACAGGGTGCGCCGGTCCCCGGCGCCGTGGACGACGACTACGGGGACGCCTCGGGAGCGGGCCAACCCACGAATGGCGGGTAGATCGTCGGAGCGGTAACGCCAGGCAATGCGGGCGACCCTATGCATCCCGCGGTGGGCCGAGAACCGGCTCCTGTCGCGGAGACGGGCCGGTAGTAGCGATGTGTTACCGGCGTAGATCCGCAGCGTGCGCACGGCCAGCCGGTACAGGCAGGTCCATGCCCCCGGGTCGACGACGACGACGAGGGCGGCGCGCGCGATGCGGATATCTGCCGTTGCACCGAAGTTCCCGGAGATGATCCATCGGCCGCCCGCCACTACGCGGCGTTGCGTCTCGATCCACTTCGCGGAGGACGGTCGTTCCCACCCTGGCATCCAGTAGAGGTCGTCAAGGTCTACAACGGGCAATCCGGTGTGACCGCCCAGACGGCTGGCGAGAGTCGTCTTTCCCGATCCGGGAGGCCCGAGGACCACGATCCTGGTCATCTCTCGATCGCCTCGCTGGGCGGGACCGACGACAGCAACGGTTCGAGATCCTGTAGGAAGCGCTCCCACACGGGGCCGCACGCGACCGTGAACCGCATGTGGTGCCGCAGACCGGGTGTCTCCGCCATGTCGCGCACGCGGTAGCCGAGGTCGCTGAGCCGTCGAGTCACTCGGCCCGAGGTTGCGGCATCGGCGAGCGGCACGTGCAGGAAGTTGCCACCGGATGGGGCGACGGCATGCCCGGCCTCGGACAGTAGCGTTCGAGCCTGTTCGCGACAGTCCCCGATGTCCGCCCACACCGCTCGGAAGTCGTCGTGTACGGCTGTAGTGGCTGTCAATGCGCTTAACATGAGGGTGTTGACGTGATCCTCCTGGCGAAACGCCCGCAGATACTGGACGACCTTGCTTCCGCCGACTCCAACGGCCAGCCTGCCCCCGGCGAGGCCAAACATCTTCGACCAGCTCAAGAGGACGACGATTGAGTCGTCGGCGAGCCGCGCCAACCACTCGTGGTCCCCGCAGAAGGCCGCATAGCACCCGTCGAGAACTAGGAGGTGCCCGCGGCGCTGGCAGGTGTCGGCCAATGCGGCGAGCTCACGCCGGTCGGGTAAGTGCCCATCCGGGCCGTTCGGCCAGGAGACCGCCACCAGGGCACGGTCGCAGCCGTCCGCTGCCGACTGAATCGCAGGCAACCAACGGCCGTCGGCCGGTTTGCCGATGCGCCTGACGTCCCATCCGCCAGCAATGGCGGCGGTAGCCTCCCACGCCTCGTAGTTAGGGTACTGAGTAAGGAGCTGTCCGCCAACGTGGTCGCGGACTGCTGCCACTATCAGCCGGATCATCGAGTCTGATCCCGGACCGAGCAGGATCTCGTCCGGACGCCTGCCAAGTAGCTCTGCGGCAGATTCCGCGGGGGCGTCCTGCACCGGGTAATGGGTTAAGTCGGCTGGCTCGAACCCGGATGTCATCCGCTTGACAAGATGCGGCACCGCAGGATGGATCAGCTCGTTTGAACTCAGATTTACGCGCCTGTCGGATCCGCGTCGAGGACGCACGGGGTGAACGGGCCAGGTCGTCCCGATACTTGCGGCCGTCACCGGATCACCATCGACGAGCTCACGCGGCGCAGCGCCCGGAAGCGCGTCGCGGGGTCCACCGCGGGTGTTTCGGACAAGAGGCGAGCCGCTGCCTGTTCACCGATCTGTCGCGGCAGCATCACGCGCTGGCGTACCGCGACCGGATCCTCCGAGCGAAGGCAGGCATAGCGGTTGACCCACTCCGGGTGGTCAGCGAACCACTGCGCGGTGCGGTCAAACTCGTCGATGATCTGTTCGTGCGGGACACCGAGCAAGTGCTGCAGCGCCATCACCACGACTCCAGTTCGGTCCTTGCCGAGTTGGCAGGTGATGGCCACTGGGAGGTCGGTAGTGGCGAGCAAGGAGACCGCATAGGCGGCAATGTGCTGGGCAGGGAGCAACATGGTCGCGTACTCCCGCCGGAAATAGTCAAGGTCGCGGTCACGTGCCAGGGGGCGGGGGGTCGCCGGGTCCTTCAGCGTGAACCGGTGCACGGTTAGGCCGCGAAGGCCGCAAGTGTGGCTGGCGCCGCTCTCGATCTCGTCCAAGTCGCGGAGATCGATTAGGTGAATTCCACCCGCGGCGGATGCCCACTTCCGTACGGCCGGTGCGATAGCTACTGTGAGGGATGCACAGCGAAGAAGTGTCTTCGATCGGATGACCCCCAGGTCTCCCAGCGACGTGCCGCCCAGCCCCCTGGCGTTTACACCTGGGGCCAACTCGCAGGGCGAATACCTGCGCTGTCTTCTCGATCGCTTAGTGTGAATGGGCACGTGGTACCTGCGTGGTTGCTGGGGTGACGTACTGATCACCGCCGAAAATCAGGGCAAGGAAGTCGGTGGGACTGAATCCGTTCGCGCGGACCTCGTCGACGTCGACGAAAGTCTGACGGTTGAAGCTACTCAGTTCGCGCTCGCTCATATCGGCGTGCATATGGTGGTATGGTGTGTAGAGCGTCGGTCTGGCCCGTGCCGAATACGCTCGCACCGTGTCCATCGTGCGCAGGGCACCATCTGGGCTCGTACCAGGGAGCCCGACGATTACGAAACAGTTCAACTCGATACCGACGTCATTACACCACGCGACCACCTCGACGAACCGCGACTCGGCCGACTGCTTGACGCGTGGCAAGGCCTCAGCACCGGACTCCTCGAACGTCTCAACGCCGACCGAAATTCGGATGCAGCCAGCAGATGCCATGTCCTGCACCATGGACTTGTTGAGATGATGGAGCGTTGTGGTGCACTTCCAGGGGTAGCGTCGCGGCTCGGCCCTGATCGCCAAGCAGAAGTCGCGCACCCACTTTCGGTCAAGTGTGAAAGTGGGAGCATAGAACGCAACGTACTCGAAGGGGAAATTCTCGAACGACGTCCTAATGTAGTCGAGAGTACGGTCGACTGCGAGTCGCCGTTCGCGTAACCCCTGCATCGGGGGTACGTCGCAGAACTCGCAGCCCACGGGGCACCCCCGCGCGGCGGGTACTACCAGTTCGCGACGTTCGGGTATTCCGCAGAATCGGTTACGGTCGTCGCGATAAAGCGCTTCGTATGCGTCGTACGGAATTTCGATGGGGTTGGGAAGCGCCCACTCTTCCGGCGGCAACCATGTTCCCGGGCCGCTGGGGGCCTGCCAACCGTCTCCAGTGTTCAGGAGTACACCAGGTAGACCATCGGTTTTTGGTCGGGCAAGCTCGAACCATTCCAGAGCTGTAGCGACTCCCGCCTCGTAGTCACCGCGTGTCACGACAGCGTCCAATTCCCAGCGGCGGAAGAAATCTGGATTCTGTTGGCTCAGTCGGCCGGCAGTGACGAGCACCGCCTTCGGGTTCAGCATCCGGCAGTAGTCGACGGCTCGGCGCACGCCTTCGACGACGTCGTACTCGTTGACGATGACTACGGCGTCGTGCTGGCCCTGAAAGATGAGGTCGGCAAACTCCTTCCACGTCAGATTCAGCGCGCCCCCGTCAACTGCGATGACGTCGTGTCCGTTGTTGCGCAAGTGTTCCGCAATGACAAACGTCGGAAGATGGTGCCCAGCATTGAAGTAACTTGGCACATGTGGAGGCCAGATGACCAATACCCGCATTGTTCGACCCTCCTTGAGCTTGAGGTATTCGTGCGCGAACCCATCCGCGCGGCTCTACCCGCGATCAGCGCAGACCGTGGACCAGAAGTGACGAGCGTTCCCGCACCGGAGCGTCACCCCGTACGGCCGTCACTTGGTGCCATGACTCCGGCGACCGGGCGAGGAGGACGGATGCTCCGAGGTTTGGAATTACAGTCGCAACAGCGGAGTCCGGGTCGGACGATCGGAGGATCTGCAGACAGCCGCCCCATTCCACCTGCCACGTCGGATTGAAGTAGAGAATATGGCTAAAGAGCTTGTCCGCGCGATCGGTATGCGGACTGATCCAGTCACCCACTTTATGCCGCACAAGACGAATTTCGAGCGCCTCCGCGATCGGCTGCTGCAGGTAGTCGGCGATCGCTTTCCGATACTCGCTTCCCATAAGGTCCGACACGAGTTCAGTCCAGGGATCTGGGAGAGGGGTAACTGGATCCACTGACCTGGTCAGATTCCGGTACGTTTTTCCCGTAGTTCGATCACTCGCGTCAGTTCGCGTGAAGTTGTTCTGCGGGAAGCTGGAGTAGAGTTCCCGCGCGGCGCAATCGTCGAATAATTGGCCGGGTTCTGTGCTCGACCACCGATACGGCGACTCTAGAGGGCCTTCGGACATCCACGAAAGATGTATCACGGCAACACTCTCCCCAGGAATGATTTGCGCCGCCGAACAGTGATCTACCCTACGTATCGGACCCTTTCTGGTCGATTACCCTAAGTCAGAAGCTGATCACGGACAAGGGTTGAGTGATATATATCACACTGTCTTGCTATTCGACGTTGCCCCGCGTAACAGTAGCTGTGGAACGGTGCCTGCCAATGTTCGTATTGATCTCTCCGAGTCTGCGTATGACAGGAGCGCCATGGCTCTAGACGCGACACTTCCTCGCACCTCTGACGTCATTCGGCAGTACTATCGGCTTGTCGACGCAGGCAAAGTCGACGAGCTACTAGACCTCTTCGAGGTGAATGCGGCATACGACCGACCCGGTTACGCGCCGATGCGTGGGAGGGACGAGCTTGATCGGTTCTATCGAGCCGAGCGGGCAATTGATCGTGGCGAGCATACGTTGACGGACGTAGTCGAGGATGCGCGTCAGGTCGCCGTGGCTGGCAGGTTCGTCGGCGTTTTGAAGGACGGCCAGACCGTAACCGTTGGGTTCGCGGACCTCTTTACATTCAGCCCGGCTCACCGCGTGACCCGGCGCGCGACCTTCTTCGCGACACCCGCGGTCTGAGGCAACCGCGGGTCGGCCTCGCAGGGCCGGCCTTGGCGGTCACGGCGAGGCCTCCAGAGGAGGAGCGTTCACGCGCCGACCCGGTCACGTCGACGGAGTGGTGACGGCGGGGAAGCGACGTTGCCGAACCTGCGAGTCGGCAGCCGATCCAACCTGAGCTTATGACTGATCCGTCTGCCGGCAGAGGAACACCACAGCTTCGGATTACCGCATGTGTGCCAGTGAGCAGACCCAGGCGGGTGCGCAGCGTGCGCCGCACCCGGTAGAGCGGATCACCGGAGCGGCCGCGGTGGCCGCAGGTGTCCTGCTGGACGCGTTGGCGACACAGGTCGAGCTTGTGCCCGGCCAGGGCGACGACGTGGAACGGGTCCATCACCGTGACCGCGTCCGGGACCGCGGCGGTGGCGGCGTTCTTGTAGCCGCCGAACCCGTCCATCGCCACGACCTCGACCCGGGCACGGAACCCCTGGTCACGGGCCTCGAGCCACGTCTTGAGCGCTTCTGCTGAGCGGCCCGGGACCAGGTCGAGCAGCCGTGCCCGGCCCTGGCCGGCCACCACCGCGGTCAGGTCGGTGATCACGGTGACGAACCCATCGCCCTCGGCGCCGAACACATGCGCCCAGCGATGCTCGTCGACCCCGATCACCCGCACCCCGTCCAGACGGACGGGCCCGGCGCACAGCAGGAGCTGCTCGGTCGCAGCGACCGCCACGGCGTTCACGGTGTCCCAGGAGCGTCCCAGCTCGCGGGCGACCGCGGCGACGGTGGCCTTGTCGATCGCCAAGCGCCGCACCACGTACCCGGCGCAGCGCCGCGTGGTCGAGGCCCCAGGACGAGCCAACCGGCTGCTGTCGTGGACGAAGATCCCCCGCGCGCAGCCGTCATACACGCACCGGTAGCGCGGCACCCGAACCCGCAGCAACAGCGGATACCCGGCCACCGGGACGTCGCTGACGCGACGCTCGACCCGGTCGCGGTAGACCCCGACCACCCCGCAGCCGGGGCAGCGGCCCGGCCCGTCGACGAGCAGATCGGCGAACACCACCGTCATGTCCCCGTCCAGCGCGGCATCGGTGATCGCCACTCCGAGCTCGACGGTGCGGATGATCGTGTCGGCCACGATCTGGGCAGGCGAGCACGTAAGCTGCGACATCGGGTCCCCGGGATGTTGACGATCTTGGCCTAGGAACCTTCATCATCAACTTCTCGGGGCCCACCTCACCGCAGCGACACGACCCCACCCCCGCGGCCGGTCATGCCCTCACCTGCACTCCATTTCCGGAAGAGCCGGTCAAGGGGGTGCCGTGAACCGTTCAACCGGTTCGTCGATCTTCGAAGTATCGGTGCCGGTCGCTCGGTGGTCGGGTATCCGTGCGCAGTCCCGGAAACGCGCCTGCGAGAGTGCGGCCGGAGCCGGACGATCGCGATTCCGAAGTGCTCGGACATGTCCTCCAAGGGGTCGGGTGACCGGGCCGATGTCACCGGTCGCGCGCCGGGCGGTTCCTGTGTCGAACGGTAGCCTGCGGTGCGCGTCGGCAGTCGAACAACGGACATGCATGAGCCATTGAGGTAGCGTCTCAGACCCGGTGGGCCCGGCGCGGATGTCGCGCTGGAGGAGAGGGAACATGCTGGACGATTCGGTGACGGCGAGCTATCTCGCTCAATTCGACCGGCCGATACTTCCGCTGCCGCAGACCGATGCGGAACGCATCGTCTTCGACGGGAGCTACCTTTCCCGGCCGATGTTCCTCCGGGCCGCCGACCGTGAGCGGCTGGAGCGGGATCTGGCGGCGATACGGTCGGCGCTCGGCACGCTGCCGGACCGCGTGTTCGGCGGCGACTTCCGCGCCTTCGCCCGGGCGGTCGGGATGACGGAGGACCAGATCGCCCTCACCGTCCGGGGCGACCACGGGTCGGCGCCCCGGCTGACCACGTTCGCGCGCGCCGACCTCTACCGGGACGGGTCGGGCTTCCGCCTGCTGGAGCTGAACCTCGGCAGCACCGTCGGCGGCATCGACTGCGTCGACATGTGCAGGGCCCTGCTCGGGATCCCGGACGTCGCGGACTTCGTCGCGCGCGAGGGGCTGGCGTTCGGCGAGACGTTCGAGGCGGTGCTGTCCACGCTCCGGGCGGAGGCGGGTGTCCCCCGCGCCGGCGCCGGGCCGGTCATGGCCCTCGTCGAGACACCGAGCGACTTCGGCGACGTCGAGGACCTCATGCGGATCAGGGCGGCGCGGTGGAACAACCGCGGCGTGCCGACCGTCGTCGGACATCTCGGGGAGCTGGACCGGGCCGGGGGACGGCTGCTGCTGCGGGGCGAGCCGGTCGACGTCGTCTACCGCATGTTCACGTTCGAGGACGTGCTCCCGCACGCCGGGGACGGTCTCCTCGAACCTCTCCTGGACGCCGAGGCCGCCGGCGAGGTGGCGGTCTTCACGCCGCTGTCGTCGGAGATCTACGGCAGCAAGGGGGCGCTCGCCCTGCTGTCGGAGCCGTCGGGCCGGCACGGCCTGACCGACGCCGAGCGCGACGCCTGTGTGCGGCTGCTGCCCTGGACGAGGCTGGTCCGGCCGGGGGACACCGAGCTCGACGACGGGACTGTGGTGGACCTCGTCGACCACGTGCTCGAGCACCAGCACGACCTGATCCTGAAGCCGACCATGTCCTACGGCGGCCAGGGGGTTCTGCTGGGCGCGGATCCGGACGTCACCGGCACGGTCTGGCGCGAGGCCGTCCTGGACGCCGCCGGGAACGACGCCCACGTCGTCCAGCGGCTCGTCCGCCCGGCTCCCGAGATGTTCCCGTCCGAGGTGCGGGGCGGGCTCGAGGAGTGGACCATCCTCTGGGGGGTGTTCATGACGGGCGACGGCTACGCCGGGGCGATCACGCGGGGCTTCCCGGCCGAGGACAGGGTCCGGGCGGTCAACCGCGTCAGCGGTGCCCTGTGCGGGTGCACGTTCCACGAGCCGTCGGCAGCGCACCTGCCGTGAGCGTCCGACGGATCATGGGCGCGGAGACCGAGTACGGGATCGCCACCCCCGGCCGGTCGGAACCCGACGCGCTCCTCGCCCCGGCGCAGGTGGTCAACGCCCACCGGGCGGCCACCGCGGGATCGTCGCGTCACGCCGGCTGGGACTTCGCGCAGGAGAACCCGCTGCGCGACGCCCGCGGGTTCGACCTCGCCCGGGCGGCGGCAGACCCCGCCCTGCTCACCGATGACGGCCTCGAACCCGCCAACCTCACCCTGCGCAACGGCGGGCGGCTCTACGTCGACCACGCGCACCCCGAGTACTCGACGCCCGAGTGTGCGGACCCGCTGTCGGTAGTGGTGTGGGACAAGGCGGGCGAGCGCATCGTGGCCGAGGCTGCGGAACGGGCCGCGGACCTGCCCGGCGGCGCCGGGATCCAGCTGTACAAGAACAACACCGACAACAAGGGCGCGACGTACGGCGCGCACGAGAACTACCTCGTCCGGCGTTCCACGCCGTTCTCCGAGATCGCCCGGGCGCTGATCCCGTTCCTGGTGAGCCGGCAGGTCGTCTGCGGCGCGGGCCGGGTCGGCGTCGGCACCGAGGGCCGGGAGCACGGGTTCCAGATCTCCCAGCGGCCCGACTTCTTCGAAGCCGAGGTAGGCCTGGAAACGACGTCGCGCCGGCCGATCGTCAACACCCGCGACGAGCCGCACGCGGACGCCGAGCGGTACCGGCGCCTGCATCTGATCATCGGCGACGCCACCATGAGCGAGGTCTCAACGTACCTCCGGTTCGGGACGACGTCGCTGGTCCTGTCGATGATCGAGGACAGCGCGCTGTCCGAGGATCTCACGCTCGACGCCCCGCTGACGGAGCTGAGGGCGGTCTCGCACGACCCGGCGCTGCGGCATCTCGTGACCCTGCGCGACGGCCGGAGGATGACGGCCCTGGAGCTGCAGGGCCGGTACCTGGAGCAGGCCCGCGCCCACGTCCGGGCCCGGCCCGGCGTGGACGCGGACCCGGCCACGGCGGAGGTGCTGAGCCGGTGGGAGTCAGTGCTCGCCCGGCTCGACGAGGACGTGATGCAGCTGTCAGGCGAGCTGGACTGGGTCGCCAAGTTGGCGTTGCTCGAGGGGTACCGGCGCCGGGACGGCCTCGACTGGAACTCCCCGACGTTGCAGATGCTGGACCTGCAGTACCACGACGTCCGGCCGTCCCGCGGTCTCTACCACCGGCTCGTCGCCCGGGACCGCATGGTCCGGTTGACCGACGACGACACCGTCGCCCGCGCCGTCGACGCGGCGCCGGAGGACACGCGCGCCTACTTCCGTGGACGCTGCGTGCAGCAGTTCCCGGGAGCGGTGTCCGTCGCGTCGTGGAGCTCCGTGGTGTTCGACATCCCCGCCCGGAGCTCACTCACGCGGATCCCCACCCCGGACCCGCTGCGGGGCACGCGCGCACATGTCGGCGAGCTGATGGACCGATGCGCCACGGCCGCCGACCTAGTGCGGGCGCTGACCGGGTCGGGCTGACGGGAGGGGACACGCATGCACATCGGAGTGCTCGCCTACGAGCGGGACGACCCCGAGTCGATCGACCTCGAGGAGGTCGGGCGGGAGATCGGCCACGACACGACGCTGTTCGTGCTCGACGACGTCAGCTGCGCGTCCTCCCCGGACGGCGGGCTCCTGCCACGCATCGCCGGGGTACCGGCGTCGGAGTTCGACGTCGTGCTCTCACGCGCGCGGATCCGGCCGGACCGCGCGCAGCTCGACTACGACCGGTACGCGATGTTGTGCCACGTCGACGGCCTGACCGTGCTGGACCCCGCCTCCGTCTACCTCGAGGCCGAGAGCAAGTTCCTGGGGCTCCAACGGCTGAGCGCGGCAGGCCTCCCGATCGCCCCGACCCGGTCCTGTGCCAGCGTTGCCGATGTCGAGCAGGCCTTCGCCGAGTGGGGCCCGATCGTGCTGAAACCGTCGTTCGGGCTCGGCGGGGTGGACGTCGAACGCATCCGTGACCGCCACGGCTGCCCGGCGGCGGCCGAGCGCCTATTGGCGGCCTACGAGCAGGTCGTCTGCCAGCCGTATTTCCCCCACCCGGACGGCGACGTCCGGGTCACGATCGTCGGAGGCCGGGCACCGCTGGTGGTCCACCGGGTCCCGGCCGCGTCGGACTGGCGGGCTAACGTGAACATGGGTGCGGTCGCAGTGCCGGCGGACGTGTCGCCGGAGCTGATCGACATCAGCAGGCGGGCCGCAGAGGTCATGGGCGTGACGGTCGCGGGCCTCGACTTCCTGCCGACCGGGGACGGCTACCGCATCGTCGAGTTCAACAACACGCCGAGCTGGGAGTTCGCCGAACGGTCGGTGCGGCATCGGATCGTCGAGGACGTCGTCGAGGTCGCCCAAGGCATCCACCGTGCACGGCGCACGGGACCGGCCTCCCCGGGCGTGTGAGCGCCACCTACGGGTGATCGCATCGCGGGTCGTCGCCGGCGTGTCTTCGGCTGACTCCGTCGGGGCGGCCGCTCCAGTTCATTCTGAACGGTCGCGGGACTGCCCAGAGTTCGGTTGACCCGATCTTGGTAGGTGGGTCAGGCCGCGTGGGCGGTGTCGAGCATCCGCTCCGAGGCCGCCTTCGCCGCGCTCGCCGGGGCCAGCCCGCTCGAGGCGAGCAGCGGTCAACGAACTCGGCATCGTCTCAACCGCGGCGGTGATCGCCACCTGAACCGGGCCCTGCACCACATCACCTTGACCCGTCTGGCGACCGACCCGGTCACCCGCGACTACGTCAACCGGCGCGTCGCCCACGGCAAGACTCCACGAGAGGCCCGACGCTGCCTCAAGCGCTACCTCGCCCGCCGGCTCTGGCGAGTGCTCGAACACCACCATGCACCGGCGCCCATGGCTTGACAGACCATAGGAGCGTCATTTTGGGAGGACGTCGCGGGCGAAGTAGGCCGTCGCTCGGCGCAGGATCTCGTTTTCCTGCTCCAGTTGCTTGGCGCGCCGGCGCAGCTCCCGATTCTCGGCCTCGAGATCGGTACCGGTCTTGCTGGGCGGGGCCGTGGTCGCGTCGGTGGCGATGCCGTCTTCTTGGTCGGCGATGCGCAGCCAGCGCGACAGGCACGACTCCGACACCCCGAAGCTGCGGGCGATCGCGGCGATCGACTGATCGCTCTGGCGAGCGGCCGCGACGACGTCGCGGCGGAACTCGGCCGGGAACGGCTTGGGCACGATGACGATCCTTCCAGCGAGGAACACGTCCTCACAGGTCAGGAGTCAACCGAACCCTGGGCAGTCCCGAGGCAACGATCCCGAACGCTCGCGCGTCGGCAGCAGACTCGCTGTCAGGACGCACCTCACAGTCGATCAAGCATGCAAGATGCGAGAGCATGCTGGAGGTCACGTCCGACGAGAAGCTACGGAAGGACTCGAACGTGCGACCTCACGTCCTACTCAGTGTCGCGACCAGTATCGACGGCCACATCGATGACCTCGGTAGCGATCGGCTGCTGCTGTCCAACAGCGCCGATTTCGATCGAGTCGACTCCGTGCGGGCCGACTCCGATGCCATCCTGATCGGCGCCGGGACGCTCCGTGCTGACAACCCGCGCCTGCTGGTCAACAGCCCGAGCCGGCGTGCCGACCGTGTCGCTCGCGGACTACATGAGTACCCGTTGAAGGTCACGGTCACAGGTACCGGGCTCCTATCAGCTACCGCCAAGTTCTGGCACCATGGCGGCGAAAAGCTTGTGTACACCACCGACCGCGGGTCACCTGGCCTCCGCAACGAGCTCGGCGACCTGGCCGAGGTTCACAGTCTCGGCCCGACCATCGACTTCCCCGCCATGCTCGACGATCTCGGGCGGCGCGGAGTCACCCGGCTCATGGTGGAGGGCGGCGGAACTATCCACACCGAGCTGCTCGCTCAGGGGCTGGCCGACGAGTTGCATATGGTCGTCGCTCCGCTGCTCGTCGGTCAGGCCGACGCTCCACGGTTCCTGCACTCGGCTCATTTCCCCGGCGGTCCGCGCGCCCGCCTGACCTTGGCCGAGACCCGACGTATCGACGACGTGACGCTGATGCGATTCCTGCCCAAGGAGCGCAGCGATGCCTGACGACCGCCACTGGCTCCGCCAGACGATCGAACTCGCCAAGCAGTGCCCACCCAGCTCGACCGCGTTCGCCGTCGGTTCGGTGATCGTCGACGAGCACGGTGAGCTACTCAGCACCGGCTTCTCGCGGGAGACCGGACCGACCGAGCACGCCGAGGAAGTCGCTCTTACCCGCCTTGGAAACCAGCCTCCGACCGGAGTCACACTCTACAGCTCCCTTGAGCCATGCTCGCAGCGGGCCAGCAAACCGCGTTGTTGCACAGAGCTCATCATCGAGGCAGGAATCCGCAGAGTCGTGTTCGCTTGGCGAGAGCCAGACCACTTTGTTTCCAACGCGGAAAGCGTTCACATGATGCGTGGGCATGGTTTAGATGTCGTCGAGATACCTGATCTAGCCGAGGCTGCGAGAGCCGTGAACAACGACGTTCTGTCCGAGCTCCCAGGAGGGGCCACCCGACTCGGGAAGTGCGAGGAGGAACCAGATTCATGAGTCGGGCCGATGCGGCGCATAAACCCAGACCGACCCTATTGAGCAATCACGGAGTCGTCTGTACCGGCAGCCACTCACCGGTGATCATGCGCGACCGCTTCGTAGACCTACTTTGAGGCCCCACCGGCCTTGACGTCTCGACTTTAGAATACAATTGAATCACTCTACGGTAGAGCCTTGCAGGTAAGCACGTTGCGGGGGTTGCAGCGAAGGAATTAGATGCGACCAGCCTCCAGGCTGATCAGCCAATCCGGCCATCAGCGCGTCACTCGCAATGACCGACAAGATGATCTACGACTGTTCGAAGTCGAGACTTGAGGTCTTCTCGAGCCTCAACCTGAAGGAGTGACCGCAACCATCGATCGATACTTTCAGCCGACGCGTCTGAGATCAATGAGCGCGGTATCGATTCCAGAACTCCTATCAGAGATTTCATACAGGTCGTGTTCAGGTAGGCATCATTACGAGCCAAACACCCGAGTGCATCCATCATCGCAGACGCGGCGTATTCAGGGCTGATGGTCATTCCGATCTCCTCGTCCCACCCTCCGGGCCTCGTGAAGGATCCCCGCATCAGCAATATGTACGCCACATACAGATTTGCAAAGTTTGGGGCGAGTCCGACGCGGTGGCCGCCGCAGAGGTCGACGACACCGAGCGATACCCCGCCGACGACGTTCACTACTTGATCACGAGCGAATCTACCCCGAGAAACAGCGGAGATGTAGTCGGCAGCAGCCTCCGGGTTCGGCCCAGAAAAAGACTCCGGGCCGCCTGCGATGATCGATCGAATTGCTGAGGCGGTAACGCCTTGCCCGCATCCAGAACGCCTGATGAGCAACTCCGCGATCTTCGGTCGACGACTCTCGAGGTCAAGGTCGGTCGCCACCCTGGTCAGACCGGCCATCGAACTGGCAACGTTCGCGCGAAACTCGCCTTCAGAAGGCCAGCGCGATTCCAGTGAGTCGATCATCGCGGTCACGACCTCCCGCCTGCCCTCCCGGTCGACGCCTAAAATTCGCGTGGTGCCGATCGGTAACGGGCTCATAGGATTGCTGTAGTACGCCTTCTCGACAGCTATTCGCTCCTCGCGACACCCCTGCGCCACCAGACGGCCCTCGTTCACCAGAAGCCTGAGCTGGGTCGAGTCACCTTCCTCCCGAAGCTGTCGAACGATCTCGTCGCGGCGACTCCGCCGCGCAAATTCGGCAGAACCCTCACTGATCCGCCGCCCAGCCTTGGCCGACCGGGAAGACCGAATGCTGGTGACAATGGTGACCACGGGTCCTACGCAACTGACGGCTACCCCGATCGCCGCAATTTCCAGCGGCGTCAGCCCCTGTGTCGCCGGATCCTGAACTCTGACCCCCAGGCGTTCCTCGGGTTCCAGGGCGGATTCTGATGATCGTCGCAACGTTGGTGGTCAAGAGCGTTCCACGGAGGCGGCGAACACCTCGGCCGGGGTGCGCCACCCGAGGCGCTTGCGCGGCCGGGTGTTGAGCAGCGTCTCGACGCGCGCGAGGTCGCCGACCGGGTGGCCGCGTAGGTCGGTGCCTTTCGGGAAGTACTGGCGCAGCAGGCCGTTGGCGTTCTCGTTGCATCCACGCAGCCACGGACTCGCCGGGTAGGCGAAGAAGATCCCGTCGCAGAAGTAGCCGGCGAGCTGGTCATGTCGGGCCATCTCGGTGCCCTGGTCCCAGGTCAACGTCCGCCGAGCGATAGCCGGAAGCGCGTCGAGCACCGGGCTGATCGCGCGACAGAACTTGTCCGGGCCGTGCCCGTCGGGCAGATGGACCAGACGCAGCAGGCCACTGCGGCGCTCGACCAGGGTGCCGATCGCCGACCGCGAACCGCGCCCGATGATCAGGTCACCCTCCGTAAGACTGTGCGTGCCCGGGAGGGTCGGGCGTGACTGAGGTCGCCTTGCGCTGTGGTCGCTTACTGGGAATGTCCACCCGGCCCTCCGGGCGTCCTGGCTGCTGATTGAGATCTGCGCTCGGTCGCTGGTTACGGATGCGTCAGCGGGATGCCCACGGGTGCTCTCAGGACGACGCCAGCCAGGAGACGGAGACACGCGTGAAGCATGATCGGGACCGGGTGTGGGTGGGGATCGACGTCGGCAAGACCCACCACTGGGCCTGCGCGGTCGACGACGGCGGCGCGACGCTGCTGTCGGTCAAGGTCGCCAACGACGAGGCCGACATCGGCGAACTCATCTCGAACGTTGGCGTCTTGGCCCAGCAGCCGGTGTGGGCGGTCGACATCATCGGCTCGCCCTCGGCGCTGCTGCTGGCCCTGCTTGCCCAAGCCGGACAGTCGGTGCACTACGCGTCCGGCCGGATCGTCGCCGCGATGAGCGCCGCGTTCACCGGCGAGGGGAAGACCGACACCAAGGACGCCTTCGTCATCGCCGAGACCGCGCGTCTGCGCCGTGACCTGGCCGTGCTCACCGGGCACCGGGCGGACCTGATCGCCGATCGGGTGCGGATGATCAACCGACTCCGCGACCTGATGACCAGCGTGTTCCCCAGCTTGGAGCGAGAGTTCGACTACTCGGCCTGCAAGGGCGCGCTGGTGCTGCTGACCGGCTATGCCAGCCCGGATCGGATCCGCCGCGCCGGGCAGAGCCGACTGACCGGGTGGCTGCGGGCCCGCAAGGTGCGCAACTCCGCCGGCGTCGCCACCCGAGCTGTGACCGCAGCGAAGGCCCAGTCGATCACGCTTCCCGGCCAGGACCTGACCGCGGGGATCATCAGCGAGCTGGCGACCAGCATCGTCGCCCTCGACGAGCGAGTGAAGACTCTGAACACCCAGATCGAGGACCTGTTCGCCGAACACCCGCAGGCCGCGAGCATCCAGTCCATGCCCGGCTTCGGGCCGTTCCTCGGCGCTAGCCTGCTGGTCCACGCAGGAGACCTGCGTGCGTTTCCCAGCGCCGGTCATCTGGCCGCGGCCGCCGGACTGGTGCCGGTCCCGAACGATTCCGGGCGCCGCATCGGCAACCTGCACCGCCCGTTGCGCTACAGCCGACCGCTGCGGCACGTGTTCTACCTCTCGGCCCAGACCAGCATGATGCACGCCGGACCCAACCGCGACTACTACCTGAAGAAACGAGCCCACGGCGCCACCCACAGCCAAGCCGTCATCGCCCTGGCCCGCCGCCGCATCGACGTCCTCTGGGCGCTATTGCGTGAGAATCGGACGTGGACGCCAGCACCACCACAACCCGCCCTGGCAGCTTGACAAGATCATTGAGATTCCCAGTCCCCGATCCGCGAGCGGTCGGCGACCACGCCGGGGCGTTGGTCGATCAGTCTGCTGGGCACGACGAACCGGATCCGGCGCCGGTCAGCGCGGCGCCGGCGACGGCGCAGCGGGCGCCCGGTGCGCAGCCGCACGGTCAGCGTCCTGCTCAGGCCGCCGGTGCCGCCGTGGTAGAGCGCCTGGTAGATCGTCTCGTGGCACAGGTGCCAGGACGCCCGGTCAGGGAACGCTGCCCGCAGATGACCGGCGATCTGCTCGGGGCTCCACTCCTGTTCGAGCTTGCCCTGCACCACCGCCCGCAACTCGGCGTCGCCGCATAGCCGGCCGCGGCGCGGTCGCCGGGCTCGCTCCCGGGCGCGCTGGTGGGCCAGGTCGGCGTCGTAGTGGCGGTCGTGCGGTGCCCGGTTGCGGCGCAGCTCCCGACTGACCGTGGCCGGGCAGCGCTCGATCCGGCGGGCGATCTCACGCACCCCCAGGCCCTGACCGCGTAGGGTGGCGATGCGCTGGCGCTCCAACCGCGATAGGAACCGGTTCGACCGGGCCGCCTCGTCGAGCCCGAGCGGGGCCAGACCGCCGCGTTCGGCCCGCCACCGGTACCCGGTCTTGCGGCCGATCCCAACCAGCTTCGCAGCCTGCACCACCCCGACACCTGAGAGCACCAGCTCCCAGTAGCGGGCCTCCACGTCCAACTGGCGCTTGCGTCCTCGACGAGCCATCAACACCCCGATGATCTAGCAGGTGTTGCGACGAGGTCTGGAACCCGAGGACCCCACGAGGGTCAATTTTCAGGATCCGTTGACACCCTGAAGAATGTTCATCATCCGCACCCACCGGGCCCGGTGGACCGAACTCTCGTTCCACCCGGTCCGCCCCTGACCGGACGAGGCGTTCGATGCAGCTCGACAGCCGCAACCATCACCTGGGTCGAGTATCGCGACGACGCCGGCACCAGTGCCTCCCACTCGTTCGGATCACGACGAGCCACGGCCCGAACCGAGCCGCACCGCCCAGCCCTCAACGTCCTGGAACGCGTCGATACGAACCCGGTGTCGAGGTCCGACGAACCTCGACACCGAGCCAGGCCGGCGAACTCCTGCCGTCGCCGTGCGGTTGCACGCCTCGATGATGGGCCAGCGTCGTCAGCAGAGCACGGTTCGCGTCTACGTGCAACCGCTAGGCGAAGCAAGGTCTGATCTTCATGGGCCTGATCTAGACAGGGTGTCACACCTGGTGCAGACTCTGCGATCCCGATCACACCTCACTACTCCGGAGTCCCCGTGCCCGACCCCATCGATCTCGACACCCTGCTCGCCGCGTGCGACCGCGCCGGTGCCAGCTGCCTCACCTCGGTGACCGAGCTGGAAGCGGCCGCCGGCCCGCATGCGTCAGTCGCTCCGGCGAAGTTCGCTGCGCCCCGCGGGGATCAACCTCTGTACGCCTACGAGACCCGTTACGACGACGGGAACCCGTGTCCGGCCGTCATGATCGACTCGAAACAGAGTCAGCTCAACCGGGTCGAGCAGTGTCTGCGCGACGCCATCGACGACGGCCACGAGGTCCTCGCCCGGCTCCCCCGCGTCGTCGTCTCCTACGAGAACGCAAGCTATTCCGACCTGAATCTGCCGCATCGCGTCTTCGACGGACACATCCGCGCCGGATCGATCGACGGCACACCCACGACCCGGGATGCGTCGTATCAGCGGGTCCGGGACGCGAACCCGGGCGACGCGATGGCTCTGCTGGAGACCAGTCCGGCGAGCCTGGTGTTCGGGGCGTGGGACTCCAGCCGCGCGGCGCGGCAGGGGCGGTGGCGCAGCATCCTGACCGGCGAGATCATCGGCTTCTGCGAGCCACCGGAGGACGGCAGGAGTCGTAAGGGCGGAGCTCGGGTCGATCCGCACGGGATGCGGATCGAACTGACCGGCCCCCAACTCAAGGACTTGGTGGAACGCCAGCGTGGTGAGCTGAGCAAGACCACCGCGGACAAGGCGTTGAAGGCCGCGGCCGCCACCAAGAAGGACGAGCGCGCGAAGACGTCCATGATCGGGCTCGGGGGTATCCCACCGGCTCTGGATGCTCTGGCGGGGGTCTCGTGCCGCAAGATCGTGCGTTCGCACGTCCTGAGCTTCTCCGCGCTGCGCCAGATCCGCTTCGGCAAGGGGTCCGACGGCGACACCGCATGCCGTGCGCTGCTGGCGGCGTTGGCGCTGGCCGGGCTGGCGCGTTCGGACGCCGAACTGCTCCTGCGCGCCAACTGCGACCTCACCGAGGCCGGTCCGACGACGGTCATACTGCACGAGCGTGCGGGCGCCACCCGCGAGTTCTCGGCCTTGTCGATCGAGGAGGCGGACGCGCTGCTCGAGGCGGCCCTGGCCCACGCCGAGCAGACCGCCGGGATCTCCTGGTCGGGAGTGGCCCTGCAGGTGACGGGCGATCCGGCGATCGGGGCCGGCGCCGTCGACGACGAGCCCGAGAGCACCTCCTGACATGTCGTTCTCGATCACTGCTGATCTCCCCCTCGGTGTCTACCGCGGTAACCGGCCGGACCGGACGCACGAGCCGCTGCCCTCGGTCGCACGCCTGCAGGCGGCGTTGCTGGCCGCGGCCGGGTTCGGCCCGCGCGCGGTCGACGGCGCCGACGGCTGGGAGCCGTGCGAGGCCGACACCGCCGCGTTGCGCTGGCTGGAGAACCACCCACCCACCGACGTGCGGATCCCACGGCTGCGGATCAGCCGGGGCGAAGCGATCGCCTACCGCGATGACGGGACGCTCGGTAAACGAGGCCCCACCACGATCGTCAACAAGCTGCCCAAGCAGGACTCGGTCACCGCGGTCGACGGGCCGTTCGTGTGGACGTGGGCCGAGCCGCCCCCGCCCGAGGTGCTCGACGCTCTGCGCGAGCTGTGCCCGGACGTCTCCCACCTCGGCACCGCGGAATCGCCGGTCGTGCTGCAGGTCAGCGACACCGAGCACACCCCGACCCACACCCACGCCGCCGACGCGGGGCTTGCCGACGGCCGGCCCGGGCTCGAGGTCGACGTCCCCGTCGCGGGGCGTCTCGCCGAGCTCACCGCCGCTCACCGCGCCGATCGCTCCGGGCGGGTCGGGTCCGACCGGGTGAGTACGAGTGAGCGCTCGACCAGCCCGGTGCCGCCACGGCGCGCGGTCCGCGCGGCCCGCTACCGCGAGGTCGACCGTCCGGTCGCCGACGTCCCCTGGCCCGAGGTCCTGCTGCTGCCGCTCTCCAGCGCCGTGCCCGAGCGGCACCGTGTCCGGTGGGCGGTGGCCGCGCACCGTGCGCTGATCCGGACGCTGGACAAGGCGTCCCCGCCGCTGCTCACCGGCGCCTACCCGGCAGGGGTGCGGCGGCCGTCGAACCGGCTGGCCCTGCAGATCGTCGACGCCGGCAACCCGGTGGACCTGGGCGGGGCACAGGCCGCGCTCGCGGTCCTGGTTCCCCGTGGCGCCGAGAGCAGCGAGCTGGACGCGGTGTACGAGGCGGTCGGATCGTTGCGGTCGCTCACCCTCGGGCGGGGCAGCACGGCCCGGACCCTGCGGCTCGACTCCCCGCAGGTCCGCGCCGGTGACCGGTTCTGGGACGAACCCGCCCCCGGCACGATCCGGCTGTGGCGCACCGAACCCGCCGCGATCCCCGACACCCGCGGCCACGACGGCTGGACGTTCGTGCACGCCGCGCTTCTCTCGCTCGGCTTCGTGTGGACCGGCACCGACCGGCTCCGCTCGCCCGGCGGACGGGGTGCGGCCCGCGACAACGCGATCGTCGAGCAGGTCAACGCCGCCGGAGTCGGCGTGCTCTCGGCCGACCCGCTGCGCAACGCCCGGGTCTCGGACTACGTCCACCGCGTCCACCCCGACGCCGTCGTCCGCCCCTACACCGCGGTGATGAGCCTGGGCGATCTCTGCCCGTCCACGACCATCCAGGCCATCGGTCAGTGCCGGCACCTCGGCGGCGGGCTGCTCGTCCCCACCGACGTCCCCGAACGAGGTGAGCAGCCGTGACCCTGCAGCACCGTGACGTCGACCTGCAGCGCAGCGACTTCGCCGCCTTCTTCAAGACACTGCACGACGACAATGCCCCCTTCGCCTGGCAGGAACGTCTCCTGGACCGGGTGCTGGCCGCCGGGTGGCCCGAGACGATCGACGCACCCACCGGGTCCGGCAAGACCGCGACGATCGACGTCCACGTGTTCGCCCTCGCCCTGGCCGCGTCGCGCGGCGACCGGCTGCCGCCACGGCGACTGGCCCTGATCGTCGGGCGCCGGGTGCTGGTCGACGCCCAGTACGAGTACGCGCACGCCCTCGCCGCGCGGTTGGCCGAGCCCGAGGACTCCGAGGTGCTCGGCCGGGTCGCCGCAGCACTGTGGACGGTGCAGGGCGAGCCCGTGCCGGAGCGGTCACCGCTGATGGTCGCCCGGCTCCGGGGTGGTCAACCACCGTCGCGGCGCTGGGTCGACCATCCGGCCGCACCCGCCGTGGTGTGCGCAACCCCGGACATGTGGGGCAGCCGCGTGCTGCTGCGCGGCTACGGCTCCGCGGCGCAGGCGTGGCCCCGGGAGGCCGGTCTGCTGGCCTTCGATGCCGTCGCCGTCGTCGACGAGGCGCACCTGTCCCGCCAGCTCCTGCACACCGCACGCCGGGTCGCCGAACTCGCCCCCGTCGCCGAGACACCATGGACCGGCCCGCCGCCGCTGCAGGTCGTCGCGACCACCGCGACACCGCAGGACAGCGGGGACCGTTTCGGTGTCGCCGACACCGACGTCGACACCGATCCGGTGCTCGCCACCCGGCTCCGCCGCCCGAAACCGGTCGAGCTCGTGGCCCGCAAGGACTGGAACGCCACCTCGGTGGCCATCGCGACCGACATCGCTGCCCGGACCGCGGAGCTGTACGACCGCGTCGCCGCCGACACGGCCGGTACGGCCGCCGACAGCGCGGTCGACACAGCCGCCGCGGAGGACCGGCCGGTGCCGCCGGCCCGGACCGTCGGTTGTTTCGTCAACACCGTCGCCCGGGCGGTAGCGGTGACCGGTCTGCTGCGCAACCGCCACGGCCTGACCGTGGTCATGGTGTGCGGGCAGGTCCGCCCGATCGACGTCGAGCTGCTGCGCCGGCAATTCCCGGGAGTGCTGAGCCCGAGCGGCAGCCCCGACGTCGACGTCATCGTCTCCACCCAGACCCTGGAGGTCGGCGTCGACCTCGACCTCGCCGGGATGGTCACCGAACTGGCCGACGGCTCGGCCCTCGCACAACGTGCCGGGCGGGTCAACCGCCGCGGACAACGCCGCAGCGGCCCGATCACCGTGATCGTGCCCGACAGCACCATCCGCCGTGACTCCCACTCCGGCCCCTACCGCGAACCCGCGCTGAGCGCGGCATGGTCCTGGCTGCAACGACGCGCCGAGGACCCCGACGGCGTGTCGCCCTGGGCGCTGCGGACCGACCCGCCACCTGCGGCGCACCGCCGGCAGCGGCTGCAGCGCCCGGAACTCGGCGACGTGTGGCACTGGGCGCGGACCAGCGACGACCTGGCCGCCCGCCCCGAACTCGACCTGTGGTTGTCCGACGACGTCGAGAACCCCGACAACGACACCTCGGTCGGTCTGATCGTGCGCCACGACCTGCCCGACGACCCCGGCGAAGCGGTCGACCTGATCACCACGCTGCGCCCCCGCCGGTACGAGGTCTTCACCGTCCGCTTCCACACTGCCCGCGACGCGCTGCGTGCGGCCGCCGATCGCACCCCCGTCCGTCGGCTCGCCGCGATCCGCGTCCGCGGCGACGAGATCACCGCGATCACCCTGTACCCGGAGTCCGATGGTGGAGGCCCGGAGGACCGGCTCCGCCCCGGCGACCTCGTCGTCCTCGACGCCCGCGTCGAGCTGTTCACCGCACCGAACGTGCAGGACGATCGCGCCACGCCCCAGGCCGTCGTCCCCGTCGACGACCCGAGCCGCCGCCACACCGCACCCGACGTTCTCGAAGCCGTCGCTCTGCTCGACCGAGATCTGGAACCCGGCGAGGTCGTGTTGCGGCGCGACCTCGACGACAACCTCGCCCACGACGATCCCGACCACGACGGCCCCGAGACCCGCCGGCTGCGCGAGGCCCTCGAGATCGGCGCCGAGGACCTGCTCGACGCCGACGCCGAACGCACGATCGTCGCCAAGGAACTGACCACCCACACCGACCGGATGTCGAGAGCGGCCGGCGAGCTGCTCCTGGAGAAGCCGCCGCGGGTGGTGGACCTGATCGTGCAGCGCGACATCGACGATGCCCCCGTACGCGTGATCGTCGTCGACGGACGCCGCGCCGAGGCCGACGAGTACGTCCGCCAGGAATGGACGCGGGCACCACGCCCGGTGACGCTCGCCGCGCACCAGGCCGCTGTCGCCGAACGCGCACAGCGTCTGGGCACTTTGCTCGGACTCCCCGCTGAACTCGTCGAGGCCCTGCGCCTGGCCGGCCACCATCATGACGACGGCAAGGCCGACCACCGGTTCCAGGTCCGCCTCGGCGTCGCCCCCGACGACGTCGCTGACATGGAGCTGGAGCCGCTGGCCAAGAGCCGCAGCGCGGTCGGCCCGGCCACCCTGCAACGGCGCCTGGACCGCAGCGGCCTACCACCACGTTGGCGGCACGAACAGTTCTCCGTCGTCCGGGCCTGGCAGCACATCCAGGCGTTACCACTGGCCGACCTCGTCGCAAGGCTGATCGGAACGACACACGGCCACGGCCGTGCCCTGTTCCCCCACACCGCGACCGAACTCCTGGGCCCCCACGCCGAACCGGCCCTGACCGGTCCGGCGGCTGACCTGTTCGACGAGGGCCGCTGGGACCAACTGATCGAACAGACCCACCACCGCCACGGCGTCTGGGCCTGCGCCTACCTGGAGGCCGTGCTCCGCGCGGCCGACGGACAGATCTCCGGAGAGGGCCGATGAGCACCTTCGCCATGACCGGCGCCGACCCCGCGGTCCTGGTCCACCACATGGCCTTCTACGGCCTCGCCGACATCCTGGAGACCTCCGGCATCACCGACCTGCGCATGCGCTGGGACCACTCCACCCCCACCCTCGACGGCGACGGCCTCGCCCCCGATGTTGTCGACGCCGCCGTGCGCGCACACGTCACCGGTCGCTCACCCTGGGTCGGTCAGAGCCTCGGTGCCGACAAGCGTGGCGTCATGAGCCCACGGCTGACCGTGCTCAAGACCGACGAGGCATGGTCCGAGCTCCGCGACGCCCGGCACGCGGTACTGCAACAGCTGACCGACCAGCACGCCTGGTCCGACCTGCGCTACCTCGCCGCACTCGGCGAACCGGCCTACTGGAGCCGCAACATCCGCGGCGAGGTACTGCAGGACGACGGGGCCAGCCGCTGGGAGATGCAACCCCGCAACCGCGGGTCGGAGTTCGTCGGCAACCGGCTACGCCCACTGATCGACAAGCTCGCCGCACGCCCCGCCGGGACGATCGCCGGTGGCCTCGACGGCAGCTCCGTCCGCGACGAGCTCGGCGGCAAACCCGACAGCGTGTCCGCGACCGGACTGACGACACCGGGCCCCGTCGACAACGCCGTCGTGTGGTGCGCCCTCTGGGCGATCGGCCAGTTCCCACTCGCCCCCCGCATCAATCACACCGCCCTCACCAGCGGACATCTCGGCCGCCCCCGACGCGAATGGTTCACCACGCCCTACTGGACGACGCCGTGGCGACCCGCCCGACTGCGCACGATCCTCGCCGCACGACAACTATCGACGGCAGCCTGTGCCGGGCTACCCGACCTCGCCGACCCCCTTGCGGTTCGAGCAGCCCAGACCTGGCTGCACGCCCGTGGAGCCGACGCAGTGGCACGCTTCCCGATCGGCCGCTTCGGCAGCGACAACGCACCGGAACGACGCGCACTACGCGCCGAGCTTCTGCCGACCGCGACCCCACGATGACCAGCAGCATCGGGGACCCGATCCCGATCAGCCTTGTCGCCCACCACGCCTTCTGCCCGCGACGAGCCTGGCTGGAAGCGATGGGCGAGACCACCGACACCCACCAGATGGCGGTCGGGATCGCTGCCCACCGCGCCAGTGACGACCCTGCCCGGTCGCGTCCCACCACCCGTCGAGCGGTCGACGTCACCGACAACGAACTGGGGATCGTCGGACGCTGCGACGCCGTCGAGACCGACGAGCACGGCACCACCACCGTCGTGGAGTACAAGTCCACCCCCGTACGCCGACGCGCCCACGTCACCGAACCCATGGTCGTCCAGCTCGCACTGCAGACCCTGGCCCTGCGCAGCTCCGGCATCGACGCCACCGCGGCAGCCGTCCACTTCGTCGACCACAACCAACGGGTCGACGTCGCCGTCGGCACCGACCAGATCACCGCCGCCCTCGACCACCTGACCCGGCTGCGAGCCGTACTCGCCGCCGACCACGCACCCGAACCACTCGTCGACGACCCACGTTGCCGAACCTGCTCCCACGCCGGAATCTGCCTCCCCGACGAACGCACACTCGCCCCCGTCACCCGCCGCGTCCTGGTCGCCGACCCCGACACCCAAGTCGTGCACGTCGCCACACCAGGCGCCCGGGCCGCACTCCGCGCAGGACGCATACGAGTCGTCAAAGGCGACGACGAACTCGGCACCGTCCCCATCGAACGCGTCCTGGCGCTGGTCCTGCACGGCAACGTCGACGCCTCCTCCGCCCTGATCCGCGAACTGCTGTGGCGCCGACTCCCGATCATCTGGTGTTCCGGCACCGGGCGCGTCGTCGGCTGGGCGAACACCGCCCACTCCCCCAACGGCGGCCCACGGTCGCGCCAACACCTGATCTCCCAGAACGGCCACCTCGGCATGGCCCGCGCCTTCGTCACCGCCAAGATCGCCAACCAGGCGACACTCCTACGACGACACGGCGACGCCCCGGCCTCGGTGGTCGAGCTCCGCCGCCTGCAACGCGCGGTGTCCGCGGCCGGATCGCTGCAGGAGATCTTCGGCATCGAAGGCGACGCCGCCGCCCGCTACTTCCACGACTTCACCTCGATGCTCAACGAACCGGCAGAGTTCCCGGGCCGATCACGACGTCCGGCAACCGACCCGCTCAACGCCGCACTGAACTTCGCCTACGGTCTGCTGACCGCCGACTGCATCCGCGCCGTCGTCGCCTGCGGCCTGGACCCACACGCCGGTTTCCTGCATTCCTCCGGCCGTAACAAGCCCGCGCTCGCCCTCGACCTGGCCGAAGAGTTCCGGGCCCCGATCGCCGACTCCGTCGTCATCGGCGCGATCAATAACGGCGAGCTCAAGCCGTCCTCGTTCTCCACCGTCACCGGAGCGGCACGACTCCGTGACACCGGCCGCACAGCACTGCTCGCAGCCTACGAACGACGAGCGACCACCGAGTTCCGCCATCCCACCTTCGGCTACCGAGTCACCTGGCGACGTGCCATGGAGATCCAGGCACGGCTCGTCCTCGGCGTCATCGACGGAACCCAACCCCGCTACAAAGGCATCACGATCCGATGAGCGACGTCGTCCACCGCTACGTCCTCGCCTACGACGTCACCTCCGACAACCGCAGAGTCCGCGTCGCGAAGAAGCTCGAATCCTACGGCGACCGCCTGCAGTACAGCGTCTTCCTCGTCGACATCAAACCCGCCCGTATGGTCCGATTGAAGGCCGCTGTCACCGCATGCCTGGAAGCGGGAGTCGACTCGCTGCTGATCTGCGACCTCGGGCCCCTCGTCAGTGGCCACACCCACCGCGTCGAGTTCATCGGGGCGCGACGCAGCTTCACCCCACACGGCCCCATCATCCTGTGACACCACCGCGAACCCTGCCCCACCGCGAAAACCCGGGGAAGCGCTCGCATCGAGTTCGCCCAGCTCACAGGCTTGTGGAGTGTCCGAACAGCCGTCCACCGGCGAGCGAAGATCATCTGGCATTGCAGGGTTCGCGGGGTCGCGGTAGATCAGCAGGTCAGACGGTGCATAATCGGCACCCTGTCGCCGTTCCGGCAGGAACGGCCCTTCATCGAGGCGTGGGGGAAGCTGATCCGCATGGTTGATCAGCTTCGTCGCCGTTCCGGCAGGAACGGCCCTTCATCGAGGCGCGACCGACGGAAGTCCCTGGTCCAATTTCGACGCGACGTCGCCGTTCCGGCAGGAACGGCCCTTCATCGAGGCAAGTCGCCGCCCTCCTGCCGCGCCCCGGTCGACGACATGTCGCCGTTCCGGCAGGAACGGCCCTTCATCGAGGCCGCAATCACGCTCGGGCCCGCCGTGCCGACTCGCACCGTCGCCGTTCCGGCAGGAACGGCCCTTCATCGAGGCGTACCCAGCAGCTTCACCAGCAGCGCCGCGAGAGACGGTCGCCGTTCCGGCAGGAACGGCCCTTCATCGAGGCCCGTACTTCCCACCCCGCGACGAAACCATGTCACAGAGTCGCCGTTCCGGCAGGAACGGCCCTTCATCGAGGCCGATCTCGCGTCGCTGAAAGAGCGCGCGGACTGGCGGTCGCCGTTCCGGCAGGAACGGCCCTTCATCGAGGCAGTCGATGTGCAGGCGGATGCGTGTCTGCTGGCAGGAGTCGCCGTTCCGGCAGGAACGGCCCTTCATCGAGGCAGGATTCCGACGGCGCTTGGCGGGTGTTTTTGACTGCCGGTCGCCGTTCCGGCAGGAACGGCCCTTCATCGAGGCCGCGAGCGGAAGGCGGCCGCGTCGATGCCGTGGGTCGCCGTTCCGGCAGGAACGGCCCTTCATCGAGGCCCGCCCACGGTGAGGGCGGCGTCCACCTCGGCTTGTCGCCGTTCCGGCAGGAACGGCCCTTCATCGAGGCACGTCGAGCGGGGTGGCAGCGGCGACCGGGGAAGCGGGTCGCCGTTCCGGCAGGAACGGCCCTTCATCGAGGCGCGACCAGCCGGGCGCGTTCGGCGTCGCGCTCCTCGGGTCGCCGTTCCGGCAGGAACGGCCCTTCATCGAGGCGAGGTCGTGCTGCACGACGGCTCGTACCGGTCGAGTCGCCGTTCCGGCAGGAACGGCCCTTCATCGAGGCAAGGTGCGGGTCGCTCGCGGGTCGGGTGCTTCGGTCGGGTCGCCGTTCCGGCAGGAACGGCCCTTCATCGAGGCTTCAGCGTGATCGTGCCGGGCCCGTTGCGGGACGGCGCGTCGCCGTTCCGGCAGGAACGGCCCTTCATCGAGGCGTGCAGCGGGACCTGGACGACGACGATCAGGTGATCCGGTCGCCGTTCCGGCAGGAACGGCCCTTCATCGAGGCATGAACAGCCCCGCTGTCACCAACTCCCCGCAGTACAGTCGCCGTTCCGGCAGGAACGGCCCTTCATCGAGGCTTGGCGTTGCGGTCGGTGACCCGCATCCGGGTTTCCCAGTGTCGCCGTTCCGGCAGGAACGGCCCTTCATCGAGGCTGCTGCGCGACGGGTTCGATCGCGCGCCGCCGCGAGTCGCCGTTCCGGCAGGAACGGCCCTTCATCGAGGCAGCGCGAAAGCCGACCCGGCCGCCGCGGCCACGAACCGGTCGCCGTTCCGGCAGGAACGGCCCTTCATCGAGGCGGTTCGCGGTCGGTGGCGACCAGGGATGCGGTGCCGGGTCGCCGTTCCGGCAGGAACGGCCCTTCATCGAGGCTGGTCACCGGACCAGACGTGGTCGCCGATCGTGAGCCCGTCGCCGTTCCGGCAGGAACGGCCCTTCATCGAGGCAGGGACGCGATGGTGTTGAGGGTCTGGCCCCAGAACGTCGCCGTTCCGGCAGGAACGGCCCTTCATCGAGGCCCGGGCGGCCTCGCGCTCGATGGCGCCGCGACGGCTGGTCGCCGTTCCGGCAGGAACGGCCCTTCATCGAGGCCCCCAGCGCCGGACGCGCCGGGGTGCAAGAGGCCCGGTCGCCGTTCCGGCAGGAACGGCCCTTCATCGAGGCCTGGGGACGCTGCGGTGGACGTGGGACGGGAAGACCGCGTCGCCGTTCCGGCAGGAACGGCCCTTCATCGAGGCGTCGACACGCGCTTCGGTGACCTGATCGTGTCGCTGGTCGCCGTTCCGGCAGGAACGGCCCTTCATCGAGGCCGCATGCCGTCCTCGAGGATCGGGGTGCCGCCGGCGCGTCGCCGTTCCGGCAGGAACGGCCCTTCATCGAGGCTGTGACGACCGCACGAGGTCGAACGCTTCGTCCCGTGGTCGCCGTTCCGGCAGGAACGGCCCTTCATCGAGGCGGGATGCGGCGGTGGAGCGGGGCGCTGTGCGGGTGCCGGTCGCCGTTCCGGCAGGAACGGCCCTTCATCGAGGCGTGTCCGACGATTCCCCGGGGTCACCCTTCGGACCGTCGCCGTTCCGGCAGGAACGGCCCTTCATCGAGGCAGCGCGGGGGACACGTCCCGCTGGGCTGGGTTCTCCTGTCGCCGTTCCGGCAGGAACGGCCCTTCATCGAGGCGCGGAGTCGCCCGACGGTGAACTGGTCGGGGGGTTGTCGCCGTTCCGGCAGGTACGGCCCTTCATCGAGGCCAGGGGACGTCGACGTCCAGGAGTGCTTCGTCGCCGTCGCCGTTCCGGCAGGAACGGCCCTTCATCGAGGCGGGCCGCAGGTGCAGGGCCAGTCCTACTCCGATCTGGGTCGCCGTTCCGGCAGGAACGGCCCTTCATCGAGGCGACGCACCGTTGTTCGACCCGGTCCCACCCGGGCGTCGCCGTTCCGGCAGGAACGGCCCTTCATCGAGGCCTGCGGAACCCGAACGCTCGGGCGGACGGGGGCACGCCGTCGCCGTTCCGGCAGGAACGGCCCTTCATCGAGGCGAGCCCGTCGGTCGGCTGTCCGACGAGGGCATCCAGTTGTCGCCGTTCCGGCAGGAACGGCCCTTCATCGAGGCGCGACGGGCAGCGCGGACAGGACCGGGAGTCGGACCTGGGTCGCCGTTCCGGCAGGAACGGCCCTTCATCGAGGCCGGGCGTCGGTGGAGTTCCTGAAGCGGAACCCGTCCGGTCGCCGTTCCGGCAGGAACGGCCCTTCATCGAGGCGGCCACATCCTGGCCATGCCGAACCTGGTCCGTGTCGCCGTTCCGGCAGGAACGGCCCTTCATCGAGGCGTGGACGTGAACACCGGCGGTAACGAGGCCAGGGGCATGTCGCCGTTCCGGCAGGAACGGCCCTTCATCGAGGCCCGAACCAGGCCGGCGTCGGGTTGAAGGGCTACAGCCCCGTCGCCGTTCCGGCAGGAACGGCCCTTCATCGAGGCTGGACGACCGTCACACCCTCCGCCGAAGCACGGGTGGTCGCCGTTCCGACAGGGACGGCCCTTCATCGAGGCCCGCCGCGACCTGCTGCGCCGGATTCGAACTGCGGCCGGTCGCCGTTCCGGCGGGAACGGCCCTTCATCGAGGCACGAACGCGCCTTCCCGGCGTGGGTCACGCCCTTGGGTCGCTGTTCAGGCTGAAGCGGACCTTGTAGCTGCGAACGGGCCGCCTTCAGCCGGCGGCGATTTAGAAGTGGTGCGAGCTCCAGTCCCAGAACGCCACGACGTGTCCACGTGTCATCCTTCCAGGATGGGTGGTCCGGGCTCCAGGGATCTGGGAGCGGCAGAGGCGAACCTCCGCGTACCGGCTCGCGACTTCGAGGCGGTCTGGTCTGCCGCCCAGCACAACATCGACACGCACGGCCCCCGCAGCGAGTCGGCCTGGTGCGCAGCTGCCGTCGTCTCGACGTGTGAGTGGCTGGCCCGCGCGGAGAGCCGCCCGTCGAACGGGCCGTCTCATCCCGCTGAGGCTCCCGTGACCCAGACCCGCGAGTCCGCCTACGCGGAGCTCATCGAAGCCGAGTACCAGGCCGCCGAACGCTTCGAGGAGCTCTATCCGCGACGTGCCCAGCGCCGCCCCGGTTGGGGTGACGGCGTCCGCGCAACCCTCCGATGGGCCTGGCGCGGCCAAGGCCCACCACCCGTCGCGCTCCCCGACCAGGCGGCCGGGGAGCAGTGAGCGGCTCACGGCACCTCGTCGACGGCCGCCTCGCGATCCTCACGGTCGACGTCGGATCCGTCTGAATCCCGCTCGTCGGTGTCACCCTCCCCGGTGTGCCGGCGGGCGACCTCGTCGTCGGGTTCCTCGGCGCTGTCGCGGTACCGGACTTCGTCCAGCACCCGCCGGGCGTACTCCAGGTGATCGTTGGTCTCCTCCGCGTCCGGGACCCGGACCGAGTCCTCCAGCCGAGGCGCTGCACGGCTCGTCGTCTCGTCGCGGATGTCCTCCCGCAGGCTCTCTGCTGCCGGCTCGACGACCGTTGTGTCGGTGTCGGGTGCCGCGCTGTCGTCGTGCACCTCGTCCACGTCGTCCTCGCCGATCTCGCGGAGGCGATCGTCCTCTGCCGTCGCCGCGTCGTGCGCGGCCTTCCACTCGGCGGCGGTCACGTGGTCGTTCGGGTCGTCGTCGGCGTCGCGGGCGGACAGCTCGGCTTTCGACAGCTCGGCCTGGAGCCGGGTCTGTGCGGTGTGGGCCAGCCAGGTCGCCCGGGCCTCGTCGATCTCCTGGAGCTGCCGGGCACGAGCGTCGAGGAGTTCGGCGGTGGCAGCTGCCTGGGTGGCGGCGGTGTCGAGCCGTCCGCGCTCGGCCGGGTCGAGCGTGTTCTGCGCCGAGGCACGGTGGAGCGCGGCATCCTTTCGACGGTCGGCGGCGGCCTGACGGGTGCCGGCGAGTTCGTTGGCGACATACCGTGGTGCCGCCGCGAGTTCGCGTTCGTAGGCGCGGACCCGCATGCGGAGCTGTCCGTTGGACAACTCGAACTGCTCGCGGTCGATCTCCGGGCGTCCGAGGGCCCGCCAGGCGGCGCGGTGGGCGGCGAACTCCTCCACCTTCCCGGGCTGCGGGGCCGGGCCGAGTGCTTCGCTCGGATCGTGGTGGCCACGGGCTTCGCGGTAGGCGGCGATCCGCCCCACGCGGTCCTCCCACTGCACGAGCTCGCGGAGGTCGGTCGGCACGTCGCCGAACGCGTCGGTCGCCCACCGGGGCGGGTCCTCGGCTGCCTCGGCGCCGAGATCCGACGCCCGGTCGTCCGCGGCGCGGGCAAGGCGCGTCAGGTAGTCGCGCCATTCGGGGTTGTCGGTTCGTGGGATCCAGTCGGCCCACCGCTCCCCCGTCGGGTCGAGCCGATGGCTGTCGCGGATCCGTGCGTAGACGACGTTGCTGAGGTTGCGGGAGCCGTCGAGCGGGCCACGGCCGACGGCGCCGCGGAGCACGACGTCGGGGTCGTGACCGGCGAGCTCGGCGCGCCGCAGGACGCGGGTCAGTGTGGGGGTGCCGTCCTCGGCGGCGATGCGGCTGCGCTGGTCCTCGGTCAGTGCACGGTCGGCGACGAGCCGGTCGAGTGCGGTGGCGGTGCGTTCGGTCGCGGCGAGCTGGGCGGCGTCGGCGAGCAGCTCGACGGCGGTGCGTGTGCTTGCGGCGTCCTCAGCGGACTCGGTGGCGATGGTGACCGCGGCCCTGGGCAGGGAGTGTTCGCTCCGGTCGAGGATGGACGCGAGGACCGCGACCGGGTCGCGGCGCAGCTCGTGCCGTTCGGGGCTGCCGTCGGCGGCGTCGTCGGGGGCGGTCCGGGTGGTGACGTGCGCGGTGTTGGCGGCGCTGCCGCGGGACATGCCGACGTAGAGCGAGTTCGCGCGGGTGGCCGGGGTGACCACGGTGTGGGTGGTGTCGACGGTGGATCCCTGGCCGGCGTAGGTGGTGCCCGCGTAGCCGAGCGCCAGGTGCTCGGCGACGTAGCCCGCCGGGAGCACCAGGCGCTCCCCGAGTCCGGTGCCGGTCGTGTCGGTCGTGACCTCCAGGCCGCCGTCGTCGCGGACCGCGGTGACGCGGAACCGGTCCCGGTTGAGCGGTCCGCGCCGGTTTCCCTCGTATCCGGCCAGGGCCCAGTCGTTGGAGCGCGCCTCGACGAGGTCCCCGACGCCGGCGACGGTGCCCTGTCTGCCCAGCAGGACGCCGTCGCCGGTGACGCGGCCGAGTCCGACCAGCTCGTCTCGGACCGCGGCGGAGACTCTGGCTGCTTCGTCGTTGGAGTCGACCAGCAGCAGCGACCGGCGGCCGTCGAGGGTGTCGGCCAGCCAGGCCCGCACCGCTGAGGCCTCGGCCTGCTCGCGCGTGCCGGCGTCGAGGATGCGGCCCTGGCGGTGGTACTCGCGCAGCACCGTCTCGTCGCCGGCGCGGAGCCGGAGACCGGCGTCGCGTTCCCACGCCGCGGCGAACCGTCGGGCGTCGGTGAGCTCGTAGCGGGAGCCGGCGGTGGCCAGCAGGTCCATGCCGCCACCGGCGCCGACCGCGGCGAGCTGACGGTGGTCGCCGACGAGCAGCAGCTTCGCCCCGGATGCGTCGACCCGGTCGTGGACGGCGGCTAGTGCGGCGGTGTCGGTCATCGCGGACTCGTCGACGACCACCAGGTCCCCGGCTCGGAGCCGCCAGGTCTCGTCGCCGTCACGGACCCGGCTCTGCGCGTCAGCGGCCGAGAGACGTTGCTGGATGCCGAGCCAGCGGCTGATGTTCGAGGCGGTCAGTCCCTCGCCGCGCAGGACTTCGGTGGCCTGTTGGCTGGTGGCGAGCCCGAACACCCGTGGCGTCGCCGCCCGGCCGGACGTGTTGCGGGGTTCGCGTAGGGAGGTGTCGCTCCAGGCGCGGGCGAGGGTGCCGACGACGAAGGACTTGCCGGTGCCGGCCGGTCCGACGAGGGTCTCGACCCGCGCGCCGGAGGTCAGGACACCGCGTACTGCGGCCGCCTGGTCGGCGCCGAGCTCGATGCCCTCGCCGCGCAGCCGGTCGACGAACTCGTCGGCGGCCTGCCTGGTGATCGCGGGCCCGTCGCGGTCACCGGTGGCGGCGAGCAGGATCCGTTCGGAGCGGACCTGGTCCGGTGTGGAGTACAGCCCTCCGCCGGGGGCCTGGTAGGCCGATTCCCCGTTGGCGAGTCGGAGTTGGTCGGGCAGCGCCGCGGCGCCCGGTCCGTCGGTCTGCAGTGCGACGGCGTGTTCGAGGGCGTGCTCGGTCAGCTGGTCCAGCAACGCGGCCACGTCGTCACCGTCCGGGGCGCCCAGGTAGTCCGGGAGCGCGGCGTTGATCGCTCGGGTCAGGTCGGAGCGGGTCCAGCCCGACTTCCGCGACGCGACATCGGCCAGCGCCACCTCGACGACGGCCTGCGGGTTGAACGTCATCGGCTCGACGCCACCGTCACGGCGCGCCGCGAGGGCACCGTCGGCGACGCCGGCCAGACCACCGTCGATGTCGGCGCGCAGCCGGTCGTGGATCCGGTCGAGCAGCTGTGCGCGGGTCTCGCCGTCGTGGGACTTCGCCGCCCGGGTGGCGAGCGTCGCCTGCTGGGCGAGCCGGTCGCGCTCCAGGCCGTTGGGGGCGCGGCCGTAGCGCTGCTCGAAAGCGTCGATCAGCTCGGCGGCCTTGGCCGTCACGGCGGTGCGGCGCGTCGAGATCAACGCCATCGCCTCCGGCGAGACGCCGACGACCTCGCGGGACTTGCCGTCGGGCCGGGTCGCGACGAGCGTCCCGAGGGTCGCGGCCAGCCGTTCCTCGGTGGTGCGCTCCCCCACCGCACCGGCGCCGGCCCGCCAGCGGTGGATGGCCCGGGAGTCCAGGGTGCGCCAGACGCCGTCCGGGCACTCGATGCGGTTGAGGATCGCGTTGTGCACGTGCAGCTGCGGGTCGCGGTCCCGGGAGTCGTGCTGGAAGAACGATCCGACCGTGAACCCGTGCGCGTCCACCCAGCGCCCCGCCGAGCCGCCGTGGTGACCGACGCGGGCGTAGCCGGCCTTGTCCTGCAGGTAGGCCAGTGCCGCGTTGTTGCCCGCCCAGATCGCGTCCTCCACTGCCGTGCGGAACTCACCCCACGCGGCCGCGGCCTGGTCGTCGCCGGCGTTGCGGGCGGCGACCTCACGGGCCTCGAACGCGGTGTGCAGCAAGGTCACCGACTTCTGCACGCTGAAGGTCGCGTCCAGGAACGCGACGTTGTGCCGGGCGGCCTTGCCGGCTTCGGTGCGCAGCTCGGCACGGCGTTCGGCCGCGGCGCCGGGCTCGCGTCCCAGTGCCTGGGCGTAGAGGTCGTCCTCGGACAGGTACCGGCGTCCCACCTGTCCCAGCGTCGCGGCGGTGTCCCAGTGGGACGGGTCCTGGAACGCGGCGTCGCGCGGGTCGAGGAACCGTTCGTAGAGCCCGCGCATGTCCTGGGCCTCGACCAGGCCGGTCAGCCCCAGCCGGGCCGCTCCCGCGCCCCACCAACGCCCGGGTGGCTCACCCTCGGTGACCGCGCCGGTGTAGTAGTTCTCCCGCCCCGTCGCGATCTCGTTCAGCACGTAGTCCGGGCTGTATCCCGGAGCGATCCTCAGCACGGTGCCCCGCCGGATCCGGCGTCGCGACCGCTTCTCCCACCCCTGACGGCGGGGGTGGGGGTTCCGGGGCGGCCGGAGGCCGGCCCGCACCGTCGGATCGTGATGCCTCGGTGTGAGTCACTTGATCTTGAAGGTTTGTTGCACTGTTCGGAGTAGTCGCGGTCGGATCTGCGCATGCGGCTGGTGTCGGCCTCTCGGTGTGGTCGCGTGGTGCCCGGTCAGGGCTCGCGATCGTGCGGGTCGTTCTCGGCACGGGCGGCGGGCTCGGTCGTCGGTGCCGGGGTGTGGTCGCGCAGGTGTTGCAGGGCGCGGGCGGCGGTGCCGCGGCCGACGGCGGCGAGGGTCTGCAGCTCACGGACCGTGGGCAGGGAGCCGTGCCGGGAGCAGTGCCGAGCCGCGGTGGTCCGTGCGCGGTCCTGCGGCGCCACGGGGGTCCCGGTGGTGTCCCAGACGAGGCCGGCCACCGCGCGCAGGCGCGGATGCTCGACGGTCGCGGGATCGCCGCGCCGGGACACATCGCTGTGACCGGCCGGCGCGGTGTCCCGGTGGGACGGCACCGGGCGGGACACCTCCGGGGCGCCGTGGCTCCCTGCCTGGGAAGCGGCGGCGGGGAGTTCCCGCGATCCGGGCGCAGCGAGCAGGTACAGCAGGTGCGCGACGACGGCTGCGGCGATCGCGGGCCAGGCTCCGACACCGAACCGCAGTGCCGGCGACACGGCCAGTCCTCCCCCGAGGCCGGCAGCGTCCGAGGACAGGTAGACCGCCTGCGCGAGACCGGACAGGCCCGCCGAGACGATCACGACCGTCCAGGCGTAGCGCGCTGCCGAGCCGCCCAGCCGTGCGGTCGCCGCGTAGGCAACCAGGGCGAGTCCGTCGGTGATCAAGGGGTAGATCCAGGCGATGCCGGGCGGGACCCGAGCCGCGATCGCGACCTCGAACAGGCCGTGTGCGGTCGCGATCGCCGCGCCGAGTGCGACGGCCAGGCCCGGGAGCCAGACGGCCCGTCTCCCCCACTGTTGCCGGTCGGTCATCCGAGCACACCACCGATCAGCCCTGGTGGAGGTTCCGGCGGCGGCTGGTCGCGCCGGTCGGCCCACCATGCTGCGATCAGCGGGACCTGCGCGTGCCCGAGAACCAGCGGGGGCGCCCCGGGTGGCGCGCTCCATCCGGCGCGGTTCTGGTGCGCTTCGAGCGAGCACGATCCTGCGCTGCGCCGGACCCGGGCGACCACACCCGGCCGCTGCCGGTCATGCCAGTCCCCGGCGAGCCCGACCGAGGCGTCGGGCCCCTGATACGCCGCGCACCAGGCGTGCATCAGCCACAGCAGCTCCTCGACGACGTCGGGATGCCACAACCAGCACCCCGGCAGCACCGACGCACCGTCGGGGTAGCGCAGGAACACCGTCCCCAGCCACGCGCACAACTCGTCGAGCAACGGCCCGGTCACCCCGGTATCCGCCGCCGCGCTCAACCACGACGGCGCAACACCGCGCCGTCGGCGCGCGGCGAGAGTCGCGAGGGTGTCGGCCATCTGCGACACCACCCGGCTCAGCTCGTCCACCCGCCCGACCAGCGGCTCGACCCCGGCCAGCCGGCCGCGCAGCAGGTCGACCTCGCGGGCCATCGCGGCCAGAGCGACGTCCGCGTCGGTGCCGCCGGGCTCGGGGTGAGCAGGAGTTCTCATGCCTCGCGCTCCCATCCGGCATCGGCCACGTCGTCATCACGGGGCTGCCACGCCGTTGCAGCCGCGTCTTCGTCTTCGACAGCCGTCGCCTCAGCCTGGGTGGCGCGGATGCGGTCCCCGACCGCGCGGATCTCGGCGCCGGTGAGCGGCCGAAGCCCCTCGGGCGTGGCCACATCGGGCGTGAACCACTCCGTCTCCGCGGGTGCGGCGTCGGGCTCCGCCGCCTGCGGAGCGGGCTCACTGCGGTCCGCAGCGCTGAGCTGCGAGGCGTCCCACTGCTGCAGCTCGTGCTGCGTGGCAGCAGTGGCCGGGCCGGGCCGTCGCCGAGCTCGTTGCTCCTCCTCGGCGGCGGCCGCCTCCCGCTCCTCGATCTCGGCTCGGAGGCGCTCCAGCAACGCATCGGACGCGCGCTGACGGCGGATCTGGTCACCGATGCGGTCGAGCAGCCACTCACGCTCAGCTTCGTACTCGGCGATCTCGGCCTCACCGGCGGTGCCGCGGGCGTCGATGAGGCTCTGCCGGAGGTGTTCGAGGCGACTGACCTCGCGCTCCCCGACCACCTCGGGGCGCCTCATCGGCCGCCCTCCTCGCCCGCCGCCGACGACGGCGGCACCGCGGCCGGGGACGTGCTGGCCTCGTCGTGGATGGTCGCGAGCTGGCGGAACATCGCGTTGGCGTTCCGGACGCGTTCGTAGCGGACCTGGTAGCGCAGCGGCCACCGTCGGGCGAGGTGGGCGAGTACCCGCACGTGGATGGTGTTGACCAGCACGCGGAGCTCGTCGCGCCGCAGTGCACGTGCGGCGCGCAGGTCGATCCGGTGCGCGGTGCGGGCACCAGCCCGCACGTCGCGGCGGCGCCACGCCATCTCGGCCCGCCCGACAACGGGTGCGATGCCACGGCGGATGAGCACCACGCGCCCGGCGGGCAGGTTCGCGATCTGGGCCGGGGCGAGGACGGGGACCTTGCGGACGGTGCGGGAGGCGACCCGGCCGTGCACGTCGGTGGTGACGATCCGTTCGTCGCGGTCACCGGCCAGGGTCGACCAGAACTCCAGATCGGACTTGTCGCGGGTACCACCGAAGATCATGACGGCGGCGGTGTTGTTCAGGATCGTCGCGGTCTTGTGCTCACCCCAGCGGGCCAACAGCTGCGCGCGGGACTGGAAGCAGCACAGGATCGTCACCCCTCGCCCGCCCATGTCGGCGGTCCAGGACTCCAGCGGGACGGGGCTGATCAGCGCGGCCTCGTCGAGGAACAGCCCGAGTGGTGGATCGAGCCGGCCCGCGGCCCGGGTCGCGGCGAAGCGGCGGGCCTCGCGGGCGATGTGCCCGGTCAGTGCACACACCAGCGGCGCGGTCTGCGCCTCCTCCGCACCGAGCAGGAACACCGTCGCGCGGTCGTCGAGCAGCCGGGGCACGTCGAACGGCCTGCCCGGCGCTGCCGCCGCTGCGGCAGCGGGGTGGGTGAGCCAGCCCAGCGCGGGCATCACCGACGACGTGATCGAGGAACGGGTGCGTTCGTTGGTGGTCAGGAACTGCATGGCGTCCTGCTCGAACGCCGCGACACCCGACCTCCGCAGCAGCGCCGGAACCTCGCGGCCGGCGGAGTCCGGTTCGGCCACCCACCCCAGCACCTGCGCCATCGGCCTGCCACCGAGTGCCGCGGCGTGCAGGAGCGCAGCGAGCACCCTGCGGGCCTGGCCGTCCCAGAACTCGCGGTCGCCACTGTGGCCGCGGGCCACGGCCGAGAGCATGTCGGTGGCACGTTCGGTCGCGGTCACCGGATCACCGCATCCGGTCAGCGGATCGAACGTGATCGTCGACGGCCGGTCGCCGAGACCGGCCGGGTTGAACACGAACACCGGCCCCCGGCTACGACGCCGCAGCGCCGCACAGAGATCGAGCAGATCGGTGCGGGTCGAGGTCACCAGCGCCGCACCGGGGGCGTCGAGAACCCGTCCCGCCAGCCACCCGGTCTTACCGGTGCGGGGGCCACCGACGACGATCACGACGTCCTCGACCAGTGCCCACACCCGCAGCCCACCGGCACGGCACAGCTGCACCGCACCGGCCGCCGTCGGCAGCCGCCACCGCCGGCATCGGTGCAGCGCAGCCAGCGACGGCCGGACCGTGCCCAGGCGGCGGCGCACCGCCAGCGTGCCGGCGTGCCGGACGATGTCGAGTACCGAAGCGACACCGACCTTCCGGCGGCTCCGCCGCGACCACCGCGTCACCGTGGCCGCCGACCGCGACCACCGCACCGCTACCACCGCCGCCACCAGGGCCGCGACGACGACCAGCACCGGCCAGGACAGCGCGGCCACCACCGTCACCGCGGGAAACAGCGCGACGGCACCGAGACCGGCCGCGAGAGCGCGGGAGCCACGCGACAACGCCCACACGGCAGCGACGACGAGCGCGACGAGAACCAGCCCGGTGGGGCCGAACAGGGTGGCCATCACTGCTGCCACCCCGAACGGTCCTCCCACGCGGCGACGTCCTCCTCGTGCCGGGCGCAACCGAGGGCGTGGCCGTCCTCGTCGTCATCGGGGTGGCCGTTGTAGGGGCCCCGATCGGTGATCTGCCGGTCGCAGCTCGGGCACCGCCACCAGAACGACGGCGCATGCATCGACACGACGTCGTCGTCCACGTCGCGTGGGTCGCGGCCCTCGACCAGCCACTCGAACGCCGCTGCGTCCCGTGCGCGGAACCCGTCGACGGGCAGATCCAGAGCGGCGCCGATCTCGTCCCACGAACGCCCTGCCGCGCGCGCCGCTCGCGCGTGCACCGACAGCTGTCCCTCGGCCACCGCGCAGGTCAGCCAGGCGGCGCGGATCCCGGCCGTCGGCTCGTCGAGCGAGCGATCCGTGAGTACCTGGTAGCCCGCAATCGGTGTCTCGACGACCCGTGCCCCGAACCGGGTCCGGGCGAGGCGTTCGATCAGCGACCGGATCTCCCCGGCCGCGCTGTGCGATGACGTCGTCTCGGTCCCGGGCATCAGCGACGACCTCCCGGCGCGGAGCAGTTCCGCACGTCGCGGGCCCAGCGTTCCGCGGTCCGCAGGCTCACCCCGTGGGCGGCGGCCACCTCGTCGAGTGGCACGCCGTCGGCGATCGCCTCACAGCCGGAGATGATGATGTGGGCACGATCGCTGCGGAACGAGCGCCGCGGTACACCGCCTCGCCGGACCGGCCCGCCGCCGCCGTTGCCTCGCTCGCCGCCGCGGCGACGCCGGCGGCGCTCGTCCTCGGTCATTCCCCCGGCGATCCCGTGGCGCAGCTCGGCCAGCGCCCACTGCGCGCACGCATCCTCGACCGGGCACCGCCGGCACACGCGCTTGGCCTGCGCGACCTGGCGCAAGGCCTCGCGCCCGTTCGCCGACTCCGGGAAGAACAGCTCCGGGTCCACCGACCGGCAGGCCGCCTCCGACCGCCAGCTCTCGTCTCGTCCTACCATCGGGCTCTCTCCTGCCTTCTGCAGATGTGTGGGGAGAGCGGCCCGGCGGCTGTGTCCCGCCAAGAACCCGTCGCCGGGCCGTCCCACCTCGTATCTCGACGGCGCGGCCGTCATCGGCCCCGCCCGAGGTCCTCGTCCAGGGACGCGGCATCCCCGGCATCGGTCAGCTGGTAGCGGAGACCACCGGCATCGACCGGTTCCGGGACTCGGCCCCGCTCGTCCGGACACAGCACCGTCCCGTCCGTGTGCGAGAAGTCCGGGCTCTCGCCGGCGCCACCCGGCCAGCCCAGAGGCGGACGGTCGACGACCGGCCCCCAGCAGCCCGGGCACGCCAGATCGCCGATGCCCAGGTCCTCGCCGCGTGCGGCGTCGTCGCGCCGCTCCTGCGGCCCGCTCACGAGTTGCCCGCCTTGTGCTCGGCGGGCGTCCGGTTCAGTGCCGGAGTCGCGGCGTGGTCGAACGCCGACATGAACGTCGAGACCGCACCCGGCAGGCCCTGGCCGACCGGCGTCGCGATGAACACGATCGCCGCGATCACCGTGAACAGCACCGCCCCACCGGCCGAGCGCGCCTTCGCACAGATCACCGCACCGACGATCAGGACCAGCAGTGCCAGCCCCGCCCCGGCCATCACTCGGCGCTCCGGCGCGGCGCAGGAACCCATCCCGCGGCGTCGACGACGGTGTGCTCGCCGATCGCCAGGTCGGCGATCGCCTCGATCGCCTTCGCCGGGATGATCAACCGGCCCCGGACCCGCACGGCCGGGAACTCGCCCGCCGCGATCGCCCGGTACACCGTCATCGACGACATCCCGAGCATCTCCGCCACCTGCGCGACGCTGTAGAACCTCGGCGCCGGCACCGGCGCCTGATGCGTCCTTCGAAGATCACTCACTGCATCCCCAATCCCGTACCTGTCGAGTAGGACACCGGCCGCCGTCGATCCCGAGACGGCTTCCGGAGCTGGGGATGAGGTTGCAGTTGTGGACGGAGTCGACGGGAGATGACGCGAGGTGACGCGGGCTGATGCCCGACCGGCGTCAGGGTTGATTTCCGCAGCTCAGCGGGCCACTGTGATCGGCCGGACGGAGGGACAGCGATGCGCAACCGACTCGCGCAGGCCCGCGAGGAGCGGGGGTGGAAGAAGGCCCGGCTGCTCCACGAGCTCCGCACAGCGGCCGCCCGCCGCAACGAGCGGCTGCCCAAGGACGAGAGCCTGGCGCGCCGGATCGCCGTCTGGGAGAACCAGGGCGGCGTCGTCAGCGACTTCTACTGCGCGCTCCTGAGCGAGGTCTACGGCGAGTCCTGCGAGGACCTCGGGATCGCCGGACCACGGCCGCCGACTCCCGCACCACCACTCGACGAGGCGCCGACGATCCCGCTCGACCTCCCGGAGCTGACCCGGCTGGATCCCGGGCTGGTCGAGCTGCTCCGGACCCAGACACAGACGATCAGGCTGATGGACCGGCGACTCGGCGGAACGACCGTCCACGACCAGGCACTCGCCCACGTCGCGGCGCTGGAACGGCTCGTGCACAACGCGCTGCCCGGCAGTCCCCGGGCGGACGCCGCCGACCAGCTCGGCCAGGTCGCCGCACTCGCCGGCTGGCAGGCACTCGACATGGGTCATCTACAGGAGGCGTGGCGGCTGCACGAGATCGCCACCGCGGCAGCACGCGAGAGCGAGGTGACACCCGGAATCGTCTACGCCCGGGCACAACAGGCATACATCCTGCTCGACGCCGGACGGACCGCCGAGGCCCGCGAGCTGATCCTCTCCGCCCGGGCCCACGCGCCCGGATCGCTGCCCCAGGAGCTGCTCGCCTGGCTCCACGCCGCCGAGGCCGAGGCCCTCGCGGCGCTCGGGCAACGGGACGCCTCACTCCGAGCTCTCGACGCCGCCGACGCAGCGCTACCGGCCCAACCGCAGGACGCACTGCCCTACCTCATGCTCAACGCCGAGCACCTCGCCCGCTGGCGAGGCCACTGCCTCGCACGCCTCGGCGACCTGTCCGCCGTCGACGACCTGACACTCGCCCTGCGCTCGATGCCCGAGGGCCAGTACGGCCGCGCCGAGGTCAGCCTCCGCGTCGATCTCGCACTCGCCATGCGCGCCCTCGGCGAGCTCGCCGAGTCCCGCACCCAGGCGGCGCGCGCACGCGAGCTGGCGGCGCGCACCGGCTCCGAACGTCAACGACGACGGATCAGCGACCTACTCGGACCGTGACGGCGCCGACGGTCCGGACAACGCCAGAACGTGCAGCAACCCGACCAGCGACCCCGAGTTCGCGATCTTCCCGGACGCGATGAGCTCCGGAACCTCCGTCAGCGGCAACCACCGGAACCGGCCTTCGTTCACTTCCTCCGGGGCACCCACGAACTCCGCACCACGAGCAAGAAAGACGTGGTGCGCGCTGCGGACGGTGCCGACCATCGGCTCGAACGCCACCAGCGCCTCGATCGATCGCGGCCGGTAACCGGTCTCCTCCTCGACCTCGCGTGCCGCGGTCTCCGCAGGCGTCTCGCCGTCGTCGAGCAGACCGCCCGGCAGCTCCCAGTTCCACACGTCCGGCACGAACCGATGCCGCCACGACATCAGCACGTTCTCCCCGGCGTCATCCAGGACCACGGTCATCGCCGCGGCGGGCAACGTCACCGTGTGGTGCTCGAAGCGGTCCCCGGACGGCTGCGAGATGTCCGCGAGCCCGACCGTGACCCACTCGTTCTCATAGATCGCCCGCTCACCATGCACGGTCCAGGCGTCAGCGTCCGCATCACCAGAGCGCGTCATGCGCTCACCGTAGACCGCAGCCCCAGCAGCCTCGTGACGTTTCGTGTCGGCCCGACGACCGGCCGGTCCGGAGGTGGGGTTACGAGCTGTAGCGCTCGACGGGAATGACACGATCCAGGTCGACCAGCGCAACGGCGCCGTCCGGCTCGAGGCCCGGGACGACGATCCCCGCCTGCCCGTCGATCACCACGCGGTACTCCTGACGCCCTTCCCGCCCGGCCAGCCGCTGCAACTCCTCGATCGCCGCCAGCCGCGCCCCGGCCCAGTCGGCTGCCTCACCGCGCTCGGTCCACGCGACGTTCTCCGCTCCGGACCGCAACACGCCCACCCGCCACTCCATGACCGACAGCGTGACGCGGAAGGTCCCGGCCGCGCCAGCGGCCGGGACCCGACATCCAAATGTTGATCTTCAGTACTCGGTCGGCTCCGCGATCGCCAGCAGATCCGCCGCCTGCCGCCACGCGTTCAACAACGCCGTGTACGACGCCGCATCAGCCAGCTCCCACGTGATCGCACCGACCTGGACCCGCAACATCGTCGGCAAGTTCGTCCCCGACCGCGGCGTCATCAACATCGAATCGATCGTCGGCACCCCGTGGAAGCGCACCATCGTCGACACCGACCACGGCCCCGTCGCCACCACCGGACGCCGCGCCGCAGGCAACAGCGGCGACAACGAGCGCGCCATCGGCGCAGCCTGCCCCCACGCCAACGCGATCGTGCGCGCCACAAGGTGAGACCGCAGATACACCAGCACGGTCCCCAGCGACAGACCCAGCATCTGCTGCTCGGTACCCGCGTGCTGGAGGTCCACCCGCGTCGGTATCTCCCCCGCGATACGTACCCCGACGGTCATCACCTCCGCGACGCCCACGGCGCGCTCGGCGCCGTCGACCCGACGGGCCTTGCTGCTGGTGCTGTTCTGGCTGCTCATGTCGGCCTCCCGATCACAACGGTCAGGGCCTGTCGGCCCGGGTTCCCCGAAAGGGGTGGCGGGACGCTGTTCCCCGCCTGCCCCTTGGGGCGTCCCGGCACGGCCGGCGAGGCTCGCGGTCAAGGGCAGCCCGAAGGGCTGTCGCG
>NZ_JBKGXS010000016.1:0-5289 GCF_046546475.1 Pseudonocardia phyllosphaerae
GTTGAATGTCGGCGGCGACCTACTCTCCCACACCCTGACGAGTGCAGTACCATCGGCGCAGGAAGGCTTAGCTACCGGGTTCGGAATGGGACCGGGCGTTCCCCTACCGCTATGACCACCGACAACACTATCAACTTAGAACCCCAACCCACACCCCACAGAAAGGGGCACAGACCAGAGCAACCAGCCACACAACCAAAACAGGTTATGGACTCAGGGTCACACAGTGGATGCGAACAACATGTTGTGGCAAGCCCTCGGCCTATTAGTACCGGTCAACTCCACCCCTCACAGGGCTTCCATCTCCGGCCTATCAACCCAGTAATCTGCTGGGAGCCTTACCCACTCAAGGTGGTAGGAGACCTCATCTTGGAACAGGCTTCCCGCTTAGATGCCTTCAGCGGTTATCCCTCCCGAACATAGCCAACCAGCCGTGCCCCTGGCGGGACAACTGGCACACCAGAGGTTCGTCCGTCCCGGTCCTCTCGTACTAGGGACAGCCTTCCTCAAATCTCCAACGCGCGCGGCGGATAGGGACCGAACTGTCTCACGACGTTCTAAACCCAGCTCGCGTACCGCTTTAATGGGCGAACAGCCCAACCCTTGGGACCTACTCCAGCCCCAGGATGCGACGAGCCGACATCGAGGTGCCAAACCATGCCGTCGATATGGACTCTTGGGCAAGATCAGCCTGTTATCCCCGGGGTACCTTTTATCCGTTGAGCGACACCCCTTCCACAAGGAGGTGCCGGATCACTAGTCCCGACTTTCGTCCCTGCTCGACCTGTCGGTCTCACAGTCAAGCTCCCTTGTGCACTTACACTCAACACCTGATTGCCAACCAGGCTGAGGGAACCTTTGGGCGCCTCCGTTACTCTTTAGGAGGCAACCGCCCCAGTTAAACTACCCACCAGGCACTGTCCCTGAACCAGATCATGGCCCGAGGTTGAGACACCCAATTCGACCAGAGTGGTATTTCAACAACGACTCCACCACCACTGGCGTGATGGCTTCCCAGTCTCCCACCTATCCTACACAAGCCGAACCGAGCACCAATACCAAGCTATAGTAAAGGTCCCGGGGTCTTTCCGTCCTGCCGCGCGTAACGAGCATCTTTACTCGTAGTGCAATTTCGCCGAGTCTGTGGTCGAGACAGCGCCCAAGTCGTTACGCCATTCGTGCAGGTCGGAACTTACCCGACAAGGAATTTCGCTACCTTAGGATGGTTATAGTTACCACCGCCGTTTACTGGCGCTTAAATTCTCCGCTTCACCCCGAAGGATTAACGGGTCCTCTTAACGTTCCAGCACCGGGCAGGCGTCAGTCCGTATACATCGTCTTGCGACTTCGCACGGACCTGTGTTTTTAGTAAACAGTCGCTTGGGCCTGGTCTCTGCGACCGGCCATCGCTCCACCAGCAAGTGGCTTCACAACAACCGGCCCTCCTTCTCCCGAAGTTACGGAGGCATTTTGCCGAATTCCTTAACCACAGTTCTCTCGATCGCCTCGGTATTCTCTACCTGACCACCTGTGTCGGTTTAGGGTACGGGCCGCAACAGCACTCGCTAGAGGCTTTTCTCGACAGCATGGGATCACTCACTTCGCCTCAAACGGCTACGCATCACCTCTCACCCTCAACGACCCCCCGGATTTACCTAGGAGATCAGGCTACAGGCTTACACCACGACAACCACCGCGTGGCGGAGCTACCCTCCTGCGTCACCCCATCACTTGCCTACTACCAGATCGGATCCCACGCTCCCCCACAAACAACGCTCCCGAAGGAACGAAGGTGGGTTCGGGCGGTTAGCATCACTGACCTCAGCATGGACGCACTATCACGAGCACGGGAATATCAACCCGTTGTCCATCGACTACGCCTGACGGCCTCGCCTTAGGTCCCGGCTCACCCTGGGCGGAACAACCTGGCCCAGGAACCCTTGGTCATCCGGCGGCAGAGATTCTCACTCTGCATTCGCTACTCATGCCTGCATTCTCACTCCCACACCTTCCACCCGTAAATCACTCCCGGGCTTCACCAGATGCAGGACGCTCCCCTACCCAACAACACCAAAAGTGTCATTGCCACGGCTTCGGCGGTGCGCTTGAGCCCCGCTACATTGTCGGCGCAGGACCACTTGACCAGTGAGCTATTACGCACTCTTTCAAGGATGGCTGCTTCTAAGCCAACCTCCTGGTTGTCTGGGCGATCCCACATCCTTTTCCACTTAGCGCACGCTTAGGGGCCTTAGCCGGTGATCTGGGCTGTTTCCCTCTCGACCACGAAGCTTATCCCCCGCAGTCTCACTGCCGCGCTCTCACTCACCGGCATTCGGAGTTTGGCTGATTTCGGTAAGCTTGTAGGCCCCCTAGACCATCCAGTGCTCTACCTCCGGCGAGAAACACACGACGCTGCACCTAAATGCATTTCGGGGAGAACCAGCTATCACGAAGTTTGATTGGCCTTTCACCCCTACCCACAGCTCATCCCCCAGGTTTTCAACCCTGGTGGGTTCGGGCCTCCACGACGTCTTACCGACGCTTCACCCTGGCCATGGGTAGATCACTTCGCTTCGGGTCTATACCCCGCGACTCAACGCCCTATTCGGACTCGCTTTCGCTACGGCTACCCCACACGGGTTAACCTCGCCACGAAGCATAACTCGCAGGCTCATTCTTCAAAAGGCACGCCATCACCCCAAAAGGCTCTGACGGCTTGTAAGCACACGGTTTCAGGTACTATTTCACTCCCCTCCCGGGGTACTTTTCACCTTTCCCTCACGGTACTTGTCCGCTATCGGTCACCAGGTAGTATTTAGGCTTGACGGGTGGTCCCGCCAGATTCACAGCGAATTCCACGGGCTCGCTGCTACTCGGGAAAAACGTCCACACTGCACACTGCGTTTTCGCGTACGGGGCTATCACCCACTACGGCCGACCATCCCAGAGTCGTTCCGCTAACACAGCACAACAGCGTCCCACCCTCGGCAGAAGGTGAACAACGCATCCCACAACCCCACATCCGCAACACCTGCCGGCTTGACACGGACACGGTTTAGCCTCATCCGCTTTCGCTCGCCACTACTCACGGAATCACTATTTGTTTTCTCTTCCTGTGGGTACTGAGATGTTTCACTTCCCCACGTTCCCTCCACGCACCCTATGAATTCAGGTACGGGTAACACCCCATGACGGGTGCTGGGTTTCCCCATTCGGACACCCTCGGATCACAGCTCGGTTGACAGCTCCCCGAGGACTATCGCGGCCTCCCACGTCCTTCATCGGCTCCTGATGCCCAGGCATCCACCATGTGCTCTTAACAACTTGACCACAACAAGATGCTCGCATCCACTATGCAACACTCAACCCACAACCACACCCACCATCAACAAGCCACCACCCACACACAGCAGGCATTAGGACAAGCATCCAGCAGGGTCGGCCAGAGAAAACCCGCAAACACGGTGTCCCCTCAGGACCCAACAGTGTGTCGAACCAAAAAATCTGGCGCCTCGTGTTCCACCCAGTCACACCCGACCCACACTCGGGGCCGACAGTGCGAATCTGTCAAGGAACCACAACCTGCAACAAGCAGAAGAAGTGGCGCCCCACCACAGTGGGACTCCTTAGAAAGGAGGTGATCCAGCCGCACCTTCCGGTACGGCTACCTTGTTACGACTTCGTCCCAATCGCCAGTCCCACCTTCGACGACTCCCTCCCCACAGGGTTGGGCCGCCGGCTTCGGGTGTTACCAACTTTCGTGACGTGACGGGCGGTGTGTACAAGGCCCGGGAACGTATTCACCGCAGCGTTGCTGATCTGCGATTACTAGCGACTCCAACTTCACGGGGTCGAGTTGCAGACCCCGATCCGAACTGAGACTCACTTTAAGGGATTCGCTCCACCTCACGGTCTCGCAGCCCTCTGTATGAGCCATTGTAGCATGTGTGAAGCCCTGGACATAAGGGGCATGATGACTTGACGTCATCCCCACCTTCCTCCGAGTTGACCCCGGCAGTCTCCCATGAGTCCCCACCACTACGTGCTGGCAACATGGAACAAGGGTTGCGCTCGTTGCGGGACTTAACCCAACATCTCACGACACGAGCTGACGACAGCCATGCACCACCTGCACACAGGCCACAAGGGAAACGACATCTCTGCCGCGATCCTGTGCATGTCAAACCCAGGTAAGGTTCTTCGCGTTGCATCGAATTAATCCACATGCTCCGCCGCTTGTGCGGGCCCCCGTCAATTCCTTTGAGTTTTAGCCTTGCGGCCGTACTCCCCAGGCGGGGCGCTTAATGCGTTAGCTGCGGCACAGAAACCGTGGAATGGTCCCCACACCTAGCGCCCAACGTTTACGGCGTGGACTACCAGGGTATCTAATCCTGTTTGCTCCCCACGCTTTCGCTCCTCAGCGTCAGTATCGGCCCAGAGACCCGCCTTCGCCACCGGTGTTCTTCCTGATATCTGCGCATTTCACCGCTACACCAGGAATTCCAGTCTCCCCTGCCGAACTCAAGTGATGCCCGTATCGACCGCACGCTCAGAGTTAAGCCCCAAGTTTTCACGGCCGACGCGACACACCGCCTACGAGCTCTTTACGCCCAATAATTCCGGACAACGCTCGCACCCTACGTGTTACCGCGGCTGCTGGCACGTAGTTGGCCGGTGCTTCTTCTCCAGGTACCGTCACCCAAAGGCTTCGTCCCTGGCGAAAGAGGTTTACAACCCGAAGGCCGTCATCCCCCACGCGGCGTCGCTGCGTCAGGCTTCCGCCCATTGCGCAATATTCCCCACTGCTGCCTCCCGTAGGAGTCTGGGCCGTGTCTCAGTCCCAGTGTGGCCGGTCGCCCTCTCAGGCCGGCTACCCGTCACCGCCTTGGTAGGCCATTACCCCACCAACAAGCTGATAGGCCGCGGGCCCATCCTCAGCCGAAAAAACTTTCCACACACCACCATGCGATGGAGTGTCCTATCCGGTATTAGACCCAGTTTCCCGGGCTTATCCCGAAGCTGAGGGCAGGTCACCCACGTGTTACTCACCCGTTCGCCGCTCGTGTACCCCCGAAGGGGCCTTACCGCTCGACTTGCATGTGTTAAGCACGCCGCCAGCGTTCGTCCTGAGCCAGGATCAAACTCTCCAACAAAAACCCTGGACTTACCAAAGAAGCCGCCCGACCCGACGGGGTCAGACCAGACGGCAAAAACAATCTGGCACAAAAACGCCAAACCATATAATTTAGCTCGACACACTGTTGAGTTCTCAAAGGACACCCGCACCAC
>NZ_JBKGXS010000017.1:0-3313 GCF_046546475.1 Pseudonocardia phyllosphaerae
GTTCTGCCACGTCAAACAGTGGCGCGGGCTCGCCACCCGATACGACAAGCTCGCGCTGACCTTCCGTGGCGGAGTGGTGCTGAAGGCGATCGTCACCTGGCTACGCGAATTGGGAGACACGCCCTAGTTGTACCGGGCCGGTTCGGGCACTGCTACACGCTCCACCTCGACATACGCTCGCACGTCGAGGTCGCGGACTTTCCCGCGCCTCGGACAACCGCAGGGCCAGGTTCGACAGCCTCCGGCTCCGGCCACGTCACTGCTCGTGAGCGCCGTATGTTGTTCGCTCTATGCGCCCCCATGTTGACAACGGCGGGGGGCGGGCCAGCGACATACCGGGCCATCGCCGAGGCGCACGGGACCACTGCCAACAGCGTGCGAACGTGTCTCGACCGTCTGCGCGCGAGGTTGAGCGACATCGAGGGAATCCCGGGTCTGAGGGCCTCCGAAGACGATCTCGGTGTCGCCCAGACCTACCTGGTCGCACTCGCCTGGTGGGCGATCGACACCGGTGTGGTGGGCCCCGCGGCGCGGCCGACCGGGAGCAGACGCGCATGACTTTCGATGGGGGCGTGGTCACTGGCGATGAGCGTGGTGCTCCGATCGGTCACGCTCCAGTGTCTGCTGACCTCCGGGACGACGAGCCGAACGGCCTGTTCCTCGGCCCCGCCGAGGATCCAGATCGGTTCGAGCTCCTCGGGCCGGGCCTGCCGGGCGGCGAGGGGACGACGTGGCGGGCACGGTTCCGCGGCTCTCTGGCGTCGCCCGTACCCGTCGCTGTCAAGCAGCTGCGCCCTTCCTCGACCCCGGACGGGTCGCCCGCGCCTGCGGACCTGACGCGGTGGACCGATCAGCGTCACCTCCTGCAGGCTCTCCGGCACGACCATCTCGTCCGTGTCCACGACCTCATCCTCACCTCGGCGCCGCACCCATCCGGGTGGTATGACGATGCCAGGGGCATCTCGTTCACGGTTCCCTGCCTCGTCATGGAGTGGGTCGATGGGACCGACCTGCGCAAAGAGGCCCCATCCGGCACAACAACGGCGTCCCGCCTCATTCGGTATGTCACCGAAGTTGCCAATGCGGTCGCCTCGCTACACTCCGTGACTCGGACGTTCGGTAATCCGATGCTGCACCGGGACGTCAAGCCAGACAACGTCGTCGTCTCGCCGGGGCGCGGCGCCGTGCTCGTCGATATCGGGACGCTCCGCCCTCTCGACGGTGCACGTGACCCTCTCGGCCTGCACTCCCGGAACTACACCGCGCCCGAGGTGCTCGCCGACCCATGTGCTCCACGGACCGTGGCATGCGATGTCTACGGCCTGGGAGCACTGGCCTACTTCTGCCTCGTCGGGACGGATCCGCCCCCGGCGGACGACGACACGGCGATCGCGGTCGTCCGGCTCGAGCTGCGCAACGCGACCCGACGGTTGCGGTTGCGGCACGGCCGCAAAGTCGTCGACCTCGTCGTGGCCGCGCTCGCCCCAGACCCGGGGGACCGACCGAGCCGGCCGTCGGTGTGGGCGGACGAGCTCGTTCAACTCTTCGCCGCCCACCACCGTCGACAACAGCGAGCGCTCGGGGCGGCGGCAGCGATCATCGGAGCCACCGGCGCACTGCTCGCGACCGTCCCCGAGGCGTTCGGGGTATCGAACACGGACGAGCCAGCCTCGGTGGCGGCGTTCGAGCCGTTCGGCACGGCGTACTCCACATTCCCCGCATCGGCGAATGGCGATCGGCTCGAGATCACGCCGCCACTCGGCGACGACCGCTTCGACCACCTGTGGGGCTTCTACTCGCCCGCTGAAGCTTGCGCCACAACCATCGAGTTCGATGTCGTCGTCGAAGCAAGCGCGAACCCGACCGCCTTCGGTATCGGGGTGGTGCCACGCGCCGTGATGGAGGACGACCAGCCGACCGGATCGTCGGTCCAGTACGAGTGGGAGGACGCCCGCGACTTCGGACGGTCCGGGTCCTATGCCAGAGCGGTCGAACTGCCCGGTGGAGCCTGGCGTGCCACGATCGACCCCGCTCCGATGCCGGACATCCACAGTCCTCACCACGTCGTCGTCCGGGCCGTCGGCACAACGTTGAGCGTGGACGTCGATGGGACCACCACCAATGTGGACACTCCCGGTGTCGAATGCGGAGGAGTGGCGCTGCGCGCCTGGGGAGCCCCCGCACGGTTCGACCACGTCTTTATCCGGTCCACCTGACCAGGTTGAGCCAGTTCCGGAGCAGGTGATGGTTCGTCCCTGAACCACTGCCAGTACCCGTCTGCAGCCGACGATTTCGTCACCAGGCCGGCAGCACAGGCGCCAGCCAGTGAATGAGACGGGACAGATCGATGAAGCGCGCTACATTCGGCAGGCTCGGCGCTGCGACGCTGGCCGCACTCGTCGGCGGAACGCTGATGGCAGGGGGGACGGGCGTCGCGTTCGCGGGCGCGGGTTCCGACCGACTGAACCCTGGAGAGACACTCGTCGCAGGCGAGCGGCTGGTGTCGCCGGACGGCCAGTACGTCCTGGTCATGCAAGGCGACGGCAATCTCGTCGAGTACGCCCCCGGCAACCGAGCGATCTGGGCGAGCGGGACCAACCGGGCGAACTCCGTCGCGACGATGCAGGGCGACGGCAACCTGGTCGTCATCGCTCCGGGCAACTCCGCGGTCTGGGCGACCGGCACGAACGGGAACAACGGGGCTGATCTCGAGCTGCAGAACGACGGGAACGCCGTCGTCTACGCCCAGGGGCACGTCGCGAAATGGTCAAGCCGCTCCGGTGGCACCGCGACCAACCCGAGGGCCGAGGCGGCCATCAGCTGGTTCCAGCAGCGCATGGGCAGCACCGTCTACGAAGGCCTGTGCGAAAAGGCGGTCGAGAACGCGTACGGAGTCAGCGGCAAGTACCCGACTGCGCGGGCGAACTGGAACAGCCGTGACCGCCGCACGCCGTACTCGGCCGCCCCCCGCGGCGCACTGGTCTTCTACAACACCAGCAGCGCCGGTCACGTCGCTATCAGCCTCGGCGACGGCCGGGTGATCAGCACCAGCGCCGGCGGTCGGATCGGGATCGTCCCGATCGGATACTTCCAGAACCCGCTCGGCTGGGCGCCCAGCCCCTGGTGATCGCTGGCGACGGCGGCCGCCCGGCCGCGAACCGCGGCCGGGCGGCCTCTGTCGTGTCAGGGCCTGTCAGAAAGATCGTGTGTGGGCCGGTGATCCGGCAGGCTGAAGCGGCAGCTTCGGCCGGGAAGGATCATCGTTGACCGACAACGACACGACGGCGGAGACCGCTGCCGATGACCAGCACCC
>NZ_JBKGXS010000018.1:0-1930 GCF_046546475.1 Pseudonocardia phyllosphaerae
CCGAGCGAGTAGAAGATCATGTAGCCGCCGATGGCGCCGCTGGTCTGTTCCGAGTAGGCGGCGGTGAGAAGAGACTGGTTGCTGACGTGTGCGGCCTGGACCGCGAAGTCCAGGACGAGGACACCGACGACGACCGGCCAGAGCGACCAGGTGGCCTGCCCGGAGGCGATCCAGGACAACACCAGCAATACCAGCGCAGTACCGGTCACGAGGTCGGCATGGCCGGTGTCGGCCCACCGGCCTGCCCGTGCCGCTCCCAGCGCGCCGGCGAGACCGGCGATTCCGAACAGGCCGATCTGGGCCGTGCTCAGCTGCCACGGTTCGGCAGCCAGCGGTAGCGCGAGTCCGCTCCACAGGGTGCCGAAAGAAGCGAAGAGGAAGAACGCGATCATCCCGCGCGAGACGAACAACGGCTCGCAGAAGAGGTGCCCGAGTGAGGTCAGCACGTCACCGTAGGTCCTGCGATGCGACCGGTGGTCTGTCGGCAGCTGCTTCCACACCGCGATCGAGAGCACGAGGAGAAGCAGCGTGAGCGTGATGTAGATGCTTCGCCACCCCCGCAGGTCGGCAAGTACCCCGGCCAGGACCCGGGCCCCGAGGATTCCGATGATGACCCCGGAGGTGACGACCCCGAGCGTGCGACCACGCTCCGCCGGCGTCGACAGATCAGCGGCGAATGCGACGGTCGTCTGTACGACGACGGCGAACAAGCCCGTCGCCGCGAGACCGATGAGCAGAAACCACAGTCCGGGCGCGAACGCAGCCAGCAGCATGCCGACCGCGGCGAGGAGCAGTTGACCTCCGATGAGCTTGCGCCGGTCCAGCATGTCTCCCAACGGGACCAGGAAAGCCAAGCCGACCAGGTACCCGAGCTGTCCGGCTGCCACGATCCACCCGAGGTCGGACTCGGGCAGTCCCAGGTCTCGCCCGATCTGCGCGAGCACGGGCTGGGCAACGTAGATCGTCGCCACGGCGACCGAGCAGACCGCCGCGAGGAGCATCCTCCGGCCATGTGTGAGGCCCACACCATCCCCGATCAGTAGCAATCTGCAACTGATGTGAGTATGGCACGATGGTTGCGATCTGCAACTCATCGGGAGCCGTGATGAACTCAGACGTCCACGTCGACGACGTGACCTGGACCGACCCGACGTGCCCGGTCGCGCGCACGCTCGACCTCGTCGGAGACCGATGGACCCTGCTGATCATTCGCGATGCAATGGACAACGCGCGGTCGTTCACCGACTTCCAGCAACGCACCGGGGTCGCCCGCAACATCCTCACCGACCGGCTCCGCCGCCTCGTCGATCACGGCGTCCTCGAACGAGAGACGGCAGCCTCCGGACGCCGCCAGGTCTACGTCCTCACCGACGCAGGCCGCGACCTGTTCACCGTCATCGTGGCCATGCGCCAGTGGGGCGAACGACACGCGTTCGCCGACGACGAAGCGCACTCCGCCCTCGTGAACGAGAGCGGCCACCCGCTGGCCCGACTGCACCCGACCGACGACCATGGTCACGAGGTCGACGTCGACACAACCACCGTCCTACGAAGCAGCTAATCGGGACGCGACCGTGCATGGCCTCACGCCAATAACCTACTGTCCCGCCAACTACTTGGCCTTGCTCCTGCCGTACAGATACACGCCGACGAAACCGGCAAGGAGACTAGTCGCTCCGAGAACCGCGAACGTCGGCCAGCTCACGGGTTCGGATGCGGTAGATCCGAGAACCCACCCAATGATGCCCGCGACAACTACAACGACTGCGAGCGAGATCGCCACCGTCCTGCGAGTTCTAGGCGACCCCTGGCCTGCTGGCGACATCAGCTACTCCTGTACCCGTACACAAGTCCGGCACCGCTCACGAGTCCCACAACGGTGCCGTCAGCAGCACCGACCCCCGCAACGACAGCACATCCTACGGGGCTG
>NZ_JBKGXS010000019.1:0-1145 GCF_046546475.1 Pseudonocardia phyllosphaerae
TCTGCTGTCGTCGCTGCCGATGGCCGAGGGCGTGGTGCGCCGGCTGGACCGGTGCACGGTGGCGGTCACGGCGGAGCTGGAGCGGCGGGGGGCGTTCGTCGAGCGCGGTTACAAGAATGCCGATTCCGCTCTGTCGGATCTGGTCGGCTGGGATCGGCGCGAGGCGAAGGTCCGGACCCGGGCCGCGCAGCACGTGCACCCGCGTACCGGTCTCACCGGGCAGACGTTGCCGCCGAGGCTGCCCGCGACCGCGCAGCGGTTCGCCGCGGGCCGGTTGGGGCTGGCGCACGTGGACGTGATCGCGACCGTGCTGGGATCCCATGCCGCGCAACGGATCCCCGCCGAGAAGCTCGCGATGGCCGAGGAGCAGATCGCCGAGCACGCCACCTGCTACACCCCGAACGAGCTGCGGGCCTTCGCCACCGACCTGATCGACCGGCTCGACGAGGACGGCCCCGAGCCCGACGACGAACCGGCACCCGACCTGAACACACTGAAGATCCTGGCGAACCGTTCCGGGTCCGGTGGCCGGTTCACCGGCCGCTTCGACGACGCCGTCATGTTCGACGCCATCGCCGCGGCGCTGGAGGCGTTGTCGGCGCCGCGCGGCGACGCCGACGAGCGGTCCCCGTGGCAGCGGCAGGCCGAGGCGTTGTACGAGATCTGCTCGGTCTCACTGGAACGCGACGAGCTCCCCGAGACCGGCGGGCGTCGTCCGGTGGTGTCGGTGCTGGTCCGGCTCGAGGACCTCGAACAACGCGCGAAGGGCGCGTTGCTGCACTTCGGTGGGCAGTGCACCCCGGAGAACCTGCGGATGCTGGCCTGTGACGCGAGCGTCGTGCCGGTCGTGATGAACGGCACGGGCGAACCACTCGACATCGGACGAGCCCAGCGCACCATTCCCACCGGAATACGCCGCGCGGTCACCGCACGCGACAAAGGATGCGCCCATCCGGGCTGCGACCGGCCACCCTCGTGGTGCGATATCCACCATATCGTCCCCTGGGAATGTCACGGCCCCACCGAACTGAACAATCTGGTGATGCTGTGCAAATCCCATCACCGGCTGATCCACAAACCAGGATGGGAGGTCCGGATACGCGGCGGGCTGCCCGAGTTCATTCCGCCCGCGTGGATCGACCCTG
>NZ_JBKGXS010000020.1:0-1123 GCF_046546475.1 Pseudonocardia phyllosphaerae
GGGACTGTCCGGAAGATCGTGTGTGGGCGGTGATCGTCTGTGTCAGTTCAGGGCGATCCGGTCGCCGTAGAACAGTGTCAACGCGTTCAGTGCAGCCTTCCAGCCGGTGGTCCGGCCGGTCACGTTGGTCCGGTTGGCGATCGGGCTGCGGATGACCAGGTAGAGCACCTTCAGCGCGGCCTGGTCGTTCGGGAAGTGCCCCCGCCGGCGGGTGGCCTGGCGGAATCGCGAGTTCAACGACTCCACCGCGTTGGTCGTGTAGATGACCCGGCGAACTTCGGGTGGGAAGGCGAGGAACGGCGTGAACTCCTCCCAGGCACTACGCCAGAGCCGGATGATTGCTGGGTAGCGCTCGCCCCAGTCTGTCTCGAACTCGGCGAAGCGGGCTTCGGCGGCGTCGACGGTCGGGGCGGTGTAGATCGTGCGGAGCTGCTTGGTGATCGACGACCAGTGCGCTTTGGAGGCGTAGCGCAGCGTGGCCCGGACCAGGTGCACCACGCAGTGCTGCACGGTCGCCAGCGGCCAGACCTCGGCGATCGCCTCCGGTAGACCCTTGAGTCCGTCGCAGGCCACGATGCACACGTCAGCGACACCGCGGTTACGGAGTTCGGAGAGCACCCCCATCCAGTGCTTGGCACCCTCTCCACCGGTGCCGACCCAGAGCCCGAGCACGTCTCGTTCGCCCTCGCTGTTGATGCCGAGTACGACATAGATCGGGCGGTTGGCGACCTGTCCGTCACGGATCTTGACGTGCAGAGCATCGACGAACACCACGGGATACACGCGGTCCAGAGGCCGGCTCTGCCAGGCGCCGAGTTCCTCGACGACCTTGTCGGTGACCTTCGAAACCAGCTCCCGCGACACACTGGTGCCATAGACCTCGCCCAGGTGGGCGGCGATCTCGCCGGTGGTCAGCCCCTTCGCATACAGGCTGATGATCGCCTCGTCGAAGCCCTCGACCCGGCGGGCGTGCTTGGGCACGATCTGCGGCGAGAACGTCCCCGCCCGGTCCCGCGGAACTTTGAGCTCGACTGGCCCGACCTCGGTGCGCACCGTCTTCGGCGAGCTCCCGTTGCGGTGGTTGTTGTCGCGCGACGCGGAGCGGTCGCCGGGTTCATAGCCC